>JBCAZH010000212.1:0-1568 GCA_038533155.1 Pseudomonadota bacterium | reverse complement strand
ATCTGCTCAACGACATGGCGGAACACATTCTCGATTAACGGTTGAATCGTGAACGGTGGGCAATAGGCGTTCGCGACGCAAGGATCGACGTCCAGAAGAAAACGAAATCGATTGCCGAAGCGCAAGGTCTGAAGTCCGACATAGTCCTCACAAAATCTGAGCTCATCGGCAATGGTGATCGTGGGCCTCGATGCGTTCTCGATCGTGAATCGAAGCAAGTTGCCTAGCTTTGCGACTGCGTCGGTCAATGTCTTGCGGTCCTCGTTTCTTGCGAGATAACTGATGGCACTCAGGCAGTTGAACAAGAAGTGTGGGCTCAGTTGCGACTGCATCAACTGCATCTGCTGTTCCGAAAGCGCCAACGCAGCTACCGCGCGTTGCTGTTCCAGCGCCGACTTCTCAGATTCCGCAGCTCTCGCACGCGACGCCAAAGTGACGCTGCCACACAAAGCGAATGTGAGCGCGTAGACGACCGCGTAAAAGAACACAACAGACCCACTGGTCTCAGCAAATTTCTGTGTCCAGTCCTGCCAACCACCACCGGCGATCAAGGTCGACATGCCGTAGTCATACGAAAAGTAGATCGGAAGCCACAGCACGATGCCAACAACGAAGCAGGCGGTTAGTTGGCCAAAAGAAAAGCGAAAGCGTTCCGCCCGCATGACCTTCAGCAGCACAACGGTGATGACGACCCAGAAGGCATATGAAAGGACGAAGTACCCAACGTCCACCATGGAGAAGGGTACGTCCAAGCCGTACCGCACGATATCCGAGTACCGCGACAGCCCGTGAATCGTACCGACAACGATCCACAACAGGACGATCAGGCTGAAAACTCGACGATTCAAACAGGCGGGCCCGCGCGATTCCACAGAGCGGAAGATGGTAATGATTTTCGCGTTCGAAAGAGAGGGCGTTCGTCACCAAATACCCAGGGGTTGGTCACATTCCGATTGTCCAGTCTCCCGCCAACTGGAATTTTCGCCGGGTGAGTGTTTCGCAACAACCAATGAGGACAACAGAATGAAGATACGGGGTTGGTACACGGGGGTTTTCGCAGTTCTGATTTTCGGAATGTCGGCAGCGGCTTGTGCGGGTAAATCGTTACCCCTCAAGGTATTCAACATGGACGGCATCCATGTGACGCCGGACGGGCTTATCTATGCGGCTGAAGGGTTCCGAGGTGATCGACTTTTCGTCATCACACCGGATGGACGCGTCTTCATCCAGGCCTCGGGCTTGGCAGGACCAATCGACATCGCGAATGACAGCCAAGGCAATTTGTACGTCAGCAATTTCAACGACGGAACCATCAGCAAAGTCACGACGGCAGGCGAAGTGACGAAATTCGCTGATGTGTTACCCGGACCAGCCGGTATCGTCGTCGATTCGAAAGACAACGTGATCGTGTCGCAGTACGGTGTCGGCGCCGGGGATGGCACTACCGTCACGAAAATCACCCCCGACGGTGTCGTCAGTGCGCTGTCGACCGGTGGTTTGTTGCTCGCGCCAGTCGCCACCGCGATTGATGGTGAGGACAACGTCTATGTCGCCAACTTCAATGAAGG
>JBCAZH010000211.1:0-1584 GCA_038533155.1 Pseudomonadota bacterium | reverse complement strand
AGGTGGCAAGACATGAACGTGATACTGACGATGTTGTTGGCAAGTGCTGGGACGATGTCACGCGTCACAATCCCGATGACAATCGTCCCGAGCAGCGCCAGCCCGGAAAGGCGAGCGTTTTGAATCAGAGTATTACTCATCGGTGGCATCTTTGCCTTCGAAGGCTTCTAGGATGTGCGCTGCGATATCCCATCGATTCATGTGAGGGCTCGCGTAGTCCAGTCCGCGGCGCACGATGACGAGATCGTGTGACGGAACAATGATCACGTACTGTCCGCGATTACCTGCTGTGGCATAGGCATCTTTCGGCACGTCGTCACGACCATCTGGCACCAACCAGAATTGACCGCCATAGAAGTTGCCTTGGTCTGCTGTCGAAGGTGCCGGTGTACGGACAAATTCGATCCAGTCTTCCGAGATCAATCGATTTCCTTGCCACACGCCGCCGTTCAAATAGAGCAATCCGAACCGGCCTAGGTCTCGTGCGTTGGTATACACCTGCGAGCTGAGAATAAAGTCACCGAATCGATCTGTGCTGAGCAATGTGTGGTGCATGCCGACTTTTTCGAGCAACGCTTTGCGCGGAAAATTTAGATAGTCTTCCTGGTTGCCCAGTACGTTTTTCATCGCTAGGACGGCGAGTAGTGTGTCGTAATTCTCGTAGTCCCAATGCGAACCGGGTTCTCTTATCAAGCCACGACTTCGCGCGCCTTCCACCGAGCTCGCGCCAGCCCAGTAGGCCAGGCCGGAGCCAGTGGCGTATTCCTGGTTAAAACTGTCGACGGGAAACAGGCCGCTCGACATGTGCAACACGTCGCGCAGCGTGACGGCGCTGCGCGGGTCTGGATCGTCTGAATCAATGGCCGGGAGCCAATCGATTGGCAGCGGCGCATCCAGCTGAAGATCGCCTCGATCGACCAACATGCCGATCAACGTCACAGCGATACTTTTCGCGGTCGACCAGGTGCGAGTGCGGGTGTGCTGATCAACGCCTTCACGATAGCGCTCGTGGATGATCTGACCTTTGTGGATCACCAACAGGCTCAACGTGACCTGATTGTCGCGTTCGGGTTCGAAAATTCGATCGGAAGCGCGTGCGAGCTTGTTCGGATCGACGCCTAGCGGCCACGGTGTCTCGGCCAGTCGATCGCCGTTGGGCCAAGGTGTTTCTGATAAGTCTTTGATCGACGCCGGAAGCTCGGGCAAACCATCGATGTCGTCCAGCGATTGATCCGGTGCTAGAACAATGCATCCGATGCCTTCGCGAAACGCAGCCGTGATCGCCGTGCCTGAATCGCCACCGCCGACGGTGACTGCGCCGATTGTTGTATCGATCGTCACCGAGTCTTTGACCACGCCGCCGAACCGCGTTTCGGTGAGATAGGCGAGCTCCTGCTCCTCTACGAGTTCGATGGGGCGATTGGAGGTGAACAGTCCGTTACAGGTCAATACCGCTTGCACACCGTTGCGAATCATCTGTCGGTTATCACTGAAGTAATCAAACTCGGCGGTGGCGACCGAGGCCAACAAAGCCGTGAGTGCGATCCAGATTCGCATGCGCGTTTTCCTGTGCTGAATGGAGTG
>JBCAZH010000210.1:0-1599 GCA_038533155.1 Pseudomonadota bacterium | reverse complement strand
CCGACCATCGGATTGATCTCGATCTCTGCTATCCGAGCGTGAGCGGGCAGATTCACGACGTAAAGGAATGCATTGGCGATATCATCAGGGCGTAACGCCTGTGGTTGTGGGCTGTCGAAGAAGGGTGTCTCGACCATTCCAGGGTCAATACTTGTGACCCGCACACCGTGCGGTGTTAGCTCATTCGTGAGGTTTTTCGCGTAGCCTCGAATGAACCATTTCGTTGCGCTATAGACAGAACCGGATAACGCAACATGTCCGGCCTGTGAACCTGTCAAGATGAGTTGCCCCTTCGTCAGCTTGAGATGCGGAATCGCTAGTTTACAGGTCACGGTCACAGCGAAATTGTTGATAATGATCATCTGGTGAAAGTTCTCGATATCACCATGCTCTGTGCCGACGGCCGAGGCCCCGAGTCCTGCGTTGGCAAACACGACATCCAAACGCCCGAATTTCTCAATTGCGCTGTCGAACATCGCCGCCTGGGCGTCAGGATCGGCGACATCACACGGAACGGCGAATGCGTTGTCATCACCTAAATCACTGACGATAGCGTCTAACTTGTCTTCGCTTCTCGATGCGATGACCACTCGGTGTCCCGCTTCTACAGCCCGTCTGGCGCAAATTTCGCCGATTCCCGAAGACCCACCTGTAATGAGAATGTTTTTGCTCATTGCTCTCACCGTCTCAGATTTTTCCGATACCGGATTGAGTATACGTTGGCATTGCATAGCCGCACCGCAAATTTGGCACTGGGATCTATCGTGTTGGTGACGTGCAAGCGTTACTCTTGATCGGGTGTTGGCAGTAGGAGTCTTGCATGTTTCGATTAGCTACCTTTTTGGCGCTGACCTTGCTCGCTGCGCCTTCGCTGACCAATGCTGGGGTGTTCGGCAACAACCCCGATGTGCTGACTTGTTCAGTCGACGATCCGATCGACGTCCAGCCATGGGATGAGTTGGTGTTCTACGTTAGTGCACTGTTGGAAGATGGCAGTGTGCTTTACAAATCACTCACGTCGAATCCGGTGCTGGTCGTCGTGAAGCCTGACGGAATGGTGGATGCGGCGAATCTCGCAGACTGCGATGGCTGGAGTGTGGCGGAGCTTCGTGAGTCGGGCAGGGCACGCGATTTTTAGGCCAACGTTCCCTGCGTTTTACAGAATAGCTGCCAATCGACTGCCTTGATCGATGGCGCGTTTGGCGTCTAACTCAGCGGCGATATCGGCGCCGCCGATAACGTGGACGGGTATGCCAGCTGATTCGAGCGGCGCTTTCAATTCCTGCAGCGGAATCTGACCGGCACACAGCACGACATTGTCGACCTCAAGCCAAGTCGGATCTTTCCTGCCGGATCCGAAAGTGATCAAAAGCCCCTCATCGGAGATTTGCTCGTAGTTCACCTCTCCGATCATCTTCACATTCTTCATTTTAAGCGTGGCTCTGTGAATCCAACCGGTTGTTTTCCCGAGCCGAGCGCCCAGTTTGCCTTTCTTTCTCTGCAGGAGCGTGACTTCACGAGCAGGCGGCACCGGTTTCGCGCGTTCCGGTGAGAGTCCGCCGCGTGAGTGTTCCGGATCAACAACGCCCCATTCGTTCA
>JBCAZH010000209.1:0-1664 GCA_038533155.1 Pseudomonadota bacterium | reverse complement strand
CTCGGCGAGGTGATGGACTGGACCGCAGTACAAAATCTTGAGGCACCCGGGCACGAGAGAATTTGGGGCATGATCGACGCGACGTGGGACCATCGCGGCGTCGTTGAAGGCCATGGTGCTGGGCTCGTTGGCATTGATGAGATCAACGCATTCGCGGCAGCCGGTCTGTCATCCGATCACGAGGTGCGCCTCCCGGAAGAAGGGCTTGAGAAACTGCGCAGAGGCGTGTTCCTCGAAGTTCGCGTCGATACGGCACGGCGCCTGTTTCCGTACCTTTTGAAACAAGGGCTCAAAGACTGGAGCAATGTTTCGGTCACGACCGACGATCGAGACGTGCACACCACTACACAGCTCGGCTCGATGGACTACAACATCCGCACGGCGATTGAGGCGGGCGTCGAGCCGCGTATTGCCTATCAACTCGGAAGCTTCAACACAGCTAAGCACTTCCACATTGAGCATCTCGTGGGTTCGATCGCACCGGGCCGATTCGCGGATGTTGTATTGCTGACCGATCCACAGACGGTCGCTATCGAATCGGTGTACGCCAGCGGACAACTGGCCGCGAAGAACGGTGAGTACCTACTGGATATTCCAGAGATCGAGTATCCAGAGTGGGCGACAAACACAATGAATGTCGGCAGAGAAATTTCTGCGGAAGACTTCCGAATCGCTGCGCCGTCGGACCGCAGCGAGATGAACGTAGCGATTCTTGAACCGTTCTATTTCGCACCATCGCTACCGAGTACAACGCTCCCAGTTGTCGACGGTGAACTCCGTGCAGATCCGTCCACGGGCATCAGCAAAGTCGCGATGGTTGACCGTTACCATGGCACCGGCGCGACGTCCAAGATGTTCTGGCAAAAAGTCGGGCCCTTGACTCCAGACTCTGCGCTAGCGAGTTCGCAGTCGCACGATCTGCACAATATCTGGGTGCTCGGCAATGACGATGCGGCGATGGCGCTCGCCGTAAATACCGTCGCCGAGTTGAAGGGTGGTTGGGCGTTAGTAGCGAACAACGAAGTCGTGGCGACCGTCAGTTTGGAAATCGCCGGTTTGGTGTCGCAACGGCCGGTGGAAGTGGTCGGCGCGGAAGTCGAGGCGCTATTCCAAGCGGCTGACGACATGCAGTGGGTCGGCAACCCTGGCCTACCCGAGCGCATGCGTTTTGCTTTCCTGACCGCATCGCCATGGAAGTGGCAATTGGTTGCGCCATACGAAGGCAACGAAGGCGGCCTTGTGAATGTCACCACCGGCGAAACCCATCCGATCGCCTGGTAGCGAACTCACGCTAATGCGTTCGTTTGGAACGCTCTGGTGGATCGCGGTGCTCGTGTTAGCGACGCCTGCCAGCGCGCACCTACTCAATATGTCTCGCGCGACCGTGTCGTTGGAAGAAGACTCGACGGTGGTGGTGACACTCGAGCTCGATATCCTAACGACGATCGGGGGTCGGCAAGCCTATTTCGAACTGAGCCAGACCAAAGATCCGTTGTCTGATCCAGACGTGCTGGCACTGCTCAACGCACTGCCCGACGCGATAGAGATCAACGTAGCCGAATATAGTGTCCCACTGACGATCTCGTCGATTCGCTTCCCAGCAGACAATCAAGAAACGTTTCTCGACCCACTGCAGTGGCCGCGGACGACGATCACTCTACGTG
>JBCAZH010000208.1:0-1667 GCA_038533155.1 Pseudomonadota bacterium | reverse complement strand
GGTTTGGCCGACGAGGTTGGCATGTTGGCGCCCAACATGCGCGCCGATCTGATCCAGGTGAATTTCTCGGAGCTTCGGCATGCCCCGCTCTACAACATCGTGTCCCACTTGGTCTATGTCGCCGACAGCACCGACGTCATCACTACCATCGTCGGAGGTCGAATTCTGATGACCGAACGATCGATTCGAACGATTAACGAGTCAGCGCTACGGTCAGATGTGGCCAGGTGGTACGAACGGATCGCGCGCCGGTTGAATCTATCTCATCACGAGGTGATGAACGACGCGCCGTGATCGAGCGGGGCCAACCCAAAATGGGTGGCGAGACTTTGACCGACATCAGCGAATGAGGATCGCTTGCCAAGACTGCCACGCGCGACAGAATCGCCAGCGACCAAAACCGGAATGTACTCGCGTGTGTGATCAGAACCAGGCCACGTTGGGTCGCAACCGTGGTCCGCGCACAAGACCAGCACATCCGATTCATCCATCACGTTTTGGATCTCCGGCAGTCTTGCATCGAAAGCCTCTAGCGCATCCGCATAACCGGCCGGATCCCGCCGATGGCCGAACAACATGTCGAAGTCCACTAAATTTGTGAACACGAGTGTTTGGTCGCCTGCCGACTGGATCGCATCGATTGTCGCGTCGACCAGCGCATCGTTCCCGGACGCTTTGATCTTGGTCGTGACGCCGCGGTGCGCAAAAATGTCAGCAATCTTGCCAACACTGACCACCGAGCCACCTTGTGCGCAGAGCTCATCCAACAGCGTCGGTGCGTGCGGGGGCGTGGTCAAATCACGGCGGTTGCCGGTGCGGACATAAGACTCGGGACCATCCCCGATGAACGGTCGTGCGATAACTCGGCCGATCTTGTAGCGGTCAACCAATTCCCTCGCGACATCGCACAGCTCGAGCAGCCGATCCAATCCGAAATGACGCTCATGCGCGGCGACCTGAAACACGCTGTCTGCTGAGGTATACACGATAGGTTTGCCGGATTCGCAGTGCGCTTCACCGAGTCGATGAATGATCTCAGTCCCGCTCGCATGACAGTTGCCGAGAAACCCCGGCACCCTGGTTCTGCGCGCCAACTCGTTCAGTAGTTCGGGCGGAAAGGTGTCCTCGCGATCCGTAAAGTATCCCCAATCGAACATCACCGGGCAGCCAGCAAGCTCCCAGTGCCCCGATGGCGTGTCCTTGCCGCTGGAGCGCTCGGCCGCGCAGCCCCAAGCTGCCTCGGGCTCAATCCCAGGATCCCCGTCAGGCCAAGACCCTGCAGCGAGCTCAGCGGCGTGCATCAATCCCATCTTAGTGAGGTTCGGTAGCGTCAGCGGCTGCTGCCGCTTTCCTGCGTCAAATTGTTCTCGACACCACTGGGCAATCGAGCCAAGCGTATTCGCACCGGTGTCACCGAATCGCTCTGCGTCAGGTGTTGCACCGACACCGAACGAATCCAGAACGACGATAATGGCTCGACTCATGCCTTTTCTCTCAACGGCTGTCTCACAAGGATTCCGCAGGTCATAATAGCGCTTTGCGAGAACAACCTCACGGTTTGGGAGCCCTACCTCGTGGCAAAAAGAAGAGAATTTGACATTGTTGTATGGGGTGCCACCGGGTTTACCGGCCGTCTCGTCGCAGCGCACCTAGCCGCTACTCATGGG
>JBCAZH010000207.1:0-1698 GCA_038533155.1 Pseudomonadota bacterium | reverse complement strand
TTGGCGAACCTCCAACCTAGGTGACTGGGTTGGGGGAGTCCATACATAGGGTCAGAAGAAGTCAGTGTACCAATCATTGGAGTTTGGTCCGCTTTTGCGGGAAGGCGGGCAATGCGCTGGGATAACTAGTCGATATAGTCGATAAGTGACGGAGTTACCAGGCAATTCACAGAAAAGTGACTGAGTTTCCGGAAAAGTGACGGAGTTAAGCGTCAAGGTTCACAATGATGCTAGCGCCGCTGGTCTACTCCACAGTCACACTCTTCGCGAGGTTCCTCGGCTGATCGACGTCGGTGCCTTTCAACACGGCGACGTGGTAGGACAACAACTGCAATGGCACGGTATACACGATCGGTGCGATCAAACGATCAGCGTGTGGCATCGGAATGACTTTCACCCCGTCTTCGTTCTCAAGTCCGGTCTCGCGATCCGCGAACACATACAGCTTGCCGCCGCGTGCACGCACGACCTGCATGTTGGATTTCAACTTGTCCAGGAGCTCGTTGTTGGGTGCAACGACCACGACCGGCATGTCTTCATCGATCAGTGCCAGCGGACCGTGTTTTAGTTCACCCGCCGCATACGCTTCGGCGTGGATGTACGAAATCTCTTTGAGCTTCAGCGCACCTTCCATTGCGATCGGCCACATCGGGCCGCGGCCGAGGAATAGCGTGTGATGCTTTTCTGAAAAGTCTTCCGCAAGCAGATTGAGGTCTTTGTTCATCTTCAGCGATTCTTCGACGGCCGCTGCGGTGTGATAGACGTGCGGCACGAGCTCCGCTTCTCGCTCGTCGCTCATGCCGCGATGCCGCGCCAACATCAGAGTCACGAGCAGCATCGACAACAATTGCGTCGTGAATGCCTTGGTGCTCGCCACACCGATTTCCGGGCCTGCCTGCGTCATCATGACGAGATCAGACTCGCGCACCATCGAGCTATGCGCGCTGTTGCAGATCGTTAGCGAGCCCAAATACCCAGACTCTTTTGCAAGACGCAACGCTTCCAACGTGTCGGCGGTTTCACCCGACTGCGACAACGTCACGAACAACGTGTTCTTCGGCACGACGACTTTGCGGTAACGGTATTCGCTTGCGATTTCGACCTGGCACGGCACACCGGCGATCGACTCGAACCAGTACTTGCCGACGCAGCCCGCGTGGTAGCTCGTACCGCAGGCGACGATATGAATATTCTCGACTTGGGGCAGCAGCTCGGTCGTTTTGGGTCCGAGCGAATCGGGCAGCACGCGATTGTTGCTGACGCGGCCATACAGTGTATCGGCCAATGCGGCAGGCTGCTCGAAAATTTCTTTCAGCATGAAATGGCGATACGGACCCTTGTCCGCAGCATCCTGCTGCGCCGGAGTTTCATGAACGTCGCGACTAACGGCGTTACCTTCGACATCGAAGATGCGAATCGATTCGCGCGTGATCTCGGCAAGATCACCTTGCTCGAGGTAGATGAAACGTTGCGTCACAGGCAACAAGGCCTGAATACCACTCGCGACGAAGTTCTCACCGATACCTAAGCCGATAACGAGTGGGCTTGCAACGCGGCTGACGACAATGCGCTCCGGATCCTCGTTGTCGCACACAAGCAGTGCGTAAGCGCCTTCAAAACGATCGGTCGCCTTGCGAACAGCTTCCGCTAAATCCAGACCGGCCTTCAGATAGTCATGCACCAGATGCGCGGCGACTT
>JBCAZH010000206.1:0-1762 GCA_038533155.1 Pseudomonadota bacterium | reverse complement strand
GTGCTTCACGCATTGAACGTGCACTTCAAATCCAAACGTCCCACTCGTGTGGCGGGCGAGGGTCCTACGGACTTCAAATGGGCGTCGGCGGCTGGCTGGGCGGAAGGTTTTTATCTGTCGTCGCTTAAGCGCGTCGGTCAAGCGCTGGAAACGCGAGTATTCATCGACACCCTATTCGACGATGATCCCGACGCGATGGTGGTGATCGGAGGCGATCTCAACGCGGAGACGGAGGAGGTGCCGATGCAAGCGATCGTGGGGGACGTTGGTGACACCGGCAACCCGGCGCTAAACAACCGCATCATGTACCCGCTTGAACACACCGTGCCGGAGTCGTCCCGATTCACGCTGTATCACCGCGGACAGAAGAACTTGCTCGATCATCTGTTGGTGTCCCAAGGACTGCTAGCGCACTACGAGACGACGGAGATTCACAACGAACTGGTGCGTGATGAGACGACGGCGTTTGCGTTCGATACGAAGTTTCCGGCATCAGACCATGCGCCCATCGTCGCGTCTTTCGACGTCAGTTGACCAGGAGTAGGGGGCTTACGAAGCTTCGCTGAAACTCGCGTCGTCTTCGAGATCGGGGATCACCGCGTAGTTTGCGGTGCCACTGAGACTCGCGGTGCCTTCGGATAAGTGCAGCCGGTTGCGTCCGCTGCGCTTGGCTTCGTAGAGCGCATCATCCGCGCGACGATACAACGAATCGCGGCTCTCGCCAGCTCGGTGTTCGGCTAGGCCAAAGGATGCCGTGACGGTCATTGTCTCTTGGGTTTCGCCGTGCGTATGCTCAATTCCGGCGACAGCCACGCGTAAGCGCTCCGCGAGTGCTTGTGCTTGCTCGATATCTGCTGTCTTCGCGAGAATCACGAATTCCTCGCCGCCTGCACGGAAACACTCGTCGGTCGGTCTTATCTTGCTACCGATAGTGTGTGCAACACGTCGCAACACCTCATCGCCGGTTGAGTGACCATGAAGGTCATTCACCGATTTGAAGTGGTCGATATCCATCATGATCAGGACAAACGAGCCTTTGCGTTTGCTAGACCCGATCGCCGCATCCAAGGCCAAATCTAACGCGCGGCGATTGCCAACGCCGGTCAGTGGATCTTTGAGCGTAATTCGATACAAGGCTCGCCGTTGGCCGGCCGCCAACGCGGCAAACGCCACCGACAACGCGATGGTCACGGCGAACGAGGCTAGGTAGATCGCAACGCCACCTGAGTGCTGCGTTTGTGCCATTACTGGAAAGACGGCCGCTATCGCAGCAAGGGCCGAAACAGCCGCTTCCTTTGGATTCAGCAAATAGAACATCGCGACGATGGATGGGTACATCCAGATCAGGTGCTCCGGACCGCGAATCGACACCGCCGACACGACGGTGGCGAATGCGATCACCGCCATGCAAATGCTCGGGCCTCGTACGGCACCTTTGACATAGACAAACCAGGCGACCAGCCCAAACGCACACGCAGCCGCTCCGTCGATCGCAGCAACCAGCAGGTTGCCTTCGAGCAAGCGAAACACGGCCATGGGGCCAATACCCAAGATCCCGGCGAACGAGAGCAAGATTGGCGGAAGTTGTTCCAGACTGAGTGTGCGCAGCTTCATGCAGTAGGTAGCGGCTGCGGGGTGGCGGGCTTTACGGTCTTTGCACCATGATCATGCAATATACATTATTTAACATAATATACATTATGCGCGATTTGTATTAGGGAGTTGGATCGGCTTCTGAGTGTGCTGAGCAGACTCCTGAATC
>JBCAZH010000205.1:0-1766 GCA_038533155.1 Pseudomonadota bacterium | reverse complement strand
TTACGCGCATGATGAAAGGACCGATTCCCACGACTTACGAAGAATGGCGCCACTGCATCACAGTGGAATGCGGCATTCCTTTGACGTCGGACTACATCGCCACGCGGCTTGGTGTATGGCGTGAAGAGAAAACCCAGGAAACCCGGCGTTTCCGCGAACTCTACGGCGATGCGTACTGGCGCACGATCATCAGCTGGTTCGAACGCGCCGAGAAAGAGGTGTGAGTAAGGTTGGCGCTTAGCATCTCATTGCGCGGGGAATTTTTTGCGACTGGAACACCGCGCAAAAACTGACAGTCATGCAACCGTTCACCGTTAACACCGTCAAGACAATTGTGAGTGAGCCGGGCGCTATCCAGCAGATTGCGGAGCATTGTCGTGGGCTGAACATTCGCCGTCCGATGATCGTGACCGACGCGGGGATCGCGCAACTCGGGCTTTTGTCGGACCTTCAAAGCCACATGAGCCCCGCTGGTCTGGAGCCGCTTGTGTACGGCGAGGTTGTTGCAGATCCGCCGGAATCTGTGGTGCTCGAGGCCGCGGCAATCGCCCGACAGGAGCGTGTCGATGGCGTTATCGGTTTCGGTGGCGGTAGTTCCATGGACACCGCAAAGCTTGTCGCTTTATTGGCAAACTCCAATGAGACACTCGCGGACATTTACGGCGTTGATCAAGTTCGCGGCAAGCGTCTACCGCTCATCATGATTCCGACGACGGCCGGGACGGGCTCGGAAGTCACAGCGGTCGCTATTGTGACGACCGGTGAGACAACCAAAATGGGTGTGGTGTCTACCGAGTTGTTTGCGGATGTCGCCTTGCTCGATGCGTCTCTGACCGTCGGTCTTCCTCCGCACATCACAGCTATGACTGGCGTGGACGCGATGGTGCATGCGGTTGAGGCGTACACCAGCATTCACAAAAAGAATGCATACACCAACATGCTGGCGGTTCAGGCACTGCGGCTTTTGGCCACGAGTATCGTGACCGCGACTCACAATGGCGACGACCTCATTGCGCGCCAGAACATGCTGCTCGGCGCGTGCCTCGCCGGACAAGCGTTTGCAAACGCGCCCGTCGCTGCGGTGCACGCGTTGGCCTATCCGCTCGGTGGGCACTATCACTTGCCGCATGGTTTGACCAACTCCCTGGTCTTGCCAAGTGTGCTTGCTTTCAACAGTGAGTGCTGCGCCAATTGGTATGCCGAACTTGCTCCGATCTTTGTTGTAGAAAACGAGCTAGCATCAACCGACGACGAACGTGCACGGCAACTTATCGACTACTTCGTGAGCCTGATTGCAGAAGTTGGTTTGCCCGCGACGCTTGCCGACGCAGACGTGCCGGAGAACGATCTGGATATGCTGGCTAGAGATGCGATGGCCCAACAACGGTTGCTGATCAACAATCCCCGCCCGGTCACTGAAGCTGATGCGCGGGCCATCTACCAGAACGCTTACCTCGGATCAGTATGAGCAACGACGAACTTGAAAGGCAGCGCGCACGCTACGGTTGGTTTGCGCCGATCACTACACGCTGGATGGACAATGACGTGTACGGCCATTTGAACAACGCTCACTACTACTCGTATTTCGATACGATCGCCAACACGTTTCTGATTCAAAAGTGCGGACTCGATATTCATGAGGGCGAACACATGGCGTTCGCCGTGCACTCCGAGTGCAACTACAAAGCGAGCCTTGCGTTTCCAGACCAGCTAGAAGGTGGCTTTCGAATCAACCATCTCGGCAACAGCTCCGTGCAATACGGTAT
>JBCAZH010000204.1:0-1810 GCA_038533155.1 Pseudomonadota bacterium | reverse complement strand
GCCGACCGCCACGATGAGTCCGTCACGAATCGCCACTGCGCCATCAACGATCGGAGACTGGCCGGGTACCATTGTCACAATGTGATCGCCATACACAACAAGATCAACCGGTTCACGGGTGTCGGTTGTCGTCGCGCAGCCGTTGACGAACGGCAGGGCGATGATCAGCGCGAGAGTTCTATTCCAAAGATTCATAACACTCCGGTGTGAAGCGGGGGATACAAAGACAATCGAAAACCAAGTCCGTGTCCCCAACGCTGCGGACAGATTGGGCGCGGCCCGCGGCAATACAAACACGGTCGCCCGGGCCGATCGAGACGGGCGGAGTATCGTCGAGCGACAAAATGCCAGCGCCCGACCTGACGATGTACCACTCAGTAACCGAGAGTCGGTGCTTTTGCGTAGTGACGCCAACCTCGACCCGGCACTGCGCCAACGACGCTTCGGGTTGATCGGGTGTATTGACCCACTCCCGAATAAAACAACGCTCCTCGGTATAGAACTCTGAGTTTTCAGTCATCGGTGGCGCTTTGCGAAACAAATACTATTGCTCGATTGATCAATGTCGCGGTGTAATATCGAGTCGAACTCGGATGAGGATAGCAGATGGCCACCAAACACATGAATGCGGCGCCCGGAGATTTCGCTCCCACGGTATTGATGCCTGGGGATCCCGTCCGCGCGCAGTACATTGCAGAGAAATTTCTCGATGACGCTCGAGAAGTCACGAATGTCCGCAACATGTTGGGGTTTACTGGCACTTACAAGGGCATGCCACTGTCGGTGATGTCCCACGGCATGGGAATTCCTTCGGTTTCGATTTACGCACACGAGCTGATCGACGCATACGGCGTGCAACGCTTGGTTCGCGTCGGCAGTTGTGGGACTGTGCAGAAGCAAATGGCCTTGCGAGATCTTGTCATCGCGCAGGGCGCGTGTACGGATTCGGCAACAAACCGAATGCGCTTCGGTGGTTATGACTTTGCGTGTATCGCCGACTTCGATCTACTGAGTGCAGCTGTGACGGCTGCACGGTCTTTGGAGGTCGAACACCAGGTGGGCAATGTATTCACGTCAGACCTGTTCTATACACCGGATCCCGATATGTTCGACACCATGGAGCGCTATCGTATCTACGGTGTCGAGATGGAAACGGCGGGGTTGTATGCCGTGGCGGCGGAACTGGGCGTTGCCGCACTGGCGATGTGCACCGTCAGCGATCATATTCGAACGGGCGATGCACTCAGTTCAGAGGAGCGCTCGCACACGTTCGATGACATGATTCGCGTCGCGCTTGCAACGGTCATTGCCGGGCATGAGTAACGCAGCAGCTCGCCTCAGGCTAACAATGCTTTGAGGTCACTGGGTTTCGGTCTGGCGCCGACTTGTTGAATCGCCAACGTCGCGCAGCGTGTGCCAAGCGTCGCGGCTGCGGCTAACGAGTCGCCGTTAGCGTAGGCGTATAGAAATCCGGCGACGTAAGCATCGCCGGCGCCGGTAGAGTCCACGATTGCGCTGATAGCATCCGCCTGTTGTTCGACAACCGTGTCACCCATGACCAACACCGAACCCTTCTCAGATCGTGTCATGACAAAGAGTCGCCCGTTGGCTTTCGCGGCGCTCACGGCATCAGCGAAATTGTCCACTTCGAACAAGTTCGTCATCTCCGCTTCATTGCCGATGATAATGTCGGCGTCGCTTGAGGCGAGCGAGAGGAAGGCCGCGTGATGGCGTTCCACGCAGAACGAGTCGGACAAGGAGAGTGCGACCTCGTGACCCGACTGCTTGGCAATGGCGACCGCCTGTTGCA
>JBCAZH010000203.1:0-1820 GCA_038533155.1 Pseudomonadota bacterium | reverse complement strand
TGGTGAGACATACCCCCGTTAGGTAACTCGAGTTTATTGATTTCGGGAATTGCGTTGACCTTGTTATTGCAGTAACTGGCGACCGTTCCCCACTCACTACATCGCTCTAGCGCAAACGCAAGTAGGGACACTAAAAACGCTGAGTGACCACGAGGTGACGAAGAAATGACAGCAGAGTTACCGCGTTGTGACGGGCTTGTCATAATTGACATTGGCGCTGTTATTCAAGGGGCACGGAACCATGAAGACTTGCTGCACAAGGCCGGGAAGTGCGACGCTAAGCGGATGATTGCCATCTATCACAACCCCGACTGCGGCACTTCGCGCAACACGCTGCGCCTGATTGAATCCTCTGGGGCAGATCTGACTGTAGTTGAGTACCTCGACGTGGGATGGACGAAAGCCCAGCTCGTCGGCCTGTTCACGGCAGCCAACCTCACGCCCCGTGATGCTTTGCGGGTGGTTCGATCGCCAGCCGAGTCGCTCGGACTGACCGACCCATCGACGACCGATGAAGAATTGCTCGCCGCGATGGTGAGTCATCCCGTGCTGGTCAATCGACCGATCGTGTGTTCACCCAAAGGTGTCAGGTTATGCAGACCCTGTGAGCGAGTGCTGGATCTTCTCGATGTACCGCCCAAGCTGCCGTTCTATAAGGACAATGGCGAATTGTTGATCGATGCGGACGGTAGCCTCGTCAAGCCCGATTAGTCATCCGCGCGTGGCAGCAATCCGTCGTCGATCCGACGAAGCAGTTTGGGTAGATACGGGTTCGGGAATTTACGTTTGAGCGTGACCGCATGAAATGTCTCGGCAAGTGCCGGAATGTCTCCGAGGTCAACGTCGGAGCGAAGAACCACGACGACATCGTCTTCCGACGAGAGCGGGCTCAAGAAACTGATTTGGAAATCCTTGATGGCGTTGCGCTACCACTGTGGTGCTTGCGGCGGCCATGCGGGCGATGCTAGCCGCCCGCATCTTGAACGACCAAGACGTACGCACTCAGTTGCTCTCCCGCGGCATCGAAATTTCCGCACAAACCACTTTAATCGCCGCCTTACACGACACTGCAAGCGACCAAGTAACGCTACTAGATACTTGCCAGCTTCCCAAGGACAGCCAGCCGTACGTCGCTCGACTTCAAACACTGTTCGACAGTGCCGCGATGACCGTGCGTTTGACGCGTGCACGTGATCACGGCGTCATGAACGAAACCGCGCGCGATGTACTGCGCCGCAGCCAAGATTGGACGGCTGCCAGGCATTTATCGCAGCACCGAGAACCGCCACGCGGCATACGGATTTGCATGGACGGAGTTTCTTGCATGAGTACGAATGGCGACGCGACGATGGATTCGCCGTCCTCGAGCTCATCATGGCCGCACCATTGGTTGTAGCCAGTTGGATCAGCTTGCAGTACTACGCGTCTACGATCGACAACCGACAGCTTGGGAGTGGCGATAAGACGCTGCACAACGTGGTCAGTGGTATCGGCGTTCTTGAAGGTACTACGGGCGATCTGCGGGTAGGTTTGCCATGGCAATCGGTACATAACGGCGAGCGCTTTTTGCACAAACCCGAACGGCTATCCGCAATCATTGCCGCACCGGCCGAAGCAATCACGGCGATCCTTATGAAGCACGACAGCGTTCGAGAACTGTTCGACAATCAATGGCTACACCTATACGCTCTTGAGGATGAAAGGCGCGTCCGTCAATACGTCGGCAACTATCGTTGGAAAGATACGTCGAGCGATGTTACTCAATCGCTCGACCGAGAAGCCGTTTAGCTGGCCGATAGTCAGTGAAGGGCGGTAATGCC
>JBCAZH010000202.1:0-1849 GCA_038533155.1 Pseudomonadota bacterium | reverse complement strand
TTTCGATAACGGCTACTGGTATGCGGCTGATCTGAAGCGGTTTGCGACGGAGCTTGGGTTCCCGGGCGTGTCTCGGCTGCGTAAGGACCAGCTGGAGGGACTCATCAGGGGTTATCTAGAGAGCGGTGAGTTGCCCAAGGCTCGACGTCGACGCGTCGGGAAAGTGCTGCGTAAAGATCCCGACGTGCTCAGTTTGCAATCGCGCATTGTTCATTACGTGAGCAACAAAGCCACTAAGTCGTTCATAAAGTCGGAGGCGGCAAAGATTCACGGTTCGGTGCCCTCGAAGTCGGGCGCTTGGTATTGGCTGAATCGTTGGCGTGAAGAAAATGTAGCGCACGGAATCACCTACGCTGACTTGGTCAATCACTACATCAAGCTTTGCTCGGAGCCGGGACGCCTCCCCCAGATTCCATCAGCAAGAATGAACAATTTCGTGTCTGATTTTCTCGCAGCCAATGCGGGAACACGCCAGGAGGCGATGGAGGCGTGGGAGGATCTTAAGGACATGAAGGTCCCGAAGACCTTTAAAGCCTGGCAGGTACTGAACACGTAACGAGAAACTGAACAAAACGCCGAGAAATTGGAATTGCTCGGTTCTGCGGAGTAGGGTGCAGTTGACGGTAGCATCATGCGCGGATGTCGCTGACGAGCCGGGTGCGTGATGGTGCGATCGTAAGTTTGAACAGGACTTTCAATATGAGCAGTCGTCCGGACGGAGTTCGCTGGGGTGGTTCTATTGTCCACTTCGTATGGGGCAACATGACTCGCTGGGTCTTGTACTTTGCTCTTGGAATTCTGTTTTTCGAATTGGCGAGAACTTGGGGTACCTGGAGTGATCCGGGTGTCGTTGCCGGTTCGCTGAAACATGTATTCGGTGCGTACTTGGTGTTGTCGGCTGTCGTGGTGATCGTCGCAGTGATTCATAAGACGGTTGATTGGGTGGCACGCGATCGACGATAAGGCGTTGAAGGTCTAACGGGAGGTTTCTCATGGGAATGCAGGAATGGATGGCGTATGTCGGAACCGTTTTGGTGTTCATGAGCACTCCCGGTCCCAGTCAGTTACTGATGCTGTCTAATAGCATCGGCAGCGGATTCCGGCGTTCGCTGTTCACCGCGGGCGGAGACTTAACCGCGAACCTCCTACAGATGCTGGTGGCTTGCGTCGGACTTGTTAGCCTGATCGTCGGCTCTCGCAGTTTCTTTGTTGTCGTGAAATGGGCGGGCGTCGCCTATCTTGTCTACTTGGGACTTAAGCTGGTGCTCTCGAAGCCGAACGCAGGTCTCGATCGTGATGCGCCGAAGAAGTCCCGTGCAGCGCTTTATTGGCAAGGTTTCTTTACGTCGGCCGCGAATCCTAAAGCCGTGGTGTTCTTCGCGGCTCTCTTCCCACTGTTCATCGATCCCGAGCGTGCGCTGGCCAGTCAATTCGTGATTCTGAGTGCCACCTACTTGGTCATCGATGGGACGTTCCTGTGCATGTACGGCAAGGGCGCCGACTGGATCAGTCGGAAACTGCGACCAACAGCTCGGCAACATTTGAACCGAGTCGCCGGTTCGTTCCTTCTTGGCGCCGCTGTGCTTCTTGGCCTGAAGGATATGGAGCGGCGCTAGCTTCGGGAGAGTGTCGATCTGGGTAGCCATCTGAAACCAGTGATGAAAGACGCATTGTTTTATCTTGGGCTTGGGTTGTTGTTTTCACATGAGCTCGACGCGATGCCGAACCATGAATGGCGTGTTTTGCCGGTACTCAGTCAGCTCGAAGACTCGGTGGGTCAAACCGCTTTCGTGGTCGCCCACGTCCCCCTATTCGCGTTGATCATTGCTTTGATCGCCAGTCTGAACGT
>JBCAZH010000201.1:0-1911 GCA_038533155.1 Pseudomonadota bacterium | reverse complement strand
CAGACCGCGCGCAGGAAATTCAGGTTCTGCTCGACAATCAGAATGGTCAGGCCGAGTTCACGATTGAGACGCTTCAGCGTGACACCAATCTCCTGGACGATCGATGGCTGAATCCCCTCGCAAGGCTCGTCGAGCAGTAACAAACTTGGCTGTTGCACGAGCGCACGCCCGATCGCCAATTGTTGCTGCTGACCACCGGACAAATCACCGCCGCGCCGATGCCGCATATCAGCTAGCACTGGAAACCACTCGTAGACCTCGTCAGGAATCCGTCGCTGGCCATCGCGGCGGGAAACGAGCGCAAGCGCCAAGTTCTCTTCCACCGTCAAGCGCGGAAAAATCATGCGACCCTGCGGCACGATGGCCATGCCGGATCGCGCTCTTTGTTCAGTCGTGAATGTGTCGATGGGCGCGCCGTCGAACGCAATCGTTCCGGATGCCAATGGAAGATATCCCATCACGCATCTCAACAGCGTTGTTTTCCCCACGCCGTTTCGACCGGTCAGTGCGGTAATCTCGCCTTGAGCGAGTTTCAGCGTGACATCCCGCAAGATATGACTGCCGGAGTAGTACTGATTGATCGATGCAACGCTTAGCATCTACTCCCCCAGATACACGCGAATAACTTCCGGATTCTGCTGCACCTCTTGCATCGTCCCCTCTGCCAGCACCGCACCTTCATGCAGAACCGTCACCGTGTTCGCAATCGAACGAACGAATGCCATGTCGTGCTCGACGAGGACAATCGTGTGCTCACCGGCCAAGTGGGTCAGAAGCGCTGCCGTCCGCTCCGTTTCCTGCTCCGTCATACCAGCGACCGGTTCGTCGATGAGTAGCAAGGCCGGATCCTGCGCGAGCAACATACCGATCTCCAACCATTGCTTCTGACCATGCGACAGAGCGCCGGCAACACGATGCCTGAATTCGGACAGTCCCGTAGTTTCCAGAATTTCGTCGATTCGGTGCTTCTGCGAAGACGACGGCTTAAAGCTCAACGCCCGCCACCACGTTCGTTGGTCATAAATCGCAAGCATCAAGTTCTCGCTGACCGTCTGTTGTTCGAAGACCGACGGCTTCTGAAACTTCCTTCCGATACCGATATGCGCCACTTCGGACTCAGTGAATTTCAACAAGTCGATATTCTGTCCGAACCAAACCTCGCCGGAATCCGGGCGAGTCTTGCCGGTGATGACATCCATCAGTGTGGTCTTGCCTGCGCCGTTAGGTCCAATCAGACACCGGAGTTCACCTTCATCAATTGTCAGTGACAGTGAATTGAGCGCCTGGTAGCCATCGAAGCTGACCGAGACGGATTCGAGATACAGCACAACGCCGTTTCGAGTGTCTGGCCTCGCCGTCATCGGGACTGCGCCTTCCGATACCAACCGACAAGTCCATCCGGTAAATAGCGCGTTGTGACTACGAACAGCGCACCCAGCGCAAACAACCAAGCCTCAGGAAACCAGCCGGTGAACTGGGTCTTCGCGAAGCTGACCAACACCGCACCGATGATCGGTCCAATCAAGGTACCGCGCCCGCCGACAGCAACCCAGATAACGATCTCGATCGAGTTTAAAGGCTGGAACTCCGTCATCGGGACTGCGCCTTCCGATACCGACCGACAAGTCCATCCGGTAGGTAGCGTGTCGTGACTACAAACAGCGCGCCCAGCGCGAACAACCAAGCCTCAGGAAACCAGCCGGTGAACTGGGTCTTCGCGAAGCTGACCAACACCGCACCGATGATCGGTCCAATCAAGGTACCGCGCCCGCCGACAGCAACCCAGATAACGATCTCGATCGAGTTTAAAGGCTGGAACTCCGTCGGATTGATAATGCCAACTTGTGGCACATACAACGCACCCGCAAGTCCCGCGATCATCGCCGACAGCACAAATGCCGCAAGCTTGTA
>JBCAZH010000200.1:0-1922 GCA_038533155.1 Pseudomonadota bacterium | reverse complement strand
ATTTGCTCCGACTGGCTTGCCGACGCAATGCAATTCTCGCTGTCACATTCGTCATTGGAGCCTGTGCGAATAGTCCATGGTCAGCGTCAGCGCTCGAACGACAGAGAGTTGAGACTCGCGAGAGTCCAGACTTTGTGCCGTGGGGGGAAGCAGAGCCGATGATTGTCGATCGGTGCGCTGAAATCGGTGGAATCTACCAAGGTCACAGCCGAGTTGTGATGATCGGTTTCGAAGCTGGTGACACCATCACGACAATCACGCCGGAGATCGATCAGATTCTTGAGGTGATACGAGATTGCCATCCGAAGCATCGCGACGTGCCAGTGCTCATGGAGTAGATTCGCGATGGGAGAAGAATCCACTCTCGCTTACGAGAGGCACGCAGAGAGCTACCTAGCCGTTCGCGATACTTCGTTAGTGGGAGCGAATATCGTCGACCGGTGGGCGCGCGATTTGAAGCCCAATGCGACGGTGCTCGAGCTGGCCTGCGGTGGTGGGTATCCGGTGACCGCCGCGCTTCAAGAAAATGATCTATCAGTTTGGGCGATCGATTCGTCACCAACGCTGCTGAGGACCTTCCGCGCTCGCTTTCCGGACGTAGTGACGCGCTGCGAGTCGGTTCAAACCTCCACCTTTTTCGACCGGAAGTTCGACGCTGTGATCGCCGTTGGGCTGATGTTCTTGCTGTCCGAGTCAGATCAGATCGATTTGATTCGTCGGATTCCGAGTGCCCTTCGAGCGGGCGGTCGATTCATGTTCGGCGCGCCCGCCGAGGCTGGCCGGTGGCCGGATATCACAACCGGTGTCGAAAGCGTGTCGCTCGGTTTCGAGGTGTACGAACGAACTCTGACCCAGGCGGGTTTTCGTCTTGCCCAGCAGTTGGTCGATCAGGGCGACAGCAACTACTACGATGCAGTCTTCGATGGGCCTGCGACGCCCATCGGTTAAATCTGGTTTCGTTGTTGGTTAAAACCTGTAATGATCAAAAAAAGAGAGCGCGGCAACGCGCCGCAATTCGAGGGAACAAACATGAACCAGCCGTACGCCGCGCCGCAAGCCGAGCTGGAACGTAGCGATGTCGTGCTGGAGAAACCTAAACGCATCGCTGTGGACTTGACGTTTTGGGCGGCTCACCTCGGCATTATAGTCGGACTGTTTCTTCCTTTAGGCGTCGACCCAGTGATAATGCCGACGGTGGATTTCGCGGCTTTCTCAATCGGACTTATTGCTGGCATTGGCTATTTCATCGCCATCGGCCTTTACGCGAGTGGCCTCGGTCGCAGCGGGATTTTGTGGGGTGGTTTGGCGTTTTTGTTCTCGCCATTGGGTGTGTGGATTACCTACATCATGTCCTTTGTGTCCGAACCGAAACCGCGGTGATGCGGTCGTTTTGATCGAGAACGCAAGCTAGAGATATCATATGGCCAATCTAGTCCCCGTCGGTCTCATCATTCTTATTCTTGCGTATCTCATCTTCTTTCGAGGGGATGAGTCGCGACATTCGGAAGAGGTTCTGGAGCGGGAATTGTTGGTTCGTTGCTTTGGCGATACTGAACAGGTCGAGCGACTGATCCAAGCACAGCTACGCAGAAATCCGGGAATTTCGCGAACCCAAGCCATTCGTTTGGCGATTCGGTCTCATCGACGAGATCAGTAGGTCGTCGTCGAGTCTCGCGTCCGCGGAGAGAAGCTCAAGCCTTCTTCCGCCTCACAAACTTGAGTCCCGACCAATCAGCGTCGACCGCGCATACCTTCACATCGACCCAGCCCGTTGGGAGAATCACTTCACGTAGCTGATCCTCGGTGAGATCTTTGAACATTGGTGAGGATTTCTTTGGCCAAGAGATCCACAACATTCCGCCATCTGCCACTTTGGTCAGTGCCTGTTCGATCTTGTTATCCAACGCGCGTCGGGTAGGGCA
>JBCAZH010000199.1:0-1968 GCA_038533155.1 Pseudomonadota bacterium | reverse complement strand
GTGACGTTTCCCTGCACTGATGCAGTTGCGGAAGTGTGGGGTGCGCGGCGCGCGCGACTGATGGTTTACCTCGGCGCGGCCACTTATGCGGTTGCAATCGCGTTCTATCTCTTGGGCGTCTATTTGCCGCCAGCGCCTGGCTGGCCATTGAACGAAGCTTACGTCAGTGTCTTCTCGCAGGCGGGTCGAATGATCGTTGCTTCAATTTGTGCAACGCTCGTTGCTCAGCTTCTCGATATCTTCCTGTTTGATCGAATCAAACGGATGACTGGGCAAAAATGGCTCTGGCTACGAAACAACGGTTCGACGGCAATATCCCAGTTCGTGGATACCGCGATCTTCTATACGATCGCGTTCTACGGTGTGATTGCCACGGATCTGCTACCGGCACTGGTTCTAGGAACCTACCTTGTGAAGTTGTTGATCACCATCATCGATACGCCGTTTGTCTATCTGTTGGTCAAATGGGTGACCGGGTCATGGACCGCATGCGGTGGCGTGTCAAAACATCATGAAAGAGCCCCCACGTGATCCACAATACGCAGTTATTACTCGAAATTTGATTGCACAATCGTGCCGCGATCCGCACTGTTGAGCGATGTTGCGACCCTCGTTTCCACGATCTATAGTGATGTACAAGCTGATCGTGGCCGTTCGCGACACTTAAAAATTGGTGTGCGGCGAGAGCTGCTGCATCGGTGGATAGAAAAAGAAGAATAGATGATGGGGGGATCATCACTATGACGAATCGCGCACTGTTTCTGGTGAGTGTCCTGGCGTTGGCAGGATTGTTGTCGGAACCCGCACATTCGGAGGTTGAAACCTACATACCCCGCCCGGATGCAAAGTCCTCGACCTGCGCCGGGATCCGGGGCAACGGACAAAACCTCTTTGCGCACTACGGCGCACTTGCACGTCATGTCGAAGAATTCGGTGCAATCGCCTGCGCGGCAGGGGGAAGTTCCGGCAGCATCACAGCGTTCCTGATGGAAAGCATGTGGGCGAATCCGCTTTTGCACAATTGTGGTCGGCGACGTGGTGCATGTAGCGAGAAAGAAAGGGACGCACGCTACGCGTTAATGCTGAAGTCCGTGGTTGGGCTGACAGACGCAGGACTTTTTCAAGATGTCGACACGGTTGGTGCGTTACTTGCCGGTGTTTCCGCAGGCAATATTGTCGAACTCTTGGAAGGCCCATTGCCGCAAGAGGGCGTAGACGCGTTCATCCGCTTGTTGCGGGATCTCGGCCCACTGATCAATCAAGAAGCGATTGAACTGCTGTTGACGTCGCCGGACCCAGTGTTTCATGCCAAAGACATCATCGATGGATTACAAAAAGGCATTCAATTTGTGGTCGATGACCCGCGCGTCTTCGTCAGGACGTCGGTTGTGAACTTCGACCAGTTTGCATCCTTGATCGGCGTGTTTGGATCGTTCTATGCAGGCTATGGACCCGAAGATCGCCGCGGTTTCAATCGCTGGCTACTTCGATGCGCGAAGCGAAGCATAGGATTGACCTGGGAGCAGACGGCTGAACTGAGAAGTGCAGGTGGAAAAACATGCGGAGAGCATTTCACGGATCTGTTCAATGGGTACCGCGAGCGTTTCGCCGTGGACGATGGGTCGAACCGAGTGGACGATCCCGTCGGTAAGTACTTTCCCGCGTTCGGGGTTACGGGTGTGTTGAAGGGAGAGGCCATTGAACTGTGGGATATAGCCCGAACCGCATGGTTGAATGCGACGCCAATACCGTTTGAGCCGGATTTCTCCGATGTGGGTGTCGGGTATTGGGGTAAACGTAAAGAACTTCGACGGATGGCTCGTCGCTTGAATCGACGCTTTCAAGATCTTGTCGCGCAACAATTCACGCCACTCGGACCAGCAACATGGCGCGAGGTGCTCTCGTCATCGCCAGCTGAACCGGGCTTCAGCCCCGCTGTTCCTTTGAGCAGTGGTTTTGTATCGGTCG
>JBCAZH010000198.1:0-1992 GCA_038533155.1 Pseudomonadota bacterium | reverse complement strand
TTGCCGTAGTCACGATTGAGCAGCTGCAGCATCGACAGGATTTCGTCTGCTGTTTGACGATCCAGGTCGCCGGTAGGCTCATCGCACAGTAACAGCTTAGGATCAGAGACCAGCGCCCGCGCGATTGCGACACGTTGTTGCTGGCCGCCAGACATCTCTTTCGGCATATGTTTGGCGCGATCGGACAAACTCACAAGCTCCAGTGCAGCGGCGACACTCTTTTTGCGCTGTGCGGCACCTAGTCGAGTGAGCAACAATGGAAGCTCCACATTGCGTTGGGCGTTGAGCATCGGCATCAGGTTATAAAACTGAAAAATGAAACCGATGTTGTTCGCGCGCCATGCAGCGAGTTGAGTTTCCGAAAGCGTATCGACTCGCTTACCGTCGAAATGAACTTCTCCGGCGGTCGGTTGATCGACGCCCCCGAGCATGTTCAACAAGGTTGTCTTACCGGAGCCCGAGGGCCCCATGATCGCGAGGAAATCACCGCGTGCAATAGACATGTTCAGGTCATCGAAGACGGTGATGGTTTCTTTGCCTTTAACGAATTTCTTGCTGATGTTTTTCAGGTCATAAAGGATATCGTCGGCCATTACTCAGTCCTCGCTGTGTCAATCAGGTCCGCAGGAAAGCGACCTTCGCTCCCATGTCCGGGAGAATTCGTGCGTCTTTGTCTTTGATCTGGATGCGTACTTTCACTGTCGCTTTCGCACGGTCCGCAGTTGGGATAATTGCGATGACCGCTGCTTCGATGTCCCAGTCAGGGTAGGCGTCGAGATTCGCTATCACTCGCTGGCCTGCCTCCACGCGACCGATAAACGCTTCGTTGACGTCGACTTCGATTTCCAGTGAATCCATATCGACAATCGTGCAGATGCCCGTTCGGGTGAACCCGCCGCCAGCTGAGCCTGGCGAGACGATCTCGCCTGTCTGTGCGTTTTTTACGGTCACAACACCGGCGAACGGTGCGGTGATGATGTGAAATGCCAAGCGTTCTTGCTGGCGTGCGATCTCCAGTTCCAGCACACCAACGTCTGCCTGAGCACGCTCCAAGTCTGCGACCAATGCGTCGTAACGTGCGGTTGCTTGGGTAAGCTCTGCTTCGGACACGAGGCCTTGTGGACGTAGCTTTTTTGCCCGCTCAAACACGCGCTCTGCTTCGGCGAGGTTGGCGCGCGTGTTCTCGACAGCCGCACGTTGCGACGCGAGTCTCGCGACTGCGAGTTCGTAGTCGACTCGAGCCAATGCGTCGTCGAGTTTCGCCAGTACTCGGCCTGCATCTACGACCATACCTTCTTCGACGTTGACTTCAGTGATCAATCCTGTGATTTGTGAGGACACTGTTGCGATCCGACGTGCTGTGACGTAGCCGGAGGCGTTCAGTATTTGTTCGTTCGCATCCTTCGGCGTTTCTGCAGCCGTCGGTGCCTCGGTTGGTTGTGGCTTTGGCGTTTTGTTCTCGACGATGGCGGGCGCTGATGATTCATCGCCTGCGGGATTGCTCGGTGCGAGCCAAAACATCGCTGCTGCACCTATCGTGGCCGAGACCAAAGCTATGGTAACGACCGCCCCAGTTCCTAAACCGGTCGGTGGCGTTTCGGTGCGGTCGATCTTAAGTTGATCGAGTAATTTGCTTTGGTCGGTCATTGCGCGTGAATTCAATTTATCGCGTTGTGTAACGCTGATGTCCCCTTAACCAAGTGTACTGAAAAAAGCTCACTATCGACAGCGGCTCGACGGAACGTTCGCTCGCAACTCTCTCGCGAAAACAGTCGTTTATCGCAATACCTATACGCTCCATTGGAGTGACAATTTCGCTGAACCAAATAGTTGCGAAGGCGATACACTGACAGATGAGACCCTTCATAATCATCGATCATTCGTTACCAAACCTATGCGCCGAGAAGAAAAAGCCACACGTATCGTCGAGTTGCTCGAGTCGCTTTATCCGGAGACGCCTGTACCGTTGGATCATTCGGACACCTTCACGTT
>JBCAZH010000197.1:0-2007 GCA_038533155.1 Pseudomonadota bacterium | reverse complement strand
AATCGTCCGACATCGAGTTCGGCTTCCAGCGCGTAGTTCACCGAATCCTTCCGACCGCCGAGCAAGCCGGTAATCACACGCACGGTTGAGGCGAGGTCTGGCGCTGCTGTAATCGTCACCTCTCCGCTGCCGTAGCGCTCGATAGGTGAAACCTCCTGGGTCAAGCCGGTAACCACCGACTCACCTTCAAGACTGACTGCATAGCTAATACCGTTGATGCTCAACGGAATCGGATTCGGGTTATCGATCTTTAGTCCAATTTCGAATTGCGGTGCGAGCGAACTGCCCGGAAGGGCTCGGAAGGATGTCACCGTCACCCCAGGGGTTTCTAGGCTGAGTGGAATACTCTCGCAGCCCGTTGTCAGCAGAGCGACAAAAGCGATGGCGAGAGTTCTATTGATTCGATTTTTCATGAAGACGGTTTGATTTTCTCTGAGGTTACGTTCGATATGATAGCAACATCGGAATGAGCATCGGTTCGTGATTCGAAACTTCCGTTCGGTCATAAATCGGTCACGAGTATCACGCACACTGGTCACAGAACGCAGGATCGACTTCCAGTGGAGAAGAGCATCGAATTTTCTGAACAGTCCGTAGAGACTGGGCCTACCGCCGCCAACCGACACAGGCTGGCCATATTCTCGCTGATGGTTGCATCCGGGTTTGCCGGTTTGGGCTATGAAATGGTGTGGACGCGGGCCGTGACTGTGGCGCTTGGCCACGAGATCGTATCGGTTCTCGCAGTCATTGCCGCCTTTTTCGCAGGTTTGGGCATTGGTGCATGGTTCCTTGATCGTCCGGTCCGACGGAGCGCACGCCCCGCTCGATGGTACGCCGCATTCGAGTTTGTTATCGCCTTGTGGTCGGTCTTTCTGATCGTTGCAATCGACGTGTTCAACACGCTGGTCAGCCACTGGCTCGGTGTAGCGCCAGCACCCGTTCAGCACTGGCTAGTCGCATTCGGCGCGACTTTTGTCCTGCTCTTGCCTGCGACAGTGGCGATGGGCGGGACGCTCCCGGCGCTCCAAAGGGTACTGGCCAGCGTCAACAACAGGGGACGCGGCAGCGTCGCTGGGCTGTATGCCGCGAACACTTTCGGTGCGGTGCTTGGAACTCTGGTCACAACCATGTATCTGGTGCCTAGCCAGGGTTTGGATGCCACGCTGTTACTCCTCGCTGGTGTCAATCTCTGTTGCGCACTGGCCGCGTTGGTGATGTCATCAGAAAATATTCAGTCACAACCCGCGGATGACGCCGGCCACGCACCAACATCTGCGCGGTTAGGCTGGCTGTTGGCGGTCACGGGATTTCTCGGTATCGGTTTCGAAGTGATTGTGATCCGTGTGTTGAGTCAGGTGCTCGAGAACACGGTGTTCACGTTCGCTAGCCTTTTGTCGGTGTACTTGGTGGGAACCGCAGTTGGTGCCGCCTGGTTCTCGCGCTTGCGGAACACGCAGACGTTCGAAGAGACGCTGGAGAAATTGGTCGGCTCAATGGCGATAGCTGTGCTCGTCGGCACGGGCGTGTTGTACTTTGCGTTGCCCGTACATTTGTCGCTAACGGAATGGTTCGGCAACGGATACGTGGCCGCGATCTCAGGGGAAATGGTCCTGGCGCTTTTGGTCTTCGCGCTACCAACCCTGGTTATGGGCGCGCTTTTCAGCCACTTGGCAGAAGCGGCGCGTTCAAGTTTCGGTGTAGGCCGTGCCCTGGGTGTGAATACGATCGCAGGCGCGTTGGCACCTCTGATGTTCGGGGTTTTCCTGTTACCGCTTTTTGAAGCCAAGCTTCTGCTCTTGTTTACCGCAGTTGCCTACCCGCTCTGTGTGCTCCCGCCAAAAGGCTACCGAAGCGTGTGGGCCTCCGCGCCACTTCTCGCTTGTTCGGTTGCGATGGTCACAGCACCTGCGCTGCGGGTAGTTCGTGTTCCCGAGGGCGGTGAGTTGCTGAGTTACACGGATGGCGTTATGGCGTCGGTGGCGGTCGTTGCGGACGCGCGAGGAACCC
>JBCAZH010000196.1:0-2067 GCA_038533155.1 Pseudomonadota bacterium | reverse complement strand
TGGCGCGCGTGGTTGCCGCGGGTGGCGTGATCACCGAGCAGATGCAGGCGGAGTATGAGGCGACCGCAAAGCGAGAACTGTCTTACAAACAACCCGACGAGGTCACCGAAGCGTTCATGCATGCCTTGTTTGATGAGGAACCACTGCTCCGCTATGTCGTTGTTCCGAACGAAGGTGAGCAGCGTCGAACGATTCAAACCAAGATCCAACAGCTCGTTGAGCTCAATACTTGGGGACCGTACAGCTACAGCCGGGATGAGCTAGTGCAAATGCTCGATGATGCGATGCTGGAGTGATCGGCTGAATGTCAGCATTCGCGGCAAGAGCGCATAGTTCTTGCCGCTTTTTTTTGTCAGCGTTACGTCGTTCATGATCTGAATCCACACCAACCGACTGATGACTAGGCCGTGTTTAGCTTTGGCGGTTCTGGTGAAGCGAAATTGATTCTGATTTGGTGGAATGCCGCTAAAGACCTCGGGTAGTCAGTCCAATCGCATGTGTCGATGACGTATACTTTTGGGTGCATTGAAGCCCACCTGAGTTCCGAGTCGCACGGCTCACAGGGCACGACCCGACTTTGAATAACAATCGAGGGACAACAATGACAACCTCGCCCCGATTCAATGTAGTCAGTACCGGCAAGATCATTAGTGGCTTTGATGCGGAAACGGTCCAAGGACACTTGCTGACGCGTTTAAAACTAAAGCCCGAACATGCCGCCCAATTTTTCAATCGCCCGCGGGTCCTAAAAAAGGACCTTACGCGCACGGAGGCGGACAAATTTTGCAAAGGTCTCGCCGCGCTCGGTATTGAAGTTAAAGCGGCACCCATAGAACCGCCAGCGCCTAAACCCACGCCGCAACGTTTGACGGACACCGTGGGATTTGAGCCAGAACAGGAGATTCCGCCCCTGCACGCGGCGGAAGAAAGTCTGTCGCTTGTGGAGGACGACACCCCAAGTCGGGGGTCGCGCGACACTATCGAATGTCCCAACTGCGGCCACGTTCAAGAAAAATCAGAGCAATGCGAGAGCTGCGGCATTTTCTTTCATAAGTGGGATTCGACGGCGTCGCAAACGACCGGCCGGCATCCCACGCAGACCGCGACGGGCTTGCAAGCACCAGCATCTGTAACGGCAAGCAAACCCGCCGCCACGTCACGTCAAAAGAAGGAAGAACGAGGTTTCAACGTTGTGGCATTGGTTGCCGCAACGCTGGCAGCGCTCGCTGGTGCGTGGGCGTGGAAATTTGTCGCGATCACCTTCGACTACGAGCTTGCCCTAGTTGCATGGGCGATCGGTGGCGCCGTCGGATTCGCGGCGGCAATGTTTGGCTCGCAGGGAACGCCTGCCGGTGTCATCTGCGCACTGCTGGTCGTCGGATCGATCGCGCTCGGCAAGTTTTGGGCGTTCGACGCGATCCTTGATCAGTTTCGCGACATCTCGACCGAAATGGCGAGTGACGACGCGGAACTGCGAGCCGTGTATGAAGAACAACGAGAAGACGCGAACCTCTTGGTTCGGTTGGATGGGTCGGACGGCGCGCTGCGCCAATACATGGTCGAGCGCAACTATACCGACGCAACGCAAGCGAGCAGAGTCAGCCGTCAGGAGCTTCGCGATTTTCGCGAGTATTTTGAACAAGACCTGCGCGACTTCGCGGCTACGCAACCCAGTTTCCGAGAATGGCAAACCGGCCAGGACTTCTCGCTCAGCGAGATATCGGCATGGGAGATGGTTCGCGAGAGTCTAGGCATCATCGACCTGTTGTTTTTGTTCCTCGGTGTCGGGACCGCATTTAGACTCGCCAGCCAAATGGACTAACGACAGAACCGGTATCGAGGATTACATGGAATACTCTTCGACTCAGCACACTGCCCGAGTTCTCTTGCTGCTATCTGTGTTGACCACTGTGGCCGCTTGCGCGATTCCCATTTCAGTCGGCGGATACCAAATGTCCGGGCAGGTTGTCGATAAGGCCACCGGTGAACCCGTGGACGGTATGCAAGTAACCGCAGAGGTTTCCTATCCGAGCTATTTTGACGTCGACCCCCACGCCCTGGGAGTTT
>JBCAZH010000195.1:0-2099 GCA_038533155.1 Pseudomonadota bacterium | reverse complement strand
AACGTCCCCATCGTGTGCAATTCATGATCGGAGAACGAAGCACCGACCAGCATCGGCGTCGTGATGTTTTCCAATGGCGGTGCCTTCGCCCGCCAAAACTGGTCGTACAACGGATGATGCTCAACCAGCTCCGGTGGGGTGGCCTCCTCGATTTCAAGGTAGGTCTCAATAGGCACGTTGATGCAGTCCTTCACTTCCGTGTGCCACCAAAAATTCAGAAATCCAGTATCCGCAACACCACCGCGGCACACTAAATCGTGATACAGATTTGATACGCCTTCCCACGGAATCATGCACTTCAGTGCATCGGGAACGGTCTTCCCATCCGGAACCGCCGCCGCCAGGTATTGGCTGATGCACAGGAAGCTCACCCCGCACAACCCGACCTTGCCGTCCGACCAGGGCTGCTCTGCCACCCATTGGATGGCATCTCGAAACGCCTGGCCCTGCTGTTCCGACATGATCGATGGGGTACCGCCGCTGTTCGCGAAACCTGGCAAATTCACGTTTACGACGTTGTACCCCGCCGGCACCCAAAACCCCGGATCCGGAGACTCCCAACTAGTGCACGTCGAGAAGCGAGGCCGCGCACCCGCCTGCGGAATCAGTCGGTACTGTGAGGGCGGGCCACCGAACGGCGTGTTTCCGAGCGCCGGGATCTTTCGGTTGTCGTACGGATGCGCGCACATCACAGTGGGGCGAGCTACTTCGCTGGGCCCTTGCGGTCGAAAGACATTTGCGGTGATCTCATACCCATCGGGCATGGGGATGTGCACATCGTAAGTCGCGTCTATCGATTCGTCAGGCGAATACAGATCGCACTGTGGACGAAAGATCTGACCGCTCTGAATCGCTCGCCGCAACATCGGCCATGCGGCTCGTAGAGTGTCGAGCTTGCTTGCCATTGAACTACCCCATTAGCACTTGCGAAGAAGGTTACGTCATGGTCGCGGCAATCCAATTAACTCGAGTTAACTTGCTCGATTTCTTTTGAAGCGACTCAAACCCTGCGGCGTGATCCCAAGAAACGCAGCGATGTCACGCTGCCGAACGGTTTCTAAAACCGAGGTGTAGTGCTGCTCCAGAAACTGAAACCGTATCTCCGTATCGAATCGCGTCTTGGCGGATAACACTTCTTTATCAAAGCAAAGGGTTTCCATGGCTTTGAGCCGGAAGTAGCGACCGAGCGCATCGCCATCCAAAAGCTCGTGACGAAAGAGAGGATCCGGTATGTCGACGGCCTTGACCTCGGTCATTGCGATGAGATCATCCGCTGCGTAGATCTGCTTCCAAGCGCTCGTCAGATTGGCACACATCTGCCCCGGCTCAAAGAACCGTGCGATCGTCGTTTCACCATCGCTGTGCGTCTGGCGTGACGCGACCACACCATCGCAAATGAACAGCCACCGCTCGGCAATGTCCGTCGCTTGATCGAGCACGGCGTCGCGCTGAAATGCGACAACCTGCACTTGATCGCAGAACGACGACCACTGGCCATCGCTTAACGCAACACCGAGACGTTCGATATCCCGCCGAAGATGAACCAACGCGCCCGGGTCGGCGTCTTGCTTCCGTTGCTTGGTCAAACTGCGTCCTCCCCAACAACGCGGTTACACGCAGCCTAGCAGTTTAAAGTGACGTATCTGCCAGTCAGTTAACTTCGGTTAACAGACGACATCCAAATCTCTGGATTCTCGCCGCGTTAGATCGCCGGAGCTACAAAGCGGAAAAGCGTCGCGAAAGATCCTCGTTCGCATCGACGTACGGCTGAGGTCCATAGCTGACCCTCGACACACCGAGCTCGGCCACTTTCGCAATCAAATCCAAGTCGCCGCGCATCATCACGTTCACAGGCAGTGGCGCTGCATCGCAGACCTTCGTCACTAACTCAGGGTTCGTGAGACCAGGCACGAAGAAGCCACTTGCTCCGGCCTCCGCATAAGCGTGGCCTCGCCGTAAGGCTTCGTCGATTAACGATGCGTGCGTATCCGGTGGGTTGGTAAGAAACACGTCTGTGCGGGCGTTGATAAACAACGGCACACCTTCAGACTCGGCCGCAGTCCGAATGGCTCGAATGCGGTCGGCCTGCAGATCCGCAG
>JBCAZH010000194.1:0-2127 GCA_038533155.1 Pseudomonadota bacterium | reverse complement strand
GGTTACGACCTGACGCACATCGGTGCGGTTCGTGGTGGCTCACCGGCGAACGCACAGTTCGATGGTTGGACGGTGGCAACGGGTACCGACGACGGCTTTGTTGTCATGCTGAACGACAACCTGGTCGGTTTGTCCGAGTGTCCGGCTACAGTCGGCGGCGCAACGGTGACACCGTTGGATCGTCGAGGTGGTCGCAATGTGTGTGAAGTGACGGGTGTGATCAGCTCGGATGCGACCCTGACCAGCAACATCGAATGGGCCCTGGAAGGTCGCGTCCAAGTCGGCAGTGCGGCCACTATCGCCACGCTGACGATTGACAGCGGCACGCGCATCAAAGGCGACAACGTCGATGCGGTTGATTACTTGCTGGTGTACCCCGGTTCATCGATCCAAGCCAACGGCACCGGCGCACGTCCGATTCGCTTTACGTCCGATGACGCCGGCATCACCGGTGACGCAGAGTGGGGCGGCTTGTTTCTTCGCGGCTCGAACGGCATGGCCGGCGCGGGCGCACAAGCCGACAACCTGCTCGACTACGTGGTCGTCGCCGAAGCTGGCGCGGAAGCCATGGTCACGGTCGGTGGGACTACCACCACCTATCGCGACAACATCGTTTTGAACGGCGTGGATCGCAACACGCGCTTGACGTTTGTGCAGTCGCACAACTCTGCGCGCGATGGTATCCACATCGTCAACGGCGATCCGCGTCTGTCATGGGTGCTGAGCACCGGCGCAGGACGCGACGGCATCTGGTATCGCGACTTTACGGGCTTGATCAAAGATCTGATGGTAATTCACAACCGTGATGCGGATGGTTCAACCGGACGCTCGGGCATCTACGCCAGTGAGACACTGACCGGCAACTCGAACCCGCGGATCGTTAACGCAACGCTGGTCGGTCGTGATAACTCGAGTGACGTGGCCGAAGCATCGGACGTTGAGTTCGGCATTCTGTTCGCTGACAACACCGATCAGATTCGCCTCGCGAACGTGTTGATCGCAAACTTCCGCAACGGCTGCTTCCTCGCGAACGATGGTGCGGATCTCAGCCAGATCGATACGATGACACCGGGACCGAACTACCTCGACGGTGTGCACTGCGCGAACGAAGCGGGCCCTAACGGGCAGTTCGGTATCGTTGCAGCGAACGCGGTTGGCTTCCCGAGTGGCACGATCGCGGCCAACAACTCGAACGGCAACGGTCTTGTGTACTACAACGGTGCGGGCGGTGCGCTGCCGGCAGCCAACACGGCGTTTGATCCGAACGCGGGTGGCATTCAGTTCACGGGCGAAGTGGCAGATCGTGCCAACAACTTCACCGCAGGCTGGTACCTCGATAATATCCGTGGCATCGGCAACGGACTCGTCGCCAACCCGCTGTTCTTGAATGGCTTCCTCGACGGTGACACCAACCGCGATGGCGTGGTGAACGCGGACGATACCCGCTCACCGTTCATCATCGTGGACGATGGCTCAGATGGGTTCAACCAGGACGTCGCGGGCGACACCGGCGGTTACGACATGACGCACGTAGGCGCGGTTCGTGGCGGCGCAGTGACCAACCAGCAGTTCGACGGTTGGACGGTCGCGACTGGCCGAAGCAGCGGTTTCACAGTTCGCCAGCCGAACTGATCTCCGCGCTTCGAAAAGAGCAGGGTGGCAACGCTTCGGCGTTGTCACCCTTTTTCGTTTTCGAGTTCGGTCATCGAAGGGCTCGATCTCACCCAAAACAGATGACCAGCGCGTACAGGTAAGCGCCGAGGATGGCGGCTGTTGCCAATGTCGTCGCGACCTGGTTGATTCTCTTTTGCAACATGATGTGTCTCCTTGTGGTGTTCCGGCCCTGTGCCGAAACTGCGAGACGCATGCTGCGGATTTGCAGACAATTTCTACTGATCAAAAAGCGCTTTTTTTACGCTTTTTCTCTGTAGATTGTGTCTAAGTCGTTGATTCGTGTGTTTCTAGATGAAATCAGTGGTGTTTTTTAGCGAGCATCCAACCCGGATGGCTGAATCTCGAAAACAACCGCGTTGAGTGCTTCGGACGTCGTGCCGCTGCGAATCAGCAGTTGCTGGTAGCGCGGTTCGGACTCGATCATTCGATAGTAAGACAGCCCTGGTGCGATCA
>JBCAZH010000193.1:0-2234 GCA_038533155.1 Pseudomonadota bacterium | reverse complement strand
TCGATCGCGCGAAAGCTGATGGCGCTGAGACCCACACCGCTGATCGTCTTCGTGACCGCTTACTCTGAGCATGCGGTCGCTGCATTCGAACTCTACGCGGTAGATTATCTCCTGAAACCGTTCGACGATGATCGACTCGCGCAGTGCCTCGCGAGGCTGGAGTTTGCACTTGAGAACCAAGCTGCGATGTCACAAGCGCATGAGGCGCAGTCCAACTGGGCGGGTGACGCGTCGCTTCACCGGCTGGTAATCAAGTCGAGTGCCGCCATCCGGATTATCGAAATTGACCAGATTCGCTGGATCGCAGCCAATGGAAACTACGTCGACATCCATCACCAAGACGGCAAACATCTTCTGCGAGCCTCGATGAAACATGTGCTCTCGAAACTACCGCCTGGTGCGTTCATTCAGGTTCATCGAGGCTATGCGGTCCGTTTCGATCTGATTCGCGAACTGAAGAATCAAGACAATGATCGCGCCGTCATCACGCTGGCAACCGATGAGACTCTGCCCGTCGGCAAGTCCTTCCGACAACCACTCCTAGACCGCCTTTGCCAGGAAGTCTAATGGCTATCGAGACACCCAAGGCATTTTGCTAATCTAGCGCGGTGAACCCATCGCCAGCCCACACCGTACTGAACGCCGTCGCTGAGTACTTCTCCGGCCCACTGGGGAAACTCGAACTCGTCGCCACGTTGCTTGTGGTTGTTAATGTGTATCTGCTCGGCAAGCAACGCCTGAGCAACTATTGGTTTGGATTGGCGGGCGTCGTCCTGTTCGGCTTTCTGTTTCGTGAATACAAACTCTATTCCGATATGCTGCTGCAGTGGCTGTTCTACGCACCGCTGCAGATCGTCGGGTTTATGCTGTGGAAATACAGCCGAACGCTTGGGACCGACCAAGCGCCGACCGAAACCGATAGCATGAAAGTCGTCCTTCTCCCACGTCGCTACTGGCCCGTGCTTATTGCGGTAGTTGCAACTTCCGCAGGCGCGCTCGGTTGGTACATGTCAGAAAATACGGATGCCAGCTTCCCGTATGCCGATGCACTGACGACGACGATGAGCATCGGCGCTAGCATTCTGATGCTAAAGAAGATCTTGGAAAATTGGGTGCTTTGGATCGCGATGGATGTGATCGCGATCCCGGTGTACTTCCTAAAAGGGCTGTACGTAACGTCTGGCCTCTATGTCGTGTTCCTCGCACTAGCAGTGCTCGGACTGTTTCGTTGGTTAAGAGACTTTCGCACTGACGAAGCACGGATGGCCAGCGATGCGCGCTAGACGCGGTCTGACACTCGGCAAATTCCTGCCTTTGCACGACGGCCATGCGTTGCTATTGCGATGTGCTGCGAAACATTGTCAAGAACTGACCGTGCTCGTCGGCATCACTCCGAATGACCCCTACTCATTCGAACAACGTGAACGTTGGATTCACGATCTTCTTGGACCTGTAACCGCCGAAACCAATACTCACGTTCGTGTGGTTCCAGATCCAGACCCCGACCCTTTCGTCGAAAAAGACGCGGAAAGCACTGTGACCGACGAGCGTTATTGGACGCAGTGGCTCGAACAGAATCAATCGTCTCTATCGAACACCAACCTTGTGTTCACCTCCGACCGATATGGCCAAGAGATTGCTCGGAGAATCGGCGCGCGTTGGTTTCCGGTCGACCCCGATCGCGAAGTTGTCGCGATCAGTGCGAGTCAGATTCGCAAAGAACCTCTCTCGCACTTTCATCTCATTAACGACGCCGCTAAGCCGGATGTGGCCGTTACGGTAGCAATCGTCGGTGCGGAGTCGACCGGCAAGTCGACGCTCGTGAAGCACTTGGCAAGCCATTATCGAACGTGTTACGCACCCGAATGGGGCAGAATCGTCAGCGAAGCGCATCCTGAACTGGTCACAAAGGATTTTGATGACATCCTGACGATGCAGGATGAGCTCATCGCGACCGCCGAACGGACGAGCAGCGGGCTGTGTTTCGTTGATACCGAAGCGATCACCACCGCCTTGTTCGCACCGATCTATCTTGGCGAGGAACACAGCGCCTCTTGGCAGAAGGCGGAGCAGCAGCAGTTCGACCTGTATCTGGTACTCGATCCGTCGGTACCGTGGGTGGACGATGGGACTCGCGTACTCGATAGTCCGAAGAGACGCGCGTTTCACGAGTCGTTGATCGCAGCGCTTGACCGCCTGCAGAAGCCTTACACGCTGATCACCGGCGACTCCTA
>JBCAZH010000192.1:0-2247 GCA_038533155.1 Pseudomonadota bacterium | reverse complement strand
ACGCACCCGCAAGTCCCGCGATCATCGCCGACAGCACAAATGCCGCAAGCTTGTAGCGCTCGACTCGATAACCGAGAAACCGCATCCGCTCTTCAGCATCTCGAATCGCGTACAACACTTGCCCGAAGTGGGATCGGGTCAACTGTCGAACGCCGATGTAGGTCATGACGACTGCCAGTGCGGTCGCACAAAACAACGCACATCGCATGACGTCCGATTGCAGACTAAACCCGAGTAGGTCTTTGAAATCGGTCAGCCCATTCGCTCCGCCGAATCCCATTTCGTTGCGAAAGAACGCCAACATCATGGCGTAGGTTAATGCTTGCGTAATAATCGACAGATACACCCCGGTGACACGCGAGCGGAACGCCAACCAACCGAACACGAATGCGAGAGCGGCAGGCACCAGTAACACCATCAGCAACGCGAACGGAAACGCATCAAACCCCCACCAAAACCAGGGCAGCGACTCCCAGTCGAGGAACACCATAAAATCTGGCAAATCGGGATTAGCGTATACGCCCCGATCACCGATCTGGCGCATGAGATACATGCCCATGGCATATCCGCCGAGTCCGAAGAATGCGCCGTGACCCAACGACAGGATGCCGCAATACCCCCAAACAAGATCGAGCGCGAGCGCGAGTAGCGCCAGTGACAAATACTTGCCCAGCAAACTCACAATGTAGGTCGGCAAGTGAACTGCGCTGCCTGCGCTTGGCACGAGGTTCGCCAGTGGCACGATGACCACTAGCGCTAAGACCAGCGTCACCAGAATCCGTCCAGCCTTATCGTCTGTTGCCAAGCGTTCGAAAGTCATCAAACGTCGACCACCCGACCGCGCTGTGGGAACAAGCCGCGCGGTCGTTTTTGGATAAACAAAATAATGCCGACGAGAAGCAAGATCTTCGCAAGAACCGCACCGGTCATCGGCTCCAGCACTTTATTGCCAATACCGATGGACAAGCCAGCGACCAAAGTCCCCCAGAGGTTGCCGACTCCGCCGACGACAACCACCAGGAACGAGTCGACGATGTAGCTCTGCCCAAGGTTAGGCCCCACATTCGTCAGCTGCGACAACGCCACGCCCGCGATTCCAGCGACACCGGACCCCAAAGCAAACGTCAGGGCATCGACTCTGGCGCTGTTAACGCCCAGCGCTTGAGCCATCTGACGGTTCTGCGCGACCGCTCGAAGCTCAAGCCCAAAGCGCGAACGGTTGATCAGCAACAGCAGCAGCGCAAACACCAGCAAACAAAATCCGATGATGGCAAGCCGGTTATAGGTCAGCGAAAGTCCCGCTACGACCTCCAAAGAACCACTCATCCAGTCAGGTGTCACAACCGACCGGTTCAACGGCCCGAACAGGCTGCGAACCGATTGTTGGAGAATCAGACTGATCCCAAACGTGGCGAGCAGCGTTTCCGCAGGTCTTTGATAGAGATGGCGCACAACGCTGCGCTCGATCACGACGCCGACAGAGCCACTGATCAAAAACGCTAGTGGAATGGACAACACCAAAGCGAGACCGGGTGTACCCGGCATCAGTGTTTGAACACCCCACGTCGTGTACGCGCCGATCATGATCAACTCACCGTGAGCCATATTGATCACACCCATCACGCCAAACGTAATGGCCAGACCGATCGCCGCTAGCACCAGTACTGAACCCAGACTGATGCCGAAATACAAGGTCTGCAATCTGTCAAACCAACCAAGGCGTCGGTCGATCTTGCGAAGCGACGCTGCAGCCGCCTCGCGCAATGCTTCGTCGGTTCCTGGATCGGTCACGATGCTGTCCAAACGAGCACGTACCGCCGGATGTGAGAACTGCGCAAGTCGGTCAATGGCGGCCAAGCGCGTATCGAGAGAGGATTGATCCAGGTCATCGAAGAGCTTGAAAATCTCCAACCGGCGACGCACCGCTGAATCCTCTTCCTCGACAAGACGCCGATCGAGTACTGACTGGGCGATTGCCGTACCGTCTTGCAACATCGCGTCCAACGCGAGCCGTCGCGACGTCGCATCCGGCGCACCGAGTTGTAACTCGACGATCAACTCGCGTAGAACGTCGCGATCCGATGCGCTCATCTTCAAACGAGACACCGCACGCCTCGATACGACTTCCAGAGCGCCGCCGGTTGATGGGTCGCTAATCGCGTAACCGCGACCTTCGCGTCGGCCCAGGACCACCTTTCGATCACTGCGGCGCACATAGAGCTGACCCGCGACCAACGACTCGAGTAC
>JBCAZH010000191.1:0-2257 GCA_038533155.1 Pseudomonadota bacterium | reverse complement strand
CGATACTGGGATTGAAGCACCGTCTGCTGACCTACCAGCTCTTGTAAGAGACTACGAAGCATTCGCAATGAAACCACCAATTGATCTGGATCCTGCGTGTCACGATCGAAGAACAGATCTGAACAGCGCACGAGCGTCTTGTTAACGTTCTGTTGCGACAGGTACGCCTGCGATACCGCGTACAACGCGTTGAAATCAACCTGAGAGGTAATCTCGCTACGACTAACGAGTTGCCAAGAGGAGTCACTATAAAAGTCTTGGATCAGCCCTCGCGCCATAAGCCGGCCATAGTCGATGCCGTTGTCGGTCAGCAAGCTCTGCAGCATGGATTCCGACCCAAGGTAACGATCAATCTCGGCGACTACTTCGTCGTGGTACGGCAACCACTCGTCAACAACAGCGAGATTCCGCCGCATTTCATCTTCTATGTGTCCTGTAAGTTCACCGATGACGCGAGCATCCTTTCGCGTCTCAAGCTCACTGTCGAGAAACAACGCTAACAACACACTGAATACGATCAACGCAGCCTCGAGCGCATATCGAACAGTCGCTTTTTTGGTGCGTGACGAGCGGTTCATAGATTTACGGATCTCCCGGTCAGCAGAATCCAAAATGACTCAAGCTAAGGCTAGAAATATACTACCGAACAACGGGCCGTGCGCGAGCCCTGCTTCCGATTTACGGGCAGACGGAACACTCACAACATGGCCACGCCTGATGACATCTTGACGTTAGCCGATTATCAGATCCCTATCGAGTCTGCCGTCCTCACCGGCGTCATTCCGGATCCCGCCTGGTGCGACCAATTCAACGACGGCCTTGGCAAGGAACTTGGGTGGACCCTGGAGATCATCACAGCGATGGATCCCAACGTTAACGTACAGCCTTACGCCCCGATTCTGACGACGGAATCGCTGGCATGCCCTACCCGGCATTGGCGCGATTTCGAGAACACAGAATTCAGCTGGAGCCAAGCCGAGAACGACAAATCGGGTGAGTACCACGGGACACTACACATGGATGCGCACGATGTGATTAAGCGTGCGACGATCAAATTCCTGCGTCGCACGAAGAACCAATTTCGTATCCAGTGGAGCGGCGTCAGTGACCTCCAATGGCCCGAATCACCAGACGAGAATGTCGAGTTCTCGCTGACCACTACGGCGATATTCTCCGGAATCATCGTCAGCGGCAATGCAGAGGAATCGTCGGAGGCGTTCCGTGCGCGCCTGGACCGATACCTAGACGCCGACGATTTCGAACAAAGCGATATTCAGCTCGCAGCCGAGGAGATGAAAACTGGACTGAAAAAGCTCGTGCCCTGGAAGCTCAGCCGAGCCAACCGTGCGGCGTCATGCTCGTTCCGACCGAAGTAGTCGAGACGCCAGTATCGAGAACTAGTCGACCTCCACGTTGTGGTGATCAACATAGCGCTTCAGTTGCTCTGTCGAAATTGATCCAACGAATACGAACATACGATTGTTGGTTCCAAGCTCACTGCGAACGTCAAGGAAATAGCCCAGTGGTCCAAGATTCCGGATCGTGATCCGTGAAATACTGCTCCACTTGATTGATGTATACCAAAGCCCGAATTGATTGACCCGAAAGGAATCGCTTTTGATCTCGATTGCAGGCCGTAGCGCTGCGAGGAAGCAAACGATGTAGGCGGCGACACCAGCTGCTACTGCGCCAAGTTGCACTTGGGTTGGATAGTTTCTATAAAGGTTTGTCCTGCTCAATCCCACGAAAACAAGGGGACCAAAAATTGATGCCTGCTTAAAGCTCCCAACGACAGCATGCAACCACGGAATGCCCGCAGACTCACCATCTCGCCAGACGATCACTGGGTCAGTCACGCCTACGTCCTCAACTCCGCAACGAGATGCAGCATTAAAACACAGAGCAAACTGACTAGAACGATAGGTCCAACGGCCACGACCACTAGGCTATCGCCTTTCGCACGGATGGCATGATACGACGACTCACGGGCACCTCCGATTCATCGCTCAAGACGAGCGTACCGTTACCTTGCGGGGAACGCCGGAGTGATTTTACAAATCGTGTGTTCACGAGATGCGACCGGTGCACTCGAATAAACGTAGACGGCAAGATGGACTCCATACCGGATAGCTGATCGGCGTGAAGCAATTTACGCCCATCGGTCGTCATGATCTCAACGAAGCTGCCCGCACCTTTGACCTGCACGATTTGATCCGAAGACACACGATCGATCTTGCCCGTGCTCTTGACGGCAACG
>JBCAZH010000190.1:0-2317 GCA_038533155.1 Pseudomonadota bacterium | reverse complement strand
GATCAACGCGACACTGCAGCATGAGCCTGAGGATCGTCAACTCTTGGCGCGTGCCAGAATCGAATTTGCTGCAAACTAAGCGACTGAGTACAGACTCAGCACAAATACACCAGCATCATCTCGGGCGCTACATGTCATCGCCCTGAATATCGACGCTGCGGTTCTCGTAATTCCTACTCGCCGCCTTGGAAAGCGCTAACGACCGGGACACGAGCCGCGCGCCACGCCGGGAACAGTCCGCCTACCATTCCGATGATTATGGCCATGATGATACCGTTGACGAACAATGCAGGCGTCAGTTCAAACGTAAAAACGACTTGTGTAAATCCGGCGCCAAGCGTCGACGCGCTGAACCCGTCGAAAAACAACCAAGCGAACAACGCACCTAGTACGCCGCCGATAACCGAAAGCACCAATGATTCGGCCAATGTTCCGAAGAAAGCAGACGAGTTATTGAACCCAATCGCTCGCAGCGTTGCGATTTCTCGAACACGCGACGCCACAGAGGTATACATAGTGTTCAGGGCACCTGCGAGAGCGCCTAGCCCCATGACGATACTTAAGATCCAACCGAATATCGCGATTCCTGATAGGGCCTTACCTTGGGACGCAAAAAATCCAGCTTCGGTATCGATATCTAGAATCAACTGTGGATCGTTCGCAATGTACTCACGGATAGGCTCGACGTCTCCCGGTTGGGAGAGTCTCACTCGGACGGTTTGGAACGATGAGCCACGTTGGAACTGACCTTGAACCGTCGGAGCGTCCGCCCACAGCTCACTTTCGAAAGCGGATCCGCCAGTCGAAAACACACCGACAATATCCCACACGGTTTTACCAAAACGAATTTGTTCCCCGACTTCAAAGCCCTCGAACGCACGCTGTACACCAGCGCCAACAATGATCTCATTGCGTCCGGCTTCGAACATTCGACCTTCGGTTACCGACACACTGCTGCGAAGATTAACCCCATCAGGTGAAAGGCCACGCAGCGGAATATTCGCTTCGTTCTGTGTGCTGCGCTTGATGCCATCGACGATGACATAGACTTCGGCAGAGTAAATTGCACCGCCGTCACCGTCTGTAGCGATTCCCGGTGATGTAGACACGAGGTTCACGGTGTTGCGCGAAAGCACACTGTTGACCTCAGACTGCGAGCCGGTACGGGTGACTATCGCAACGTCATCGGAGCCTGTCCCGGCAAGAGTCTCTTCAAAGCCTGTGGCCATTGCGAGAAACGCCAGGAGTACTGCTACCACGACGCTGACCGCAAACACCGCGGCGAGCGACATCCAGAGTCGCTGCGGCAGGCTCAGCACGTTCATCTTGATGACAGTCCAAATCTGCGAAAAGAATCCGGTCATGATGCTCAGCCTCAGTCGCGACTCAGCGCGGTGATGATGTTCAGTCGAAGCGCATTGGTCGCTGGCACGATGCCGGTTACAAGACCTAATCCCAGCATAAACAGGAGCGCCTGTGTCCAGATTGACTGCCCAACGACGAGGGTCGGAAGTTGAATCGGAGCCTGGTTGACAACATTAGCGAGAACACCCGAGGCAAGGATGCCGAGTGTGCCACCCAGCAGTGCAAGCAATAGCGATTCCGACAGAACCATTCGGAAGATTCGACTGGAAGTGAAGCCCAGTGTTTTCAAAACCCCAATCTCGCCGGTTCGTTCACGTATCGATAAGATCATGGAGTTGCCAACGATTACCAGTATGACGAAGAACGCTGCCAAAATGACCGACGTCAAGATGAGGCCAAGGTTTCCAATCTGATCGAGAAATGCCTTGTTGAACGCCTTCTCAGGAACCGTTTCTGTTTCAGCCGAGGAGTTCACAAACATGTCATCGACAGCCTTTATCACTGATTCGTTCTTACTTGGATCGTCGGTTTTGATGCCTACGAAACCGATGTTGTTGCCACCGAAAGACTGGGTTTCGTTGAAGTACTCATAGTGAAAGTAAACACTATTGGTATCGGTTTGCTCGTCTTCACCCGTATAGATCGCGACCACATCGAAATCCCAAACCGTGCTGCCGTCACGCTGCGAAAATATGTTGGAGTTGATGGGAATTCGATCACCCACTTTCCATCCGAAGTTGGCCGCAATCGACTCCCCGGCGATCAGGCCTTGTCGGTTGCCGAGCCAGAGTGTTTTTTCCTCATCGCTCATAACTAGCTCGTCGTAGACCACGAGAAAAGTCTCCGGATCGACGGCGAACATGCCCATCTGATTGCGGGCTTCCTGAAAGTAGCCTCCAAACCAATTCAGGTGCGTCGCCGATACGATGTCATCTAGTGCGCGAATTCGGTT
>JBCAZH010000189.1:0-2375 GCA_038533155.1 Pseudomonadota bacterium | reverse complement strand
TCACCGTTGCCGACGTTATTGGCGTTTGTGCCGATTGCGCTGATGTTAGTTGTCCTCGTCAAGATGGGTGTACGCCATCACAGACCATCGTGAAACCGATAAATCAGATCCACAAGCCCATCATCGTCGTACCGCAAGACCCAGAGCATCTGACCGTCGTAGTCCGTTAGGGCGCCGTCCTTCATATAGCTCGAGCGCTCGTTAAAACGCACGGTTGCCGTGTTGATGCCAAGCTCAATGGAATGAATGACCTTCTTATACGAGCGCATTCGTTGCCGACCGTTTCGAAGTCGGCGCACGAAGTTCTCTTTACCTGAAAACTCAACACCGTAAGAAACGTGGCGATCGACTATGTTCTCGGCCATCAATTTGCTGAACTGTCCTAAACGATCGTCAAACTCGCTGTCGACTTCTGTCGGCTGCTTGACTGCCGTTTCCGCGGTGACGAATTCAAGGACGTCCTCCAGAGTCGGTTCGGCTGACGCGGATAGTGGTAGCAAGGTCACAAGAAAGAGAGACACCAAACCAAGACGGCGGGTCGAAATGCAGTGTGTCATCCAAATTCTCCCGTGGGTTGAAGTGTGCTTGGCGTCGTCCGCGACGCCGTCATGCTGACCACGGTACACGATTGTGAGCGCTTAGATTCTCGGTCTAATGACAACTAAACACATCTGCTTTTCGGAGCATCTAACGTGTGGCGGGTTTGCGGGAATAGAACGCGGATTGCCGCGGCAGCACATTTAGAAATTCTCACATCGACGACTGCATCTAAAACTAAGCGCGCATCATAAATCGCTTGATGGCGTTCGCCGAAACGTGCGCATGAGATAGTGTCGGAACACGTAAATCCACGGTATTGCGATCATATCGATCACGAGACCGATGACATTGGCTTGGAATAGTTCGGCGCCTGCTTCGTCGAGTTCATCACGTGCTAGAAGGGGATAGCCGACAGCCGCGATCCAAATGGCTTTGTACCCGAACTGGAGCAGTAACAAAGGGAGAAGTTGTAATGGGTAACGCAAGCCGAACAGCGCCATGACCGATAGAGCGCCCCAGAACGCAAACGCCACGCCCTCGATCGGTTCGAACTGCCCCCAGTGACGAATCAGACTGCCCCACGCAGTCAGAAGAAATAGAACGCCAGTGAGAAAGTAGGGTATTCGCATGATCCACAGTCGTAGGGACGACAATGGCACATTGTGGTTTCGCTTCGAATTGCTCATTGGGTCAGTATGTTCGCCGCATGAGCAAGGCACATCCGCCGCCAGAGGTATTCGCTATCCGTCCAATGGATGAGCCGCCTCCTGACACTCGGTCACCGTGCAGCGAACTCTAAACTGCCACGAAGACGATCTTGCAACGGGATTTACCGGATGGATTCAGAGTTCGTAATCGTCGCCCGCCATCGAATCGAAAAGATCGTGAATGACCGGGCTAGGAAACTCGACGCCTTCAATGCGCAATAGCTTTCGTTTGGTTTTGATACCGCCCGCAGCGGAGAATCCGCCAACGTCACCGTCGCTGGCGAGCACCCGATGGCAAGGCACGAGAATTGGCCAGGGATTTTCACCCATCGCGACACCCACGGCTCTCGCCGCGGACGGGCGGCCTGCCTTCGCAGCGAGCGCACCATATGAGATCGTCGCGCCACGTGGCACTCGAAGAAGTTCCTTGTAGATCGCGGTGCGAAATGAAGATTGCTGGGACCAGTCGAGGGGCTGGGTCTCATGTGCGAGAGGCGCTCCCATGAAATAGGCGACAAGATCGTCCATGGCTTGCGCGGCGAACTTGGGTAGCGGGTCTGTCGTCAAATGCTCTCCCAGTGCTTCCATCCGCCGTTCAATACGAGCCCGAGACGGCTCGGCGATCACAACGCGCGTAAGTCCAATATCGCTCCAGGCGATTGCGCAATATCCAAACGCCGTTTCGAAACACTGGTAAGACATAGCCACAGACTACCGTGGAAGTCAGCAACGACCAAATTCGCTTAGTCAATCGATTGCACGCGCGAGGAACAGGGCACCATTGTGTTCGCGGTTAGTATGAAGCGACGAACAATGCAAGAATGCTCAACGACACTCGCAGATGGCAGAACAAGAATGAATATGACTGAAGCATCTTTCCGTGAATGCTTACACGCACTACCTAAAGTGGAGCTTCATAACCACCTTGAAGGCGGGGCGATGTATCCGGACTTGGCGCTTAAGCTGGCCCAGCGAAATCAGATGTCTTTACCGTTTGACGACGAGGCGAGCGCCACCGAGTACTACCAGTTTACGAGCCTCGATCAGTTCATCGATATCCTTCGAACGACCGTTGCGACGTTGAATACGGCCGAGGACTACGCCGATGCGGTCGAGCGGCATGGCATT
>JBCAZH010000188.1:0-2377 GCA_038533155.1 Pseudomonadota bacterium | reverse complement strand
GTGTTGCCGCAATCCGCTGACGTCGCCATACGAATCTCGGATCGAAGGTCCTCGTCTTCACCCTCGATCGCCGCGTACCCAACGTAAATATTGCCGCAAGCCACGGTTTGATCGACGACCGAGCCGTCGCGTTGTGTGACGGCAACTGTGTCGGTGATTTCCGCACGCGGAACGTCCACTGCGATCCAGGATTTATCGAGAAATACAGAACCGTCATTGTTCGTATCGACGAGCGTCGTATCGATGTACCGGATCGGCTCGCCGCCCTCGTCATTGTTGAGATCGATGAAGCGCGACACGAAAATTGCACTGCGCGTCGGATCCGCCCGATCAAACACGATCCCAGAGTAGTAGAACATTCCGTTAACACCGGCGCGCACGACGGGGTCCGCACCCGCTGCATAGCCGCACAACACCGGCGGGTTGGGCCCGAGGCACGATGGGTCTTGCGGATAACCGGGAATCAAGGTCGACTGCCACGACGCGCCGCCGTTTGTCGACCAATAGTAACTCAACCAGGAGTCACCGGTTTCCTGTCCGCCGGGCAAGCCAGGAACATCAACCGCTCGATAGTCATTGGCGCCAGCCAACAAATGCAGGTTGTTGCGGCTCGAGTACGCAACAGAGGGCTCGTTCTGTTGTCGTTGGAACGGGTCTCCGTTCGGAAACTCCTGCCCGGAGACCATGTTGACGTTGGCGCCGATACTGATGGGTTCCTGTGCCGATGCAACGCCGTAGACCAAGAAGAAGACTAACGAAAGCATCATTGCGCGTGAAACAAGAGCCATAACTGCGCACCCCCAACGGTTGTTGTTTTAATTTCTAGGCTGGAGCAACGATGACTCACCGCAGTTGTCCGATTAGCGTGCTAACACGGAAGAAATCCGGATCAAAATCGTTAACCTCAATGTATCCGGCCCTAGTCTAGCGCCAGTTGATTGGCTTCGATATCACCCGAAAGGGTGATCGTGATTCGGCGGATCGACGTCCTTTTTGCGAACTCAAACAACGAAATCGCGACTGAGAATGCGCCGAGTTGATACGATTGGGAGGGAACGCCCGAGACAAGAACCGATAACAAGACTATGCATGCCGATTCGATTGTGCGTTCGCACACCAAGGACTTAATCTCGCGCGTCATAGCCAAGCTGCAATCGCTCTCTCACGCGACAGAACCTCGAGTCTTGGCGGTCATGCTGAACAAGCAGTACCAAGAGTTCTATCTGAACATCGTCGGCACTGCCGTCATCTCCGCGTTTTTCCTACTCTCTGTTGAGGGCGCGACCAACAATGGCTTTGTATGGCTGTGGTGTGTTGCGCAGTGGTCGCTCGAAATCTTCCACTTTTTTCAGTGCCGCGCGTTTTTGCGAACCCCACGAGACGAGCGTGACTACTCGCTGTGGTACCGCAACGCTATCGTCGTGATGTTCCTATCCGGGTTGCTGTGGGGGCTGGCACCTTTCGCGTTTTTCACGATCACCGATGAGCTCAACGCCGTGGTGATCACCGGGACGGCCGCTTTGATTTTGGCCGGGGGACTCGCCCTCGTGCACCTCCCAGGCGGCTACATCGCTTTTGGCATTGTCGCGATGTCGCTACTGGCGGTCGCTGCATTCTCGCTGTCATCAGACTGGCACCTAATCGCGTATATGGGTATCACAGGGCTTGTGATCATGGTGAAGTTCAGCCTGAACACCAATCGATCTGTAGCCGAATCGATTAGCTTGCGGTTCAAAAACGCAGACTTGGTCGACGAGCTCGAGTTAGCAAACGAAGCAAAGTCGAAATTTCTGGCGACTGCCAGTCACGACCTCCGCCAACCATTGCAGGCGCTGAGCCTACTGACGACGGCCGTCACTGACCAAGGTCATGCTGACACGGCGATTCTGAGTTCGATGCAACGCAGTGTTGAGAATCTCAATACTTTGTTCAATTCGATATTGGATATTTCCAAACTCGACGCCGGTGTCATCAAAGCCAGCCCACAGGTCACCCGCCTGTCAGTTCTGCTCGACTACGTCTACGAACAATTCGAAGAACTCGCCAACCAGAAAGGTCTGGACTATCAGGTCGCTTGCGAACCCGAGACCTGGGTTGAAACCGACCCGGTTCTGACCCAGCGTATATTGCTCAACCTTGTCGATAACGCTTTCAACAATACCGATTCGGGTTCGATTCACATCACCGCAGCACGCGCGAGCAGTAACATCATCGTCACGGTAGCCGATACGGGACACGGCATTGCGCAGCGTGATTTCGAGAAAATATTTGCGGAGTTCTATCAGTTAGACAATCAAAGAAGCCAACGCAAGAAAGGCATGGGTTTGGGCTTGTCCATAGTCAAGCGCCTTTCTGAATTGCAGGATCATCAGATTGG
>JBCAZH010000187.1:0-2381 GCA_038533155.1 Pseudomonadota bacterium | reverse complement strand
GGTGCGCAAGGCATGGCGGTGACGGTCGTGCCAAGCTCGAGCTTTCGTTGGACGTCGGGCACCGACTCGGTGGTTGTCTGGGACAAGCCCGGTCACGACTGGCAGGCCAATTTTTGTTCGACGTGTGGGTCGGCCGTTCCGGGTAAGAATGACGAATCGCGAATGTTCATTCCGGTCGGCTCGATCACGGAAGGTGGCCAGGCGTTAGCGGTGGCACATCACATCTTTGTTGATTCGAAAGCGCCTTGGGATACGTGGGCTGATGACGGACTTAAGCATCCGGAAGGGTTCGGTTCAGGTGAGCGTGGAGATGCATCATGAAATTTGGTTATACGATCGTATACGTCCCGGACGTCACGAAATCTATTGAGTTTTTCGAACAGGCGTTTGGAATTAAACGACGCTTCGTTCATGAATCCGGCGACTATGGGGAGTTGGACACTGGGGCAACCACACTCGCGTTTGCTGCGATCTCACTCGGTCACAGCAATTTGCCGGATGGATTGCTCGCACCTTCCGAGTCGGTGAATCCGATAGGCATTGAAATCGCATTGGTCACCGACGACGTCGAAGGGGCATGCAGTACTGCGCAGCAGCATGGGGCGGTTGTATTGGCTGAGCCAACGATCAAGCCCTGGGGTCAAACGGTGGCGTATGTTCGATGTCCGGATGGTGCGTTGGTCGAGCTGTGCACGCCGATGTCGAGCTAGGTACTCGCAATCGAATACCATAAGTCTTGCGATCAAAGGGCGGTGAGAAAATGAATGCAAACTATCAAGCGATCAACTTCGAAAACAAACTAAGTCAGTTTGACGATCATTGGCAGCCGCGAGTGGTTGCCGAGATGAATGACTATCAGTTCAAGGTGGTGAAGTTGCAGGGCGATTTCGTTTGGCATCACCACGAGGATACGGACGAGACATTCGTTGTTATCGCCGGACAGCTCAGAATTGACTTCCGTGATGGTGCTGTCGAACTCGGGCCAGGAGAGATGTTTGTCGTGCCAAAAGGCGTCGAACACAAACCCTACGCCGAGCACGAAGCTCAGGTGATGTTGATCGAGCCACGCGGCGTCATCAACACGGGCGACCAGGTCGGTGAGCAAACCGCCGAAAACGACTTATGGATTTAGTCTAGCGTGGCAGTGGACAGACTGTTTGTGTACGGGACACTAGCGCCGGGGCGCGTCAATGAGCACATTCTTGCCGATGTGCCCGGTGAGTGGCTTCCCGCTAGCGTTCGGGGGCATCTGAAATCCGCGGGTTGGGGCGCAGAGCTCGGCTATCCAGCGATGACTCCTGACGACAGCGCCGACCCGATTCAAGGGTTCGTATTCGTGTCGACGGACCTCCACCGACACTGGGATCGGCTCGATGCGTTTGAGGGTGAGGCCTATAGACGCCAAACCGTCTCGGCCCAACTAGCGTCGGGTGAGACCGTTGAAGCATACGTGTATGCGCTGGCGGTCGGCGGGTCGAGCTAGCGCCGAACGTTATCGGTCGGTAGGCTTTCTGCACACAGGTTCGTAGATTTCTGGGGAGTACTGATGACAACACCGATCGTGTTTTTCGATATTGCCGGAGAAGATGTCGGCGCTCTGAAAGCCTTTTACGCCAAGGTTTTCGGTTGGGATGCAGATGGCGAGAACAAATTCGCCGTGCCCGTGATCTCTCCACTCCACGCGGCATTTCGCGAGGACCCGGCTGAGGTGCGGCTCTATATGGGTGTTGAAGATGTAGCCCAAGTTCTGACCGACGTTGAAGCATCGGGCGGAACCGTAGATGCGCCGCGTTTCGAGGTGCCAGGCGTTGTCGTGCTTGGTCTGTTTCGGGATCCTGCGGGAAACCCAATGGGCTTGGTTGAGATGGACGGCCAGGTGCCGAAGGTGCCGTGAGAAGATTGAGAGCAGGGTGCCCGTTATTGTGAGACCCCATTTCGAGAACTACACGCTCGAAGAGCTGTATCAAGCGCTTGAGACGATTGATCGCTTCAAGTATCCGGATCGTCTGCGTGAGTTGGAGCTTCTGATTCAAGAGAGGGCGGAGGAGTATCGGACAGGCGGGTACGTGAATTCCGGTGAGGCGCGGCTCGATGGCAGACTCACTATTTCGGCTCGACGGTTATCCTCGAAAACGGTTTTCAAGACGGTATTTTTCGGGGTATCGATCCCATTGGTTTTGTTGACGCTGATTGCGGCCATTGCCGTCGCGGCCGGCGCTCCGATCATGAAATTCAATAGCGAAACGGTGACTGGGGTCAACGGCGCTTTGATCACATTGGGGTCGGGCCTTGGCGTCGCATTGGTGAATGCAATTGTGGCGAGCCTGCTCGGGTGTATCGGCGTTCGACTCCACGCTATGGTCAGCGATACTGAGGTGGAA
>JBCAZH010000186.1:0-2387 GCA_038533155.1 Pseudomonadota bacterium | reverse complement strand
GCTTGAGTAGATTCGGCTGTCACATGACGCTTAAGTTCATGCTGCTGTCTGCATTCGTCTCGTCACCGTACCGATCAATACAGATGCTTGTGTTCTATCATCTTCCGTGAGGTGCGCGGACGCACATCTACAAATACATTTCACTTTCGCCGCCTGACAAAGGAGTTGGCCTGGTTATCGACGAACAAAGTGGAACGCCTCCGCGATCGCTTAGGAAAACGAACGGCGGCCGAACTCCTGCCGAATATTGAAATGAACTGGAAACTCTAACTGCGAGCTTCGTCACTAACCGGGGAGAGCTTACAGATGCAGGTGAGCAATACAGCTCACCACCTGTCTTCGGCACCGTGCGGCTCCAGTGCTAAAAAGTTCCAGGGTATCGAAGTCGCTGCAGTTCGCACCAATCGCGCGCGATCGAGCCGCGGTGGTAACAGTTTCTCGCACTTCCACCTTTTGTCCAGCAGTCCAACTCCGCCGCTCTGCCTGCCGAAACGCAAGGGTCCGTGTAACCTGGAGTTCCTGGATCAACGACCCCGTCTCCCAGCGCCCAAGGAGGAAGGTTCAATAAATTGTTCAGATCGATTGCCGTCGGAACGAATGAACTACCGCCGCTACTTGAACCGCAATCGCAATCGGAAAGCTTGCGTACCGTCGTAGTTTGAACGATGACCTCGGCCTCGGGCTTAACGCCTATTCGGCAAAGTCTTTCGCCATCAAATGCTTCCGCTTCGCCTATATCTTCGATCCTGACTGTCAATATCGAGTTCGCAACAAATTCGATCGCTATGTAGCCTTGATCCGCACGGGCGGGTTTTCCTGTGAACCAAATCAGTTGACCATTGTTCATGCGGTCTTCGTCGCTTCTAACCGGTTTAGACTGACATTTGTTTGCTAAATCATCGATTGCGCTCATTACACTCTCCCTTTGTTGGATGAGGCCTGCTCGTTCGATTCACACACTGTCTGCAGAGACGCCCCGGCGACTGCGCGGACTTTCTGAGAGTCGAAGCTGGCAGTGGGTGACGGCGAGATCCTACGCAAAAGGACCCTCAGAAGTTCCGAAAAACTGACGATAGATTTACGAATTTCTCGAAAGTCGAGGGCAACATGAGCGCTTCGAATTCCAGAGCTTGGCTCGATCCAGCTTTTTGGGACGAAGTCGGAAGCACCGTCCGTGCGATACAGGTTCATTGTGTCTACGCAGACGCAAGGCACTGTAGGATAGGTTGGCAATGACACAGCCGTACTCATCGCCGTGCCAAAATAGTCGGATTCTGTCCGAACCCTGCCCGCAAGAGGCAGGGCGTTTGCCAACGCCTGCGGCGCAGAGGCGGGGCCTGGCTGCCTGTGTACTAGCCTCGTCGATGGCATTTATTGATGGCTCTGCATTGACGGTAGCGCTACCGGCGCTGAAACAAGAATTCGGCGGTAACGTTTCTGTCGTGCAATGGGTGCTGAACGGCTACGTCCTCGCGCTAGCGGCGCTAACGATGATCGGCGGTGCGATGGCCGATGCGTTCGGGCGCGCGCGGATTCTGATGTGGGGCACCACAGCGTTCGCCCTCGCATCTGCTGCTTGCGCGTTGGCGCCATCTTCGCTGATCTTGATTTGTGCACGTGTGGCGCAGGGCGTAGCAGCGGCGTTGGTCACACCGGCCAGCCTCGCATTGATTGGTGAGTTGTTCGCCAAAGACGACCGAGGCCGAGCGATCGGGATTTGGGCGGGAGCATCCTCCTTGGCTGCTGCAGGTGGGCCGATATTGGGCGGCTGGCTCGTCGAAACGCTAAGTTGGCGAGCGGTATTTTGGATCAACCTGCCACTGGCGGCGCTTGCCCTGCTGCTACTGACTGGATTGCCGAAGCGACGCGGAGATGCCGAAGGTCAATTCGATGTTCTAGGCTCAGTACTGCTCGCACTTGCTCTGTGCGCCGTTGCTTTTGCATTGTCTGCCATTGCGCCGACGGAAAACGCAGCGGGTCATGACGCCGGCGATGCGAACTGGTTGCTATCTGGTTTGATGTTCTCCGCTGCCGGTGCGTTGCTCTTGGCATTTTGGATTTGGCAGGGAAGGGCGACGCACCCGCTGCTACCCCGGTACATATTTACGAGCCGGACTTTCGCTGGTTTGAACGTCGCCACGATAGGGCTGTACACAGGCCTTTCGATTGTGTTTTTCCTGCTGCCTTTCGAGTTGATCGAACGTCGCGGTATGACGGCCGTAGAAGCGGGGCTCGTCTTCCTGCCGTTCACACTATGCGTGGCATTTCTATCCAAACGTTTCGGTCAACTCGCGGACCGGGTAGGTTTGCGACGAATGCTGATTGCTGGATCTTTGTTGGCGGCTATCGGGTTCGCCGCATTTGCAACCGATCCCAGCAATGTGGCA
>JBCAZH010000185.1:0-2398 GCA_038533155.1 Pseudomonadota bacterium | reverse complement strand
TCGGTGACGGGCACCGCGGCTTCGATCGATCGCACCGGTGGCAGCAAACGATATCCGCGCTTCGGTATCGTCTCGATGTATTGCGGGTCGCTGCGAGAATCACCCAGCGCGCGTCGCAACTCGCCGATGCATCGAGTCAGCGGCTCATCGCTCATTGCGCGACCGTCCCAAACGTCCTGCAATAGTGTGTCGCGCGCCACTACCGCGCCTTCGGCGGCAGCCAGACACACGAGCACATCCATGCTTTTTGGTTGGATTCGCTTACTCGAACCTGCAGCCACAACACGGCCTTCTTGCGGGTAGACCTGCCAAGACCCGATGCAAAAGCCCGCTAGCAGATTCATGACAAAGCTTGGGTGAATGCGAAGATGGAACCGAGCGCCGACCCCAGACGTAGGGTCGTGAATTCAATGGCTTCCGAGAAATCGATTCGCATGTGTCGATGCCTTAACGACCGCGTGAGGCACTGCTTGCCCGCGACTCCCCGAATTGTATAGCTTCTAGTCGCCTGAGAAGAACTTCGCGATCAAATCGTGAAAGACATCCTGAAATTTTTGATCAGGATCCACAAGGTCAACGGCCTTCGGCCACATTTGCACGCCCTGTGCGCTGTTGATAAAGACAATACCGCCGTTGCGGGTATTGGGCTGGTAGTAGCCGATCGCGCCCTCGCTGCGATCGTTGCCGCCGTGGTGCACCGTAATGCCGTCCTCATAGCCGAACACGAACCAACCGATGCCGTGACCGTATGGCGACGGGCACGGATCCACCGCATCTTCGCCGCAGCCCCAGATCTCGTTGTCTGCCATCAACGTTGCCACCTTTGATCGTTCGCTGGCGAAGGTTTCGCTGACATCATCGTTGTCCATGACCGCGATCAAAAAGGCAGCGTAGTCCTCGACCGTCACGAACAAATCGTCTGCGGCGCTCCAGTAGTCCGTCTCAAACTCATGTTCTTCGACGAACGCACCTGACGGATCGACGGGGCGAACGACATGCTCCAGCGTCTTTGCAATATCGTGTGAGTTCGTCGTGTTGGCCATACCGACTGGATCGAACACATGCGCGCGAACGATGTCGGGAAACGGTTGCCCGAGTTTCTCCTCCAAGAAGCGGGCGAAGATCCGAAAACCGATCCCGGCGTAGTGGTAGTTGCCGTTTGCTGGTTCATCGATGAACGCGAGCTTGCCGTCCTCGTACAAAAACGGCCAGTTGAGGAACCCCGCCTGATGCGTGAGCAAAATTCGTGGCGTTAACTTTTCGTGTCGCGGATCGCCGGCGATATCGGGATGGATGTAATGCTCGGAGATCGGCTCGTCCAGATCGATCAGTCCTTTGGAGGCCAATCGCAGCGCGACCTCGGCCGTGATCGATTTGTTCACAGAGGCCGTATTGAACAGGCTCTGCGCGCTCGCCGGTACTCCGGGCGACTCTTCCCCATAGTAGCCGGTCCAGACCAGCTCGCCATCGCGGATGATCCCGATGCCGACGGTGGCCGCATTGAACTCATCCATGAGTTCAGTGACGCGTTGTTCGATGTTGTCTGGCGGCGTGTAGCTTGGTTCGCTAGCGCAAGCGCAAACTGCCAACCCGGTGAGTGCGGCGATAAGCCATCGAGTGCCACTCAGCCGGTGTGGATGGTCATTGGTGGCACGTCGCTGCATATCGCTCTCCCAGACGGACACTTGTTCAAAGGATCTTGTTCTGCGATCCCTTGCTCGAATGTCTCCCAGCGTTCGGCATTCTTGGCATGCCCAGACACCAACCAGTCGACATCGAGCCCTGAGGCGCTGACGATAGCATGCATCTCGACGGCTGAGGGTTGAATGCGACTCGGTCCTTGTTCGAGAAGCGCGTGATAATGACCGTCCTGGAATAGCGTTTTACTGGGCTCGGCATACACAAACAGAATGTCGGATGCATGGCTCGTCGAGCCGAGGATAAATCTCAGTGGACCTAGTCGATCTCCATCGCCGACGATTAGCGTGTCCAGTGAGTCGAAATCCTCTCGCTCTGACTCGAGGTATTTCTCAGTTTCGGGGCTGATGACAATCGTGGCCCCAAGCGCGATGGCCTCGTCCAACCCGTCAATGTGTTCGCTGTGGTGATGTGTGAGCACGACATGGCTCATCTGGCGCTCAGATCCCGTCTCTGCATTGGCGGCGGCTAAGCGATCCGGCAAGCCCGCGAATCCATTCACTACCATCCAGCCGTCGTCGTGCAACGCGAACAGAGAATAGTCCTCCTGCCCAACCTGGTAGACGCCGTTGCCCAGCGCGTCGGCGGTCATTTCTGATTGGTCCACCATGGGTGCGGGTGCTTGTAGATCGGCTTCAACCGAGATGTTGTTGGCGTCGACACTGTTGAATCGCATGTGAATCTCGTCTGCGTACTCGAC
>JBCAZH010000184.1:0-2420 GCA_038533155.1 Pseudomonadota bacterium | reverse complement strand
TTCGGTCCGACTCAGGCGCGGTTCCGGTACGGATCTACACCGACGAGACCGACAGTGACAGCAACCGAAGCCGCAGAGATCCTGGCGAAGCCGTCGATGAACCGAGGCGGGATATCGGGGCGCTCCTGCTCAGTGATGGGCGGGTGCTGAGCTGGTATCAGAGCGACGCATTCGGCAACCTGTCAGCATTCAGTGCGACGCCGCAAGTGATACCGGGAATCACGGACATTGTTGATATCGGTGTCGAACGTGAATATCTCCTGTTGCTTCGGAGAAACGGCACAGTTTGGGAATACGGTCGCTCGACTGATGTTCGCGATCCTGCCGGGGTCATCAGCGCACCGACGCAAATCGCCGGGTTGTCCGGGATTGTCGAGTTGGTTGGGCGCGTTGCGCTGCGCAATGACGGCCGTGTGTTCGTTATTCCTCAATTGCGTTCGACCTCCGCGGTATCCACGCCGTTGATGGTGCCCGACCTGATGGGTGTGACATCACTCCTTGATAGCAAGAACGATGTCGCCTTGTTGTCAGATGGCCGTGTCGCATATTGGCGATACGATGAGTCGACGCTCGCGCCGTTGTCTCCCGATTTCGCGGATGTTGAGTTTCGTGGCCCGCCGAGCGACGTTCAGGATAGCCTCATTACGGACTCAGCTTGCGGGCGTGTGTGGCGTGTTAACAGCCCGGGTTGGAGCGCAACGTTTCCACCGCAGCCCGGGGAGTTACAACGACTTGACCCCAGGCCACTTGTCGGCTTTGGCGGTGCGTCTCGGTGCGACAATGGCGACCAGAGCCACCTCATCTTCTTTGCATTCGACGGAGAGGGCGACGGCGTGATTCAGTCATCGTCGGGATCGGTCGAGTGTTTGGACGGTCGCATTGGATCAACCAACATTCAACTGACGCGCTACTGCTGGTGGTTTGGTGAAAACGACACTCAACCCCAGTTCACGGCGATCCCGGATGAGGGGTCAGTCTTCCGCGAATGGGCCTGGGACTGCGAATCGACAACTAACCAGTCCGCGCGGGTAACCCAGGCGCCAGACACGAGTCAGAATCTGTGCAGAGTTCGGTTCGAACCCGGCGACTCGACGGATACGCCGCCAGAGCCTGTCATGGAATGGCGACTCGAAGTACAAGCCACAGGCCTTGGCAGTGTCCGTGTCGACCCGGAACCGAATCGCCAGGATAACGTTGGTGTGTATTTCGATGACGGAACCGAGGTGACACTGACCGCAATACCCGCCGATGACTGGATTTTTTCAAACTGGGACGAGGGCGACTGCACGAACGACACCGGCATGCCCGAAATCACAGTGATCATGGATGCAGATATCCTCTGCATCGCTAACTTCGAAAGAGCGCCCCAGGCGATAGCGCCGGTGGGCCGCATAACCGTCTCGCCATCAACCGTGGTCGACGCAAATACGCTCGTGACATTCGACGCATCAACCAGCTCTGACGCGGATGGCATGATTGTCTCGTACGATTGGGATTTCGATGGAGACGGCGTGACGGACGCGAGCGGTGAAGTCGTTTCCACGACATTCACGACACCCGGCATCAACGACGTCTTGCTGACGGTCACCGACAACGATGCACTGCAATCGCAGGCCGCAGTCGGTATCACCGTGCGACCACCTGTCGGCGGAATGACATTTGACGTTCAGGTATCCGTTCGTGGGTCAGGGCAGGTTACTGTGGACCCAATTGCACGAACGCTTCCCGACTCGGAATGCGACGGTGAAGACTGTCTTCTGTCGAGCATTGCTCAGGGCACACGGTTAACGCTGGTGGCGTCACCGTTTACCCCTGCCGCTTTTACCGGATGGGATGTCAACGAGTGTGATGAACTACCCAACGCAGATACCTGCGTGGTGGTAGTAAATTCAAACCGGGCGGTCGTTGCTCAGTTCCAGTAGCTCCAAAGGATCCACCGGGTCGAATCACGCGTTCGCATGGTCGGTCTCTGTTGGTCGAAATAGTGGTGCGCAGCCCCCGATTCGAACGGGGAAACGAATAGGTTTGAGCTATTCAGGTATGCCTTTCCCGTCAGCTGCGCTTGGTAGAGGTCGCCTGCCGAGGCTAGCCCGATCAAGGTGTTGACCATAACTATTGGTCAGAGGAAACCCTCTTCACCAGGACAGAGTCTTCCCGCAAGGTCTCTCAATTCATCCAGAGAAATTTCAGCCCGCGGAATCTCAAGCGGTGACAGGCCGAGATCGGCGCGGTCGCGCTTGTATTGTTCTGCTAACGCTTCCGCAAACGGTTTATGGGTCAGAGACGGCTCCGAAAACTCAAAAAGCAGGCCGGCGATACCAGTTCCTGCATTCGGGGCGATCCGAGTGGGTGCCGTATTGTATGGAGCGAGAACCTCGTTCTTCATCCGAGCTCGTTCCGGAAGCGCATCGAAGGCTTCC
>JBCAZH010000183.1:0-2425 GCA_038533155.1 Pseudomonadota bacterium | reverse complement strand
CGAAGTTTGTAATCGCGGTAAAGGTAATGATCATACCGATAACCGTACCGAGCAGGCCCATAAGCGGGGCCACAGCAGCCAGCACTTTAACGATGTCGTTATAGCGCTCGATTTTCGGAGACTCACGCAGGATTTGTTCGTCGAGCTTGAGCTCGAGCGTTTCAAGATCAGCATTCTTATTGGTCTCATACGCTTCGAAGACACGTGCGAGTGGGTTGCCGTCGCCAGCCTGCTTGGTTTTCGCAGTTGAGCGGATGGCGTTGCCCATGAAGAACAGCGTGATGATCTTGAACAGAGCGACAGACAGACCGATCACAAGCAGTCCGAGAACGATGTAACCAACGACACCGCCTTGATTTACACGCTCGCCAAGACCTGGCTTATCGCCTTCGATTTTGAACAGCTCGCCGCGGTTCGGATCGAAAGGCACCGTCATGGTTGAGCCTTCTTGACCGTTGATCAACGACTGAAAGGCGCTGCGGAAACGACCGCCTGGCTGACGATCAAGCTTCTGAAGATAGAAGTCGCCATTCCCTGCGCGTTCGATGGTGACGAAGCCAGCATCATTATTGGTCGCCGCAATGAACGTACCAACGCGTGTGACTTCAACGTCTTGGATCGACTCATCAGAGCCACCCATTGAGACTGGCGAGCTGAAAGACTTCACTTCTGACTGAGCGATCATCTCTTGCAGGATCGCTTTTGGCAGACGATCCAGCTCCTCGCGGGTTGGCAGAGTGGTTGCTTCAGCAACTTCTGACAGCGCCTCGAAGCGGCCTGGATAGTCGAAGCTCGCAAGACTTTCGCGCATAAGTGGCTGGACTTCTCCAACAACGGCGCGGAACTCACCAACCAGCTGCGCAAAGTCGCCCGCTTGAACGTCGAGTTCAGCTGCCAACGTGTCGATTTCTGCTTGGTATGCGTCGAACTGTGCACTGAGGCGGTTACCTGCAGCATTGGCTTGCGCCAGCTCGTTTTGGGCTTGCCCCATGAGCACTTCTTGCTCATTCACACGCGTTTGGAAGTCCCGAACACGCGATGTATTCTCTTGAGACATCTCCTCACTGTCCTTTTGGACAAGATCAAGAATATCAGAGAGCGATTGTGCCGCTGCGGGGAGCGACGCGACCATTGAGGCACCAGCAAACGCTGCTGCGATCCCAATGGTTTTAAGTGATTTTGTGAACGATTTCATTTGTTCTTTCCTCAACTCCATCGGGGCTTACTGAACAGCAAGCTTGGTGGCTGGCACGTACATCACGTCTTGCGTACGCTTGCCTTGAATGATGCGAATGGCTTTTTCGATCTCTGGCTTGTACTTGCCTTCGAGATCAACCCAAGTTTGGGTGTCGCGATCGTAGCGTTTCGCATAGCGACCGGTTGGGTCCATATAGACCAAAGCCACACGACCAAAGAGCACCATATCGACTTGGACGGGGCTGCCATCGACATCGATGGTTTCAGTCCAGGTGTCTGTTTTACGACCAGATTCCATTTCAGCTGTGTAAGCGTCCATGATTTGGCGATAGCGCTCGGTCACTGAAATGTTCGGGTCAACGAGATACTCGCGCAGACGCGCGACGCGATCTTTGCGGGCTTCCAAACGGAATGGAAGGTCAGCGTCTATAAATGTGTCCAAGTCATCGACCAGCGCTTCTAGCATTGGGACGGTCTGAGAGGTGATCTCGTCCACGCGTGCGAGCTGATCTGTAAGAGACGCGATTTCGCGCTCCTGGCTTTCGACGGCGGCAGCTTGCTGACGGGCGTAGAGTTCGGCAGCCGTTTTCCGCTGCAACAGGGTCCGGAATTCACCGACCATGTCTGAACGCTCATCATCGAGCTGGTTGATTTGCTGCTGAACTTGTTCGGCGCGGCGTGTCGCCTGTTCGCCGGTCGCGATCGCGCGATCCAGTCCCTGTGCAACAGCAGGTGCGGTGAACGCCACAACTGTTGCTGCTAGAATGGCTCCGCGAGCCGGTGTCAGAACATTCTTCATGAAGTCTGCCTCTCACTCTCCAAATAATGCGACGCCGTTTTGACGTCGCTAAAAACTTGTTCCTACTCCGACCTCTATCGAAGCAATCTCTTTGCGGCACACACACAGTCCGCACAGGTATAAAGGATAACGGGCTGGGCCCACCTCCTCCCAATTTGTGACCTAGAGACTTTTCGTCTTTCTAATCTACGCAGCGTACGGGATTAACCGCAGGTCATCTTCGCATACCGTGCAACCTCTGCAAAATGCTCAGGAGCTTGTCAAACTCTCATTCACAATTACGGCTGTAACAAGGCGATTTTGCAATAGTATTACATATTCTAAAAAACGCAATGCATCCTCTGACTAGAGTTTAAGCATTTCGATACTCGGATAGGTGGCTGGGGTGCCAGGATTCGAACCTGGGAATGCCGATACCAAAAACCGGTG
>JBCAZH010000182.1:0-2458 GCA_038533155.1 Pseudomonadota bacterium | reverse complement strand
TGTCGACCAGCGGTTGGCAGCCTGACAGCACCGGCAGTGGACACTCTGGCTGTGGCAGTGACGCATTGCCATCAGTCATAGCGCGAACGTGCGACTCCGATAACCACGGGGCCACCAAACGTAACAACTCGACCATCGGTTGATTCGGGCTGCGGTCTTTGTGCCACCCAAACCATGTCGTCTGGCGCGGGAACAGATCGGGTACTTCGATCATTTCGAGCTGATCAGAATCGTCACACTCATAGGCCATTGACGCGACGATGCCCACGCCCATGCCAAGCTTCACGTAGGTCTTGATGACGTCCGCATCACGCGCGGTGAAAACCACATCGGGCTCATGCCCTTGCTCGGAGAAAGCGCGGTGTAGGGATGATTCCCGGCCGGCGCTAAAGACGTAAGTGACCAACGGGTAACGCGCGAGCGTAGCAAGGTCGATGGGTTCGTTTCGAGATGCTAACTCGTGACCCGTCGGGACCAGGATAACGCGATCCCATTGAAAGCACGGGAGACGCTCGAGATCCTCGAACAGATGTTCCGAACCGGTTGCCATCGCGATGTCTACGGAACGTTGCCGGATCATATCGGCGATTTGCTCCGATGTGCCCTGATGGAGATTCAGGGTCACGTCCGGAAACCGCTCGCGAAACTTGGTCAAAATCTCGGGTAGCACGTAACGCGCTTGGGTGTGCGTCGTGGCGATCGATAGACTGTCGTAGACACCACTGCGGTGTTCTTCAGTCGCCGTTCGAATACCGTCGATTTCTCGTAAAACGCGGCGTGCGCGTGGCACCACCGAACGCCCTGCCTTCGTCAGCCCGGTCAGCTTTCGCCCTTGCCGATGAAACAGCTGGACGCCGAGCTCCTGCTCCAGCGAACGAAGCTGTTTGCTGACGCCCGGTTGCGAAGTAAACAACGACTCCGCCGCCGCGGTCATGTTCAACTCATGATCGACCACGCCGATAAGAAACCGAAGTTGTTGGAGCTTCATAGGGAGCCAACCCGCAGCGTGTCAGCCGGTCGCGGCAGCGAGTGGATTGGCCGGTGGAATCGTAATGGGTGGATCACCAAACCAATGATGAGAGGACGCCAATTGTGCGACCTCACCAACGTACAGTATGGCGGGTGCTTGAATTCCTGCTGCATGCGTTCGAGTCGGTAGATCCCCAAGGGTCGTGACGATAACACGTTGCGTCGGCAGGCTGCCGCGCTCCACAATCGCAACAGGTGTTGAAGCAGCTCGGCCATGTGCAATCAGGCGAGCGGACACCTGCCCGTAGCGCGATACACCCATGTAAAACGCCAGCGTTTGACGGTCCCGCGCGAGCGACGCCCAATCGAGCTGATCGACATTGCGTTTCCCGTGCGCCGTGACCAACGCAACAGACTGCGCATAGTCGCGATGTGTCAGGGGAATGCCTGCATAAGCGCCGCAGGCGGCAGCCGCTGTGATGCCGGGAACGACTTGAAACGGTAGGCCGGCATCGACCAATGCCTGAACTTCTTCCCCGCCCCGACCAAAGATGAAGGGATCACCGCCTTTCAAACGGCAGACGCGATTGCCCGCTGCGACCAAATCCACCAATAGCTGATTCGTGTCAGATTGGACACGGTTGGCGTTTCCTGTGCCCGGTATCGGTTTACCGACGTCGATGAGCTCCGCATCACGGCGCGCAAGTTCTAACACCTCGGCAGAAACCAGGCGATCATGCAGCACGATATCCGCACGCTGCAGCAGCGCTTGGGCGCGAATGGTCAACAAACCCGGATCGCCAGGACCGGCGCCGACCAGCCAGGCTTCCCCTGTGCGACGTACGCGTTCGTCGTTTCGATGCTGGCGCAGAAGAGCGCCCGTCTCGCGAATTGCCTGCTGCGGCTGACCGCGCTCGATCGCGGTCACTGCCTCGCTATCAAACAGCGTCTCCCAAAAACGGCGACGCGCGGATAGTGACTTCAATGCCCGCTTTACCCTTCCCCGCCAATGCCGCGCCAACAACGCAAGTTTGCCTAACTGCGGGTGAAGTTGACGTTCCAATCGTTCGCGCCACATTCTGGCCAGAACCGGCGCCGCGCCAGCACTTGAAATGGCAATCATCAACGGTGATCGATCGACGATCGCTGGGGTGATAAAGCTGCAGTGTTTCGGCGCATCGACGACGTTGCACCATACTCGGCGAGACTCTGCTGCTGCCGCGACCTGCTCATTGACCCGTGGATCACCGGTCGCTGCGACCACCAACCAAGCGTCATCAAGATCGGAGTCGACGAACGTCTTGTTGACGTGCTCAATGTCGCCACGATCGTGCCAATCCTGAACTTGATGATGCAGCGTTGGCGCGATCACGCGAATTCGTGCGTCAGCCCGTTTGAGCAGCGCGATCTTCCGACTGGCAACCTCGCCACCGCCGATCACGACGACTCGTCGATCCTTAACTTCAGCAAAGAGCGGAAAGTACTCCAT
>JBCAZH010000181.1:0-2471 GCA_038533155.1 Pseudomonadota bacterium | reverse complement strand
CGTCGCGGGGTTTTGTGCATTCAATAGCATCGCCGTCGGCGCAGCGCATGCGTTGTCGCATCCATCGATCAAGCGTGTCGCCATCGTCGACTTCGACGTGCACCACGGTGACGGTACCGAGGAGATTTTTGGAGATGTCCCTTCGGTACTCGCGTGTTCTACCTATCAACATCCGCTCTATCCCGACGTGAACTTGCCAACCGTTCCCGGTAGCCAAATCAACAGTCCGCTGCCGGCGGGTACGGGCGGTGATGTGTTCCGAGAAACGGTCGAATCGGCTTGGGTTCCCGAGATTGAACAATTCGCGCCTGATCTGATCATGATCTCGGCCGGGTTTGATGCCCACGAGGACGATCCACTGGGCAGTTTGCAGCTGACGGAGGACGACTTCGTCTGGGCGACCACAAGAATGATGGTGTTGGCGGATCGCTTCGCGAGCGGTCGACTAGTTGCTGTCCTCGAAGGTGGCTATAACGTGGACGCCTTGGGCCGATCAACGGCTGCAGTGATCAAAGCGCTCGCCGGTTAGCCCAACGGCTGCAAGGCCCAACTGGGGTTCGTCATTGCAAGCGCGAGCCCCGCACTGATCGCAGCAAAGAAGGCGATGGCGGGCCACTTCCAAGCGGCTGGGCGTGCACGCAGCAATAGGAGCGCGGCGCCGGCGTTCGATACAAATCCCATGCGCAACACGCCTTGTGGGAGCTCACCACCGAGTGCGCTTTGTAGGCCGCCGAAGTATCCGACCAGCAACGCGAGAATCGCGACGCCATAGAGTCGGTACAGCAAGGGTTCAGCTGCTCCAAAGCCGGCGATTTGCTCGATGCGGTTTGCCGGAAGCAGTAGAAACGGCATTGCAACCGTAATGAGCGTTACGCTGATCTTTACGATCAACAGAAGTTCGAGGGGCGTCATGGTGTTCACCTTCAAAGCCATGCAGGTTCTGGGTCGGTTGGGTGGTTCGAATCTCTGAGCATCCGCTCGGGATCGCGCCATCCAAGCCGCTTGATCAAGCGTTGGCATGCTGCAAGATAACGATCCACGTCGAGATAGTCTTTGTGTCGATCCGAATCAACCATATTGAGCGTTGGACCGGTGTTCGGTGGTGTTGAAATCAGAGTCTTGGCGACACGCCAGTGCTCGGGCGTTTGAGTCTGACTCACAATGGCATCGGCAATGAGCGATGTCATCATGTCGAAAAGATAGTAGCCACCTCCGTTCATCTCCGAGAACCCGACCGCGAACAAAGACTCGTGTCGCCGATTAAACACTGAGTAGTCGAGTGAAGGTTTGTAGCCATTCCACTCGAACAACGCCGAGGGGGCGTAGGGGATTTCATAGCGGTATCCCGTCGCGTAGACGACAAGGTCGACAGTGTGTCGTGCGCCGTCCGTGAACACCACATCGTCGCCATCGAAAAAGTCGATGTCGCGGCATATAGTGATGTCGCCATGCTGCAGGTAGTGAATGAGTTGCGAGTTGATGATCGGGTGCGAGGCGAGTAGCGAATGATCTGGCGCCTGTAGCCCGTGCGCGCTTAAATCGCCCTGCAATAAGCCGAGTAACCACTCAAAGGCTCGCCGCCGCACGCCGAACGGTAACCACCGAGAGCGATTGGCAAATTGGTCTGCCGGTATGCCGAATAGATGCTTTGGAATGAAGTGGTAGCCTCGACGCATGCTGATGAGACTCGCATCAGCAAACTGAGCTGCATCGCAGGCGATATCGCACGCCGAGTTGCCTGCACCAACGACCAATACGCGTTGGCCGGCAAACTGTTCGCCGCTCCGGTAGTCGACGGCGTGCATGACCTTGCCGGAAAACTCACCCGGATAGCTGGGCCAGTTCGGCGTCCAAGTATGTCCGCTGGCGCAAATCACGTGGCTGAACGAGCGCCGCTCGCCCGTGTCCAGCGTGATCTGCCACCCGTGATCGGCGCACGCTAGTGCGTCGACGGCTGTCGAGAACCGAATGTTGGGGGCAAGATCGAATCGTTCCGCGAAGTGCCTCGTGTATTCCAGTATCTGATCGCGCCGCGGATAGTCTGGATAGTGAGCAGGCATCGGAAACCCGAAGTATCCGGATCGATCGCGCGATGAGATGAAATGCGCGGATTCATACATTGGCGTGCCGGGGTTGTTGATGTCCCAAATACCGCCGACGCCTGTGTGCCTTTCGAATTGCTCGTACTCGATGCCTCTCAGTTTCAAGTTTCTGGCGGCTGACAGACCTGCTGGTCCGGCACCGATGATCGCAACTAGCGGGACTGATCGAGTCGATTTATTAACACGAACTTTATTCATATTATTAATATGAAGGATCTTCATGTATTGTCAAGTGTATGACCGAAATTTCTAAGACTCGCTGGGTCGAGCCCACACAGGAGCGCAGCCGGATTCGGGTTCGCCGCATGCTGGATGCGGCGTTGGAACTGATGGTCGAGGCTCAATCGCTCGATCTCAAAATGACGGATG
>JBCAZH010000180.1:0-2545 GCA_038533155.1 Pseudomonadota bacterium | reverse complement strand
ACGAAGGGGTCGAACCGGTTCAGCGCGACCGTGACTGATCGCACACCGATTAAGGTCAGGTAGATTCAAGATTCCACGAGGACAGGCGCAGAATTAAGAAAAAAGAAACTGCGATTCGTGTACCGAGAATCTGGAAAATGATTTGCAGATCGTTCGGGTTCGCCCAACATCAGATGAATCCACCGGGCAGGCAAAGACCTACTGTCTATCTTTGTCATTCTCCGAGGGTGGTCAATTGCATCACTCTTTTGAGTCGCTCGCATCGGCAATGCTGGACTTCGTGTCATACCCATACTAATTTCTCGCTTCGTATAGACGTGAGATAAGACAAGTGCAGATTTTCCGACTCTTGTGGTTTGTCCTATTCGGTTATGTCTTCGCTACCTCGAATCCTGTCTGGGCCGAACCCGCAATGACAGCCGAGGACGCAGCGCGTTTCACTGGTCTCGCGGTTGAGTGCATCCCGCAGGAATACCCGAATAAACTGAACCAGCTTTTGGGTGATGCCACGCATCTGCAATCGCCCAAGACTCTGCATCCCGCATTCTTCGGTTGCTACGACTGGCATTCATCAGTCCATGGGCACTGGATGTTGGTCAAGGCGCTCAAAGAGTACGACGACCTAGCGGATCGGGAAGGTGTGTTCGAGCTACTGATGGAGTCGATCAGCGTCGACAACATCGCGGCCGAACTTGCCTACTTCAAGCAGGAGTCCAAAAGCTGGGAACGCATGTACGGCTGGGCGTGGTTGCTTCAATTGCAAAGCGAGTTAGTCAGTTGGGACGAACCGAAGGCCCAGTCGATGGCGAGTGCACTGCAACCTCTCGCGACATACATCCGAGATCGCTACATCGAATTCTTGCCGATACAGACCTATCCGGTACGCACCGGCGTGCATCCCAACACCGCGTTCGGCATGTCATTCGCGTATGACTACGCCATTGTTGTTGAAGACGATGCGTTCGCCGAACTGATCGAAGAGACCGCGGTTCGTTATTACGGGGAGGACAAGGGGTGTCCGATCACATGGGAGCCTAGCGGGGAGGATTTCCTGTCAGCATGCCTGGAAGAGGCGGCACTGATGTCGCGCGTGCTTCCGACGGATCAGTTCGAAACTTGGATTGCGGCCTTTCTTCCAGCGCTAGGCGAAGGCACAGGACTCGCGCCTGCCGACGTTAGCGATCGGACTGATCCAAAGATCGTACATCTCGATGGGTTGAACCTCAGTCGTGCTTGGAACCTGTTCGTAATCGCAAACGCAGTAGAGGATGCTGAGCAGGCAGAGGCGCTCAGGTCGATGGCTGACCGGCATCTTGCTGCGTCACTACCATTCGTCACGGGCGACCACTACGTTGGCTCTCACTGGCTGGGTTCGTTTGCGATTTACGCGCTGACTCGGCCGCGCTGAGCGTCAGCCATCGAAGAGTCTCGAAGTCTAACCAACAGAAAAGACACACTTACCGAAATCGGCTCAGCAAACTCCACCTAATGATTTAAGAACGGTTGCGCGATCACCGCGTCCCCGCCAAATGTTCGTCAAAGTAATCGCTCATGCTCGAATGCAGGTGGAGTAGCGTGCCTTCCCGCTCACGTAGGCCGTGAGTGCGGTTGGGATACGAGATGAAGTCGAACTTCTTGTTGAGTCGGACGAGCTCATCGATGAGGCGTTCGCTGCCCTGGTAGTGCACGTTATCGTCACCGGTCCCATGAACGAGCAGTAGCTTGCCTTCGAGGTTCTTGGCGTGCGTGATCGGCGAGCCTTGCTCATAACCTTCTGCGTGATCATCGAGCAAACCGGAATAACGTTCCTGGTAGATCGCGTCATACAAGCGCTGGTCCGGTACCGGCGCACGCGATACGCCGACTTTGTAGAGCTCCGGATAACGGAAGAGCATGTTCAGTGTCATCGAGCCACCGCCGGAGTGGCCCCAAATCCCGACACGCTGCGGGTCGATAAAGGACCACCGCTCCATCATGGCCTTAAGGGAATCCGCTTGATCCCGCGACGACAAAATACCGATCCCGCCATACAGGGCTTTTCGAAAATCTCGTCCGCGTAACGAAGGTGTCCCGCGATTGTCCACGGATGCGACGAGGTATCCCTTTTGCGCCATCAACAGATGCCACAGATGGCGGTGGCCGCCCCAAGCGTCACGTACCGTCTGACCGGCAACCTCGCCGTACACTAAGTTGATTAACGGATACTGTTTTGCCGGCTCAAAATCCGGCGGATAAATGATGTAGCCGTCGAGGGTCAGATCATCTTGGGCTTGAACTTGGAAAAACTCATGTGTCCCGAGATCGAGTGCGGCCAAACGATCAATCAACGCTTGGTTATCCTCGAACGTCTCGAGCACTCGATGGTCCTCAAGTGCAATGAGTCGATATTGAGGCGGCTGCATAAACGAAGAATGGGTATGAACCGCATGCCTGCCATCGTCCGATATCTTGTAGGCGTTCGTCCCGGCATAGCCTTCCGGCGTGAGACGAACTTTGTCACCGTTTCCATTCAACGGTGCGCGATACAGGTATCGCTGGCCCATGT
>JBCAZH010000179.1:0-2547 GCA_038533155.1 Pseudomonadota bacterium | reverse complement strand
TGAACGATTGGCTTCTGCGTTGCATCTCGATGACCAGCTTTATCAGAATCCGTACGAGCTCATGAGCTTTTACGACAACCACGATATGGCGCGGTTGGATGCTGACGAAAACGGATTCATTGATGCGAATCACTGGTTGTTTACCGCGCGCGGTATTCCGGTGGTCTACTACGGGTCCGAGTCTGCATTCCAGGCAGGACGCGCGGAACATGGTGGCAACCGAGACTACTTTGGACCAGAGCGCATCGAAGCGGCCAAACAGGGTGCGATCTACGCAAAGCTGCAGCGGATCGCAGAGTTGCGAGCGTCCTTGCCGGCCCTCCAACGCGGATTGCAATTCAATATCGAACTCACAGCCAATCGCGCTGCATTTCTGCGAGTGCTGGAACATGGCGGTGTAACGCAAACCGCGTTGGTACTACTGAACAAAGGCGATGAGCCAGAGCAGTTCGAAGTCGATCGTTGGCTCAGCGACGGAACCTGGCGCAACGGATTCACGACAGAACGTCGGGTCGTCGGTGATACCGCAACGCAGTTTGAAGTTGCACCGCACGATGTCGCGGTGTGGGTGTTCGAAGATCGAACCAATAACTTGCGACTGCTTCGCGAACTGGAGCGACTCCAAAGTCTTGCCGAGCGGTAACAACGCGTTGCATGGGTGGGCCGTTTCCGCGAGCACGAATTATCGGTCAGTCGTGTGACTGGAACGCTTCGGTTCAAAGCCGAATGCACGAAGGCGTTTTTGTCGGAAGCATCGGGTGTTGAATTCCTACCGTTAAGCGATTCAATAGCGGGCGAAAAAAAAATGGGTGGCGCAAGGCCACCCCTCAAGTGTCGCGCAACAGGTTGCGCTAAGCGGTTAGCAGCGCCCCGTTAGCGGACCGACAGATCGTCGAAGTCCGCACCGCTGCCACCGCAGACCCATAGAATGAGTTGGTCGGTGTTCGCAGGTACGACGTCGCTGAACGCGAAGCGTTGGTAGTCACGGTTGCTACGGTTGAGAGACGATTGCATTTCGGCAGTCTCATGGCCGTTCGCGCGGAAATCGACGCCGATGCCGACCCAGCCATGTGTGTCGTTGCCGGTGTTGCGATGGAAACCGGAGACCGTGATCGTTTGACCTGGGGCGAAGTCACCCGACAGAGTCGTTGCGTTGCAGACGTGACCCGTCAGCGCCATGGCTCGTGAGCCAGAGTTTGCAAATGTGCTCAACGAGACTTTCGGATCCGACGCGTTGTGCCAGCCGTTCAAACCACTCTCAAACTCGCCGTTCGCAACCAGCTCTGCCCCGGATGCACCCGAACACGCCCTCGGTTGTGACGCGCTACCGCCGTTATCGTTGGCTTGCGCGATTAGCTGATCGTTCTCAGCCCACAGGAACCCATCGGCCCACAAGAAACCGTCCGCCCACAGGAACCCATCTGCCCACAGGAAGCCGTCGGCCCACAAGAAGCCATCAGCCCATAGGAAGCCATCGGTCCACAAGAAGCCGTCGGCCCAGAAGAAGCCATCCGCCCACAAGAAACCGTCCGACCACAGGAAACCATCCGACCACAGGTGCTGTGCACCCCATTGCGCATCGCCCCACAGCGTTGCCGTGTCGTCGATCAGGATCGTGTCCTCGGTCGACAAGCGATACAGTTTCGGAGACGGAGCAGCAGCGGCAAAGCCGTTGTCTTTCAGTGCCGCCGTGATATCCAGTGCACCTGCACCGGTCGCGATCGGATCGCCGGCAATCTTGCGAGCAGAGCGCATCAGTCGAGCCTTCACCGTGGCGGGGTTCAGCGCGCTGTCCTGCGACAGCAACAGCGTCGCTGCGCCGGACGTCAGAGCTGCCGCCATGCTGGTGCCGCTCAGACGGAAATACTCCTGACCGCAGTCACCGTTTTTGCACGACTCAATCCGATGCGGATGATCTTTCTTCATGTTGCCGTGGTGACTGATCGGCGCGACGATGCGCGAGCCTGGTGCCACAAGATCGGGCTTCACGTAGTGATCAAACGCCGTTGGTCCACGCGATGAGAAATCCGCAACGACGTCGTCTGAGACGCACGCGGAATCCGCGATGTCCAACGCGCCAACCGTGATGACGTTCGGCGCAGTGCCTGGGCTGGTGACATGGAAGTTGCCGAACTCACCGTAGTTGCCCGCAGAAGCGACGACTACAAGACCGCTGTCGACAAGCGCCTCGACGCCCTGAACGAGCAGGTCATCGGCGCCCGCAGACTCCACCGCTTTGCCGATCGAGAGGTTGACCACGCGAATGCCTTCGGCGTCCGCGTTCCCGAGCAACCAATCGAACGCGCCCAATGCGCTGGCGACCGTGCCTTTACCGTGCTCATCGAGAATCCGCAGATCGTAAATCTTGGCGCCGGGTGCGATACCCGCCAACTCACCGTTGGAGGCTTCGCCACTACCGGCAATGGTTCCAGCGACATGTGTGCCGTGTCCGACCGCGTCGTTGATGGTCGTGTATGCGTTAGGACCCTCCTGAAAATTCGCCTGCGCTTTCGAGCGCCAAAGGTTGCCGCAGTGGACAGCAAACGC
>JBCAZH010000178.1:0-2550 GCA_038533155.1 Pseudomonadota bacterium | reverse complement strand
CGGCGACGGGTCGAGCGCAGAACCGACGTGTTGAACTGGTATGGACACGTGAACGCTGCGGCGATCAGTAAACCGATCCGAAATCGGCAACATAAGGCGGCCTTTGGGCCGCCTTTTTTTTTGGTCCGGTAGAACGCTACTCGTGAGTTCGAGACGGACTTTCCGGAACACGCAGTGCGGCGAGTTCCGCTTCCAACTGAGCGATTCGCGCATCGCGTTGATCGAGCTCATGTTGCACATCTTCGGCTTCGAACCGCTGCGGAATATGCTGCGGGCAATTCACGTCCCACGCGGTGACAGAAAACTCAATCACCTGTTCCGCCCGTGCGCGATAGTTGCTGGGCATCAATTGCTGGATCAACGCGTCGTCACCCTCGATGACCCTCGCCTCACCCCATATCTTGACGCGCTGGCGATTCGCGTAATCGATTAGGAATAAGTGCGCCTTCGGGTTTTGCGCAAGATTGCCTTGCGATATGAATTGACGATTGCCCTTGTAATCAACGAACGCCAGCGTGGTTGGACCGGTGACTTTCAGAAAGCCCGGTGGACCACCACGGTGCTGAATGTAGGGGGCGCCATCACTCGAAACTGACGCGATGAAAACGCTCCGTTGCTCCGCGATGAACTGTGCGAGATCCTCGGTGATCTCCGTCTCCCACCCACGAGCGCGCTCCATCCGCTCGTAAGTCGCCCGCGACCCCTTTCGTTGTTGAATCGCTTTCACGGTCGGCGTAAACGCAACATCGGATGGATAAGACGACATGACGATCTCCAGTGTTCGTGCGAATGCGAAGCGCCACGACGGCGCTTCGCTCCAGTTCCATGGTGCTACGCTGCTTGCGAATCGACCGATGGGAAGTCGACTGCAGTACCCAACACTTCATTCAAGTAATTGGTCAGCGTATTCAAGGCAACATGCGCGATGATCTCGACGATCTCCGCATCGCTAAAGCCCGCTGCTTTCACAGCTGCGACGTCCGCATCGGAAACCTGGCCGCGTTCGCGGGTGATTTGTACGGCGAACCGCACAGCGACATCGGCTTTTGCGTCGGTCGAGCCACCGTTGCGGTTTGCAGCGATTTCAGTACCCGTGAGTTTCGCCACATTGCGGCCAAGGTAGGTGTGCGCGGCTAAGCAGTAGTTGCAACCATTTACTTCAGCCACCGCCAACGCAATTCGCTCGCGTGTCGCAGCGTCGAGTGCGCCTTTGGCAAGCGCGCCGTTAAGACCTAGGTAGCCTTCAAGCGCGGCAGGGCTATTTGCTGTAATGCGGAATAGATTGGGAACGCTGCCCAATGACTTTTGCACGTTCTCAAGTAGCGGTTGTGCCGCTTTCGGTGCTTCAGAAACGGTTGTAGGGGTTGGGATACGAGACATTGTTCAAACTCCTTGTTTCAGCGACGGCGCCAATGCCGTTGCGATGGAGCAAAAACTACGCTGTTTCTCCTAGGAGATTAATACGCTAAATATGAATAACTTTATTTCGATTTATGAAATAATAGGATCCCATGGATCAGATGCGTGCGCTCGAAACCTTGGTCGCCGTCGCCGACACCGGCGGGTTCTCAGCGGCCGCACGCCAACTTTCGATCAGCGCCCCGAGCGTGACTCGCATGATCCAGGAACTCGAAACCGATTTGGGCGTAACGCTGTTTCACCGAACGACTCGTACCGTGACGCTGACAGACGCCGGCGATGCCTTTGTTGCGGACGCGCGCGAGCTGATCGATCAATACCAAGCCGCAACCGACGCGGTCCGAGGCGCATTCTGTCAACCGACTGGTCGGCTTCGAATCACCGCGCCTACATTGTTCGGGCAGCACTACGTTGCACCGCTACTCGCAGAACTGGTCGACGCGTTTCCCGACTTGGAAGTCGATGCCGTTTTCCTCGACCGCGTGGTCAGCCTTGTTGATGAAGGATTCGATATCGCTGTGAGGATCGGCCCTCTACCCGATTCCAATCTCCGTGCAATTCGCGTGGGTGAGGTTCGTCGCGTCGTTTGCGGTTGCCCCTCGTACTTCGAGCGAGAGGGACTTCCACACCAACCGGAAGACCTCGTCAAACATCGCATCATTCGGGCGCGACCGGTGACACCGACCGATGAATGGCGGTTCAAAGATCAACGCACCATAAGAATCAAACCGCAACTCAACTTCAGCAGCGTTGCAGCAGCAATTAGTGCAGCCCAAAGCGGACTGGGCTTGACTCGAGTGCTGTCCTATCAGATCGGACCGGAACTCGGGGGTGGCACATTGAAAACGGTACTGAGCGACTGGGAGCCACCCGCGCTTCCCATAAATTTGGTGCACGCCGAAGGAACGCGGATCTCAGCCAAGGTGCGACAATTTTTGGAACTCGCCACTCCCAAGCTGAGAGAACATCCGCATCTCGTTTTCTGATTCCTACTGACCGAGCGTCGGCCTCTGCGCAAAGGTCGGTGGTACTCTTCGGGCATGAACACGCCCACGATCACAACGCTGCGCAACACAAACGGCCTCGCGGTTGACCTCGTGAATGTTGGCGCTGGCATTGCCGGCATTCGCG
>JBCAZH010000177.1:0-2576 GCA_038533155.1 Pseudomonadota bacterium | reverse complement strand
CACAAGATTTGTGGGTGTCCGAAGACTCGCACTTCCTGATCGAGCAGCTGAGCTTCCTGTCGGTGTACGTCAATCGCTGGACGTGGATCCTCGTGTTGTTCGCCTACGGCTTTCGGTACCTGAACCAACCGAAACGTTGGATCGCCTATAGCACCGCAGCCATCTTCCCGTGGTACATCCTGCATCAGACATTGACCGTGATCCTCGGCGGCACGCTGTCGCCGTATCAACTCGGCCCGATCGTCGAACCCCTGCTCGTCATCGGCGGCACAGCGATTGGCTGCCTGGTGTTGTACGAATTCGTCATTCGCCGCATCCCGCTACTGCGACCGCTGTTTGGCATGCCGATCAAAACGGCACCCAAGCAGCCACCAGAGCGAGCTGCAGCGACTCCGTCGGCGGCTTGAAGTATAGGGACGTCGCGTTACTCATCAACAACTCGCCGTGCGCAATGGAATGCGCGTCGCGAGCCAGCCGTTAGGCTTTCAGGCGCTAAGAAAAACTCTCAGTCTGTCCGGAAATCTCGCTCCAACTCCTGACCTTCGGGATAACTGACGGTGTACTGCTGCGTGATTCGCCAAGTTTCTTGCGGCTCTAAGACACGATCCCATCGAATGATGCCGGGCTGATCCTCGATGTCCTTCTCGTTCGGTGGCGTTGCGTCATCGCCGATTTCGATATCGATCTGGCGATTTTCGGAAACCGGGTAGCGCCCATAGATCTCCAGTTTTGTCGGTGTTGGACGTCGATTCGAGAATTCATAAATCGTGTGTTCGGTTTCGAATCGCCGCTTGCGGATCACGCCTTTCTTATCCTCGAAATCGCCTTGCGGCACGACGCGAACTTCAACAAACGGATCGACGCCGAGTGGGACCCTTGTATCTTCGCCGGGCCGCACGTAGTAGGAATCACGCAATCCAACAAACGCACCATCCAGGTACGTCCGGACGGTGCCTCCTTGAATCGGCGCTTCAGCTGTATGTTTGAAACGCGCATCGAGTACAGCGACGGTAGAAGTCACTGGAATCACGGTGGTGATCAGATCGACTGTGGTTTCATACGTGTCGACGTCGAAATTGCTCGCACTGGCTGCGTCGTCTTCAATCGAGACGCGCCCGGGAATTCGGTAGGTCACACCATAGGCGCCGACATCCGGCCGGTTAATGCGACTACCCGTCACCACAATCTCCTCCACACTATCCGCGGACTCTGCAGCGGTACCGGAAAAACGACTGACCAACGGCGCACGTTGTCTGGGCTCATACAACGACACAAACTCGCTGTCTGGCCACTCCACGTCGACGTCGCCATCGATTTCGCGCGTCGACAACGTCAGCTCGATGCCTCGCCAATCTTCGCCGGTTTCCTGCTCGACAGCAGCAATGTGATTCATGCGAACGTTGCCCTGCTCGCTGTCGACCCGCGCTTCGTAGATTGACGACCAAGCCGCGTCCTCGGTTTCGTAATTGAGCGTGACCGTCGTGTCCGTCGAGCGCGCGCTCTTGACGTCAATCGAGACGATGCTCGCTTGCCGACCTCGACCACCAAGACGCGCGCGCTCCCCATTCAAACGCTGCAAGTCGCGTTCGGCTTCGATGCGCTTCAATCGGTTCTGGCGTAACCGAGCACGCGCCGACTCCGTGCCTTCGCGCAACAACGTCAACGCATTGCGCCAAGCCGCGGGGTCCGCGCCACCCTGCGTGTTTTGAACACCAGCATCTCTCGAGTAGCCTTCCGCAAATCCCCGCAGAAACGTCAACTCGCGCTCGGCGGCCTCGTCCTCATCCTTCAATGCCTGTAGCACCAGTTCTTGATCGAACACAGCACGTTCTGCAGCACGATAAGCCTCATTCGCGGCCTGACTTCGAGGTTCACGCGTCACCCGAACCTGCCCGAGGCGTACCGACGAGTCGGCAACGGACACTCGGAGGTCGAAAGCGCTCAGTCCAGGCGGTAGATCGACAATCGTCAGCGTATCTTCACCGGCTCGCAATGCGAGCGGCGCCGTCCGAGTAATCGTCGCGCCATCGGGATAAACGGTCGCTGCGGTGACTTCGGTGGTCGCTTCGATGGCGTTCGCTACCATCGGACTTAACGCCGCAAGAATTATTGTTAAAAACTGTTTCTTGTTTTTGCGCATTTTTCGTCCCTCCCCAAACGCGCTTTGTTCTCCTCGAAGATTAACAGTTTTATGTACAACCCGGATTGCACAGGCCTTATCGAATCAGCAAGTCCTGTAACTCGGCAAAGTCATGAATTTGTCAAAGTATCGTGACAGGATTACGCGTCGTTTCATTCGAATCTATCCCAACGGAGACCATAATAATGTCGATAAGACCGTCATCCGATTCCAAATCAGAGCGTCGGCTTTCGGGCACGTCGCTGGCTGCAGGTATCGCCCTCGCACTCAGTGCCGCAACCGCGAACGCCCAGATCATTGCCTTCGATATGGTGGACGGTGAGAGCGAAAATCTCACAAGCTTCACCGTAACCACTGCCGATGGCGTCGACCCATCCGCGTGGGGTCCTGGCGACTGGTTCGGCGTCGCCGCGTATGGCAGCTGGCCACAATCTGC
>JBCAZH010000176.1:0-2646 GCA_038533155.1 Pseudomonadota bacterium | reverse complement strand
AAGCCCTTCAGTCCGCGGGAAGTTGTTGCGCGGGTCAAAGCAGTATTGCGCCGCGCCTCACCGACGGATCCTGCAAGCGCGACGATGACTGACACCGCCCTAGAAATCGACGAACAACGCTACGTTGCGAGCTATCAGAGCCACGAATTGGATTTGACCCCCGTCGAGTTTCGGCTGCTATCGCTACTCGCAAAGCGGCCTGGACGCGTCTATCCACGCAGTCAGATGATCGATCAGATTTACACCGATGGGCGAGTCGTCAGCGATCGGACGGTGGACTCGCATATCAAGAACTTGAGACACAAGATTCACGCTGCCACCGGGCGCGACGATCTTATCCGCTCCGTATACGGCGTGGGTTACAAACTCGAGTAACCCGAAAATACACAGAATCTCCACATTAGCTCCACCGGATCTCGACACGTAGCGGCCACACTGTCCTCCAGGTCACGACATCCAAAGGAGGACAATGTGAAAGTGCAGATCCCGACCATCATAGCGTTATTGCTTGTGTGTCAAACCGGCTGGACGCAAGACAGCGAGGATCGCCCCCCCAACGGGCGCCGAGGACCGCCCGCTGAGGCGCTAGCGGCATGTGAAAGTGCAACGGCTGGGGACGCCTGCAGTTTCGAGATGCGAGGAGAGACCCTAACCGGTGTCTGTTCAGCGCCGGAGGATCGACCGCTCGCCTGCGTACCAGAGAATCATCGGCGATCCCAGAATCTATCGGCCGATCCAGCCCCATTGGTGAATGCGGACGAGGCGAGCGAGCGGTCCGAAACGCATTGCCCCCACCACCCGCCGGGCGAGCTCCAATAACGCAGCGCCAAACGCATCGCGACGCCCAACCGTCGCCGGCAGGAATGCCAGCCACCCGTCACGCCTCTCCCCCCCCCCTTTGGCGCGATGGGTGGCTGGTAACCTCTCGCGAGGCACTCTATCCTTGCCAATGAACTTCGACCGGGCTGGTGGGTCGGAATGGTTCTCGATAGTTGCCGGGGATGCCAATGTCACTTCGTATTTTTGCTCTTACGCTCACGTTTTGCCTGGCTGCCTGCGCAACCAGCCAAAGTACGTCAACTGACTCCGGCAACGGCCTGGTCGAACTTCGCAGCGCTCATAGCGTTGAGCGCACAACCGCACGACTGCAGGCTGCACTCGACAAGGCCGGCATGAAGCAGTTCGCGACAATTGACCATGCTGCGGGTGCTAAGGCTGCCGGTCTTTCATTGCGCCCAACCCGAGTCGTGATCTTTGGTAATCCGAAAGCCGGAACGCCGCTGATGCGCTGCGCACAGACAGTTGGTATTGACCTACCCATGAAGGCGCTGATCTACACGGACGCTGACGGGCAAGTTTGGTATGCCTACAATGATCCGGCGTATCTGGCATCAAGACACGCTATCGAAGGATGCGATGCGGTGATCAGCAGAATTTCCGGTGCACTCGCGAAATTCGCGTCGGCTGCTACTGGCGGATAGGGAGCACAGGATGGCGACAGAGTTAAGCGATATCGAGATTCGAGTGTTGGGCTGTCTCATGGAAAAGTCCGTAACCACGCCCGATCAATACCCTATGACTCTGAATGCCCTCACTAACGCCTGCAACCAAAAATCGAGCCGAGAGCCTGTCATGTCGCTGGACAAGGGTGAGGTCCAACATACGCTGAATCAGCTTTCCAACAAACATCTCGTGCGTAAAGATGAGAACTTTAAGCGTGGCGTTGACAAGTACACCCAACGGTTCTGCAACTCGACGTTCGGTGAGATTCAATTGGAGACGGATGAGTACGCGATCGTCACGCTCTTAATGCTCCGTGGGCCGCAAACACCAGGCGAGCTACGAGCGCGTAGTGGCCGACTGCACACCTTCCCAGATAACAACGCGGTTGTGACGGCCGCTGAGCGACTGGCGGCACGCGCAGAGGGACCGTTAGTCGTCAAGCTGCCCCGCACACCCGGCCGACGAGACGCCGAGTACATGCACCTGTTAGCCGGTGATATCGATCTTGAGCAGTACGCACAAGAAGCTGCGGAATCTAAGCCAACCGTGAGCCGCACCGCCTCCGCGCTCGAACAGCGCGTCGATGCGCTCGAGGAACAAGTAGCGGAGCTGCGCGCGCGTCTTGACGCGCTTCAATAGATCAAAGGACTCTCGACCATTAGCGCCGCTTTTTTTCCGAAACTCGCATTGTGATGTCAGCGTGGAAAACCTCGATGTCGTTCGCGTCGAACACGCCAACCGGCATCACGACATCACCCGGCTCGCTCCAATCGAATTGCTCTAGTTTGCACTTCGCTGTGAGATCGGTCTTAGCCATCTTCAGGTATTGAACCGTCATACCCACCGGAATCCATCGGAACTTCGGATCCAGCGACACATCAATGCACACCCCGCCGACCAATTCAGCGGCGTTGCACATCGCAATGGCATGAACCGATTTCAAGTGATTCTGAACACCTCTGCGATTCTTAACCTTAACTTCGACATGCCCCGGCTCGAGCTTCGTGAACACCGGCTTAATCGTACGAAAATACGGCGCCACCCAGCAGACGATTCTCGCGTGCAGCCATCGGCCGATTGCTGTGCCATTCAATCGCTTCCAGAGCTTTAGGTTCTGATTGTTGCTATTCATTGTTCGACTTT
>JBCAZH010000175.1:1288-2689 GCA_038533155.1 Pseudomonadota bacterium | reverse complement strand
GAAGGATTGTCCAGCCGGGCACCCGAAACCGCCGCCGCTGTTGCTTCCAGTCTTCTTTCCTGCCTTTTTGAGTCATGGCGGTATCGATGGGCGTCGATATCCAGCCAGCCACGCGCTGGAGCGCAGCGTTCTCAGTGTCTTTTTCTGCCTGGGTGAGATCGGCCGAGTGTGTCCCACCAGGAATGACCAAGAAATCGTTGTCAGGTCGGTCAGCGACCGTGAAAGCTCCTGCCGTCCAAGGATCGTCTTCCCCGTAGATGAGGAGCGTCTGGTCAGCTTGGGTCGCGACCCAGTCGGCGACCGCTCGCATCGCCGATGGATCGTGGAGAGCACGATCCTCTTCGGTAAGAGGCGCCCAATACTTTAGCAGACCAGCCAAATGGTCGACCGGCACCGCTGGCGTTCCCAACTCGGTGCGAACCTGGTGACGGTACGGTGCGAAGGGTGCTCGAGACTCAGGCGCCCATGTGGATAACCCGTCAATCTTGTCAATAAATTCGATAATTCTCCACGGCGACGCGGTCGGTGCAGGAATGTCGTTGCACGCATCGCGGCCGAAGTATTGCCAAAATTGGAAACTCAAGGTTAGCGCTGAGGCTTCCAACTGCACATCGATCTCTTCGGATGAAAGGCTAATGTTGTAGTTGTCTGAGAGATAATCAGCGACCCGAGCGTTTAGAGTGTCGCGTCGCTCAAGGATGGCGATCTGCATCGCTTCCACCGTGTTTCGGCAGACTTCGCTTCCGATTCGGTCGAGAAAGTCAGCGTAGCGCTGATCGCCGAGCTCGAAGGTCGCGGCCGAAACGTACGCTACCGTAGCATCGACATCGTCGGGGTAGTAGCTCCGATGAATCAATGCGGTCTTACCGCCCTTGCTCACCCCTGTACTCAGCCAGGGCTTAGTCAAGAGCGGTTTGAACATCTGCACGATGCGGTGTAGGTCGCGCGCCGACTGCTTGATGGTTAAGTGCTCGAAATCCAACACTCCTCGGGGAGCCGGTGAGGAACCATAGAACCGGTGCTCAACTTCGATCTGATTGGCCGCGAATCGGGCCGCAGGCTCCAATAGTACGACATATGGATACCGTACTACTCCGAAGATCGTTGTTGTTCCAGAATATTGAAGAGAGTACCCATTAGTTGCAAGTACCGTCGGTGCATCTTTACTACGATAGGAGAGAACGACCCGTTGGCGAAATGTTGGGCCGTCCGGATTGTCATGGTCGACGGGCTGATTGACCATAAAATCGAAGACTCGGTACCCGGGCAATACGGTATCGTTGATTTCCTGAAGCTCGAAAACGCCCATATCGATCAAAGCATCTTTGATTGGGCGCTCGGTTAGCGGAATCTCCTCACCACCACAGGCTCCAAGACAGACGATAAAAAGAGTCGCCGTTG
>JBCAZH010000175.1:0-1188 GCA_038533155.1 Pseudomonadota bacterium | reverse complement strand
GGAATGTCTGCGTCGACATCGCTGCTGAGCGCAGCGCCATGAATGCAGTTCCCATCGGGGCTCCGCCGGTCAGGGGGCCGTCATTTTTTGTGGTCGACGATCAAGTCTACGCTATGGGCAGCGGTCACATCTATCGTTCTAGTGTTGAAAACCCTGTTCCCCAGGTTGTGCACGAGTTCGAAGGCAGACCGATCGAGCTTGTGCGCAAGAATCGCGAACTCTGGCTTTTGAGATCAACGTCTCTCGAGGACAAACTTGACCGGATTGATGGAGTGACTGGACATGTACAAACGTACGCCCTCCCGCGGAACACGTGGTCCGATGTGATTGGCGAATTTTTTGGCATCGATCGCGGAGCTCTGGTTGCGGTTATTCCGCGGAGCATGGAGATTTCGTCGACGCGCAGAGCCCAGCTTCCTTCTCACCTAATTAGAATTGATATCGAGACAGGCGTTTCGTCGACTGTGGCCGACGATCTACCGGGCGCTTATCCGGACTTAGCGGCACGTGTGGGTGAGCGACTACTTCTCGTATATGGAGAAGCCGATCCGAGCCGCCCGTCGAGAATCGCCGAACAAAATCCGTCAGTTATCGTTGATGTCTCCCTGTCAACGGGCGAGATCGTCCAAATCGAGTCGGACGTGCCCGATCGGGATTATTCTTTCACTTCGCTCCTCGACGCGTACGACAAGGCCATATACGTATTCGCCGTCGATCGCACACCTGGTTCAACTCAAGAGAACGTTCCTTCCAACCTGAGTTGGATCAGTACCGAGACCGGGCGACTGCAGGTTGTTCCCAGAGATAGGGCGATGGTGGTCATCGATGCCCGACAGCGCCTATTCCTGCGCGTAGCGGATGGATTCGAGGGCTTCGAGTTGATCGCGCTCGACGAAAGCCATACTGAGGCGACTGTACTGGGTTGCTGGAATCAAGGGGTCCGGCACAACGAAGCGGAGGCGACCGGGGATGGATTCGTATATGTGCAGGTCGACGCCGGAGTGGGTGCGTCGCGAATCGTCCGCGTTCCTTTTCATCAGTGATTGTGATCGATTCAAGGGATGACTCCGTGCTGCCGTTTTGGTTGTGCAGGCCAGTTTCCGATCTCCCAGACCTGGAGGTCCGCATGATGGCACTTTTGTTTATCGCGCATGCGCCCTCCGAGAATACGCAGTGCATGGCGCAGGC
>JBCAZH010000174.1:1318-2690 GCA_038533155.1 Pseudomonadota bacterium | reverse complement strand
AATTGGTAGCCGCCCTCGGAGTCGAACCGAGAAGCACCTGTTTCTAAGACAGGTAGGTATGCCAATTCCCTTCAGACGGCTAGTGTTTGGGGTGAACCACCGGGGTCGAACCGGCATCTTCCAGGGTCACGGCCTGGGGCTTTGCCATTAAGCTACATTCACCATTGGGATTGCCTTCGGTACGCCGAAGGCGAATAGATGGCGAGAGGCCAGGCCTTGCACCTGACCTCCCGCCGGTTGGTCGAACTCACTGCTTCATGCGAACCAGGTCGTTCAACACGGCATCGAGGCCACCGTAAACCGAGATGTTGCCGATCTTGTCGGTGATCTTCTCGAGCGTCTCGAGCTCCTTGAGACGCAACGCCACAGCGTTCGTCTCCATGACCTTCGCGGTGTTCAGAAGTGAACGAGTCGCGTTGGTCTCTTCGCGACGGCGAATCACGTTGGCCTGCGCGGCCTTTTCTGCCTCCACCACCTGACCCAGCAACATCTTCATGTCACCCGGCAGGATGATGTCCTTCACGCCAACGGACTTCACCGTGATACCCATCGCTTCGAAGTGCTCGTCGAGATGGCGTGCCACCGACGTGTCGATGACCGTCTTGTCTTCAAGCAAAGCATCCAGCGTTCGGGTACCGACCGCGCCGCGCAAACCGAACTGCACTTCCTTGTACAGATGATCCAGCGGGTCCTTCGCAGCACGCACAGCCGCTTCCACGTCGGCGTACTGGTAGGTTGCGGTCAGGTTGATGCGTACAGCCACCTTGTCCTTGGTCAGGATTTCCTGACCAGAGACTTCCAGCGTCTGCACACGCGTATCGAAGCACTTCACCTCGACATCACGCTCCACGGCGAAAAACGCGTGGTAACCCGGTGCCAGTGAGCGCTTCAATTCACCATCCACGTAGAGCAAACCGACGTGGCCGTCCGACACGATGCGCGCGTAGATCGCCTTCTCGGCGATCGCCTGTAGCGTTCGGTCCTTGCCCGTCAACAGTCGCTTGGCCAAACGGGCGTCGACGTCGACATCACCGGTGATCGCATAGCGCTCGACGCGAATCTTGCGCACACCCTTCGTGAAGAGATGACGCGTGGCTGGAGCCATGATCAGCGTGACACGCTCGTCGTGGTAGACGATGGCGATCTCGTCGGCATCGGTTGTTACAACGTCGAAGTAGCGAGCGACATCCTCCGCATACGACTCCACCAGGAAGTCCTGCAGTCGGTGGGCAAACAGCGGTACCGTGATATCGAACGTTTCGACCGTGTACTTGTGCAAAACCGTCACGAAACGGTGCACGCCAGGCTCAAGGAACTTGACGAAGTCGCCGTCGCGGAACAGGAGTGCACGCTCGTGCTTGCGCACGTTGAA
>JBCAZH010000174.1:0-1218 GCA_038533155.1 Pseudomonadota bacterium | reverse complement strand
CCTCCTTTGTTGGTCAGTGAGTTAAACCTCTCAGTTCGATTTGCGATCTAATAGAAAGTGAAGTCCAACTGAGGGTCGGGGATGAAATATTGGGTTCTTTGCGCAGCGTTATGGAGCGGCGTTTCTGTTGCCGCTGAGGTTGATCCAGCCTGGCTGCGTGCTTGGAACGAAGCGCTTGCGGCAAAGAGTGTTCCATTGTCATCGGTGTCGCGGATTGGTTCACCGGACGAGCCGGGCGTGCCATTCGTAGTGCGCGGGACAGTTTTTACGCCCGATGGCGAGGTCGCACCTAACGTCGTTGTGCATTCCTATCATCGCGACGCAGAAGGATTCGAACTGGGTCGAAACGATCGCGAGCTGACGATGTGGCGATTGCAAGGTTGGGCGATCACAGACGAACGCGGTAAGTTTGAGTTCCAAACTATTCGTCCAGCAGCGGACTATCTTGGCCGCGAGGCGGCGCATATTCACTTCACATTGGTTTCTGGGAACTACGGAAACCAATGGGCGCCGAAGGTCTTTCTCGCCGACGACCCTATGCTTTCCGAACGCGACATCGCTCGCTCTCGAGCCCTTGGCCAGTTCGCGCTTTTCGCAACGCCCGAGAAGCGCAACAACCAACTCGAGATCTCTGTCGTGTTTACGCTGAAATCAGGCGCTGATTTTTGATAGGTGCGACTGCGCCCACAACCCGAACGCGGGCGGCCGGTGATGCGTAGGCGGAACCGAGACGCGACTCGACACGTGGCGCGTGTGCGAGCACACACCATCAGGCATCGCTTCGGGAATCGGTTCGGCGCACGGACCAGCACGGCGACCGGCGGACCGGTTGCTGCGTCCGACAACGCGAGCAAGCTCGCGCAGCTATCCGCCGGACACAGTCGCGGTGGTGCAGACTCTCTCTGCAAGGGCGGACTCGAACCGCGGGCTTTCGCCTTTCCAGGAGTGGCGTGTGAGGCCATGTCTGAAATACAGGACTCGAACCTGCAACATTACGGTTAACAGCCGTAGGCTCTGCCAATTGAGCTAATTTCAAGTGGCGGTAAGATTGACGTTTCGTTCGGTACACGCGCGGCGATGGTTAGCGTTGCGCGCCAGTCGGGAATTCAGAGAACCCGATCCGCAGAACTTGGCGACAATTCAGACCTCGGTATGACGGCATTGCGTCAAAAGTGGTCGCCCGAGGTGGGGTTGCACCACCGACCTCCGCTTTGTGAG
>JBCAZH010000173.1:0-2728 GCA_038533155.1 Pseudomonadota bacterium | reverse complement strand
CGCCGCAGTCCGTATTGATCTAACCGCCATCGAAGCAACTCGACGCGATCCTGGCCAAAGAACGGCTCGCCGCGGACGACCATGGTGGGCACGCCCCAGTGCCCCGCCGCTTCAAGCCCAGCATGATTGCGCTCGATCTCGTCGGCGTGATCACCATCGGAGATGGCTTTGTCCATGTCGTCGAGGTCCAAACCGGTCGGGGCCACGGCGTCACGCAAGTGCGAACCCTGGTCCCAATTTTGCTTACCACCATAGATGAGATGGGATACAGCTTTCGCAAACGCGATACCGCTACCGCGGCGTTGCGCTTCCACGCCTAACTTGGACAGTCTCATGATCAGCGGTTGATCTTCCGCGACCTCGAAGGTCTCGTAGTTCTGACTCACAGGGTCAGGAACGGGCGGAAAGTGCATCTCCATGCCAAGAAATGCTGCCCGGCGGATGCTATCCATGACGATATACATGGCCGGTTTGCGATTGGAGGCATCGAACAACTTGCCCTTTGCTCGAACCGCAATCGGCAAAACCACACGCAAGTTCACTTCGACGTCGTAGTCATCAGCAAGCTGCAAAAGCTCCGGCGTCGCTAGATAGGAGTAAGGACTACGAAAAGACCAATAAACATCGATCGGTTCCATCTGGGCTCCGCGTGATTCGAAAGGGAATCACTGTAATTTTCAGAGCGCTAAGAATACGGCAGACATAGGCACAGCGTCACGCCATCCGCGACGCGGGCGAGGCCCTGGCGATCAATCAAACTACCGGTTTTGCGGATGCTTTGACGATCCACGCGACGACCGCTAATGCCAAGAGCATCCACGTGATCGCGAGCGGCGCAGCAACGTCAATCGGGGCAGCCAGCCACGCAAGCGAATATCCGAGACCTCCGAGCACGAACGCTAATCCGATCCGGTGTCGCTTTTTGTAGCCCGCCCGAGTCGTACATGCCCGCCGCTCTTCGGCCAAACGCTTGGGCAGCGCGTTGCCACTCCAGGCCACGATTAGCCCCATAATCAGGCCTTGATACCGGCCCTCCGCCGCAAACCCAGGGTCGATCCAACCGCCCTGTTTGACAATCCACGCACCCAACAGAATAAGACCCGCAACTAGTAACGCACTTCGGACACTGTTCATTGGGTCACCCTCTTGAGTTTTGCCGGATTAAGATTGATACGAAAGCGAGCGGACAGCGCGAGGATGGCGTCTTCCAGCACCGACAATTTCAAATGGTAGATGACCCGGCGCCCGTCTCGCTCCGCATGCACCAAGTCGGCCTCTTTTAAAACCGATAGATGCGCGGACAACGTCGGTTGTGAAAAGTCGAATGCTTCGAGCAGCTCCGAGACGGACAGCGGTTCCTCGCGAAGCATCTCGACGATTCGTCTGCGGCTCTCATCATTGAGCGCTTTCATCAACTGGTTCATATATCGATATAGCTATATATCTATGCTTTGTCAATCCCGAGGAGCATCGCGTTGCCCCTAGGACGTTTGGAATCTTTCGTCAGCATACGGCGCACACGAAATCTGCCACCCAATTCCTACCGCGATGCAAGCGAAGTCGATAGACTGCGCGACGAATCTTGAGAGGTTGTCGAGATTTCTGCGAAGGCGACATCTCGAAAATTGTTCTGAAGGTAAGTGGAGAAACAACAATGAAAAGACTCTCTTTGACGACTCTGGCCGCCGCACTCACGCTCCTGACCGGGTGCGCTTCGATCGTGCACGGTCCCAGCCAGGAAGTCGCTATATCGAGCAATCCAGCGAACGCCACAGTCACGTCCAATGGTCGGATGCTCGGACAAACACCCTTAACCGCGAAACTCGCTCGTAAGGATGAACACGTCATCAAGATCGAGCTCGAGGGTTATTCGACCTACGAAACCACACTCACTCGCACCACCAGCGGATGGTTTTGGGGCAACATCATTCTTGGCGGTTTGATTGGATGTGCAATTGATGTCGTTACAGGGAGTTTCTACAAATTGACGCCTGAACAGGTCGAAGCGGAACTCAGCGAGGGCAGCGCCAGAGTCGAGTCGAACAAAGATGGGCTATACGTATTCGCCACGCTAAAACCGAAAGCATCGTGGGAGCTGATCGGACAGCTGAACACCGACTAGTCTTCACACCAACTTGGCGGATTTTCGCGAGGCGCGTTAGCAACTCGAAAGACCGCAGCTCGAGTGAGCTGCGGTCTTCTTTATCTGCTACAGGGCCAAACACCGATCAGCGAACCGATCGACCTGATTCCAGTCCGTGTATTCGATCTGCGCGCTGGGTCCGGTTGGCCCTTTAGTCATCCACATGATGAAACGAATAAACAGTCGATCACTCCATCGGTACGATGGGTAGTCGATCACACCGGCAAATACTTCCGCCAAGTCAGGTTGCCAGTCCACGCTTGAGAGAAACTTGCCGAGATACGGGTTTGTCGTCAGTGAATTCTTGTCAGGCTTTCGCGCACTGAGATTGACTGAGAAGAACGCGGTCGGCCGAGCGGTTAACGCCCCTCGATTTGCTTCAACCAATCGATGAACCGCCGGCCTATGCCGTCCATAACGTACGCTAGCACCAATCACGATTTTGTCAGCATCGCTCAATGCGGCGGACTCCACTTCATCGACTTGGATGATCGTCACACGCGTTTTCGCCTGTTCCAGACGCGCTGCGATTCGACGACAGATCTTCAACGTATGCCCATCAACCGATGAATAGAGGATCAGAAT
>JBCAZH010000172.1:0-2729 GCA_038533155.1 Pseudomonadota bacterium | reverse complement strand
CCGCGAAGGTGGCCGCACGGTAGGTGCGGGCGTCGTCGCTAAGATCATCGAATAAGAGAAAGATAGAGCCGCCCGGGACTGGAGCGGCTGATTCCTCCGAATGGCTCGGCCTACGGCCTGTGCTTTATTTCGGAGGAATCACACTCCAGCCACGGGTCGACTCATGGGTTGAGGTCGGAGCCCTCGACTAACCGCGGTGCCGGCGGTGAAATAGGCACAGGGCTCTAGGGCCGGAGCGCGAGTCGTCGTTCGACGGGATTGATCGACGAGCAAGCGCAGCCGGCAGGCGAGCCATGAGGAGAAGGGCGCTTTTGGGTTTCGGCGCAGCCGGCACCCATGAGGAGAAGGACGATCTCGTGATTCGGCCAAGGGTCGAAGCCATGAGAAGAAGGACGCTTTTGGGTTTCGGCGTAGCCAACACCCACGAGCAAGAGAGCAATCACGATTTCTGGAGTGTCTGGAACTCGTGCGGGAAAACAGGGTTACAACAGGCCAGTAGCTCAATTGGCAGAGCGGCGGTCTCCAAAACCGCAGGTTGGGGGTTCGATTCCCTCCTGGCCTGCCACTTGAGTGGCAAAGACTGGATATGACTGAGAACGTACAACAAGTTGAAGGCGGTGGGTTCCTAGATACGATCAAGCTCCTGCTGGCGCTAGGCTGTATCGTCGGTGGTTTGGTTGCGTACTACATGACCCCCGAACTGGCGCTTTCGCTGCGCGTACTGATGGTACTCGCCGGAGTGATCATCGGCTGCCTGATTGGATTCACGACGGCGAAAGGCCAAGTGTTCTGGCGCTTCATCCAGGGCTCGCGTGTTGAGATTCGCAAGGTCGTTTGGCCGACGCGTCAAGAGACCACGCAGCTAACGATCCTCGTATTCATTTTTACGGCGTTGCTCGGCGTGTTTTTCTGGGCACTAGATGCTGGGCTGTTGTGGGCGACTCGCGCCGCAACGGGCCAAATTTAAACTCGAGCGGCAGGACGGATTCGCATAGTGAGCAAGCGTTGGTACATCGTTCACGCGTACTCGAACTTCGAGCACAAAGTGAAAAGTTCGCTGGAAGAGCGAATTAAGCTCGCCGGTCTTGAAGATCGTTTCGGTGAGATTCTCGTGCCGACCGAAGAGGTCGTCGAGATGCGAGAAGGCAGCAAGCGACGCAGTGAGCGTAAGTTCTTCCCTGGCTATGTGCTCGTCAACATGGAAATGGATGACGAAACTTGGCACTTGGTTAAGGACGTGCCGAAAGTGCTGGGTTTTATCGGCGGAAGCAGTGACAAGCCAGCACCCATCACGCAAAAGGAAGCGGACACGATCTTGCAACGTGTGCAAGAAGGTGTGGACAAGCCGAGGCCCAAGGTGCTGTTCGAGCCTGGCGAAGTGGTTCGGGTTATCGACGGGCCGTTTAACGACTTCAATGGGGTCGTTGAGCAGGTGAACTACGATAAGAGTAAGTTGCGCGTCGCTGTGCAAATCCTCGGTCGTTCAACACCGGTCGAATTGGATTTCGGTCAGGTCGAAAAGGCCTGATCATCGCGAGTCGCAGCGCTTTCTGCGACAACTTGACGGGGAGCCAGTGCGGCGTTTGGACCCGGGAGTGGAAACATGGCTAAGAAAGTAACGGCTTACATCAAGCTGCAGGTTGGCGCCGGCCAAGCTAACCCGAGTCCGCCGGTCGGCCCGGCGCTGGGTCAGCACGGTGTCAACATCATGGAGTTCTGCAAGGCGTTTAACGCTGAGACGCAGAGCCTTGAACCTGGGTTGCCAGTACCGGTTGTCATTACCGTGTACAACGATCGCAGCTTCACGTTCATCAAGAAGACGCCGCCGGCGGCAGTATTGCTCAGAAAAGCGGCTGGGGTTCCGAAAGGCTCGGGTACACCGAACACCGTCAAAGTTGGCAAAGTCACGCGAGCCCAGCTCGAAGAGATTGCGACGACGAAGATGCCGGACCTTACAGCGGCAGACATGGACGCTGCGGTTCGCACGATTGCGGGCACCGCGCGCAGCATGGGCCTTGAGACAGAGGGAGTGGTGTAAATGGCACGCATGACCAAACGCCGCAAGGCTATTGCCGAAAAAGTTGAACCGGGCAAGGTGTACACGGCCGATGAGGCTTTTGCACTCGTCAACGAACTGGCGAACGCGAAGTTCTCTGAGAGCATTGACGTGTCCGTGAACCTCGGTGTCGATCCGCGTAAATCCGATCAGGTGGTTCGTGGCTCTACCGTGTTGCCAAACGGCACCGGCAAAAGCGTGCGTGTCGCGGTGTTCGCTCAAGGCGACAATGCCGAAAAAGCGAAGGCTGCGGGCGCTGACATCGTCGGTTTCGATGATCTTGCTGAGACCATTAAGGGCGGCGAGATGAATTTCGATGTGGTGATTGCCACGCCTGACGCGATGCGCGTCGTCGGTCAGCTCGGACAAATTCTTGGACCGCGCGGATTGATGCCTAACCCGAAAGTCGGGACCGTAACGCCGGACGTAGAGGGCGCAGTTAAGAATGCCAAAGCAGGTCAGGTCCGTTATCGCACGGACAAGGCGGGCATCATCCATTGCGCGATTGGCAAGGTCGGGTTTGAAGCGCAGGCGTTGCGCGAGAATCTGGCTGCGTTGTTGGCCGACCTCAAGAAGGCGAAGCCGGCCTCTGCAAAAGGTGCCTACATTAAGAAACTGTCAGTGTCGTCAACGATGGGCCCAGGCGTGATCGTTGATCACGGCTCGGTCGAAG
>JBCAZH010000171.1:0-2796 GCA_038533155.1 Pseudomonadota bacterium | reverse complement strand
TCGGTGGCCTTTAGGCGCATCCAACTGAGTGGTTCTGTAAACCCGAAGCGCTAGTTGAGCCTGGCACCTCATTGGAGAGGTAGAGATGATGAAACTGCGTGCTGTTCTGATTGCCAGTATTGCGACGCTTGCAGGATGCGGTGGGGGCGGTTCCTCGAGTCCGACTACGAACCCGACGCCTCCGGTGACGCCGACACCGCCTCCCGTCGCGACCACTTGTGCCGGTAACCACCTGATCAATGTTGTCGCGGCAAGCGACGACGGCGACAGCCTACCCGGCCTGGGGCCGGAACAAGCAGTCGACGACAACTTCGAACCCGGCTCCCGTTGGCAATCACCGGGCAACGCAAAATCACTCACACTCGATCTCGGTGCAAGACACCTTGTCAGAGAGATTGGTGTTGCTTGGTATCAGGGTGATCAGCGAACCGCCAGGTTCAGCGTGCTCGTCTCGGAGGATGATGCGAGTTTCGAGACGTTGTTGGCGGACCAACAGTCTTCGGGTCATACACAGAGCTTCGAGCGATATCCCACTGACGCCACGGTCGCGCGCTATGTGCGCATCGAAAACTTTGGCAACTCGATGACGGATGACAACGCGATTGTTGAAGCAGTTGCTTTTGGTTGCACGCTGGACACGCCGACGGCCGTACTCGAGCCCAGTAACGTCACGGCCGATGATTTCGGGTTAGATCCGGCTCTGCCACCAGGCGAGAACTTTGAGTTGTTGAGTTGGAAGTTGGATACCCCAGGCGACCTCGACGGCAACGGCATCTCGGACACTGCCAGCGAAACCGATCTAGACGGCGGTTTTAATGACGAATACTTCTTTACGGCCGCCGACGGAGGCATGGTGTTCCGATCCACCATCGCAGGCGCTCGAACATCCCTCAATACCAATTTCACCCGCTCGGAGTTTCGCGAGATGCTGCGCCGGGGCAACCGAGGTATCAGCACGCGCGGCGTTAACCGCAACAACTGGCTTTTGGGTTACCAGCCCGATCCGGGGTTACCGGTCGGCGGGCGCAACGGTGTCCTACGCGCGACCTTGGCGGTCAATCATGTCACCGAGACCGGCAGCCAAAGTCAGGTGGGGCGCGTGATCATCGGCCAGATTCATGCGGAAAGCGACGAACCGGCGCGCTTGTACTATCGAAAGTACCCCGAGAACGACAGGGGTTTCATCTACCTTGCTCATGAGATTCGAGACTCTGACGATATCTACTTCCCAATTCTGGGTCCGATCAATACGGATCTCGATCGTGCGCCGAATGATGATTCGAATCCCGAGAACGGAATCGCGTTGGATGAGATATTTTCATACGAAATCAGGCAGCAGGGCGCGAGAATCGATGTGGTCGTTCGCCGCGGCGATCAAACCGGCCCGGTAGTCGGGCATAATTACGTAGATATGCGAGCGCAGAACAGCGGCTACGACATATTGACGGAGTGGATGTACTTCAAGGCCGGTGCCTATACACAAAACAACACCGGCGATCCGACCGACTATGATCAGGTGACGTTCTACGCCATCGACAATCAACACGACCCCTAGCGCCTCGCCGGGGCGTTTCATCATCGGCAAGGACTGTCGAGCCTCACAGCCGAGGGGTAGGTCTCTCTTACAAAGACAATCCGCCCGTCAGTTGTTCGGCACTACGCTCATACGCGGTGAGTCACCCACGGCTGCCGGAGATTCGTCGTTGCTGAGCTTGCGAGCGCTCGCGAACAGCCCGGCAATCGAGTCGATGGGGTTGTCACCAGCGATCCCGTTAGTGATTTGGCGTCCCAGTTCCCGGTAGGCATCAAATTGCTGCGCGTCGAAAAACTGGTTGGCTGTTGATTGATTCGGGAATTCTGGGTGTGCTTTCTGGTAGGCGTAGATGTCCGCACTGAGCTTCTGTCGCAGCATCGGCTTAATGTACAGAATCTCGCCGGTGCTACCGTCCGCGTAACGAATCGTCCCAAGCGTAAAAGGTGTCTTGGCAGATCCGCGACGGACTTGAGCGACCAATTGGTCGCAGTGGAGCACGATCTCGGCGCCGAAATCTACGCGTACCCGTTGGATTACCAATCCTAGGTCTGCCAATGCGAAATCGGGATCGGCACCCGCGTCGCACACGATGATTCTTCGGCATCGCCGCCGAACCAGTTCATACACTCCGAGGTTATCGAAGTGACCGCCGTCCGAGAGATGGACGTGCTGTCTGCTTTCATCCAACCCGTGACCGAACATCTCGCGTTCCATGAAGATGTACCACCATGGCAACGGTAGATGTCGTTTCTCAGCCCGGGGGTTTGATGCCCAGAAGCCTAGACGGAAGTTTAGGAGTGCCATGAGAAAGGCTACGGGTCGAGCGCGAGTCACCTCGGTGTTTGGGTCAACCGCAGCACCAGAAATCGTCATTGCAGTGGATAAGGTGGTGCGACCGTGGCGGTACTTCTTGGTGTCTCGGAAACCCGTTGCTGTTGAACCACAGAACAGCGGCGTCATAAAAAAACTCGCGGCGCCCCGGGCACGGAGTTTTTGCAGCTTCGAGTTATTCGTGCAAAGCGTTGTGTTCACGATGTGGAGCGGTGTACCCGACTCCGGTCGCACATCCTGTAATCGAAGCGCAAAAGCGTCCGTCTGGGGTTTGGGTTCGTCGACAACGGTGGGCAGGAATGCCTCAGTCAATCTCGCTCTGTAGTAGCTGTGCATTGAAATCCGATTCAAGTCACAGGTGAACGCGAAAATCACGGACAGCGTTGCTCCGAGCCATAACCATGGACTGTCCAGAGCTTGTGTGTCGACAA
>JBCAZH010000170.1:0-2818 GCA_038533155.1 Pseudomonadota bacterium | reverse complement strand
TCAGGCGTTGTGCGAAAAATTCGACTCAGCAACTCGCCAACACGTTCACCACCGACGATTCCCAGTCCTTGGAGTGCCTGAATCTGAGCGTCAGGATCGCTGTTGTCCTGTGCTATGGACGCTAGCGAGTCGAAGTCACCCGCGACACCATACGCATCGATTAGGGCTTCGGATGAGCCGAACTGCCCACGCAATGCGGTCAACTCGGCGCTGGCGCCCATCGCACCCAACATCTCGACGGCGTCTTCAAAGTCCTCCGAGCTCTCGGCGCTCTGCGCAATCTTCAAAATGCCGTCACTGTCGCCTGCAATTAGGTACGCTTCGAGCACACTCTTGCGCACATCACGGTCACCGGTGAGGTAAATCTCCTTAATCGCATCGAGCGCCACGCGGTTGCCGCCAACGCCGATCATTCGGATCGCCTCGGACTGAATGGCTGGATCTTGCGACTGTGCCATTTCGACGATGAGCGACACAGCATCGTTGGATCTCATTTGACCCAGCACGAACAGCGCCCGCGATTTCAGGTCGACGTCCTCGTCACTGCGGAGCAGCTTCGTGACGATCGGCAGCGCCCGATTCTCTGGCGCGGTGATCAGGGCTTCAATAGCGACGGCTTTGAGGTCGTCCGTATCGTCGAGTGCTCGAACGGGGGACGCGGCCAGCATCATACACAGTGGGATCGCGAATACTGAAAAATACGTTCTCATTGTTGAATCCTAGAGTAGGTCATACTGTTTTGGATGGCAGCTGACTCAGCTTGGTTAGCATGACATTGGCTTCGAACAGCAATTGTTGCCGCAGTGCACTGGCGTCGGCCGAGCGTGTTGGCGATGTGCCCAACCGATTGATCCGCAGGCCAAACGCCCGCAGCACACGGGCGTAGTCGGGCGCATCTGCTGTCACGGCCGCGTTCACCAGACTCCGGTTTCTTAAGAGCAAGTCATTGATCGCACTCGTTTGCCACTCGTCGGGGCGCTCATCGAGCAATGTCAGTGTGTTGCGCGCGTTGTTGAAGTGAACGGTCAATGTACTGACCAGCGGGACATGGCCGGGGTGAACTTGAGCCTCAGCCGCTTGTGGGGTCGCATCGGTTGTGTCGGTTTCCGGCTGAAGAATGAACAGTCCAATGATGAGCGTCGCCGCCGCCGCCAACCCAGCACCGACACGCACGGCTTTCGGCCGTCTCTGATGCTGCGTGAGTGGAACTACACTGCCATCAATCGTCGCGTGCAGAGATTGCTTAAGTCGTTGTGGTACCTCCACGGACGCCTGGTGGACCTCGGGCAAAGCACTGACTAACGCATCGTAGCGGCGGCGCAGGTGAGCATCGCGTTCTAGAGCCCTCGCGACCCGCTTGTTCTCATCTTGCGATAACTCGTTTTGGTAGTAGTACAAAATCAGTGTGTTGTCGTCGATCGTCATGCCATGTTCCTAATCGTCTTTTCACTCGCGCGTAGCTTCCTGACGGCCCTAAAAAGCGCCTGTTTGACTCGGCCTTCGTTCGTGTCCATCGCCGCAGCAATCTCTTTCAGGCGCCATTGTTCGAAGTGCCGTAGCACGAAGGCTGTGTGTTCAACCTGCGTCAGCCGAGACAGTAGCGTTGTCAATTGGGACACAAAATGATCGCTCTCAGTTTGTACATCGGGCTGTGGTTCTGGATCTTGCAGCTCCAAACCCGACTCATCCCAAACATACCGTCGGCGTGAGCGCATCAATTGAAGCGCAGCGTTGACCACGATTCGATGAATCCACGTTGCCAATGAGGCATGGGCTCCGAACTGTTCGCGTTTTGCCCACGCCTGCGCAAGCCCGTCTTGGAGCGCATCTTCCGCGAGCGACGCGCTGCGCGTGATTCGCTGGCACGCGGCCAGCCATTGGGGGCTCCTGGCTTCGATCGCCACATGAAACGCATCTGCATCTGCTGTCGGGTGGCTGTGGTTGTGGCTGGGTGAGTCCATAACTCTAAGATGCATGGGTGCGTCAAACCGTTAGCCTCATTTGCCAGCTAGCAACGGTGAGACAACCTAGGTAGAGTCGATCCATGCACGATTTACCGCCTGATCGAACGCCCGACGGTTTCTTTATACAGCTTCTGAAGGGTATCGTCGGCTCGATTGTGCAAGCGACCGCCGCTTTCGCGGTGGGTACAGGCGCCGCGGCGGCCGCATGTTGGTACTACGGTCTGCCTTGGGTTCTTGCCTTGGGTGGAGGCTTTGTCGTGCTGGCACTATGGCTGGCCATAACGACGGACAGTATTTTTGACTAACCGAAACGCACGCTTGATGGGAAGAGCTCGAATTGGGGCATTATTGACGGTCCTTTTGGCTTCTTTGGCCTTTGTGCTTTCGATGCCGCGGACTCAGGCCGAACCGTCGACGCACGAGTACGCGTTTCAGAAATTTGTTGGTACGTGGACGCTCGAGGACGATGCTTTCTTCCAAGTCTGGGATGGGCAGACCCTTGAGACGCTCACTATTCCCAATCATTGGACCAATTGCGAACCGGTCAATACCCGTCACTCCATTCTGTGCGCCGTGGATGCGGGCGAGCTACAGGGCCATATTCTCTGGGTCGTTGGAAACAATAACCGTTCGGTGCGTCATCTGTCGCATTTCGGGGACCGACGCGTTGGAGTCGGAGCGGGCCAGTTGGATGACACGGGCAATCTCAGCTTGAAACTGACTTTCGAAGACGAACCAGAGGGTACTTATCGCCTGTACTCCTACCGTTGGATCGATAACGATCGATATGAGATGAAGTCACTCCAGTACGATCAAAGCGGTCAAGCCACTGGTAATTGGTACGGCGGTACTTT
>JBCAZH010000169.1:0-2839 GCA_038533155.1 Pseudomonadota bacterium | reverse complement strand
ACTCACCGTCATGGCCGAGTGCCTCTCTGACCGATTCAACTGATGACAGATACACCAACGTTCCGCCGCGTTGTTGCAGCGCAAGCTGAGTCAGCGCATCTAGGCGAGCATTACGGAACACGTCGAAACTTTGAATCACCCGGTTCGCTGCCGATGTCCGATCACATCGCGAACCCGCCCAACGCGCCAATCGCTCGCCGAGCGATGGGTGCGATCCCGCGAAGTCTGTATCGCGACGAGTGTCCGCACGCTCTTGTTGCAGCCGTCGGAAGAATTGTGCGGCCGCCGCGGGGCAATAACCCGCCCCGGACAACATTTCGATGGCTGTGTTGTCCGCAGCCGCCTCGTCTTTAATGGATCGTGAATTACTGAGCCGATTCAGTGACTCGGGCGGTCGATCAAAATGCCCCAACTCAGAATGGGCAATTTCGTGCGCCAGCAAGGCCGCGAGCTCCGTCTCAGTGACGACCCGAAGTAGCAGCCCTGTATGCAAATAGATGTCATCGTTCGGCATCGCGAATGCATTGGCGGAAGGATGTCGTAACAACCGAATCGTGCGACTAGTGGTTGGCGACAACCGGCGAGCCAGGGTTTGGAGCGACGCCACCGCAAGATCGTCAACCAAAATCGCGCCCATGCTCTCGAAAGATCGATCGATCTCATTCGCGTACGCCACTAGGCGGGAATCTGTCGCTTGCGCTGTCGACAGACTTAGCGCGATGGCCAAAAACATCACAATCCGCATTGCTCTGTGTACGCAGAGGCCTTGGCGTTAGGCGCTGGTGGTCGAGGCGTGGCGCCCTAGTCGCGGGTTCATTACCGCGAACCACAAGGGTGGCAACAATGCGACCATGACTGCGGTTGCATACCCAAACGGCAGCTGCGGGCTCTCGTCAAAGTGTCTTAGCGCTTGGTATCGACGTGACCCATTCGCATGATGGTCCGAGTGTCGCTGCAATTGGAACAGAAACAAATTGGTCATTAGGTGATTGGCGTTCCACGAGTGTTTTGGCGAGATTCGTTCATACCGACCCTGCCCATCCTTTTGGCGCATTAAGCCGTAATGCTCGACGTAGTTGATGATCTCCAACAGCCCAATTGCAACTAATGATTGAATCACAAAAAACACAAATCCAAGCATTCCGCCGAGGGTGGTCGCGAGCCCAGCAAAGGCAACACTGAATACAGTCCACCAGACCATCTCATTGCGCCAGGACCATGCAGAGTGACCCCGCCGAGCAACTCGCTCAGCTGCCAATCGATACCCTCGTCGAGGGTTGTCGCGGAGCGCGCGCCACATGAAGCGATAAACGGTCTCGTCCTTTAGCGCAGTTGAGCCGTCCTCGGGCGTCGCAACGTGGCGGTGGTGACCAAACAAATGCTCCGGTTTAAACGACGCGTAGCACACGGTTGATAGCAACAGCCCCCCTGCCCATTGTTCGATTCGTGACGGTTTGTGGATCAGTTCGTGCGCCGTCGTGATGGCCGTGCTTCCGCTGATGACACCGGCGCTGATCAAATAACCCAGTTGCCCAACCAGTCCCCCTTCAACGGACACAAAAGCAAACCCACATACCGCCAGGCTGACGAATTGAAGCGGGACGACTGCAAGCGTCAAGTATTTGTAGTACGCATCCGCCAGTAAGTCAGGTACTTCTTGCTCACTCGGATTGTTCTCATCCGTGCCCACCAACGCATCGACCGTGGGCAGAATCACGAAGGACACGAAAACCGGTAACCAAGCAGCCATGGTTGGCATGCCTAACCACCGGCCAGCAACGAATCCGATCAGCGCCGTCAGCGGCAACACCAACGACAGTAGGAAACCTAATCGCTTCATTGTGCGCCTTGCTCACCGTCAACATCGACCGCAGACGGTTCACCATAACTTGCGACGACCTCATTGCCTTCAGAGCTGAATTGAATGACCTCATAAGGATCGACTCGATCACCGACTTCCATGCCTGGACTTCCAACAGGCATGCCCGGGACGCTCAGACCCTTCGCTTCCGGTGCATTCTCCAACATCGCGAGGATATCCTCCGCTGGAACATGGCCTTCGACGGTGTAGCCATTGATTCGTGCCGTATGGCAGCTGCGCAGTTCCTCTGGCACTTCAAACTGCGCCTTGACCGCAGACATGTCGTCGCTGTCGACGGCCAGCACATTAAACCCGTTCTCCTGAAGGTGGGCGATCCACTGCTTGCAACAGCCACAGGTGGGCGACTTGTAAACGGTAATCGACAAGGGCTCAGCAGCCGTGTCGTCGCCGCGCGCGATCCCACTGCCGAAGGACACCAACAGCAGAGACAAAACCAGAAAACCCACACGGTACTTCATGATCAATTCCTCGCGTTTCACTAGACACCATCATACTCAATCAACACCGTCGCTGCTGCGCGGTGGTGTGCCGTTGATTGTTTCGGTATCGTCCCCCGGAGTCATTCGGCGATACCTAGACCATGCTAAAGAAGCTCTTACTGTTTATTTTGGCGCTTCCCGTAATCGGCGTAGCGCTGCTATCGATCACTGGACACGCCTATATCTTGACCGCACTGTCGAGAACCTATTTGCAAGGCCATCCAACGGCGAACATAGACGACCATCAGTTTTTTGACACGCGCACGATAGCCGCAGGGAATGCACAGCCTTGGGAACCGCATCCGGAAGCCATTGGCGCGGAACTTCCCGCCGAATTGACGGCGTTCATGGCCGAAAACGACGCCGTTGCCTTCGTTGCCATTCACAATGGCCAGCTGTTCGCCGAGTACTACGTGCCACCCTACGACGCACAGAGTCGGACCAACTCGTTTTCGATGGCGAAAACGGTGGTTACCCT
>JBCAZH010000168.1:0-2967 GCA_038533155.1 Pseudomonadota bacterium | reverse complement strand
ATGTTCGCCAAGGACTGACCAACGGCCGCGTACTTGCAGTGAGTCTAGAGCCAGAGGGCGGATCGCCTGAACCAGTGCCGACCGGTCCGGTGTTGTACACGGCGGCGATTGTTGGGGGTTAGCGGACTGGAAGACTAGAACTCTGTAGAGGCGATGAAACGCCGGAGTAAGTCAGCATACGACTCGAATACAGCATCGCCGCTGACATCGATGTAGCGGTAGCTGCTCGGCGCGTCGGGACACCAATATAGGTACACGTAGAATTCGTCGTCATCGATTTCGTAGCCAGAAATCACCCAACAAGCTTCGATGGATGCTGGCGGAATGCCCTGGATTCCCGCCTCATGCAAAATCCGGGTAGCCACCTCGATATCTTCGACGCTTGCACCGCGGGCGGATAGAACGTCTTTCGGATGCGACAGTGGGCTCATACGCATGTATGACGCGTCGGTCCAGGCGAGCCACAGATCGTTTGGGATTACCCGACCGACTCGTGTGCTAAGTGACTGCAAGTCAGCGTCACCGATCACGGGATCGTCGTCCAAATTTCGTGTGTACCATCGCTCCAATAAAGATGGCTGTGGGACCTTTTTCAAGAGTTCGATCACACTCAGGTCGGCAAACTGGCGCTCTCGACTCTCAATGAAATCGGAGTAAAGTTCATCGGTTCTTCGATCGTGTTCGGTGACAGCCCAACGCACCCGTAGCAGCTCCCCTAAACTCGCATAAGCACGAGCATCTGAGTATCCAACGGCATAAACAGGGGGGCGATTCTGCGCGGCGTTTGGGTCGAAGAACAGGTATTGCTCGGTATCCGGCTCATAGCCTAGAACCCACCATTCGGAGAACACTTTCCGGGAAATTCGGACTTCGCCAAAACTGTCATGCCAAAAACCAAGCGCCTCATTCCACACCATTGTCTGTACGACGTTGCTATCGAACAGAGCAGGGTCGGCGCGTCGGATTTCACGGATGGCAGACAAACCGAGGACACCACCGTCATGGATGGAATAAATCGACTCGAAGTCGTCAGGAAGACCACCCATTTCAGTGGCAAGAGCGTCCATAGCGGATTGGGTGGCAGGCATTTCTGGCTCTGACTCACCCACCAACGATTCGAGCAGCGAAGCGACTGGCATGCGCTGCGCGTCCTGCTCGAACGTTTCGTACGCGAGGTCGATCTGTTCGAACAACGCGTCGGACTCAGGAGAAGACTCGTAGCTCTCCGTCATCGCGAGTAGCACCGGTATCACTATCGGCAAGAAGGCAACGACAGGCGCCACCATCAACGCCCCATAAACCACACAAACCAACGTCCGCTGTCGCCAACCCATCGGGCGGAAGTTGAGCTGGCTGACAAGGCCGTTGGCATGTCCGATTCGTTTGGCGGCGTCTTCCGACGCACCCTCTTCACGTTCGAGCTCGTGAAGCACCCACTCGCGATCCATTTGATCGGGGCTAACGCCGTCTACACCTCGTTTCCACCGACTAAGGCGTTTGGCGTTTTCCCAAAGCCTTGGAATTCCGAACAGTTGTAACGCAGCGAATACGGCCAGTGGCCAAAACCCCAGCGCCCATGACACAGCCACACCGCCAACAGCACCGACCGCGATCAACAGGATTTGTAGAACAACGGCGCTCGGCGGCAGCACCGCTTGCAGCACATGGTGGCCATCTAACGGAGGAATCGGCAAGAGGTTCAGGTAATTGATGAACAACAAGAAGATCACGAGCATCAATGGCACTGAAGAGTCGCCTGCCCAAGTCGCAAGAACATCGAGATTGGCAAACAACAACCAACCGAGAATCACGCCCGGTAGCGGGCCGGCCAGTGCGACCCAAGCACGTTTGGTTGCGCTCGGATCGTTTTCATGACCGATGGTCACACCGCCTAGCAACGGCAGGAGTGTGATATGCGGATTGCCATAGCCGAATGCTTTCATCGCAACCCAGTGGCCATACTCGTGAAAAAAGATCACCGCCAACAGGAGCGCAGTGTTTGTTGCACCAAAAACCGGCCAGCCGATCGCCATAAACAGTACGGCGCTAACAAACATCAGGGTCCACTGTGTTTTGGATGACGGTGCGCTGTGTTGCTGCGATTCCAGTCGACGCGATAGAAAGCTCAGTCGCGGGATTGGTACGTTGGCGGTATTTTCGGACTTTGCTTTCGGGCGTTTCAAAGATTGCGTGAGAATACGAGCAGCGAACCGAAATGACGGCCGGGCCACGCCGTCCGATGTTCTCAGCCACCCACGACTGAGAAGTCCGGCACGGATCGCGTTCATGTGCCGCTCCGCAAAACCTATGACCTCGTCTCTGGGTGTGGCGTTTGTTGCTGGCGCGACAGACTGACGTTCGACGAGAGACAAATGCGACTTGAGCTCGTCCGCAACATCAGCCGGTGCGATCGTCTGCGCCACCGTGTTAGGGTCGTCCACAGCGACAAAGTACGGATCGCTGACTTGCGTGACCACGTATCGACCGTCTTCCAGCAACGTGGTGTAGTAGGTCAGTGTCTGGTTCGGCTGCGCAATTTCAACCGATGGACCGATCCAGACGATCACGTGACGTTCTGCGTGCCGAAACGTTGCGTGATAAACCGGCTCTACACTCGAATCGACCGTCGCCGGTTCGATCCATGCTGGACCTTGAAACCCAAGCGCTCGAAGCTGCGCGGTACGAGTCTCAAGCAGATCAAAACCGCTGTAGCGAGACGGTTCCGGCTGTGCCGAGAGCCGCACTGCGTAGCGAGGAAACACCATGGCCAGCGCGTTGCGCAACATCTGCAATGCGATGAGACAAAGGACCCCTACGCCAACGTAAATCCAAGTCATGAATCAAACGGCGCTGCCGGATCGTCCAATGCGCGCACGTCCCTTTGAGCGATGCCCCATATGGACAGTGATGTCTACAAACGCGGTGGTGCGTATTTAGTCAGGTTAATGCCATCGACCGCTGCGGTGT
>JBCAZH010000167.1:0-2982 GCA_038533155.1 Pseudomonadota bacterium | reverse complement strand
TCAATACGTTGAGCGTCACCCAGACGTTTCGAGCAATATTCGAATAGGAATCGTTGACGGCATTCGGTGGATCGTTAATCGGGTTGATTGTCATCGAAACAGTCGCTGTGTCTGTAGCGCTACCATCAGAAACGGTGTAGGTGAATGAATCACTACCACTGGCATTCGCATTCGGCGTGTAACGCAGTTGCGTGCCCGAGTTCACAATTGACACACTACCCTTAGACCCCTGCGTGCGAGCTGTGATCGTCAATGTCTGGCCATCTGGGTCAGAATCGTTGCCGCGCGGATCGAAAGTCGTTTGGGAATCTTCGTTTGTCGAGCGACTGTCGTTCACTGCGTTTGGTGCGTCATTGACAGCGCTAATCGACACGCTGACCGTTGCCGTGTCTGTCGCGTTGTTCGCATCTCGAATGGTGTAGGTAAAACTGTCCGAGCCGTTCGCGTTCGCGTTGGGCGTGTATCGGAGTTGCGTACCAGAGTTAATGATCGAGACCGATCCTTTCGCGCCGTTTGTGCGGGCGGTAATTACAAGCGCACTACTGGACGTCTCGACGTCGTTGTCGTTGGCTCGCGGATTGAACGTGTGCTGCGTATCTTCGTTAGTGCTAATCGAGTCGTTCACTGCATTGGGCGCGTCGTTGACAGCACTCACTGTCACGCCGACCGACGCACTGCCGGAAGCAGCGCCGTCTGAAATGGTGTATGTGAAGCTATCCGATCCTGACCAGTTTGCGTTGGGTGTATAGCGCAACTGGGTTCCGCCACCAATGATGGCAACGCTTCCGTTTGCGCCGTTGGTCGATCCGATAATGGTTATAGGGTCTCCATTCGGGTCGCTGTCGTTGACCCTCGGATCGAAAGTGTGGGCGATGTCCTCGTTGGTAGAGACGGCATCGTTGGATCCGACAGGTGGATCATTCGACGCTTGTCCCGGAATCATCTCTGCGACTTTACGATTTCCCGCTGGATCGTACTCAAAGATGATCTGAGTACCGTCATCCAATATCGTTTTGGTAAGGCGCCCAAGATCGTCGTACTCGTAGAGTTCGGCGAATCCACTGCTTGAGACCGCCAACGCGGAGAGCAGAATCGCGGCGCTTACAGCCAGGTGTTCACGGGAGCGTACTTTCTTGGATTCGACGGTATTGCTACGTTGCTTCGTTTTGAACTTCATGTTCATTCTCTTTGTTGGGTTCGGCTAAGGCTTGGTCGCACTCACTGCGAAGACGATTGGGCTCCTCAACCATTCAGTCAGGTGTGCCAGTTACCGAGACTGGCGGATCAGCAATCGGCCTACTCTCGCTCGATGACTCGAGCGGTAACCTCGTTACCTGCCCCGTCGGTAGAGACCCATACGTCCCCGAGCGCTTTGTTGCTCGCCAACGTTCCGCATGAGTTGAACCCATCGGCGTTTCGAACCGTGCAAAGCGTTTCGCCGTTCAGCGTCCAAGTGCCGCTCGAACCGCTACTCGTGGTGTACGTGCCGTCTGTTTCGAAGCTGATCGTGACGGAGGCGCCGTTGGGATAGGTTAGGTTCAGGTCATGTCCGGCGAGCAGAACATCCATGGTGGCTGCATTGGCCGGTATCGCGACCAACAGAGTGAGTGCGAGTGTCACTATCGAAGCGAACAACCGAGTTGGTCGCACGAGTGAGAAGTAGAGCGGTGTAGTTTGATTCACAGGCCTAGATCCCCGAGTAGCTCGTAGATGGAAGTGTTGGAACAACAGCTGTGTTGGCGCGGGTATGAGTGACCGAGCTGACAGCCGTGGTTGGAATAGATTTGGGCAGGTATGACGAAAGCTGCCTTGGCGCGGGCACCAGTTTGGAATTCCCGAGCCGCCGTGGACCGCTGCTGTCCTGCATGCTGTCAAAACGCATCTTGCGTCCTTTGCGTGTTGCCAGACCGTCATCGCGTCGATCGGCTGGATTTCACGCCGAGGTCCCTTACCTCCCCAGCGCCACGCGACGGAACCTAGCAAACCGCGAGGCTAGGTTGTCAATGACAAGATTGTTACAAGGAGGCATTTTGTGGCCGGTACGGACCACATCTTCCAGTATTCGAAGATTTGTTAACTTATTGACGCGACATTGAATTAACGGCTGTTAGACGGTCGACCACTACCGTCTAATAAAATTTCGAAAAATTCCGCCAAGAGTGGCCGATTGTCGAATATCACTATCGTTGATCGCCGAGTTTGCGCAATGTGACCCAGGCATGGATACGCTATGTGGTCCGAACGTTAAAAATGTTCGCCAAGACACGCAATTACCGGTCAGTCGATTAGATTGAGCCGAGGAGATTGTTTCTAGCAGACGAAAAAGGGGTTCACGTTAACTTCAAAGTCTAGACAGACGCCGCCCTTCTCTCGGCGGCACGAAGTCGCCGGCGTTTGAACCAATTCACGCGATCAGCAACGAGTTTGCCTTCGAAATGATCCATTTCGTGTTGCAGCGTCACCGCGGGCATGCCAGACAAGGTGCACTCAAACTCGCGGCCTTCGAGGTCACAAGCACGCAGGTCGATTTCTGTGGCGCGCAAAACAAAGGCGCTGACATCCGGGACCGATAAGCAGCGCTCCTCGATCAGCCCGAGATTGCGACGAGCGTCGACGATGGGGTTAATGAACACCTGTGGATCGGAATGATCCTCGGTGTGATCCATCACCAGGACTCGTTTCAGTACATCGATTTGCGGTGCACAAAGGCCAATGGAGTTCGAAGCGTGCATGGTGTCGATCAAATCGGTCACTGTGTCTGCGAGTGCCGCATCAAACCGATCAACCGGCTTCGATATTGCTCGCAAACGAGGATCGGGATATTCGAGAACCGTACGTAGCGCCATAGTCTTATCCTTAGCTCGCCTGCCGACCGACGAGTTCCTGAGACTCATCACGGCTCGCATTCGACAGTCGCTGCGAAGCACGTCGCAACAGCGGCCAGGTCGCCAATGCGGTCAACACCAAGAATGCAATCTCTGT
>JBCAZH010000166.1:0-2996 GCA_038533155.1 Pseudomonadota bacterium | reverse complement strand
ACGATGGCCGCAACCGGGTAGCGGTCGCTCAAAACAAAGACGAAACGTGGAGCCCGCTAACCTCGTCTCCGCTCGCGTAAAAAAACGCCCCGATCGATAAGATCGAGGCGCGTCCAATCCGGGGGAAATCCCGTTCGCGTTAGAAACTGTAGATCGCCGTCAAACGCGCATTCAAGGGCTCGCCTGTCGTGATGTTGTCGTTGCTATGCGCGTCCGGAAAATAGTCTTCGTCGAACAGATTCTCGATGTTCAACTGGACCTGCAACGCGTCGTTGATCTGATAGAACGCAGCCGCATCAACTCGGAAGAAGCTCGGTACCTCTACCGAGTTGTCTTCGCGCACAAAGAAACTGTCCTGGTAAGTCGCACCAAGCGCGAGACGCAGTGAATCGTTGACGCGGAAGTTGTTCCAGACCGAGAACATGTTGTCTGGCGTCTGGCGGGTCACGTTGCCGTCGTTGCCACTGCCATCCGCGCGCAACACCTCCCCGTCCAAATGCGAGTAGCCGGTGGTGACCGACCAAACGTCGTTAACGTCTCCCGTTAGCTGGAACTCGAAGCCCGTGGTTTTCGAACCCTCGATCAGGATGACCTGCTCCGGGTCTTCCGGGTCGATCGACGTAAAGCTCTCTCGCTCAAGTTCGAACACAGCAGCTGAGAAGCTCATCGTGTCGCTTAAGTCCCACTTGAAGCCGACTTCGCGGTTCTCGAAGAACTGCGCACGGGTGCTCTCCGTGTCGAGATTCAGCGTCAGGAACTGGTCGCCCGACAGTGGCAGGAACGTCTCGCTGTAGCTCGCATACGCCGACACATTCTCAAGCGGCTTGTAGATAAAGCCGAGACGCGGCGTGACTTCTGTGTCGGTCCGCGCGAAGTTGCCATCTTGAGCGTCTCCATCATTCTGCTCGATCACGTCGAGTACTTCGATGTCGAATTCGTCGAGGCGTAAACCGACAACCAACTTGAATTGATCGCTGAGATCGATTTGATCTTGCAAGTACAGCGACGTGAACTGAACTTGCGACTCCCGATCTCGAACCGGAACGTTCAACGCAAATTCTGGGATCACCAGCGGATCAGAGAATGGAATAAACAGTTGATCGTCCGAATTGGCTGCGAATACGTTGTCGAGTCGAGCATTGGCCGTATCTTGATCGCCGAACTCGAAACCCGCCAACAGCGTGTGTCCGAAGCCGCCGGTCTCGAACTCCGTCACCAAGTTGCCCTGGATGATGAGGTTCTGTCGCTCGGTCGTATCGCGGTAGCCATCCAACTCCACCTCGGTAAAGCTTCCGTTGATGACGGTCACCGACTCACTGGGATACAGATTTTGGTACGCCTTGTCGTAGTCGGCATACTGCGCCGTCAGATTCGCGCGCAAGTTATCGGAGAACCGGTGCTCAAGGCGCGTCCGGAACAGATGCGCCTCGAGCGTTGTGAAATTCTGATCCGCTGAACCGAAGAACGTGTCGCGGAACCCTTCCAACGGCACATCGGGGCCACCGTCGACCAGTCGTGACGGGACGCCTCGGTCAACCACGCGATCGTCCTCAAGGTACTCGTACGAGACCGTCAGGTTGGTTGCGTCACTGAGCTCAAGTTTAAAAGTCGGGTTGATGGCATAGCTGTCGCCATCAAATACATCGCGGTGATTGTCCAGCGATTGAAAGTACGCGTTCACGCGTAACGCCGACGACTCCGAGGTCTCGAAATTGGTATCGACCATGCCGACGAAGGCGCCGAACGTATCGAAGCCTGTGTTTAGTGTGGTGAAGCCCTCGCCAACAACAGCCTGCTTTTGCACGCGGTTGATCACGCCACCACCACCGCCTCGACCGAATAACAACGCATTCGATCCGCGCAGGATCTCCACCTGTTGGACGTTGTACAGCGGCCGGTAGTATTGAACATCGTCCCGCACGCCGTCGATGAAGAAGTCTGCCGTCGACTGAACGCCACGAATGATGATCGCGTCGCGATGACCTTCGCCCTGACTGATCGAAACACCCGGCGTGTAGCGCAGCACGTCACCGAAATTCTGGAATGCCTGTTCTTGTATCTGCGCGTTGGTCAGGATCGACAAACTCTGCGGCACGTCCAATACGGGAGTGGGGGTTTTGACGGAGTTCAGTTCATCGAACGACAAATAGCGCCCGTCGATGATGATCTCATCGATCTCCGTTTCTGAGTCGGTTTGAGCAAACGCTGTAGTACCAAGCGCCAGCGATACTGCCGTTGTGAGCAGCAGGCGCGCGGGGCGCCGAAGAGACAAAGACATTGAAAATCTCTAGGTTATTGTTCGGGATCGATACGCTAACCTAAATGATAGTCATTCTCAATCTCATTTTCAGCGTTTGTGACAGAGTCGAACGCCGTAATGCGAAGGCTCTACTTGTCGATTCTCTCCCTGCTAGTGCTGGAACTTAGACACAAACGCCCAAGAACCCCTGGTTATTCGACAGTGACGGTGATGACTTCTGAATAAACCGGTGGCTCGTGCGGGATATGGTAGTGATCACCGAACAACAATTGCAGCGTATAGGTTCCTGCGTCCAGCTCGAGATCGACTTCTGTTTGCGCACCACCAAAATGCCGGTATTGATCGGAATTCGGAATCGGCGCGTTCAAGTCAGGTAAAGGTGCGTTCACCAACAAGTGATGGTGACCGGCCCCCTCTGCAACCTCACCCGCTTTCATGATTTCGATATTTTCGGCACCGAAGACTACCTTGAACGGTGAACTGACCGTCGCACCGTCTTGTGGCTCCACGATGAAAGCACGCGCGCCTTCCGGTGCCGCTGTGCGCGGTAGTGCCGGAGCCGCAGCGGACTCAGGGGCAGCCTTGGGAGCATCCGCTTCAGCCGGCGCCTGGGGTTCTGGAGCGGCGACCGTGTCGGGTGCTGCGGGTTCTTCGGGGGCTTCGGGTGGCTCGGGCGCACTACATCCGACTAACACCAATGCAACGACCCAAACTCCTCGACGAACTGACATACCGC
>JBCAZH010000165.1:0-3019 GCA_038533155.1 Pseudomonadota bacterium | reverse complement strand
AAGAGATGGCGGAGAGACTAGCGGACTGTCACGTGGCGGCACTAGAACAGTATGTGGAGACCTCATCAATTCCGCTGCCTGAGTTGATTCGTGAAGATGACACGGTCCTACCCAAAAGTGACTCTCGAGACTACCTACGTTCAGTGGAACTCTGCAGAGATGACGCGCTGGCTTTCATCGGGGCCTCTTATAATTGACCCAACAACCGTGAAGAGGGCTCAGACCCAATTCGTTTTTATTTGAAAATTCGGTTCGACTCCCCATCCTCGCACTCACTGCATCGTGCTCACTGAGCCCCGAGGCTACAACGCTTCGGCGACGCTCCGAAGTTGCTCGCATAAATGAACGCTTCGTCATCTACTTGACACAGTGCCGTCATGCGCTTCGCCTATGTTCGTGAAGTACTTTGCACTGGAGTCAGGCCATGTCCGCATCCCGCGATCGCAACGCTTTTTCCCGCCGCTCATTCATCAATGCCGTTGCCGCGTCGAGCGGTATCGTCGTCGCACCCGCATTCATGCACTCGGCGCGTGGCGATCTCGCCGGTTCGTCACTGTTCCCGCTTGGGGTCGCTTCGGGAGATCCGGGCGCCGATTCCGTAGTGTTGTGGACGCGTATCGTGGAAGACCCGATAACGGGGCAAGGGCTCGGTAACGTGCCGATCGCGCTCAATTGGGAAGTGGCGCTCGACCCCGGCATGGGGCAGATCGTGCAAACCGGGCGTGTCGTGGCACAGCCGCGTAACGGGCACGCGGCTCGTGTGATCGCACGCAAATTACCGCAGGGTGTCTGGCTGTACTACCGATTCACTGCGACAGGTAAATATCGTGGGCATCAGTCGAGGGTCGGACGGACCCGTACGTTCCCGCACCACCGCATTCTGCCCGCTGGAATCATCGGTGCTGAGTCTTGCCGTCGCGACAGCATGCGATTCGCTTTCGTGTCCTGCCAGAACTACACGCAGGGGTTCTACACGGCTTGGCGCGACATCGCTTCACAGGACATCGATTTCGTCGTGCATACCGGCGACTACATTTACGAGAGCGGCGCATCGAGTTCGCCTTTGCTGGACGGGCGCAACCATGTGGGCGGCGAGCTCTTCACCGTCGACGACTACCGCAACCGTTACGCGCTCTACCGTCTCGATCAGGACCTTCAGGATGCCCACGCGCGTGCGCCGTTCCTCGTGACCTGGGATGATCATGAGGTCGACAACAACTATGCGGGGACGATCGCCGAAGAGGGCGCGCCATTTCAGGATGCCGCTTTCCTCGAACGTCGGAGAAACGCGTACAAGGTCTACGGCGAATCTATGCCAGTACGCCGCAACGCGGCGCGCGACGGCAGTTTTCCGCTCGCGCGGCGTCTGAGCTTCGGCTCACTGGCAGACATCCATATGCTGGATACCCGTCAGTTCCGCGACGACCAGGCGGCCGCCGATGGATTCGGGTCGACCGACACTTCGATCGATTCACCGACCGCGACGTTGCTCGAGCAAGTGTTCGGCGAACCGATTTTCGATGCAGCGGGCCTCGAGGATCCGGGCCGATCGCTGTTGGGACTCGATCAGGAAATCTGGCTCGCGCGCAACCTTCGGTCGTCGAAAGCGACGTGGAATGTGCTCGCTCAGCAGATCATGGTCATGCCGTGGAATCTGCGTGAGACCGGCCGGCTTAATGTTTTGTTCGGACCTGATTTCGACGGCAAGGATCTTGTGCTCTCGGCGATCGACTCGCTGGAGAACCTCCTGAACGTCGATGCGTGGGACGGTTATCGTGCGTCCCGCGATCGGCTGTTCCAGGCGCTGGAGCAATTCCGCCCCGGCAACCCGGTCGTCCTGACCGGTGACATTCATTCGGCCTGGGGCGCGGAGCTGCTCAGCGATTTCTCAGATCCAACCAACGCCGATGTGCTGGCGGCCGAGTTCGTGTGCAGCTCGATCTCGTCGACGTTCGCAGGCCCTGACCCACGACCGGTCGATGCGATCGTCCGAGCCGGCATCCCTGACAATCCGCATATCAAGCTCTTTGACGGGCGGTTCCGTGGCTACTGTCTGTGTGACGTCGATGAGCGGCGCTGGCGCACCGAGTTCCGCGCCGTTGGTGCGCCGGAGGACCTTATCAATCCCAATCCGTTGGCGCTGGTGCCGCAGCCGAACGATACGGTGTTCACCGCCTCGGTCGCGGAGATCGAGTCGGGCTTCAACGCTCGCGGCGAGAGAAAGCCATTGCAGGTTCAGAGCTTCCTGCCGCGTTGAGTTTGACGTCCACTAGGACCACAGGCGCTCGTCCACTAGAGAGCGCCCGTCGACTAGGACACGCGTTTTTGAAAAGGGGTCAGACCGATTTCTTTCATGCTTGGAAAATCGGTTCGACCCCTTGGTCTCCGGGACTACTCGACTTCGAACCAGAAGGGAGGATCAGTCAACGGAAGGATCTTCGGGCTAGATTAACTCGCACCACAATTCGCCATTCTTTCGCCACCGCGTTGCCCTTCTCCGCTGTTTAAATCTACCGAGGTTTGAAACAGCGGAGAAGAAGAATGAAGTGTCGATATGTCCTGCCAGTTCTTGTACTTGTGTTCCCCTCAGTGGCATATGCTTGCGGCGGCGGTCCCGATTACATCGGTATCGCAGTCTTTCTGGGGCTGCTAGTGGTGATGGCCTCAGCGTTCCTGATCCCGCTCGCTGGCATATTCGCAATGTCCCCGGGCAGACCATTGGCGTTTGCTCGGCTCTTTGGCGTCTATGGTGCTATCACTGCTGCAGCGGCTTGGTTGATTATCTTTACGCAACCAGCGGACAACGTTTTGGTAATGCTAATCCTGCTTTGCGCCGTGCTCCTGGTCGCGCCTTCGGTTCACTACCTTGCCTACGCTTTGAACACCACAAGAGTCAGCCGCCCAGACCGTACCGCGTTGACTCAATCAGCAGTTGCTCGTAGCTAGCTTGCGACGAGCACGGGACATGGAGCGCAGCAATCGGTTCGCGAGACCACAACTTGCCTTCTTCGCGGTCGGG
>JBCAZH010000164.1:0-3149 GCA_038533155.1 Pseudomonadota bacterium | reverse complement strand
GCTGAACCGGGCTTCAGCCCCGCTGTTCCTTTGAGCAGTGGTTTTGTATCGGTCGGCGGTTGGGCGGACCCACTGCGGGTTCAACCCTTGGTGGCGCTTCGTGCAAAATCCGTCGTCGCAATCAATCGACTGGGCGGTGTGGGCGGTTTTACAGCGGACGTCACTCGATTGTTGAATGCGACCGAGCAAGATATCGATGCCTTGTATTCCACCGTCGACCCTTCGAGCTCGTTCTTCATCGGTCTGGATATCGCGACCGGTGTTTGGTGTACAGATTGGGATGGTCAGATGAGCGATCCAAACCTGCTGTTCAATGATGCGTACACGTCACCGTTAATTACAACGAGTGCGCAACTTGCGCGACCTCGATTTGGCTATGACAACATCGGCTTGTTCAGCATCGGAGGATGCCTCCCTGGGCTCGATGCCAACGCGCGATAAGCCGTTGGTTAGGTGGACAGTGGCTTACCTTTGAGGCCGCATTCGCAATCGAGGTCTCGGTCCCACCGACCAAGCGATGCGGCGGCTTCGTAGGTCGACTCTAGGAAGGACAACAGGGTTGCTTCCGGGTCATCAGACGAACGTACCGCGTCGTAAGTCAAAATGAACTCACCGAAGTCTTTATCGAAATAGGCTGCGTCCGGGAGGACTGTTGCGTCCGCAAATCCGTCCGGCGAAGGATAGGCATACGAATAGAACGCGGCTTCTTCTACAGGCCCACCACCGGCCCAGAAACCCGCAGACGACACTTCGTGGGAGTACGCCTCCTGTGTCACCGCGTCCGGGAGATTTGGGAAGCCGCCAGGATGGAGTGGCGCGGGTCGACCGGAAAATCGCGTGACCGCCAGATCGAAACTGCCCCAAAACAAATGTACTGGACTCACTTTGCCGCGGAAGCCGGTCCGAAAGTCCTGGAATACATGGCTGATGGACTGCGTCGCGCGATGAAATCGAGCAACCGCATCGCGGTCATAGGGCCTTTGTTCGCTATCGTCGACAAATCGCGTATTGGTTGGTAACTCGTTCGGCCGCCCGTGAAAGATTGCGGTTCCCCCAAGATGCTCAACCAACTCGATAAACCGACCGTGGAACTCGGCAACACTCATCGGCTCCAGCGCGAAATCTCCGGTTGAGCCGTTGCCGCAGACGCCTCGGACCCTGTGGTCAACAAAATCGAATTGGATTTCGACGCCATCACCGTCGGCCGTCAGTGAGGTGGTCAGCCCTCGCGGTGTCGGGTAGAACGTCGCATGCCAAGAGTGATTGATCCACGGTGTATGGGCGAGGCGGTACTTACCGACAATCTGCAAATAGAGGTGTAATGCAGCCGACGTTTCCCGCCATTCGAGATACGGAATCGCTGGCCAGTGGAGCCGTGCATTTTGTGTGTTCGTCATACCCGTCGAGTATAGCGAAGGAATCCCTGAGCGTTGTTGACCGTTTTTTGACCGCTTGCATTTAGGAAACACGTACTTACGGGTCCATCAACGCGAATGATGCCGCGAGCATTGCTTCAACGCCGACCAGAATTGCACCGTCGTCAGCAACATAGTCGGGGCTATGAGGAAACCCGACGGTACCCGCGGCAGGGTTATTGACGCCCACAAAGAACATCACGCCGGGAATGGTCCGCTGGAATGAACCGAAATCCTCACTGAAGGCCGGGAAGACTTTCGGAAACTGTTGAACCCGCAGCTCGGGCGTCAGCGTAGAAATGCCATTCCAGGCGCGCCGCACCGTTTCTGCGTCGTTATTGACCCCCTCCAACGCTTGGCCGTACTCGATCTGGATTTCAATGCCTTCTAGTTCGATACCATTGATCGCGCGGAGGACGCTCTCACGCACGGCCGCCCGACCTGCGATGCCAGTGGACATCACCAAACCGCTGACAAAGGCAACTTGGTCCACCGGATGTGTCCGAGGCTGCGCCAATTCAACATAGATAAAGCCTGGGTCCATCGGTTGTAACGCTTCGGCGCCAGTCACCGTCGACACATTAATCAATGCAGCATGCACCTGGTCGGCTGCCGCCGACAGATCACCATCACCGGTCAAAGTGACTGCAATACGCGCTCGCCCGGCGATCAGCGCACCGGCGGTCGTCGCCAATTCGCCAACCTCTAGCGGGAAAGTATGCACCGCGAGGATCGCGTCTGGATGGATGTCGTCCATTGCAGAATCAGCGAGCATGGCGTCCGCACCGGTCCCACTTTCTTCGGCCGGTTGAAAGATAAGCACCACGTCACCGGTAAGCGCATCGCGCACCGACGCGAATCCGATAGCGAGTCCAACGCCAATTGTCGAATGCACATCATGTCCACAATTGTGTCTGACCCCAGCTACCTTGGAAGCATAGGGCACGGGATCGACAGACGCATCGCGACTCGCATCCATGTCCGCGCGGAACGCGATCGTCGGACCACGTTGCTTTTCAGCCAGATTGGCGCGGAGAATACCGACCACGCCGTACCCACCAACGTTCGCGCGCACTTCGTAGCCGAGGTTTACAAGCTGCTCTGCAATTTTTGCTGACGTTCGTTGCTCCTGGCCCGAGAGTTCAGGGTAACGATGCAAATCGTGCCGAAAAGCGATCAGATGCGTTTCTTCTGCGCGGACCGCTGCAGTTGCACGCTCGTGGAGCGATGTTTGGTCAAGGGCAGAGTTTGGCGCTGTCCGGCACGCGGTGAGACAGAACGCGACCAAGATGAGGGCAGATACGACGCGCAGTCGGAAACAAGTCGTAGGAATAGTCATCGGGTCACCAGTTTGTAGAAACGATGACACGATTAGGCAGGGCGCTGGCGCACGATTCGTCCGACTGGATCGAACTGGACGTCCGATTCGGTGGAATCAGACGTTTGTGGGCGTCAGTGTGCGCCGAAACTGCGTGGGTGTTTGTCCCGTGGATTGCTTGAAGACAGCGTTAAACGTGCTCTTGGAGGCAAATCCGGCTTCCATCGCAATATCGAGTACTTTGGCGTCTTGACGCTCGCGCAGTCGATTCTGGACGTACTCCACCCGATAGCCGTTGATGAATTCATAGAAATTTTTCCCGGCATGCTGGTTCAGGACTTCCGAGACATGATGGCCACTCAGGCCTGTCGCTTCCGCCAACGCCGACAGTGTCAGGTCGGAATTTCGATAGAGCC
>JBCAZH010000163.1:0-3185 GCA_038533155.1 Pseudomonadota bacterium | reverse complement strand
AGTTCACTCGGGGACGTGGGCTTCGAGTTCGATCTCGATCATAAGCTCAGGCAAAGCAAGGCCTTTCACTTCAAGCCAGGACCCAGTAGGGAATTGCTTTGTATAGATTGAACCGCGATATGCTGCAACCGCGAGGAAGCCCTCCATGTCAGTCGTAAAAATATTCTCAACGATTACGTCCTCAAACGTTAGACCGTAGTGCTGGAGAACTTGACTCAAGTCGGAGTAAGCATTCTTCATCTGTTTTTCGAGATCACCAGCAGCCGTCGGATTGCCCTCGCTATCCATGCTCACTGCGCCAGAAATTTTGACGAGGTTGCCTACTCTCACTGCGTGCGTATAGCCGAAGGCTTTCTCGACCGATGGCCGGAGGTAGAAATACTCCCTTTCTTCTCGTGTCGCTTGTGCTTCAACGGCTTGTGCCACCGGCCCGCTAGACGCTTCGGTCGTGCAACCAACCGCCAGAAACAAAGTGAGTGCTACAGCTACGAACGGAAAAACTTTATTCATCTTTGATACTCGTGCGATCGCTTTCGGTAAACACGGTCGATCATAGCAGTTGATCCGCAGGTCGGTGGACTCGGCCAGACGAAGCCGATCACTCGGGTTTGTCTTGATTCTGCTTTCAGGTCATCACCGGCCTTCTCAAAGCCATCTGTGGTGATGGCGTGAAACCGGTGCCATATAATTAGCATGTCGAGATAGTGTGACACGCTGTTGTCATCTGCGTGTGTTCCCATCCTGAGTCTTTCTCAAGTTGGAGCAGAAAATGAGCAATGGCAACCGATCTCGCGATGTCGAGAAGGAGTACTCAGACGCTGAGACGATCCGAAAACTTGAACGTCTGATTGATTGCATGAAAACCGGCAAACCTTTCGAAATCCAGGTCGCCGGCGAGCGTATTTATGTGCCAGTGCGGGCGCGGTTTACGATCGAGCACGAAGTGGGCGAGGGCAAAGAAGAGTTGGAATTCCAGTTCCGCTGGTCGCACACTGAATGAACGGAACGATTGCGTCTAGCAAAAAATCCTAACGACACGTAGCAGCGAAAATTTGATTTTGATCGACACTCGATGGGTTTCTCGATACGGCCGTTTGCCGTCGCATGTTTATCCCCGGCATGAGCGGCTACCATCCACATTAAAGCGGTCTCTAATCTCGATCAGATCTGACAGCGACTGTACGGTAGGGTCTGAGTTGTCACACCTCAGGTGAACTAGGCGTCGGGCAATTTTTCGGAGAATGCGAACACTCTCGCTTTGATTTCAGGAATCCATCGCCGGGTGCAACGTGCTCTGCCTTCCCCTCCGGTGTCGCGATAAATGGCGCGTCGAGTTATCTGTCAGCCGATGCCGCGCATGAGATGATCGTTTATAATGTTTTCCATCAACTCCTGTCGACCGCTAATCGTCTCGGGCTCATCCATCCCAATCGCCAAAACGCGAAGACCGATTAGGTCGAGGGCACCGTCTTCGAACTCCTTACCCGGACCAGAGTCGAAACTCGTGTAGCGCCCGAATCTCAGCTCGCGACTACGAGGATCCTTGAGGATCCGGTCGGCGATAACCAAACCGCGAGCGAAGGCATCCATGCCGCCGATGTGCGCGACGAACAAGTCTTCGAGTTGCGTCGACTCGCGTCGTGCCTTCGCATCGAAGTTTAGGCCGCCAGACCCGAGTCCACCTGCTTCCAGCACAACCATCATGGCGTGCACCGTGTCATAGAGATCCGTCGGGAATTGATCGGTGTCCCAACCATTTTGGGGATTCCCCCGATTAGCATCGATCGACCCCAGCATATTGGCATCAGCCGCCATTCTGAGATCGTGCGCAAAGGTATGGCCGGCCAACGTCGCATGGTTTGCTTCGATGTTCAGCTTGAAATCATCGGCGAGGCCGTGATGACGCAAGAAGCCGATGACGGTTTGAGAATCGAAATCGTATTGGTGATGCATCGGCTCCATCGGTTTCGGCTCGATTAGAAACGTGCCTTTGAATCCGATCGAGCGCCCGTAGTCGCGAGCCATTTCTAAGAAACGCGCCATATGCTCCAGCTCGCGGCGTGTATCGGTGGTCTGGAGACAGCTATACCCTTCTCGGCCCCCCCAGAAAACGTAGTTCTCGCCGCCGAGCCGTACGGTCGCATCGAGCATCGCCTTCACTTGCGCACCCGCAAGCGTAACTACGCGAAAGTCGGGGTTGGTTGCAGCACCGTTCATGTACCGCGGATGGGAAAAAAGGTTTGCTGTTCCCCAAAGCAACTTCATCCCGGTGGCCTGCTGCCGCTCAAGAGCCGCATCGACCATTTGCTCAAGGTTGCCTTCAAACTCACGGACCGATGCTCCCTCGGGCGCCATATCCACGTCGTGGAAACAGTAGTACGGCACACCGAGTTTGGTGAAAAACTCGAATGCCGCATCGATCTTGCGCATTGCAGCGGTCATCGGATCGCTCGACGCATCCCACGGAAACACACGCGTTCCCGGACCGAACGGGTCCAATCCCGTCCCACAGAACGTATGCCAGTAACACACAGCAAATCGTAGGTGCTCCTCCATTGTCTTTCCCGCGATCACACGTTTCGCGTTGTACGCTTTGAACGCCAACGGGTTGTCGGAGTCCGGTCCCTCGTAGCCGATTGCACCGATGCTTGGGAAGTAGGCCTGGTCGGCGGAAAAAACGGTTCTAGTCATGGCTTTGTTCTCATGGGTCATCGAGGTTACGCGTACAACGATGCGGTCTGTGCGACGGCCCGCTGGTAGCTTTGGTAGACCTCTTCATAAAAATGCACGGCGGACGATCTTGGTACGGCACTGCGACTGTCGTCACGTCGTACATGTTCGTCGACGATCGCCGACACATCGCTTTCTTGCTCGACGATCGATAGCGCCTGCAAAGCTGCGCCAAAAGCGGCGCCCTCGTCGTTGCTCGGAACAACGACCGGTGCGTTGCAGACGTCCGCAATGATTTGGCGCCAAGTCGGGCTGTTGGCACCACCTCCGGTGGCAATGATTTCGGTGGCTTCGGTCCCCAACTTGCCAAGCGCGTCGATGCCGAACTTGAGTGCAAACGTCGCCCCCTCAACGGCGGAACGCAGTATGTTCTCGCTGCGTATGTTCAGACTATCCAGGCCAACGAGCACACCCTTAGCTTGCGGAAGATTGGGCGTTCGCTCGCCGTTAAAAAA
>JBCAZH010000162.1:0-3197 GCA_038533155.1 Pseudomonadota bacterium | reverse complement strand
ATGCCTCGACGCAGAACGTTCGTGCTAGGGCTGATAGCCGTCCAATCCACCGAGCCTCGCCGCAACAGTCAGCAGAAAATCGTTCGCCTGGTTCGCGTTTGTGAAGATGACCGCCGCCCACTCGCGATCCGGACTCACAAAGAAAATGCTGGAGTAACCCGGGTTGTTGCCACCATGCGAATAGAATCGCCCGAACGGGAGGTCGTAGATTGAAAAGCCCAGCGCCCAATCCGACAGACCGTAGGCGCGCCCAGGGTCGTCGGCCGGAATGGGCGAATCTTGTGCGGCGAAGAACTGTGCATAGGTCGCCGCTTTGAGAACCTTGCCGTGAATTAACCCGAGCGCAAAGCGAATGTAGTCCCCCGCGTCCGTATGCACTGAATATGCAGCGCCGAAAGTCGGGTCCTGCGGCTTCAGTCGAATAGCTTCGCCGTCTTTGTGCGGCGTTGCCCGCGCACACAGTTGGTCGCGAGTTGCGATGTACGTGGTACGCGTCATCCCGAGTGGCTGTGCAATACGTTCCTGAAACAACACCTCCAACCCGGCATCATTAGTTTCCGCTAAATACGCGAGTACTTCGGCCAGATACTCATAGCCTTCACCTGAATAGAAGAACCCTTCCCCGGGCGCAAACTTCAAAGCGAGTCCAAACTCGGGATTGTCTTCGCGCCAGTTGGGTAGTCCGGTTTGATGAGCCAGGACATGCCGTGCTGTCATCCGACGGTAGCGTTCATCATCTGGGAAATCGGGATTTGGCAGGTAGTCATGCAGTGGTCGGTCAAGGTCAAGCAGACCTGTCTCCACGAACGTCATCGCCAAAAAACCAAATAGTGGTTTCGACAGCGAAGCCGCCTCGAACACAGATCGAGTGGTTAACGGCGCCTGGGTACCGGCATGCTCAACGCCGAACACGTTCTCGTAGACCACTTCGCCGTCGTTGACCACGGCAAGGGATGCGCCGGGCGTTTTCGTGGCCGCCATCGCGGCTTGAATCAGAGCCTCGAGTTCACTGGTCGGCATCACAACGCCGCTGGCCAGTTCAATCGTTTCTGCGTTTTGAATAGGACTGCCTGCTGGTTGTGCATAAGCATCGAGGCTCCACGCCAACGCAATGAGCAGTACGAGTAAGAGGTTTTTCATTGGGAACTCCCGTCAATTGAATATCGACGCGGAGCATGGCAAGCACGGAGCGCTTGGATCGCCTCACTAGTGAAAAACACCTCTCAATTTCAAATCTGAGGCACGTTTTTCAGAATTGAGGATCTAATCGACCTTGGTGCTTGACAGATTAGTTTGACGAAAATCGGACGGCGTCAGGCCTTCCATTGATTTGAAAACACGATTGAAGGTCGGCAGGGAGGAAAACCCGGCATCCAGGGCGATTCCGAGAATGCCATCTTTCGTCCGATTCGGGTCGCTAAGTGCGGCTTTGGCTGCTTGGACTCGATAATGGTTGATGTACGCAGAAAAATTCCGAAAACCCGTCTGGCGATTGATGTGGGCGCGAAGCTTATGTTCCGGCACGCCAATAAACTCGGCGAGCTTCGCGACCGTCAGTCCTTGCTGCAAGTAGAGGCGCTCATTGTTCATCGCTCGATCGAGCGCTGTGACCAATGCGCTGTTGCTGGGATCGACCTCCGAGGCTCTAGCTGGCGACGGATCCCGAGGTCGTTCAACGAAGGCTAGTCGGTCTACCCGAACTGTGGTCACCCAGACGGTTCCGGTAACCGCAATCGGCAACAGAAACGCGGCGCGAATAAACGACTGCACTTCATGTGGCAATGTGATCTCTGCAACACCCATCGCGATGGCCGAGACGGCGAACACGGTGACGGCCCAAAACCGCGCTGAGCGACGCCGGTTGACAAGATCACCGCCCGCCTCGCTTAACACCGACCACAACAGATGCCCCATCAGAACAAACGCCAATACGTACCCCCAGTGCAAGTCGGAAATGGGTGCGCTCCAACCGAAGTAACGCATTCGGATTGAGAATCCCAGCGCGCACGCCAGCGCCATGCCGAACCAATGCATCGGACGAAGCTCGAAGTCGTCCTTGAATAGTGCAAGGCCGAACCACCAGAGAAGTCCGACGTTCGGCGTCTCAAGCACCTTAAGAACGAACCGGAACGTATCACCGATCGCGTAGCTCGATGAGTTGATCAAAACGGCAGAGATACTGACAAGCAATGCGGCGCCAACTCGAACCACAAGTAGATTTGAACGAGAAAGGGTCGCAAGAAATACCAGATTTAGCAGCAGACCCACCGTCGCGAATCGTACGAGCGCATCGAGTAATTGCATCGACATACTGACTTATGCTTTCGGCCAAGACCGTTTCAGCTCACCAAAAAAGCCGATGACGCAAACCACAAACCCCGCATCGTTGGTTTCCACGACGTCGAAGCCAGGTAGTAGTAGTTTTCCGTCGCTATCGTGGATCGCCCAGTGGTAGCGATGAAACCCATGTTGCGAATCTACCGCGCTTGCTCGCGAATACACACAGCCGGGATTCTTCGAGTGCACCTCGTGAACGTTCGCCTCGAAGCCGTCGATACCCGTAACGTCGATCGTTGGATCCACGAACCGGACTTCAGGCGCGAGCGCTTTGTCCAAATGTCCGCGAACCTTAGACGAATCCGCTTCGTTCCACGCTACCATCATGTGATTGAAAGACTGCGGGTAATCTGACATGACTGGTCTCCAACCAATTCGCACCGCGCCCTATTCTGCCAGAGGTTGTTGGATCGCGGGTTTCAGGCGACCGTCACGAGCGTGAAGCCTATAGTGAATTGCACTAACCGATAGGTTAGGTGGGCAATAAAGAATCCGAAGACAAACAGAGGTGTCATCAAGATCGCACGCCACCAGGAAATATCCATGGCCTCTCTGAGCATCGGTGCAGCGTAGACTAATACACCCCACAGTATGACTGGAACGAGCCTCGGTAGATAGGCAGACACTCCGCCGGGCAAGACCCAGTAGAGCAGGCTGAGCATGGCGTGAGTCGCGATCAGATAAATAAGAACAAAGGCCAGGTAATGCAGTGCCATGACCACGTGATCGGCGTAGTACAAACGACGATCAAAGAACAAGAACTGCGTGACCAACGCGACCAACGGCACCATGAGAATCACCATGACCTTCGCAAGTTCTGCAATTCTCAACTCGTACAGGCGCGCGACCTCTTCAAACGT
>JBCAZH010000161.1:1836-3256 GCA_038533155.1 Pseudomonadota bacterium | reverse complement strand
CGGTTCGCGCATCCTAGCCGAACAGATGCGACCAACCCACGGAATTCGACCTCATGATCATTGAATCTATCGACCCTGCGACCGAGCAAGTTCAGGCTCGCTACGAAACGCTCACCGACGCTGAGCTCGAATCGCGCATAGCTGCAGCCGCGAGTGCGGAGCAGACGCATCGATCGACATCGGTGGAAACCCGCGTTCAATGGATCAAGGCAGCTAAAAGGCTACTGGCTGAGCAAGAACAGCGCCTCGCCGAGACGATTAGCCGAGAAATGGGCAAACCGATTGGCGCTGCCACGTTGGAGATTCGCAAGTGTATGACGGTGTGCGACTACTACGCCGAAAATGGCCCAAGCCTACTTTTGGATCGCCAAGTTGAGACGAACGCGCACAGCAGCTTTGTCCGTTACCTACCCTTGGGTGTCGTCCTCGCGATCATGCCGTGGAACTTTCCATTTTGGCAGGTGTTTCGATTCGCTATTCCGGCTTTGATGGCGGGCAACGTCGTCTTACTGAAGCACGCGGAGAACACGTTAGCGTGTAGCGCGCTGATGGAGACGATTTTCCATGAGGCAGGTGTGCCGTCAGCCGGGTTCCAGTCTCTGGTGATCACGGTCGAACAAACGCAATCACTACTCGCTGACGCTAGAATTCGTGCGGCGACCTTCACAGGGTCAGAACAGGCCGGCAAAGCGGTCGCAGAAACGTCGGGCCGACATCTGAAAAAGGTCGTCCTGGAACTTGGCGGCTCGGACCCATTCATCGTCATGCCGAGTGCGGATTTGGAGCGCGCGGTTGCCGACGCGACACGCGGTCGACTCGGAAATTGCGGTCAGTCCTGTATCGCAGCGAAACGGTTGATCGTCCACAACGACATCTATACCGAGTTCCGAGATGCCTTGGTCGCTTCGTTTGAATCACAGTCGGTCGGCATGCCTCTGGAACCAGGCACTGACATCGGTCCGATGGCAACCGAAGCATTGCGCGCGAGACTCGACGAACAAGTGGACGAGACGGTCGCTCGTGGCGCAAAAGCGCTGATCGGGCACCACCGGTTAGATCGACCAGGTTGGTTCTACCCGCCGACGATCTTGGAGGACATCCCAACCGGTTCACCTGCAGCCAGCGAGGAGCTCTTCGGCCCGGTTGCCAGCCTGTTCCGCGCAAACGATTTCAACGACGCGCTTCGAATCGCGAACGACACGCGGTTCGGCTTGGGCTCAGCGCTGTTCACCCGTGATGCGAACGAAATTGAACGCGCATTCAACGAGATTGATGCAGGTGCGACGTTTATCAACAGCATTACCGCATCGGACGCGCGCCTGCCATTCGGCGGAATTCGCAACTCAGGCTACGGGCGCGAGCTCGCGGCCGAGGGCATGCACGAGTTCATGAACCTCAAAACCTGCTGGGTGGCGTAGGC
>JBCAZH010000161.1:0-1736 GCA_038533155.1 Pseudomonadota bacterium | reverse complement strand
AGCGGTCGCGTCTTGATGGTATCGAAGCGGCCATCCTTACCGTCTTTTGAAATGCGTCGAAACAGGAATGTCGCCAGTCGGCCAGACCAAACGATGACGCAGGCGGCGGCGATCTTGCCTCGAAGATCGATGTTCGGCGTCAACAGCACAGCGACGACAATCACACTGATGTAACTGACGCCCCCCGTTAAGTCGTAGAACTTCTCGGTCTGCCCCATCGCGCTCGGAATGAATACGAGCCAATTGATGGCATACGCCAACGCGGCACAAATCGCGAAGACCGGCCACCCGTAAGCGACGGTGCTCCCTTGGCTACCCGCCCAGCCTATTAAGCCGCCCAGCCCAAGAGCGATGGCGATGGCGATAATGATTTGTCCGTTGCTACGGTCGGATTCGGTCTCAGTGTCTGTCATGAAGCTTCCGCTGTTGGCCAATTAGTCTCTGCGAACAAGTTAATTCTAGCCTGTTCCGTGATCTTGACCACAGCGGGATGCTTAAGTTTTCTTTCCGGGGAGATTGCGTAGTAATTTTCTGTCAGAGAATCGGTGCGACCAATCACCTGCGTGCCGTACATCGAGCAAATTTCTTTTTCGATGGCGGTAGGCCCCATAAACACACCCACACCGGCCTCGCCAAGCGCTTTCATCAACGCGCTGTCGGCGATCTCACCCACGATATTCGGCACGACATCAATACTATCGAACCAATCATCGATCCGACGTCGCAAGGCCGTCGCGGGCGTAGGCAATAAGAAAGGAAGCTCGTTTAAGCAATCCGGGAAGCGACCCGTTGTCGATTCCGCAAGGGCGTTAGCGGCGAAGAAGCTCAGTCCGCTCTCCCCTAGCCTGTGGTTGTAAGCCCGTAAGCTAAGGCCCTGCTGAAGCGGCTGATCTGACAGCACGATATCCAGCTTGTGGGTCGCCAGGTCTCCGAGCAGTTCGCTAAGAGACGCTTCGTAGCATTTGAGTCGGATGGGCTCTGCGACCTCGAACGCCGGCGCAAGAATACGCTCCGCGATCAACTTCGGCATAGAGCTGACCATACCGACCTTAAAGGTAAGCGCCCCACCCTGTGACTCGCCATGCACGACATTCGCAAGTTCCGCACCGAGCGTGAAGATCTCGTCCGCGTATTCGAACACCATCTCACCGAAGTCGGTCAGCTCCAGTCTTCTTCCGACACGATTGAACAGCTGTCGGCCCATGGCCTGTTCCAACATACGAAGCTGGCCACTGATGGTCTGAGGGGTGATGTGCATGGCCTCAGCGGCCGCTGCCATGCTTCCTTCCCGTGCCACCGCCCAAAAATACTGTAGATGGCTATAGTTGAGGTGTCTCATCCACGCACTCCAAACAATTAGGGATTACCGATCTAAGCGTTCGCTATCATCGGGATTTCAGTGACTACTGACAAATCGAATTATACGTGTCGAGGATTCGTTTTTTCCGAATGATTGATCATCCAGTTGTCGCTACCAGCCAACTAGAGCGGCACGGGTGCCTATGCGATCATGCCAGCGTGATACGTATACTTTTGGTGCTATCTGTCGCCTTGGCTTCACCGAGTGCACTCGCTTGCACTGTTAGGGTCGCGGTAGCCAGCAATTTCGGACCCGCTTTGCAATCGATCATCGACTCGAGCAGTGAGCTGACTGACTACGAAATTGTTGTAATAACAGGCTCTTCTGGCAAATTATTCGCGCAAATTGTTAATGGCGCTCCTTATGATCTGTTCTT
>JBCAZH010000160.1:0-3362 GCA_038533155.1 Pseudomonadota bacterium | reverse complement strand
GTTGTCCTCACCGGATTCGACCAGCAAGTTGATTTGGACGCTCATGACCTCGGCCCACTGTGCGCCTGCAATAGCGTTGGCGAGGTCGTACTGATCGACGCCGCCGTCGAGGTCTGTGTCGCGTCCGTAGACGATCTGCATGTCGGCGACTCCGTCGGCCAACTCAACGGCGGGACCGAGCGCGCCGGTGGTAGTCATCTCGCGACGGAATAGTGCATTGCGACCTGAGGCGCCAGTGCCGACGTAATAGACGCGGGATGTCATACGCATCACAAACGAGTCTTCGCCGAACTGGTAAGGCGTGCCTGCAGCGGTAGTGCAGTCCAAAGGCGATCCGAGTCCTGCGGTGCAGTTGCCAGGTGCGCCCACGCCTTGAGCGTGCTGCACGGTCAACTCCGCATTGGCCGGGTTGGCATTGCTCATCTGGAACATCGCGGAGTTCAAGCAGTCGGTGACCATCAAGACTTCGCCTTGTTGCAGATCGTGCGGTTGGGTCAGAGTCAAGGTTGCGGTCGGTGTCGCATGGGTTTGTACAACATACCGGTCGTCTGGAATGGCACGAATCATCGTGAAGGCATCGGTGCCGGCTACCACGTCGCCGGCAATCGCTGGCGGAAAGATACTCGCACCGCCTTCGTACCCTACCAACGCGTTTTCAGCATCGAGGAACCAGGTTGCCGGCCCACCGTTGATGGTGTTGACGACATTATCCGAGCGGCCGCACCCCAAGAAACCCGCCATCCGAGCGTCCTGGATCATGGAATTGAGACTGAAGCGTCCGATTTCCTGCAGCTCGGTGAGTGTCGACTGAATGTTGTACGACTTCTTGCTGCCGACATAGAGCTGCAACATGCCACCGACGAGAAAAGCGCCGATGGTCAGTGCGATCATTAGTTCGATCAGCGTAAAGCCGTTTTGCCGTATCCCGATCATTGCCTGTTGGTTTCGCTGCATCATTGTGAATCAGATATCCGTCGTGACAATGAATTGGACAACGTCGGCCGCTGTTCGGCCGTCGTTCCATTGAACTGTGATGGTGAATCGAGAGGGGTCATCGGCGCTCGGGCCAGCATCTCGCTCGATCGATGCCGTGCCTTCGGGCAGGTAATACGCAATCAAGCTGCGCCATTGCCGCATATCGATGTTCGGAACTGCCGCGCCGCCGGGCGCAGCATCGGCCAGTGTGATGTCGTAAGCACCCGCACGAGCCGCCGGAATATTGGCCCGCATCCGATCCACGATATCGTAGGCCATAATGCTGGCTTGTGTTCTTAGGTAGGCGCTGTTGTTCAAGCGCGTTCCACCGACTTGCAATGACGCGACGCCGACCAGGCCGACAGCCATAACGATGGCGGCTATCAACACTTCCAACAGCGTGTAACCACCTGCCTTGCGATGGCGGAGCCGATTGTGTCGCACGCGTTGCATTGCTACGGACATGCCGCTACTCCTTTCTCGGTCGAGGCGTAACCAATCAAACCGATGTTGATTGTACGGCCTTGTAACGGGTCTGCATTGCTGCCGCAGACTTGGAATGAGCCATTGTTGGTTGGCGTTGCTCTAGTTTCGCCGCTGCCCACAAACGAAACCCAATTCGTGAAACTGCCTGTAGCTCGCATCGTGACACCATTGCCAGCCGCTTCCCACGTTCGGATTATCTCTTCGCCACCGTCTACGGTGCCGAAGTTGGTGCCGTCTTGGAAAACGATCCACCCGTCCTCCCAGGCGCCAGCCCCCGCGCAGGTCGCCGCGTCAGCGCTGCGACAAACGGTCACTCGGGTTCCGCGTTTGATCGCCTCGGAGCGGGCCAGTGTCATAGCCGTGATCAACTCGTTGTTATTCGTCACAATCCGATTGAGCCGAATGGTCTCGATAAACGAGGGCACAGCAAAGCTCGCCATCACGCCCAACACGGCGATCGTGATCATCAGCTCCAAAATGGTGAACCCCGCGGTTCTGTTGTGACGCGCATCTGCACGTTGCCAACACTCCAGCATGGATTGCCGCTCCCTTTTCAATGCCCCAGGCTCCATTATTATCCATTTCCAACAAGGATTTGCGACGTGCACAGGTCACAGAAAGCCTCGTGTATAAATATGAGAGGCCGACGTCACAGCGGCGGTTCAAAAGTCGAGGTGCATCGGGTCGACTCGAATGCCGAATACGATGTTTAAAATCAATAAAATTAATACTTTGAGAGTAATATATGAACCACATCCGAGATATCCGAGCATCGGCTGCAAGGAACACCATGTGCACCACCGTATGAGGTCAATTTTTAGACAGGTTCGTATTATGTCGTCAGCACTTCTGGTACTTGCCGCACAAGGTGCGCAAGCGGAGCCTGACGATCGATTGACGCTGCAGTTGGTCGAAGCGGTACATCAGACGGATGAGATGGCCTTGGTGTATGACGAAATCATGGCGCGACATGCACAGAGTCTGGACGTCATGGTCACTTTGAACGAGATTCCGGCGCCGCCCTTCGGCGAACGAGACCGGGCGCTTCGCCTGGTGGAGTATTTCAAAGCTCTGAAACTTGACGACGTAAGCCTAGACGACGTCGGCAATGTGCTGGCAAGACGTCGTGGCATTTCCGGTAGTCGCACCGTCGCCGTGATCGCTCATGTCGATACCGTGTTTCCGAGCGACACTAACGTAAAGGTCAAGCGAGATGGGTCGGTGTTCTACGCGCCGGGCATTGGGGATAATGCACGCGGTCTGGCCCTGATGGTCGATATTGCCGCGGCGATACAGCAAGCCGAGATCCAAACCGATGCAGATGTGGTATTCATCGGTTCGGTCGGTGAAGAAGGCTTGGGCGATCTCAAGGGCGCAAGAGCGCTGTTTACCGACGACGGGCCGGGCATCGATGCAGCGATTATCATCGACGGCGGCAACATCAATCACATCGTGACCTCGGCGGTTGGGTCTAATCGCTACCGCATCACCTTTCGTGGCGAGGGCGGGCACAGCTATGGCAGCTTCGGGCTCGCGCACCCGCATCAAGCGCTCGCAAGCGCTATCCAAAGATTCACCGATGCTGCGCGTTCGATTACGCAAACACCCGGCGCCAAGGCGACGTTTTCTGTCGGTCGGATTGGTGGCGGTACATCGATAAACTCGATCCCGTTTGAGAGTTGGATGGAGGTCGACATGCGCTCTGTTGACCCGGATCGACTCGCTTTGCTGGACGAGGCTCTGCATCTCGCTGTCGGACAGGCGGTTGAGGAAGAGAATGCGAGAGCTTTGGATGAGTCGGTGGTAACGGTGGATGTCCAATCGGTCGGTCGAAGGCCCGCGGGCAGCATGGCAGGCGACTTGCCGTTGGTTCAAAGAGCGATTGACGCACTGGCGTCGAT
>JBCAZH010000159.1:0-3448 GCA_038533155.1 Pseudomonadota bacterium | reverse complement strand
CTCGAGGTCTATCACCTACGCTCCATCCACCAAAAGACGGTCGACCGGTTTCTGGATCACAACGGCACGACCATCGACTTGTGGCCAAATGGTCACTCGTTGATGGTGACCCCAAATCGTCGGCCGGATTGGGTGGACCCAGGCACGGTCGGTATGCGCGAGATCGCCAGCATGCCGGAGATCGTGCGGACGAATAACTTCAGCTACAACATCTACCCCAATATCGTGACTCCGACCGCGCACACCGGGATGCCATTCATTGTGTTTTGGCCCGACAGTGACAACACGACGAAATTGGATGTTCATTGGTTTGCTCCGGACTGGGGTGATGGCGAGCGCGATCCGTTGTGGGACACGCGGATTTCCAACTTCGATCGGATTCTCGAAGAGGACACACAGTTCGCGCCGCAGATTCAGGCGTCCGTCGAGTCGCCGGGCTTCACTGGGATTCCGCTGAACTACCAAGAACGAAGGATCTATCACTGGCATGAAGAGCTCGATCGCAGGATTGGGCGAGACAATCTGCCGGACGGATTAGCAGTCGAGCCCATGCTCGAGCGCTTCCTCGTACACACATGAGCATCGGCGTCGAGGCCATCTCCGTTTATCTGCCGCGGCGACGAATGGCGCGCGAGGCAATCGCGCAAGCACATGCGTGGGCTGTGCCTTCTTTGAAAGGACTCGGGCGCGGGCGTGTCGCAACAACGAACTGGGATGAGGACAGCGTCACCATGGCGCACGCCGCGGCGCGACGAATTTCGATCGAAGGGCTCGACAGTCTGAAATTCTGCTCGACGTCGCAACCTTTCGCCGATCGATCGCATGCGGCATTGCTCGCTGAAGCGTTGGCGCAACCTAAAGCTCTGAGAACCATGGATGTGTCGTCATCATCACGTGCCGGCACTAGTGCGCTGCATGAGGCGTTGTCTGTGACAGGCAGCACGATGGTCGTGGCGGCGGAACGCCGATTGGCGAAGCCCGGCAGTGTGGAAGAGATCTCCTACGGTGATGCTGCGGTGGCGGTCCGAACCGGCACCGATCAGTGCATTGCCGAGTTCGTCGGGGGCGGCAGTATGTCGACCGACTTTGTCGATCACTATCGTTCGAGTGGTGCAAGTTTCGATTACGGTTTCGAGGCGCGTTGGATTCGTGATGAGGGTCAGCTGCCCGAGTTGCCGCGACTTCTTCCCGAGCTGCTGGCTACGCACGGCGTGGCTGCGACGGACGTTAAGTGGCTCGCGATGAATGCGCCCAAACGCGTCCGGCAGAAGCTCGCCAAGCTCATGGGGCTTGATTCAGTGGAGCATGAGCTCGCATTCGAGGCTAACGTCGGTCAGTGCGGTAGCGCGGAGCCGTTGCTAGGTTTGGCGGAGAGTCTTGCGAGAGCGACTGCCAATGACGTGATCGCCTGTGTGGGTTTCGGCCAAGGGTTGGATGTTCTGCTGTTCCGAGCGACCGGTGAACCGATAGCTCAAGATATCCTCGCGGCAATCGAAGGTGGTGTGGATGACACCAACTACCTGAGATTTTTGAGCCACCGCGGTTTACTCGATATGGACTGGGGCAAGCGCGCCGAACGTGATGTCCGAACCGCACAAAGTGCTTACTATCGAGAGCGCGATCAGATCGCTGGATTCGTGGGCGGGTGCTGCAAGTCTTGCGGAACGATCCAGTTTCCGCGAACTCGAGTCTGCGTGAACCCGGAATGCCGTGCGGTTGACACGCAGGTGCCGCATCCCTTCGCCGACCTACTGGGTACCGTGAAGAGTTTCACCGAAGATTGGCAGGCCTACTCACCTGCGCCACCCCTCATTTACGGCAACGTCGGCTTCGAGGGCGGCGCGAACATTTTGATGCAATTCACCGACACCGATCAGGGTGCGACGCAGGTCGGCGATCAAGTATCGATGCAGTTTCGAGTGAAAGACTTTGATCGCGTCAGAGACTTCCGGCGCTATTTTTGGAAAGCGGTACCGCAGGAGGGCGCGGGCAATGGCTGAGGGTATTCGCGACAAAGTAGCGGTCATCGGCATGGGGTGTTCCAAGTTTGGCGAGCGTTGGGATATGAGCGCCGCGGACTTGATGGTTGAAGCTTTCAACGAAGGCATCGGGGATGCTGGTATTGATCGAGACCAAATCGAAGCAGCCTGGTTGGGTGTGTTTTTCGATGAACAGAACATCGGCAAATCCGCCATTCCATTATCCAACGCGTTGCGACTACCGAACGTTCCGGTCACTCGTGTCGAAAATCTCTGTGCGACTGGTACCGAGGCGTTTCGCGGTGCGGTGTATGCAGTCGCCTCCGGCGCCTGCGACATCGCGTTGGCGATGGGCGTCGAGAAACTGAAGGACACGGGTTTCGCAGGATTGCCGGAGCGCACGCATGGCACTTTCGAAGATTTGTGGTTGCCGAATTCCACAGCCCCGGGCGCGTTTGCGCAGTTGGCCAGCGCCTATAGCGCAACGCACGGTATCAGTATGGATGCGCTCAAGCGGGCGATGGCACATATCTCCGTCAAGAGCCACGCCAATGGATTGAAGAATCCGAAGGCGCATTTGCAACGTGCGATAGATGAAGCGCAGGTGTTGAACGCTCCACCGGTCGCCTATCCGTTGGGTGTGTTGGATTGTTGTGGGGTCAGCGATGGCGCTGCCTGCGCGATCGTGGCACGCCCCGAGATCGCTCGCGAACTGGGGAAGACGGACATCGTCTCCGTCAAAGCATTGCAATTGTCGATCTCCAACGGGGTAGAGGCATCGCACAGTTCCTGGGATGGTGCACACACCATGACGACGCGACTCGCATCGCGCAAAGCCTATGAAGAGGCGGGCATCACGAATCCGGCGGCAGATCTCGGCATGATCGAAGTCCACGACTGTTTTTCGATCACCGAGCTTGTGGTCATGGAGGATCTTGGGCTCTCAGCCCCTGGCCAGGCACCGACAGATGTCATGGATGGGCGGTTCGATGCCGAAGGCGAAGTCCCGTGTCAGATCGACGGTGGGCTCAAGTGCTTCGGACATCCCATCGGTGCCAGCGGATTGAGAATGTTGTACGAGGTTTATCTGCAGTTGCAGGGCCGAGCGGGCGAGCGGCAGCTTGACGGTATCGAGTTCGGTCTGACGCACAACCTCGGTGGAATCCCTAACCGCAATGTCGCGAGCATCGGGATTCTTGGAGGTTTGCAATGAGTACGGAAGCGGACAAGTTACAGGATGTGAATCCCGATTGGGGCTTTACGGATGAGGAGCTTGCTGAACTGCCGCTCGTGTATCGCGAAGATCTCCTCGAAGGCAAAGTCTGCGTTCTATCGGGTGGCGGATCCGGGATCGGTAAGGCGACCGCGTTCGTACTTGCCCGGCTTGGTGCCAAGGTGATGATCTGCGGTCGGCGTGAGGAGCGGTTGGTCGCTACGGCTGACAGCGTCAAGCGACTCACCGGTCGCGA
>JBCAZH010000158.1:0-3498 GCA_038533155.1 Pseudomonadota bacterium | reverse complement strand
CATCCGACTAACACCAATGCAACGACCCAAACTCCTCGACGAACTGACATACCGCACCTCAACGCTTGTGACTTCCTGCTCGCCAGTCTAGTCGAGCCGTGCTCTAGGACAAAGCGCGTTTCAGAGGCCAGCGTTTCGAATCGCGGTGGTTAACGTGACCATGTTGTCCAATGGTTCAGGTCGATGGATACCGAATCCCTGGCCGAAATCACTACCGAGTTTCTGAATCTCACCGAGAATCCGGTCATCCTCAACAAACTCTGCAACCACCCGCATGCCGAGGGTGTGCGCAATATCGATGATCGATTTGACGAAAATTCTGTCCGTCGGATCCGTTGCGATATCGCGAACGAACTGACCATCAATCTTGAGGCAGTTCACGTTCAAGCGCTTCAGATACCCGAACGACGACAGTCCGCTACCGAAGTCATCTAGTGCGAAGGCGCATCCCATCTCGCGCAGCGCACCGATCAGGTGAATCGCGTCTTCGATGCGACGGATTACTGCAGTCTCAGTGATCTCGAAGTTCAGACTGCCCGGCCGTAAACCCGCTGCCTTAACCTGTTCGATGAGTTGTTGTGAGAGCTTGGCATCCCCAACCGTGCTGCCCGACAAATTGACCCACAATTCCTGTCGTTCAACCACGCGTGGATCTTGTTGACGCAGTACCGAAATCGCTTCGCGCACAACCCATTGATCCAACCGACCCTGCAGTCCATATCGCTCCGCCGCCGGCAAGAATGCGCCAGGCGGAATCAAGCGGTTGTTCACCCGATCACGCATCCGCACCAGCACTTCGATTCGCTCGGGCTGATCCGGCGCCCCATCAAGTGCGACAATGCGTTGACCGAACAGCGTGAAGCTATCGGTATCAATCGCGTGATTGAGGCGCTGAACCCAACGCATCTCGCCTCGGTGCTCATGCGCCGCATCACTTTCGCTATCCACCAAGTGCACGCGATTGCGGCCGGCATCTTTCGCCGCATAACACGCCGCATCGGCAACCTGCTGCAACTCATTGATGCTGTGGTCACCGGAGCCAATCGGTACCACACCGATACTCGCGCCGATTCGGAAGATCTCCGAATCCCAGATAAACTCTAACTCGTGGATTCTCTCTCGGATCGCCTCGGCTCGCTGCAACGCCACCTGCCGTGTGCAGCCCCGCAAGACCATACCGAACTCGTCGCCACCGAGGCGCGCCACAACGTCGTTGTCGCGCACACACTCGCGGATCAAACCCGCGACGGTGCGCAGTAGCTCGTCACCCGCCGCATGACCCGACGTATCGTTGACCACCTTGAACTGGTCAAGATCGAGGAACATCAAGAAAGCGTCGGCTGCACCGTTGTCCGACTCGGTAATCAACTGCAACGCATCGCCAAACGCACGCCGGTTGTACAAGCCCGTCAGTTCATCGAAGCGGGCCTGGTAGGCGAGCTGATCCGTCATCTGACGACTCTCGGTGACATCGTGGGCAATCAGTACGATATAGCTCAAGTTACCGTCAGCGTCTCGAACTGCCGAGGGGTGAAAGTCAATCCGACGTTCGCGACCGCGAGCGTCAATGCATTCAACTTCCATGTTGAGTTGCACCTCGTCAGCCACGCTTGCCGACGACACAAAGTCGCCAACGAACTGCTCGAACATCGGACGATGATTTTCACTGACGACGCTAATGAGCGGCGCTTGCTGGTGAATATCCGCATCAGGCCAGAACAGACGCTTCATTGTGGGGTTAGCGTCGTACACCAAACCTTCGGGATTCACGAGCGCCATGCCCAGCGGCGAGTTCTGATACGCCTGATGGAAGCGCGCCTCAACGTCCGCACGGATCGCATCTGCGCGTTGTCTTTCAGCAATCTCCGCGCTGAGCTGATTGTTGATTTGTTCCAACTTGCGGCGTCCGGACTCGATACTGCGAGTACGCTCGGCCACTTCCTCGCGCAGTCTTCGGTTGGTGTTTTCAATCGCACGCAGACGGAGCTGAACGCCGCCCCACGTCACCGCCATGATCAGCGCGATCATCGACGCGATGAACCATGGAGTGCGCCAGAACGGTGTGGGTACCGTGAACGACCAAGTGTCGGCTTCGCTCCAAGCGCCACCAGGGAGTTTGGAACGAACCTCAAACTTATACGCGCCGGAGGGTAAGTTGGAGTAGCTGATCGAGGCGTTGGAGGTTGGTGGACTCCATTCGTCACCGTTGCCAAGCAGCCGATAGCTGAATTGCAAACCCGTCGACTTACGCATCGTAATTCCGCCGAACTCAATCAGAATTCGATTCATGGAAGCGTCGTCCGACAGCGGTTCGTCCGACTCCACCAGCACCTCATCAACGTAGCGATTCGTAATTAGCGTATTCGGTACGCCGACCCCGGCCATCGGGACGCTCGTGTCCATCGCGGTCACACCGCTCGTCGTCCCAATCCACAAAGTTTCACCCCCGTCGAAGTACACCGCATGCGCCTTGCCTTCGATCGCGGTGAAGCCATCTTCTGAGTTGTACTGTTGCATCGCCCGACGTGCGGGATCGTAGTGAAACACGCCTCGGCTCGTCGTCGCGATGACGGTGCCGTCTGGGAGCGGCTGAACCGCGTACACGGTGTTGTATTGCATGTCCTCGGTTGGAATAACGCGCTCAACGTCTCCGTCGCGCCAGCGGTAGACGCCGCCTTGTGTGCTCGTGAACCAGACCTGTGTATCAGCGCCAGAACCTTCCGCCACCACATGCGTAAAAAATTCTTCATTAATGTCGGCAGCCGCCATAACCTGCTCAGGTTCGGCGTTAGGATCGCGAGTATCGAGGCGATACAAGCCGCGATAGTTCGCAGCAAACCAAAGAACACCGTCTTCGGCGAGGTCGAGTCCGTAGATCGCTGCGCCACTGCCGATCTCGATCGACGTGAAGGTATCGGTGCTCTGGTCATAGCGATCAAGCTTGCCAAGGTAGGAGCCAACCCAAAGCACACCGCTTTCATCGAGCTCCATGCTGACCGTCAGCGCGTTCTCATCAGTCAGCGTCTTGATGACCTCCATGGACTCAAGATCGATGCCGTACAACGGGCTTTGTATATGACCCACCCACAACGTCTTGCCATCCTGTGAGAACTTCAGGTCGCGGACCTCCCGACGCTCCCAACCGAGTTGGTCAGACACATTCACGAGTTCGCCGTCAGCGGTAACGTGCAGCAAACCGAGATTCGTGCCGAACCATGCCTCTTGCTCACCGGCCGGCAAGATCGAGAACACCTCAGGACTCTGCCCGTCGTAACTCAGTGCGTAGTGACGGAAGCGCTCACCGAGGTAGCGCAGCAGACCGAGACGGGTCGGCAGCCACAGCACGCCCTCGTTGTCATACGCCGGTGTCGCCGCTGTGGCCGCACTCGTCCACTGCGAATCCGACGTATCACCAAAACGGGTCATCCCCTTGCCTTGGATGAATACCCATTCGATGAGTTCGTCGCGTACCGTGATGCCCGAGATGCGTCCAGAGTA
>JBCAZH010000157.1:1337-3514 GCA_038533155.1 Pseudomonadota bacterium | reverse complement strand
TCACCCGACGTCAATGCCTCATCGAGCTCTGCACCCAACGTCTTGCGCCGATCGAATTGGGTTTCCGATGGGCGACCATCGTAGCTCGTGACGTTGCCGTACAGCGTGCCGAGGCGTTCGCGCAATTGTTCTTCGCCGGTGATCATGCCGCCTTTACTCGACGACAGAGAGGTCCGTAACGTCTCCAGCGACTCGGCGTAGGTGTCGAGTGCATCAGCCAATGCTTCGTCTGCGCCGTCCGTTTTGGCCTGCGCCTGATCACGCACTTGGATCAGGTTGTCAGACAGGAAGCTCAGATCGTTGATCATGTTGTACAGATCGAGCGCCAGCGTTTGCTGTGCCATACGATCTTTGCGCGAGTGCGGTGTGCGCGGATCCGCTACGAGCTTGACCGTCGATTCGATTGTCTCTTTGCCTTTCGTCAAAACAACGCGGTATTCGCCTTCCGGGACTCTTGGTCCGAGGAAGCCCGGCACGAGATTGGTCGCAGGCGGGAACTTAGGCGCCTTGAAGCGCATCGGCCACTCGATCCGATTCAAGCCTTTCCGTTTGCCACCCGGCAGTGTCGCGATCAATTGTCCTTCGTCATCGAACACTTCCGCTTTCAAGTCGCCGAACAAGTGACGCTTTTTCAGGTAGTACACAATCGTCGCCGCTTGCGGCGGGTTGTTACCAACGAATGAATCGCCCGCACCGAACGTCTGTAGTTGCGCGTTCAACACCATCGGTGCCGGACGCGTATCCAAAATCGCCACATTCGAATCGATAGTTTCTTGAGTGATGCCACGGAGCGGCGTCAGGTCATCGATGATGTAGACGCCTCGACCATGCGTGCCGAGTACAAGGTCGTGCTCGGTCGGATGGATCACGATGTCGTGCACAGCAACGCGTGGCAGGTTCTCGCTGAACCGCGCCCAGTTCTCGCCCTGATCCAAGCTGATGTACAAGCCTTCCTCAGTGCCGAGGTACAACAAGTCCGCGTTAACCGGATCCTGCTTGATCACCCAAGCATAGCCGTCGATGTCTTCGCTGGTCAGCGCCGTCCAGGTGGCACCAAAGTCCGTCGTGCGGAACAGGTACGTGTTCATGTCGCCGCGGCGGTGACCGTCGAAGGTGACGAACGCCGTGCCTTTGTCATGCGGACTCGCTTCGACGCGTGAGACCCAGGTGCCGGCCGGAACACCTTCGATGTTGCTGGCGACGTTGGTCCATTTGCGTCCGCCATCACGAGTGAGCTGAATGTTGCCGTCGTCCGTACCGACCCAGATCGTACGGTGATCGAGTGGCGACTCACTGATCGAGTAGATGGTTGTGTAGTTTTCGGCCGTCGAGTTGTCGATTGACAATCCACCGGACTCTGCTTGCCGTTGTCCTTGCGGATCGTTGGTCGTGAGATCTGGCGAGATCGCCTCCCACGATTCGCCGCGGTCACGACTACGGAACAAGTACTGCGCACCGTAGTAGATGGTCCCGGGTTTGTTCGGGCTCATGTGCAGCGGCGTATTCCAATTGAAACGCAACTCATCCTGGCCATCTTCCGCGGCCGGCTGAATACGCTTGATCTCGAGCGTCTCGCGATCAACGCGCTTGAGTTGGCCGCCCTGATATTCGGTAAACAGAATTCGATCATCATTTGGATCCGGGAATGCCCAGAAACCATCACCGAACCCGATGTTTTCCCAGTGGCGATTCTGGATGCCGCCGGGGGCTTGCGATGGACCCATCCAGGAACCGTTGTCCTGCAGTCCACCGTAAACGTTGTACGGCCAGCGATTGTCGACCGCCACATGGTAAAACTGACTGACAGGCAAGTTCGCCACATGGCGCCAATCGAAACCACGGTTTTCAGAGATGTAGACACCGCCGTCGGTACCGAGCACCACCTGGTTCGGGTCGGTCGGGTTGATCCACAGCGCATGATGGTCCGGGTGAATCGAAACACTGAACCCGGAACCGAACATGCTGGAAAACGTATCGCCACCGTCGGTGCTGAGGGTCAGACTAAACGCTGGCTTGTAAACGCGGTCGGCGTCGGTCGGGTCGACCACCAACTCACCGAAGTAAAACGGGCGCATTTGTACGTTGCCCGAGTCGTCTTTCTCAACCCAGGTATCACCGCCATCATCGGAGCGATACAACGCCGTGTTTTCGCTTTCGATCGTCGCGTACACACGATC
>JBCAZH010000157.1:0-1237 GCA_038533155.1 Pseudomonadota bacterium | reverse complement strand
GAATTGCTCGGGTCGACACGAACCGCACCGATCGACTGCATGTGTTCGTCGAAGATCGGCGAGTAGGAAATACCCCCGTTGTCCGATTTCCACACGCCGCCACTCGCGGTGCCGACGTAGATCGTGATGGGGCCGTCGTCGTTGACGACCCCATCGATGGCAGACACTCTGCCGCTCATGACTGCGGGTCCAACGCTGCGCGCGCTGAGCCCGCCGAACGTTGACTCGTCAAGTTCGATGGCGCCGTGGGCGCCCGAGGCCAGACACAAAGCGGTCAAACAACCGACTAAACGATTCATACAGAGTCTCCCCAATTCCCCGAGTGGTCGCCGAACGACCGTTACTGCATTTCTGCTGGTGCTTCCGGCACCGCTGGCATCGCGAAGCGATCCGCCGTGATGTCGCTGACATTGAGTTCCGTCGACTCAATCGTGATTGCCTGCTGCATTGGTGCCGCGCCTTCGCCGATGCTGGCAATCATGGAATGCGCCATGACGATATCGCCGACTTCCTTGTAGTCGCCAATTGTTGTCGAAACCGCCATTTCATTGCCTTGAATGTCACGGGTGCCTTTCGACAGGAACGGCAAGCAGTATTCGGTGTCGAGATAGAAAACCGACTCATCTTCGGTGCCCGAACGAACAACCTTCAACGCGTAGGCTTCTGTGCCTTCCACGTCTTCGGTTCCGACCAATTCCACGCTATGGCCTTTCTCTTGCCAGTTGACCAATGGGCCTTCCCATTCGGCCATCTCCTGAATCGACTTCAGTTCGTCTTCGGCCATTTCTTCAGGATCGGTCTTGCCCATGAACGGCATGATCGCCCAACCGGTCTCACCGTCGTACGCCTGTACGGCTGTCATACCTTGAATCTCGAACTCCATACGAACGCGGTCCGGCTTCTGGAATTCAATCTTGAATGGTGCCTGCATGGGGCCCATGGTCATCGTTCCGGTCATTCGCGCGGACTCGACCGCCTGGATATTTTCAAGACCACCCATGGTCTCGTAGTTGCAGGCCAAAACCTCATTGAGCTCAGCCGCCTGGGCTGTTGCGGTCGCGCCGAAAGCTGCTGCCGCCAAGATCGCTAATCTCATCGCGTCGTCCTCGTAGTCGGATGGAAAGCGGTCAGTCTAGCCAAAAGATGTCCTCTCGCAACTGAGGGGGGTCAGCTAGGCAAGCCGTTTTATCAATGAAATCAGTAAATTCCCCGTCACATCAGTCGCCTGCCCGCACCA
>JBCAZH010000156.1:0-3533 GCA_038533155.1 Pseudomonadota bacterium | reverse complement strand
GGGGTCCTGGCGACTGGTTCGGCGTCGCCGCGTATGGCAGCTGGCCACAATCTGCAGGCGTACCGTTTGCCATTGCCGACGATAGCGTCGTCGGAATCAGCGGCAGCCCATTTGCGGGTGACACTCTCGGCATCATCGATTCACGCACGGCGCCGACCGACACTTTCTTCAGCATGGTCGACACGGTCAATGGCTCCAACCCAACCGGTCCTGCGACCGCAACGTGGGTATTCGATGTCTCGACAGCGAACGAACTGACCGTATCTGTCGACATGGCGGCCATGGGCGACTTCGAAACGACCGATAGCTTCGAGTGGCGTTACTCGATTGACGGCGGCGCGTTCGAGACCTTGTTTATGCCGGTTGTAGACGAAGCAGCCGTGCAGACCTACACGATGGAAGGCGGCGCAACGCCGGAGCTCAACGATCCGTTGGTCGTCAACAGCGTGCTCCTCAATGACGATTTCATTACCTTTTCCGTCACGCTGCCGACAATCGGCAATAGCCTGACAATCGAATTCACGGGCAGCGGCGACGGTGGTTCCGAAGCCTACGCAGCGCGCAATCTCATCGTTAGTGAAGGCGCGATCAACCCGGGCGGCCCGGCCGTGGTCATTAATGAAGTACTCGGCAGCAACACCGGACCGGACAATGAGTTTATCGAGCTGTATAACGCCGGTACGTCGCCGGTCGATATCAGCGGCTGGAGCATCGAGCTCTGGGATTCGGATGATGGCTCAAGCTTCGGCGGTGCTGACGCGGGGAGTCCGTACGTTATCGATAGTGGAGTCACCATCGCACCGGGCGGTCACTACCTCCTTGCCACCGAAGCTGCGGTTGCTGCATTCGGCGAAGCGGGTGACCAAACTCTGCCAAGCAATGCGATTGAGAATGGCTCTTACACACTGATCCTGGTTCAAGCCAATGGCGACATCGCCGATTCGATTTTCGTTGTCGATTCGGGTGAAGCCGATACACCTAACCGTGCTGGCGAGCCGTTCGAACCTGCAGCAACAATCGGCCCGGACGGCAGCTTCCTCCCAGCCGGCTTCTTCCGCGCAGACGAGACGGGCGCGCTGCAGGACGGTGGCCCGGAATTCGCACTGTTGAGCTTCTTCCTGAGTGACCCAGCGCCGACGCCTACGAACTCAGGGCTCGTGCAAAACCCTGCAATCCCATTGACTATTCCTGAAATCCAGGGCGCGGGGCACATCTCGGCGTTTGTGGGTGAGCGCGTGACAACCTCGGGCGTTGTTACGGCAGTCGACAGCAATGGCTTCTACCTGCAGGACGCCTTGGGCGATAGCGATATCGCGACATCCGATGGCATCTTCGTGTTCACGGGCGGCGCGCCGACCGTGGTCGTCGCGGATAGCATCGAGATCCTAGCTACGGTTAGCGAATTCCGCCCAGGCTCTTCCGGCTTGTCGATCACGCAGTTGAGCGGCACCGAGGAAATCACGGTCATCGCATCGGGCAGCGCACTGCCGGCACCGGTCATCATCGGTGCTGCCGGTCGCACGCCGCCCAATGTCGTCGTTGACGACGATGCGGCGAGCGCTGGTCTTGAGACCATCAATATCGAGTCCGATCCGCTGGCAAGTTTCGACCCAGTGAACGACGGTGTGGATTTCTACGAAAGTTTGGAAGGCATGCTCACTCGCATCGAATCTCCAACGGTTGTTGCATCCTCGCGCGTGTTCGGATCGGGCGGCGCGGGCAACCGCGAGTTCTATGTTGCACCTGACCTCGGTGCTGGCATCAACCTGCCGACCGTGTCGGGTGGGGTTCGAATCACCGAAGGCGATTTCAATCCCGAGTACCAGGTTGTGGGTAACCGTCTCGCTGAAACGGGTGACTTCTCGACCGGTGACACGGTTGCTGGCGACATCGACGCCGTGGTTGCGTACAGCTTCGGCAAGTACATCTTCCAGACTCTGAACGAAATCCCGGGTAGCGCAACGCCGTTCATGCCGGAAACGACATCGCTGGTGTCGACAAGCAACAACGAGTTAACGATCGCGTCGTTCAACGTCTTGAACCTCGATCCGTCCGATGATGTCCAGTTCGCAAATATCGCTCGGATCATCACCGATAATCTGCAGTCTCCTGATATCATCGGTCTGCAGGAGATTCAGGACAGCTCCGGCCCGACTGATGACGGTGTGGTCGATGCGATCGCGACGTTGCGTCGCCTGGTGGTAGAAATCCGCAAAGCTGGTGGTGGCAACTACCGCTTCAGCGAAATCGCCCCAGTCGATGGCACCAACGGCGGGCAACCGGGCGGCAATATTCGGGTCGCGTACCTGTACAACCCGAAAGCCGTTCAGTTGTTGAACCGTAAAGGTGCCGACGCAACGACGGCGGCAACGCTCCGCTCCAGCCCGAGCGGCGCACAGTTGATTTTCAGCCCGGCGCTAATCGATCCCGAGAATCCGGCGTTTGAAAACTCACGCAAGCCGCTGATCGCGCAGTTCCGTAAGAACGGTAAATCGATTTTTGTGATCAACAATCACTTCCGCTCCAAAGGCGGCGACAACCCGATCTTCGGCTTCAACCAGGCACCGCTGGTGCCATCCGAAGCACCGAGAACAGAACAGGCGCAGGTCGTTGCCAACTTCGTTAGCGATATCCTGTCCATCGACGCCGAAGCGAGGGTTGTGGTGTTGGGTGATTTGAACGAGTTCGAGTTCCGTCCACCGCTGCTCGCGTTGGAAGACGCAGGTCTCGTGAATCTGACCAACATGGACGTGCAAGACGCGTACACCTTTATCTTCAACGGTAACTCGCAGGCGCTGGACCACATTTTGGTCTCGCCATCGTTGTTGCCGGCGGAGTACGACGCAGTACATACGGTTGTCGACGCACCTGAGATTGACGGCGATGTATCGTCGGATCACGATCCAGTGATCGTCAAACTAGATCTTAGCGACTGAGTTTCGTACAGCTCGAAGCAGAAAGGGCCGTGAGTTGATCTCACGGCCCTTTTTTCGTTCAGATATCGGGTGTGGAAGCCGAAACATCACTCAGACTGGTCGTCGCGCTGGATATTGATCGCTGCGAACCCGGCATCACCGGTCAACTCAATCTCAGGACAAGCGCGCTTCTCCCTGCCATCGTCACCGTAGTACTCGCAAAACTCGATGGTGATATCGATCGTAAGTTCCTCACAGCTACCATCGTAGTTGAGCATGCTCGTCGCACGGTCACGTGACATGCCTTCGTCGTTAAAGCCGCGAAAAACCGCCTGGAAAGGTATTTCCGTCGTGCCGCTCGGCAAGATGAACTTGGTCTCTCCGCGTATTGCATGAAGACCAGAGTCTTCAACCTCGGCGCGAACGACGCGTTTGGGCGTACAATTGCCGCTCTCGCTGGTTGCGGCTTCGAATTCAAAGGACATGCTGTTGCTAGCAGGCGTGTCGTCCGCACAAGCCGCCATGCCAGCGCCGATGAGCGCCGCACTGACGGCCGCTGGAAAGATTCGGTGAGTTTTCATTGTTTTTCCCCTTTAAACGCATCTGTCGAACCGGGCA
>JBCAZH010000155.1:0-3722 GCA_038533155.1 Pseudomonadota bacterium | reverse complement strand
GCCTACCCGGAATACCTCCTGCTTCATCGCCATCAAGGTTTCCGAATGACATGACCTCGGAAAGAATATCCGACACTCTTCAGGTCTCGCAGCCCCGACGACTAGCTTATCGATAATCGACAGCCTCGCAGGCCTGAGCAGTTTGCCTGCGCTCACACGTGCGCCCGGCCTGACTAAGAGGTCTACGAAAAAACTGTCGGAAATCTCGGTCAACATCGACGAAATTCTGATGGTCGCAAGAACCCTTATCCTGCAATACTCATGTTGGAGGTTTTGGGGACCTCAACCTGTGCGCCAGAAAACAACAAACTCGAATTAGGAGAGCACGCAATGCAACGTATCATGCTGGTAGTGGCAAGTTTACTTGTCGCTGGAACTGCCATGTCAGAGGCAACGATTGAATTGGTCAGTGAGCCAGGAGACAGTATTGGTCAAGGCAACACATACAGCTTCGACGACACCAATACGGACATACGCTTCTTCCGGAACTATGACAACGGTATTACGGTTCGTATTCAGTCATTTCCGGGTGAGCCGCGGTTTTCATGGACTATCGATTTCGCCGCTCCTTTCGAAGCTGAGCTAACAGTCGGACCTTACGAGGGCGCGACTCGCTTCCCGTTTCAGGACTATGAAAATCCCGGCCTCGCCGTTTCGGGCAACGGACGCGGCTGCAACCGTCTAACCGGCAGTTTCGATATTTTCACGGTCGAGTACGACGAAGACGGCAACGTGACAGCGCTTGCAGCAACTTTCGAACAGTTCTGTGGCGCATCTTCATTCCCACTGAGAGGCGAAATCGTGTTCAACACGGTTCTGCCGATAGGCGTCAAGTCACTCGGTCTTGGCCTCACTCGTGTCCACTGCCTGAATCGGAATACGAAACAGGTCGTGATTGATCGCGCTCCCATCGACAAGATTGGCGATTGTCGCGCGCTTGGCCTTGAGGTCTCTCCAGGCGATAGCGTCAGAGTGACTATGTTCGGTATCGCCGAAGAGTAAGGCATAGGAGAAATTCTCAGAGAAACGGGGCTTCGGCCCCGTTTTTCGCTGGCAATGCAGATCGTCGAATCGGGTTTCGGCGAACGGCGGTGTTACGCCATCAACTCCGCCTTACTGCAACCATGCCTTCATCGCATCCGACTGATAGAACTCGCTGTAGAAATCGTCATTGAAGTCATCAGCAACAAAATCGTAGCCGAACAGGGCCTCGATCTGTTGTAGCGTTTCGACCACCTTGTCGTACTGGCGCCGATCATTTGCAACTGTCACAAGCGTCCAGTACGCATCCTCGAAATCCTGCTCAAGCTCTGTTGCACGCGACGCGAACTGTAAGGCACGCTCGTAGTCCTGGGAGGTCAACGCAAAATTCGCCCTCAGATTGGACAGCGCAGCATCTTCTCCCAAGAACGCCTCTAGCCTATCGACCGTGCGAATCGCCTTGTCGTACTCGCCGATAGTGAAGTAGTAGTCGATCAACATGAATCCCGCTGACTCTTCGTCACCGTACAGTTTTTCCAATCGAGTGAGTTCAACCTGGTATTCCGTATCGCCGATCAGACTGGCGAGCTTGATGGCAAAGTCCACCATAACCCGATTGTCACGAACTGGTTCAGGCAACGACAGCAAAAGATCGTACGCGCTCTTAAAATCACCACCCCGCTGCAAGTCTCCGACACGGGTGAGCTTGGAAACAATCTCTGGGTTGAGTTTGTAGCTATTCCCAAACAAACGCGCCAATAGCGACTCAGTAGGGTTCAACATGATCTGTGTTGCAATACCAATCGACTCCGAGAGATTGCGCCCGGTGGTCATTGGAAACAAATCGACCGCGACATACTTGTTCGACTTTCGACGTAAAGAAAGCAACATATACTCATGCCCCCCGCCGTCGAAATCGAGTCGAACCAACGGTCGATTTCCTTCCATTGTCCGTAGGTACTTCGCAGTGAGTTCTTGTGACAGCCAACCGTGGAAAAGCCGGGAGATGAATTTGGTCCTGCCGTGACTAAGCATTCCGCGCAGGTAGCCACGCTTCGCGTCTTCATCATCGAACAGGTCATCAGCAACAATACTGGCAAACTCGCGCACGTCGAACAATTCGCCAAGCGCGCCTCGATCTCGTTCATTGATCGCCGTCGCGAACGCCTTGCCGAAGTCGGCGTGCGCCGTTTCGCCGGCTTCATCGGCACTAGCGACAGAACCCATTGCGTGCAACAACGCGCATACAACCAGTTCAAGGCCCAACGAAGAACGAACGGAAAGCATACGAAACCCTTTTGTAGCGCAATGAAAGATCTCAATGACCTTCATTATGCAGGAATCGGGTGACGTCCATATGGGTCGTTGTTGCGAGTTGTCTTTGTCGAACTTGCGCCCCGGGTATTCGAATACCCAAGCACTGGCACAGTTCACCAGAGATTGGCATGCCTCACCACAGTTGGCGCATGCTCGCTCGCATCGAAATACGTAAGGATGCTCAGCCAACCATAGTAAAATATGGGCCATGGAGAAGACGCCCGATAAGCGACCGAGCTCCGATAGCTACCCGGTCAAGCGGCTTACGCTGAAGGAAGCGGTTCGCAAGAGGCCCGGTATGTATTTCGGCGAATGCGATAGCCGTGGCGTTGAGCAGATCGTCCTCGATCTTGTCGCGAATGGCCTTGACCTTTTTCTGACCGGTAAGGCCTCGAAGCTTGACGTGCTAATCGACGATAACGAAATCACCGTGATCGATGATGGGCCAGGCCTGCCTCTCGGGGGAGACGACGGCGATACGCCAGATATCTTGTTGAAATATCACGATCGCCCTTCTCATGACGGGCACGCACCTCGCGTGCATCTCGTGTTGCATGGCACCGGGCTTGCTCCAATCAATGCGGGATCCTCAGTATTTGAAATCAGCACGTGGCGCGACAACGAGCTCTGGCGAATGAAGTTCTCTTGCGGAGACGTCACTGAACCAAAACACTTGGTTACAACAGGCCACGGAAATGGAACAACGATTCGGCTCAAGGCGGATCCCGAAATTTTCGGGAGCGCGAGAGCAAGATCAGGCGTAGTCCGCAACCGGCTTTTCGAAAGCGCCCATTTGTTCCCTGGCTTTCGACTCGGGCTCAACGGGGAGATCTTCTGTAGTGACAACGGACTAAAGGACCTGTTGTATTCGTATTTACAAGAGGATGCATGGGAGCAACTCGGTGATTTGGTAGAACCGTTCTATTTTCATGACATCGTCGACCGTGTGGATATTCAAGTGGCGGTGGCTGGCGTGGCACGGGACACAAGCGACGTGCAACGGCATTCGTGGGTCAATGGAGTTCGTTCACCGCTGCATGGAAGTCATGTTGCTGGGCTGGAGACCGTGTTGGCTTCGTTGCCTTGGATCCCGAAGGCCCTACTCATCCATGTGATCACACACGAACCGAGGTTTGCTGCGTCTACGAAGGATCAACTATCGGCCGAACCTGTACAAAAGGCGGTGGAGTCGGCTCTGAAGGAGCCGTTGACGGACTACTTCACGAAGCATCAATTGAGCCGCTAGGACGTCTACGGAACAGCGAGATCTCTAGGCAAAGCTCAGGGGCTCTACGCAACCAACCCCTGCACGATCTCCGGCCCCCAAAATTTGATCGTGAAAAAGTACGTCGCAACGAGCAGCAGCGCGCTCGCCGCAACCATACCTGCCGTCGCGAAGCTCTTCGCTACTTTCGATTCAAAAA
>JBCAZH010000154.1:0-3760 GCA_038533155.1 Pseudomonadota bacterium | reverse complement strand
TAGGCGTCAGCCATGCCATCCGGCGTCTCGACCATCACCTCGCTCTCGGTGACATCCATCGCATTTGCGACGGTCGGCAGCAATATCGTCGCTGCAGCGACCATTCCGAGTTTGTTGAAGTCACGCCGGGTAATCGGGTTGGCGCGCAGAAACGCGGCCTCGTCCTGGTTCGTAAATTCATCGCACATGGTGGTCTCCTGGCTGCTTTGCTGAGGCGCCAACTATAACGCAGCCATGCGACGTCCGCTGTCGTTCGCCCGATTCACCGTAAACCACCAGACAATGAGCGCCGCGACGATCATTTCGATCCATGCCAACGGCAAGGCGACAAAGAGCACGTTGGCTGTCGCGAGGTTCATATTGAGCAAGCCCAACCAAAGTACGACGAACACGCCGAGCCAAACACCGGTGCCATAGCCGACGAAGTGCAAGATCGACGATCCGAATGCTCGAGACGCGATCCAAGGCACAAGTGTCGCGGCTAGGACGACAATCGTGTCCCATAATCCCCACACCAAGAAAACCGGTACGCTCATTGGTGCAACATCAGGGACAGTTGGGAATGCTTCGCGCATCATTGGCATCACTAACGCAAAATAGCGAAACACCTCCGACGCGTTGATCCACACGACGTTCGCGATCAGAGCGAGTACGAATGGCGGCAGTGCGCTGCCCAAAGCGGGTTGCTTGTCGTTTTCGCTCATGACGGCGATTCCGCCAACAGCGTCAAGAATTCTCTGGCAGCGCGTCGCAAAACTTCCGCGTCGGAGACATTTCGCGACAGCGTCCAAAGCCCATTCGTGAACACCATCATGACATCTGACAGGTGATTGACGCGCTCACGATCCAAGTCAGGTCGACTCCGTTGCAGCGCGTTAGCGAATCCGACTTTCAAACGCTGATTGTGCTGCTCGACCTTGGCGAGAACTTCGGCATCGGCAGGCGCCACCTCCGTTGCAGAGTTGGCGACAAAGCAACCTGGGCCGGGCAAACCCAGCGCTGTGCCGTTATCGATTTGCCGATCAAAGTAGGCCGCAACATCACTGAGATCAGCGCCCGGCGCTTCGACAACGCAAAACGCGGGTGTGACAACCGACTCCTGATAGCGATCAAAGCACGCGAGAAAAAGATCTCGCTTTCCGCCGAACGTCGTATAGATACCGTGACGACTAACCCCCGTTGCTTCAACAAGATCCGCCATGGACGATGCGTGGAAACCGTGCGACCAGAAATGCTGCAAGGCACGGTCCGTCAGCTGCTCTGATGTGAAGGCGGTTGGACGAGGCATGTAAATACCGTAACAGAATGATCGTTCTGTTACAACGCCAATGCGACCGAAGATCCCTTTTTGGCGAAAACCTGGATTTCAAACGGTGTTTCACACGCTGATTCCAACGACCGAACGCTAAATTACTGCCTAACTCGGCGAGTGCTTCGAGAAACCGCAGCGCCGACAACATGGAAATCAACCGTGAAGGAGTAACAACAATGAAAATATGGAAGATCGCTGTGGTCATTTTCTTTGCACAGCTTACGATGGCTGTGTCAGCAGCACCGATCACATTTGGCGATCGGACCGACTTCGAGAGTCAGGGCGAGATCGCCGAGTTTCAGGATTTTGAGTCGTTCGACTCAAACGAATTCACGTTCCCGGGTGTACCGTTCGTCGACGGCAGCATCAGCTATACGTCGGAGGGTGAGAACCTGATCGTCGGCTCGAACACCTTCATCACCCCGATCAGCAACACATTGTCGAACGACACCTTTGACACTGCTGTGACCGGCGACATTGGGGGCGAGTTCAACATGTTCGCGCTCGATATGGCGGTGAACAACCCGAACGACATCGGCGACGTGACACTGACTCTCTTTACGAATCTCTCGTCGTACTTTTTTGACCTGACACTACCGGCAGTTCAGAACGAACAACTGTTCCAGGGCTTTACTTTGTCTGGCAGCGAGTACTTCACCGGGTTTGCCTTCGATGCGTTCAACTTCGTGCACATCGACAACGTCACGCTCGGTAACCTCGCTGTGCCGGCGCCAGCCACGCTCGCACTGATGTTCAGCGGCTTGTTGGGGCTTGGGTTTGCCAGACGTCGGCGTCAGACGAACGTCTAGTACATGCGTCGCTACCGACCCTGAGTAAGCTCCTACACGCAGGGCGGACCAGTAACGCAGTCGTTGAAGGGCGAGGCCGTTTGGTCTCGCCTTTTTTTTACCAGCCGCTCACTGATGTGAGATTTCCCGCTTGATCATGAGCACCCATTCATTCCCGTTGTGTTCCCAATCATCCTTCACGATATCCCGGCGTGCCGTCTCGCGAAACCCGAAGCGCTCGTACAGTCTTCGCGCGCCGTGATTCTGGTCTGACACAATGATGCTGAGTCCGGTACAGCCACGGTCGAGAGCGATCCGCTTGGCGACGCCAAGCAGTTGCGTACCATGACCTTGTCCTCGATACGCCGGGTAGGCCGCGAGCACATTCACGTACCAAGTCGACAGCGCAAGATCCTCCAGCTCCTGGAGTGGAACAAACATCTTCGGCATATCCACGTAGACGGACGGGTCAGCCTCGCTTGGCAGGTCGTAGCCAATGAGCGCTGCAATGGCGCGGCCTGCCCTGTCGCTGACCACGGTGTTGCGATAAGAGAACGAACCGAAATCGCGTTGCGCCCGCTCGCGGCCGATCTCCCAATCTGACCGTGTGCCATCGTTCATCGAGGACCACAGGTACAGCGGCAACCCTTCACCCGCAAAGTTGATTAGCTCGGCCATTTCATTCGCGTCGCTTTTTCGTGCCCACCGCAAAGGAGCGCCGAGTGTCATTCGTTGGTCACGCTTTTCGATAGGGAAGGCACTCATGATCGCGCCGCCTTCGCCGACGTCTCTGGCTGACGTGACGTCGAGATGTCTTTCATCAACAACATGTCGACCACTCTCGCGGATGCGCCGTCGAAGAAGCCGGTGGTCACATGATTCGTGGGTGGGTTACGGAACGTCCCGAACAACATATCGTAGAGAGGCAGGTCACTGTAGTTGTACCGATGAACGCCTCGTTGGTGATGCAATGCGTGACTTTCCGGTCGTTGCACGAAGTACCCGAGCCACTGCGGCGTGCGAACGTTCGCGTGTTGAAAAATCGCCAGGAACATTCCGACGAACAGGAACAGCGTCACGGCCTGCGGGCTCAATCCAACGACTAGGGTCAGTGCAAGACTTCCCAGGAAAGTGAAGCCAACCATGTCGAGTGGGCTGAAATAGAACGCGCCGGCCGTCTCAATACGTTCTGCGCTGTGATGCATCTGATGAAACACGCGCCATAGCAAAGGACTCGCATGCAGACTGCGGTGCCACGCGTACAAAAGCGCGTTGAACACAAGCAGCCCAACCAACGCACCTGGAATCGTCCCGAGCGAGGTCAAATCGAAAATTTGATAGCGCGCGAGGAACGGATCCCACAAATACGGCACGTAACTCGATAGAAAAAAGTAAACGCCGAATGCGGCGAATGCTCTCACGCGCCAGCCGCGGATTTGCGGCATGGGTTTCGCAGGAAGCAGCCACTCCCAAAGCATCATTGCGGCGTAGAGCCCGAAAACCCCGAGCGAGATCGGGTCGAGAAGTAGGTCAATTGGTGTCGGCATCGTTTTGCTCCGGTGACGAGCGCGCCTGCCAAATCGCCACCGGCGTTCTGGCTCGTTTGCACTCGCATCAAATTGGGTGGTGCGCTGAAGCTTCAGGCGGTCAGCGCATGGGT
>JBCAZH010000153.1:0-3814 GCA_038533155.1 Pseudomonadota bacterium | reverse complement strand
GCCAACGAGCTACTCGAACTCAACACGCAATGTTGTCTTGAATAGGCACGACGAAGGACAGCGGCAGAGAATGCGGTCGGTTAATGGGAAATCGTACACTTTGCCTCAGTTTTCGAACACAACCCGGCCATCACGAATCGTATAAGCCACGCGAGCCAAACTACGAAAGTCCGAAAAATGAGACGCTTCGTAAATGACGAGATCCGCTGGTACGCCAACTTCTAGACGTCCACTTTCACCCTTGAAGCGTCGAGCTGGAGCAGTGGTCATCGAGGCCAGCACATCGTCAATCGACATCCCCGCTCTACCCATTAGCTCAAGTTCTTCAGTTGGGTCGAACTCGTTGATGAATCCGACGTCAGTACCAAACAAGATCTCACCGCCAGCCCGGGCGAACTCACCGAGTTGCTCCACGCCAATACTCTGAACAGCCAGTGCACTCTCTTTGCTAAGACCCGCGCGCAAGAGTTCAATCCTCCATAGTGTCAGTGTCGGCACCAGCGCGACACCGTTTTCCCGCATTGATACGACGAGCGCGTCACCGAAGGACCCAGCTTGAGGCGCCGTGTGGGCCAAGACATCAATCCCATTCTCAACTGCATTGATCAAGCCGATCCGGTCGGTTGGATGGGAGAAAACAAATGACCCGCGTGTATGCGCCGCATCGCATATTGCTTCGATAATGTCTGGTGGGAGGTGAACGGTGTCGCGCATCGCCTGATACGAGCCAGAAAAAATCTTGATCCCATCAGCACCAGAACCAAGAACAGCAGCAACCATTGGTCCCGCCTGCTCAGGCCGTGTGATCTCTGGCAAGGTGATGCCCGGGAGATATGAAGGTGTGCCATCGAGGTAGACGAAACTGCCATTGGCCGTGATGATTCTCGGTCCAGCAACTTCGCGTCGCTCTATTCGACGCGCCAGAGCGAGCGTGTCGTCAAGCATAGACCCCGTATCGATCACGGTCGTAAACCCATACCGGAGAAACATGTGACGCAGCAGTGGTTCGCTTGATGCTGCAAGCCGCGGATCGTTGAGATGTACATGACTATTCCAAAGACCGACAGTGACCATGCGCCCGGCCGCGTCAATGACTTCGTTGGTCCGGCGTGGCTCACCGAAGTAAATCGCCTCGATGCGGCCATCAGAAATCTCGATGTTCGCGCGTTTCAGCAAAGCCTCACCCGGGCCCGGATAGACGGTTGCATCAATGATCGTGAGATCAGCCGGTCGTGCATGCATTGTGGAACAACCGCCATTCACGGTCAGCACTGCTGCGGTCACGAAACACATGGCAACTCGCAAAAGGCGAAGGGGGCGAACGACTATGCCACCAATGAAAATTCGCAACGTTTCATTTCCCCCTCATTTGTAAACGCATAACGTGCAACTCACGTACATCGGAACTCTATGGCCAACGATACGCGGGAGCAACGCGCAAGTTCAATGGAAGTTCACTACCGGTTCGGGTCCTAAACCCTGCAGTCAAAATACTGAGAACAGATCTCCGACAGCATCCCGATAAATGCTATTCAAGTCACCACGGCTAAGCCGGACACCCTCCGCGAGGCCGCGGTGTAACACGAATGCAACGTAAGCTTCCCCGGCAAGTCGACTGTGAATAAGCAGAGTCTACGGCTCAACAACTGACTTTCCGCGTGCGGCTTATTCGAGAAGTGATTCTGCTTTTTTGAGATACTAGAGCAATACTCCCGCACACTCACTACATGTCCCAGAAAGCCGCTACCGATCTTTCGCCGAAAGCAACGCTCACCATGGGCAGCATCACAATTCTCGCGGGATCCATTCTGGTTGGGGTCGCGATGAATTGGATTCCGTCGGATCCGGACAAAATGCACGCGCCACATTGGACAGTCGCAGCGACCGGTTTGGTGTTTGTCTTTGGTGGGCTTGCGATTTTGGCCGCGCACTACAGCCGGCTATCGGCCTTCTTCGTCGGTTGCCTGTGTTTATCGATGGCGGCGGTCGGCTTCTGGGCGGCGTTCATCGCCGATCAAGACACGATGCAAGGCGGTATTCCGTTGGTGCCCCGTTGGATCAACGTCGGCTTCGGTCGTATGTTGATCACGTTCGGCATTTTCCTGGCGAGCGCGATGGCCTTTATGGCCTTCAAACAATCGTTCAGCGCTAAGCGGTCATCTGATCCGCACCGATCGACTCGCGAAGATGCTGGCGGTAGCGACGACTGACCGGCACGCGAGCATCGGTGTTCAACCGCAGCTCACCATCACCCGAATCTGACACCGACATCTCTGCGATGCGATCCGCGTTCACGATCGCCTGCCGGTGCACGCGGATAAATCCCTGTGGCGCGAGACGGTCGGCAATCTGCGTCATCGTGCTGCGCAGCGGATAGACCTTCTTCTCAACGTGCAGGTTCACATAGTTACCCGCGCTCTCGATCCATTCGATGTCATCGATGCGAACGAGAAACTCTTTGCCGAATTTCTTGACGAGAAAGCGATCGGCAGGCGGTTGCGATTCTCTCTCGGACTCACCGGCATCCAGAAACCCCGCCTCACCCTGGAGTCGAACGAGCACGAAACGATAGAGATACAAAACCGCAAGGATCAGAAAGTAAGTTCGAAAGTCCTTCAGATACTCATAGAAGAACTCACCCGGCACATCATCCCAACGATACTCCGCACCGATCACGGTTGGGAATAGAACACGTCGCGCCGCGAACATCAGCGCCACATGTACCGCCGAGAACACAACGGTGAATCCTAGATGCGCGGGCACGCTGGTGCGCCACGTTGAAACCCGTATCGGAAACCGCCGGTCGAACCAAACCACCAGCGGGAACGCCACCAAAAGCGCGGCATGACTCGTGCCCTCAAGCAGCCAGGCCATCGCCGGTCGCAGCCGATCCTCGTCTCGAGCGTAGTCGATCAACTCGGTCGCCACATTCGAGAAACACCCGAAAGCGACCAGTGCGGTGACCATCACAACTTCCCAAACCCGGCGGTGCTTCAGATATGACTGCAGATTCATGCGCACAGCCTACCCGCATGTCCACCATGTCGGCCACCGCTTATCCCGAAAACCCCACCACTCATCACAAACCGCCTTCAATCAATCACTTGGGGGCGGCGCGATACTCGCGCGAGGGGCAGTATCGATGCCGAACTGAACAGGAGCCGACCATGCCGGATGCCACCCAACAACGCCGATACGATATCGATGCCCTCCGCGTCATCGCCTTTGGACTGCTAATCCTCTACCACTGCGGCATGTTTTATGTCGCCGACTGGGGTTGGCACATCAAATCCGAGTACACATCCGTCTGGCTGCAGGAACCGATGCGGTTTCTGAACCAATGGCGAATGTCGCTGCTGTTCGTCATTTCCGGCTTGGCTGTTGCGTTCGTTCGCGCCAAATACTCGGGTGGCGAACTCGCGTTGCGTCGGGTATGGCGACTGCTGCTGCCGCTGCTCTTCGGCATGGCCGTCATCATCGCCCCGCAGTGCTACTTCGAGGCACTCAACAAGGGGATCATAGAGCCCGGCTACTGGAACTTCTGGATGCAATATCTGACATTCCAGGACTTCCCGGGTAACGCTTGGGGCGGTGAGAACGAGATCGTCTGGACCTGGAACCACCTCTGGTACCTGCCCTACATCCTGTTCTACACGCTGCTCGTCATCCCACTGGGTGCCCTCGCCCGCCGTGCCGGCCTGCACACCGCGTTTCGCAAGCTCCGCGGTCCTTGGCTCATCGCGGTTCCGGTGATTCCGCTGATGCTGTACGGCAATTTCGTATTCCCGCACTACCCCGGAATCGACCACAGCCT
>JBCAZH010000152.1:0-3839 GCA_038533155.1 Pseudomonadota bacterium | reverse complement strand
TCGTAGTACAACTCAGGTGAGCTGATAAATCCCGTGTTGGTTTCGTAAAGCGCCTCTGCGACATGCATGGCATCCATGGCGGTCATCTTCTGTTCGATTCGTGTTTGAATCTCGGCGAGCATCTCCTGCAGGTCGGATGCCTGGTCGGTGGCAGTGGCATGCGCCATTACGCTGTCGAAAGGAAAATAGTCGGGTTCGTCACCACTTGCGTGTTCATCAATGCCGTACACCCGGTCGACGTTTGCGACGAGTGCCAATCGATAGGCCAGCTGCACGCGTTCGTCCTGCGAGGTGTTGTACTGTGATTCGTCGAACGCGTGAAATCCCTCGTCGAGATAATGCGGTGCCTCACTGGCCCGCTCCGTCGCGATCACTGTCGGCGCGAATCGACTCAAAGCCTGCACGGTCTGATCCAGTTCTGCTTGCCGAGTCTTAGATCTCACGTCTTCAGGTTGAACGGATATCAAATCTGATCCGGACGCCTGGAAGTGATAGGTTCCAAGAACCATCACCTGGACGCTTGCCCTGCCCGATTCCGGAGTTTCAGAAACCGACACGCCACTCAGGCTTAACCCGCACAACAATGTCATCAGTATTCGCATGCTTTCGTCCCAACAGTGCCGAGCAGCTGTAGACACTACTGAGCGCATTCAGAGCTGTAAAACAGTCATGAAACATGAGTTTTCCGCCTATTGGTTGCGCTAAGCATCCGATTTCAATGATAAATTTGTTTTTTGCTAGCAGTAGATGCAACACCTACTTTCTGAGCGCTGAACGAGTCGCCATCGATTGCTACGGCACGAGGCGCCGACGTTTGCGCAGATATCCAGCCGCCTGGATAACGATTGAGGGGTTTTCAGAGTAGCGCACCGAACCGCGTCTACTCGTGCGCCAGAGGATGCCCATGCGATTTAAGCTGGGGAACACACGCGACGTTTTCGTGTCCAAGCTCATGAATTGACAATGAGACTTCCGGGATTTCCCATAATCTACGCGCTAACGAAATTCCGGCTGACAGGCGATTTTGAGGTATATTGCCGGTCATTGAGCGGCCACCTTAGCCGCTGCGCACCACGACCCATTACTGAGTGATGAAGAAGATGAACAGTCGTATTGCATATCTATTTTTGATCGGCGTACTGCTCGTAACCACTGCCAATGCGCAGACCACGGACGATCCAGTCGCAGAAACCGAAGCGCCAACATCGGAGACTGAGGTCGGCCCCTCGAGCGAGGAAGTAGGACCAGCGGACGATACGATCGATGAGATCACAGTCCAAGGCCAACGTACGCCGTATCAGCTCGAGAAAGTCATGATCCAAGCGAGACTCGACTTTTGGGAAGTCTACAACCAGATCAACAATATCGAAGACTATCGGGTCGTCTGCCGTAGAGAAGGTCGCGCAGGTACGAATCTCAAAACGATGCGGTGCGTTCCGAGGTACTTCAGTGAGCGTATGTCAGACTTGACTCAGGAAGCGATAATCACCGGCGCCCCGGCTCCAACGATTACACGTGTCGCTCAGCTAACCCGAAACAAGAAGGCCGAAGCTGACCGCTATATGATCGAGCTTATTGAGACCTCTCCCACACTGCGAGAGAAGTATGACGACCTGCTGAAGGCGACGGCGAACTACCAGGCTAGCCAGCAGAAGGATGACGACTAGCGCGACACCGCACTCGTGAGCCTGAGGCTCGCCGCGGTCTCGAACCGCCCGAAGCTCTAGATACCGCGACCCAAATGTGACAGGTTTAGGATTGTCTGCGATGACACAGGGAATCCTGCGGTGAAACGACTCTTCTTATCTCTGACAGTCCTCCTATGCTCGTTTGCTCAGGCAGACGAACCGGTTTCTGAGCGGCTCGCAATTTATGAATATGCGCTATACGCACTGCCAGACTCCGACGGGGACCCGAAAGCGACGCTGGAAGCGTTAGTCAAAGACGAATTCTCGTCGTTCACGATCGTCGACGAGGTCGAGGGCCCGCCCACCGAACCGCTTCTGCTGGTCACGATGTTGAACGATGCTCAGACATCCTATGCGCCACCCGACATGGACTACATCGCCTATGCCGGCAGAGGTTTGACACGCCAACAAGCGCTCGCGGTTCAGGATTGCGAAGACGTTCTGATCGTCAACATCGGTTACCCCGCGAGCATGACGGATACGATGTTCCCGAAAGCTCTGGAGTTGATGGCCGCAGTTGCCGCGGAGCACGATAGCTTGCTGTGGGACGAAGCGACGCGCGAGATTTTTTCGCCTGCCGCTTGGCGCGAACAGCGAATCGAAACATGGAACGACGGCGTGCCTAACGCGCAAGACCACACAACGATCCATGCGTACAAAAACGGTGACTACGTGCGCGCGATCACCTTAGGCATGGAAAAATTTGGGCTCCCAGATATTGCCGTGAATGACTTTGCTTGGTCCAACGGACAATCCGTCGGCAGTTTGATCAATCTCGTCACTCAGACTTTGGTTGAGGGCGGCGACTTCAACGATGATTTTTCTCTCGACGTCGATATCGAGGCGGTCAGGAACGATCAGGTCAAGACATCATTGCTCGACGCTGTGCTCGACAACGCCCAACTCTCGTTAAATGTGCAGTTCAAGCCTGAGGAGCCGGAGCAAGGTGATCCGGATAATTTTATTTTGGAGATTCGGTTTGATACCGATCCCAGTCTGTCAGTCCAAGAGCAGCAAGATGTGCTGATTAGCGAATTATTCGGTGCGCGGGACTCGATAGTGATGGTAGATCACAACGCGAAGATTCTGGCCGCTAGCGAGGCGGCTCGGAAGAAACTGCCTGGACTGCGTGACGACTTTGTCGCTGGACTCGAACCTGGCGAGTTTATTCACGTCAAAGCGCCGTTCGAGACACCCGAAGGCGGGAATGAATGGATGTGGGTCGAGGTGGTTTCCTGGGAGGGCACATCGATTCGCGGCCTGCTGCAAAACGATCCCTATTACATCCCGGATTTGCGTGCCGGCGCCGAGGTGGAAGTCAGCATGGACGATGTGTTTGACTACATCCGTCGACTCGCGGACGGAACTTCTGAAGGAAACGAAACAGGTGCGCTCATCATGGAAGCGCAAGGCCAATGACGGCTAACTAAACGGCGCGATTCGCGCCTTTGGTCACAGCAGACGCTGGCATAACGGAAGAGCAGGCTCGCGTTCACACACATCCGGGTTTCCCCGCTCACGCCAATACTCGAAATAGCCCAAGCGCTCGATCAGATCTGCGAATCGTTCTTGGCTTCGCGCAGTACCACCGCGCTCGTAAAACAGCACGACCGATGTGTCGAAATCGCCATCATCGGAGTCCATCTCCAGGATGTCCAACGCAGAATCCGGTAACCCGTTCTGATCGAGCATGTGGAAAGCGAGCCACCCGGGTAAGCCACGCGCGTACGCGTCAAAAATCGACTCCGAGAACGCTGTGGCGTCGTCTTCTTCGCCTCGCTTGATTTGCAGAAAGCCTTCAAACTCGGATCGGAAAGGCGTGAACGGCGTGTAGTCGAGCCAATCGCGCGCACCGTCGAAATCGCCTGCCTCGACCATGGTAAACCACTGTCCAACCCATACCACTGGCGTTTCCACACCCAAGTCGAACCACAAGTAGTCGAGCAGATCGGCGCCCTCCTCCGTTCTGCCCACTTGGTGAAGATTCATCGCCACCTCGGTCAAGATCGGCGGTGAGTTGGGATCGAGCGTTTGCGCGCGTGTCGTGAGCTTTTGAGCAGCTTCCAACATCCCGAGCTCACGATAGTTGCCTGCGAACCAAAGCAGTAGGCTCGTGTTGTCCGGGTCCGCTTCAAGCGCAGTCTTAAAAAT
>JBCAZH010000151.1:0-3847 GCA_038533155.1 Pseudomonadota bacterium | reverse complement strand
GCCTGAGCTTCGGATACAGCAACGACGCGATCAGCCAAACTGTAAGCGAGCAGCAACAGTGCTTTGAAGCGGGCTCGATGAGTCACGTGCTGACGCTCGAAGCTCCTTGTGTAGTGGTGCTCGACAATGATTAGCTGCGACGAAGGGTGCTTCAGTCGGATCAACATCAACGCCAAGAGTTTGCGCCACGCCATGGAGAAATGGACAACGATCACGTCGTAGCGCGCGCCGAGACATATCGGCAGTCTGGGGTCGACCGTTTTGATCGCCCAACAATTGGCGGACCAATAGCCCGACTCGGACATATCGCTCAACAGGGACTGGATACCGCCCGGTCGCGGGTCGTCAATTAAATGGATGACACGTTTCACTGCGGACTCCTTAATGTAGCGAGTGCATGCCCGATCAAGACGAGACCAGGCCAATAGAGATAGGCGAGCATTTCGAGGTTCTCCCCGAAGGTATAGAGCGCCAGCACCAACACGACGCCAAGTGCGATCCGCGAGAGTGCGCTCCGAACGGCGGCCGACGCGAGGTAGACGATGGTCAACACAAGTGGGATACCTAACGCAGCGACGCCAACCAATCCTTTGACGAAGAACAAGCCGAGCCAGGTATGGTGCGAACCAATCGGCATGAACTGCACCAGATGTGGCCCAGGCTGCACGATGCCATGACCCCACATCGGCGCCTCGGTCAGCGAACGGTGCCATGCAATGTCGGCCAACCATTCCCGCACCAATGTGGAGTCTGCGCGTGCAGACATCAGACTGTCTCTGGCAACGTCAAGCGGGTCCATCACCGCGGGCAACAAAAGACCCGCAAGCAGCGCTACCGGTACGGCTGCAAACCACAAAGCCGGGCGCTGCGCAGAACGAAAGAACAAGAGCACGCTTGGCACCGTCAGCGCGACAATCCAGCCTAAGCGACTCAACGAGAAAAATACCATCGTCAGACAGCCGACGACGCCGGCGACACGCCAGCGACGGTCACGCTCAAGTAAGCAAAGCAGCATCAGAATATTGGCGACCAAACCGATCGCCGGACCCCAGGGTGCGAAGAAGCGCAACCGTGTCATACCAAATCCGCTGTCATGTTCAAACAGCCGAACTTCGAAGTACTCGGGACCGGATCCGCCGATGACCTTCAAAGGCGACACGAACAAGACTTCCGGCAAGCCAATCAACGACGCGACTAGCAGTACCGGCGTGAGAACCAAACCCGTCACTCCAACAATGCAAGCGCTTCGCCACAGTTGCGCACCGGTATTTATATGCATTCCCGCGCCGATGAATAGCGCAATCAAAGCCCAACCTTTCGCCCAGCCGATACTCGATTTGACTAATGAAGCAACCGGTAGATCTTGCAGAATATGTCCGACCACCAAAGACACTTGCATCATCGCCATTGCACCGATCCAAACCCAAACCAGCCAATGCAGCTGATGGATTTTTTTCTCGGTGACCAACCGGCCACACATGAGCCAACCGAGTACAGGCCCCAGTACGTACAGTCCGCCGATTGCGTACGCCGGAAACGTTAGGGCGAGTGCACGTGCCATTACACGCTCGGATGACCCCATCACGACGGCGCTCGGAACCACAGCAACAACAAACCAATGAGAAGGCATCCACCAGCGAGGATTCCTCCGGCAATCGCGAGCAGCATCGCTCGCTGATCGGGTTGTCCTGGGTGCGCCGGGTTTGAGATCGTTTGGATCAACGGATACGACACGAACAGATTAGACTTGCCAGTGTCGATCCGTGCCAGTGCGGAACTGAAGACGGCTTCAGCAATTTTGTGGTCGCGCTCGAGATCCGACAGCTTGGCAACCGCGATCAGCTTGGTCTGCAGTTCCGAACGTAGCGTCTGCAACGAGGCCGCCATTGACGCTTCCTTGGCGAGCGTGCCGTCTAGCTCGGCGGCTAGCGACACCAGCCGTTGTAGTAGTCGGCCGGCCGTTTCATCTGCGGCCAATAGTACAAGTCGATCGATATCGATGTCATCACGCTGCAGCAGCTTGAACGTCCGTCGTCGCAACTCAGCCCGAGTGGTACGCAGGGTGGCTTTCGCCGCGATCATTCTTGGGTGGTCCGCACCGAACACACCTCGTTTGCTCTCGATGAGTACCCAGGCGTCGACAAAGCGACGAATCAAACCCTGGATCGTCTCGTCTGCTTTTAGAACGATTGCCGCGGCCGCCAAGGTATCCGAGATGCCGAGTGAAGTTCGCATTTGCTCCAGCTGTCCTTCCTTATCACTGACCTCTGAGTGAATCTCGACAAGTTCACGCTCGATGCCGTTGACCGACGCGATCAATCCATCGATTTGATCGGCGGAGATCATTTGGGTTTGCTCTTGATGTTCGAGCAGCGCTGCGCGCACTTGCTGGAGACGACGGGTGTAGACCTCCATCGCGGAGCGCATACCTGCTTCGCGTAAAGCCATTTCATCCTTACGGAGTCGGTCGAGAGTCTCGTGTAACGCGCGGCTGATTGCCTCTGCCTTGCGGGTAGCCAACTCGGGTGTCGGCGCCGAGATCGCGAAGTTCATCAATGAGCTTTGCGTGACGAGCTTGACTCGAGGTCTCCCCAGTTCCGCAACCGAGAGGTCGGCGAATTTCGCAGCGAGGTTGAGTACGGTGTCACTGAAGACCAATTCACGGTAATTCACTCGAGGACTTCTTGATACGCTGGCGTACGGCGATGCGCTGTTGCTAGACGCCTGCCCGATGCCTTGCAGCACAAGATGCGCATCGCTACCCGCGCCGGGCAACATGATGGTCCACCGACAGGTATACCGCTCCGGCATCAGGCGGAGCATCATGATGACGATCACACTGATCAGAGTCAGTCCGACAATTGCAGCCGTCGCGTAGCGACTACCTCGTTTGCGACCATCGCGTAACTCGAAAATCTCGAATCGCCGCAGTGGACGCGTCAAGGCGTGGACGAAAGAACGCACCTTAGTCATGAAACACCCACCCCAACTCAAGGTTGCGCAGGATTTGCACCGGCAAGAGCACGTCTAAAGTGGTTCGCGCAAGGTCTCGCGCGACAGTCATGGGGCCGTCGAAACACGCCACGGCGTCTTCCGGCAACAAATACGGGTTGTGCACGGGGTCGTAAGCATGACGCGTGACGTCATAAACACGGTACACGTGACTGGAGGTCAGGCCGGTGATCGGGTTGCGCGTCACTAGCAGCGCTCTGCGATGCGCATTGGTCATTTGGGTACCGCCAATACAGTTCGCGGATGCAAGCGCATGACTTAGGCGTGCGCCGGTCGGCAGGCGCGTTGCCTCACCCGCGACAGCTGACTGCGCGTTGCTCGGAGACGGAATCGACAGGTTGGAAGCGTAGATTCGAAAGCCAGGCGCCGTCAGCGCGGACGGTCTGGCAAGGGCCGTCTGAAAGAATCCGACAGACTCCACGATGAGCTGATCACCGGTCTGCAGTGGCAGTTCCTGGTGTGCGCCGCCATCCAACAGCGCCCGGAGGTCTACCGATCGGCGTTCGTTGCCGCGAACAAGGGTCACGGCGCGAAGGTTCGCGTCGGGCCGCAGACCACCTGCCGCTCGAAGTGCTGCGGACAGATACCGGTCCGGCGCGAAGTCCCCACTCCGCGTTGCCATGTCGGGCCGACGCTCGACATGTGTGCGATCGTTTACGACAACAGGTCCCGGACTAAAAACCGCGCCCGACACATGCACGCGCACAGCCGCCCACAGTTTAGGCACGAGGTCGATACGGGGACCACCTGGCGCGAGCAACCGCTGCTCAACCATCGCCGACTGAATCATGGACGTTGCAGTGGCTACGGACCTGCCCTGAACCAGGATGGGATC
>JBCAZH010000150.1:0-3877 GCA_038533155.1 Pseudomonadota bacterium | reverse complement strand
AAGGAGAGTGCGACCTCGTGACCCGACTGCTTGGCAATGGCGACCGCCTGTTGCATCGCTTGCGGGCCCTGTGGTGTATCCCAGACGTAGCCTTCGAGCAGTACAATCTCTGCATCTGCGCAGGCCGCACCCGATATATCGGACGTCGCGATCTCTACACACGCGCCCAAGTAAGTCTGCATCGTCCGTTCGCCGTCGGGCGTAATTAACACATGGCAGCGGGCCGTCGGCGCGTCGCGAGTCTCTGGCGGGAGTCGGGTATCGACCCCAATGGAGGACATGTCATGGTCAAAAATCTGTCCAAGCTGATCATCAGCCACCCGACCGATATATCCGGCACTGCCACCGAGGCTGGCGAAACAGGCGACGGTATTCGCCACTGAACCTCCAGCACTCTCTATCGATGGGCCCATCTGGTCGTACAAAGCAATGGCTTGATCTCGGTCGATCAGTGTCATCGATCCTGGCGGTGCTCCGAGGTCTTCGACAAACGCTGGGTCCACGTGGCACAACACGTCGACGATTGCATTGCTGATGCCGACGAGGGCAACTGTGTCCTTGGACATCGGGGAACTCCTTTTCGAAGGGGACGTTTAGCTCGGCTGAAAGTGCGGCAGCGGTGAGCGCACCGTCTCAAGAATTGCGGCGAGCTCGGGTTTTTGCGTCATGATGTCTTCCTGGCTAAGACCTGAAAGTTCATACGGCAACACCAGCCAATTGCGCGTTTCGTGCACGAAAAAGTCTGGCGGGCGCAACGTCTGTTCGGTTGCGCGGTAGTAAATGGTCGCTATCCGGATGTCCCCCGGCAGGTTTCGACGCGCCTTACGCGCGAGTTTGTCGATCACGGCCTGAGCGCTCGAACCTGTCGAGAACACGTCATCGACAATCAGCAGGCTGTCTTTGGAGCTCACGTTCTCAAGCAAATACCTGAGGCCGTGTACACGGATGGCGGATTTGCGATCAGCGCGCTGTTGTTGATAGGCCGCGAAACCCTGGTAGCTCGTGCGCACCGCAATGTGATCGGTTTTTATCCCGAAGTGGCTCAGTCCTTCTTGCACGGCAATGCCGACAGCGCTGCCGCCGCGCCACAATCCGACCAGAAAATCGGGCTTGAAGCCGGACTGGTAGATGGCGGCTGACAACTTGAATGAATCCAGCAGCATGTCATCGGCTGCGATGTACTGTTTGTCCGGCGGGGCGATACTCATTTGACCGTTGCGCACTAATCTCCGTACGATGCGCGAGTATAACGATTTGATCGACGAGATGCGCTCGCATCCGACCTTGGGGGCTATGCAAAAAACGGTTCTTACGGCTCAGGGCCTTTTGGAAGACTCATTCCGACTGGGCGTCAAAGTGCTGGACTCGGGATTTCAGCCCACGATGATCATCGCGATATGGCGGGGTGGGACACCTGTCGGTATGGCGGTGCAAGAATTGCTCGCCTATGGCGGCGTGGATTCAGACCATATTGCAATCCGGACGTCTTCCTATACCGGCGTCGACCAGCGCGACAACAAGGTCGCTATTCATGGTTTGGACTACATCATCAATAAGATCACCGTCGATGATCGGGTCCTGATCGTCGACGATGTGTTCGACACCGGTAACACGATCGCAGCGGTCATTGCCGAGATGGAGCGTCGTTCCCGCGATAACATGGCGCGCGATGTGCGCATTGCAGTGCCATGGTTCAAGCCAGCTCGAAATCAAACGTCGATCACGCCCGACTACTTCGTTCACGAGACCGATGAGTGGCTCGTGTTTCCACACGAACTCGACGCGCTGGATGCTGATGAGTTGCGCCGAGAGCGCCCCGATCTCGCTGCCGTCATTGAGGCGGCCAAGGCCTCGTAACACCCACTGAGGAGGCGCTCGTGCCACCGTTTCTGATCAGTATTGCTGGAATCGCTGTCCTGCTTGCAATTGCAGTCGCTTTTTCTGACAACCGTCGCGCGATCCGCCCGCGGGTTGTATGCAGCGCGTTTGTCCTCCAGGCCGTGATTGCCGTGCTCGTATTGAAGCTGCCGCTAGGGCAGCGCGCGTTGGATGCAATGAGTAGAGGCTTTAGCAAAGTCATCGGTTACGCCAATCGCGGCATCGAGATGATTTTCGGCTCAGCGTTGGTTGAAGGAGGGTCCTTTGCGGTGACGGTGCTGCCAGTCATCATCTTCTTCGCCGCGTTGATGAGCGTGCTGTACCACCTCGGGATCATGCAATTGATCGTGCGATTTCTTGGTCGCGGACTCCAGCTGTTGCTTGGGACCAAGCCGGTCGAGTCGTTGAATGCCGCCGCCAACATTTTTGTGGGTCAAACTGAGGCGCCACTGGTCGTCAAGCCGTATCTCACTAACATTTCGAAGCCGCAGCTGTTTACGGTCATGGTCTCTGGCACTGCGTCGGTCGCTGGCACCGTGCTGGCCGCCTACGCCGGTATGGGCGCGAAACTCGAGTATTTGCTAGCTGCGAGTTTCATGGCGGCGCCTGGTGGTCTGTTGATGGCTAAGTTAATCATGCCGGACACAGACCCGGAGGCCGCCGAATCGGAGATCGCTACCGTTGAGGTGCCACGTGAGAAAAATGTGTTTCTCGCGGCAGCGAGTGGCGCTCAGGAAGGTGTCCGCCTGGCCGTCATGATCGGCGCTATGCTGCTGTCGTTTGTGGCATTGATTGCCCTGTTTAATGGGATCGTCGGTTGGCTATTTTCGTGGGTCGGAATCGAAGGTGTCACGCTCGAGCAGATCTTGGGCTACGTTTTCGCGCCTTTAATGTGGCTGCTCAGCGTGCCGTGGTCTGAGGCGCAAATCGCCGGAGGTCTGTTTGGCGAAAAACTCATCTTGAATGAGTTCGTTGCGTTCCTGCATTTCGGTGAAGTCGTGAGCGAGCTTTCACCGCGAACTCAAGCGGTCGTGACGTTCTCGCTGTGCGGATTTGCGAATTTGTCATCCATTGCCATTTTACTCGGTGGGCTGGGTGTTTTGGTCCCCGCGCAGCGCGAGCTGATTGGGCAGTTCGGACTCAAAGCGGTGCTCGCCGGGTCTTTATCCAATTTAATGAGCGCGGCGTTAGCGAGCTTGTTGATTACGTTTTAATCGACCGACAGTGGGTCGCACTTTGGCGTAATGCGAATTAGCGGTGCCTTTTTTCTTTCGCTAGATATGTAAACGGCACCCGTCCTGTCGACCGCGATAGTCTCGGGCTGCGCTAACAAGGGTGACGAGAGTGGGCACAGTGGCCTGTTGAGCGCCGCCAGCCAGTCGCGGTCCTCATCCAGCACAGCAATGTACGCCTCGCCATAAGTCATTAGCGCAATCGTATTGCCGTCAGGGCCCAACGTCATGGCCGTGGGTTGGTTCCGGTATTTGCCGTAGCGAGGAAATAGCCGGACTTCGATCGACGATGGGGCAGGAATGCTAGTGACCTCGCCTAGGCGTTCCAACTCGACATTGAAGACGCCGGTCGCATCGCTGTCAGGCAGTGGGACGCGAAATAGCTCCGGCGGCTTGTCGCGTTTGCTCAGGATGTAGATGTAGCGACTGATCGGATCGACCGCGAGACTCTCCGCGTCTCGCGCACCGCCTGGATAGGTGAAGCGCAGAGTCTGCTGAATTTCGATTTCGTCTATCGGTGCTTCGGGCTCGCGAATCAGGTGAATTTCCACCTCGACACGTTTGCCGACGTTGTCTCCAATATCGGCGATCGCGAGCCAGCTTTGATCTCCGAGAGTGAAGCCTTCGAGGTCTTCCCAATCACCCACACGGGCTCCCGTGACTGCGATAGCCGTGTGCTCGAAATCGGGCAGGTCAAGGGCAACAATTTCTTGTCGATTTCCGCGGTCGTTGATGAACCACAGTCGCTGCGGATTCAGCGCAGAAAC
>JBCAZH010000149.1:0-4063 GCA_038533155.1 Pseudomonadota bacterium | reverse complement strand
TGAATACCGCCCAAGATATGAGGAAACAACTCATCGTCCGTACCGGGAAAGTCGGGCTGCTTGTCGCCGACTGGGGCAGTGCCTTCGAAGACGACCTCGGTACCCCCCGCCGCTAAGCTCTCTACGGTCATACGCAAACACAACCACTTACCGGGCACATCTGTGTAGAAGTGGTTTGCGACGTTCAACAGCAGATCGGGGTTAGCCGTCGCGTGCGTGAATCCATCTTGTTCGTAGGTGGGAGGAAAGTAAGTCGTATCGCCATCAACTGCCGTCGCCCATAGGTCTGCTTGTACCAAGTGGAACAAGTAAGGGTGTTTCATATGTTTATCCTCAGCATTCAAAACACCGGTCGGCATGCAGCCCCATACGACCATGAGAATCAAAAGCCCCAACCCACGACGGTAACGCATACCAACCTCACTTCGCACATCACACGAAAATTCCAAGCTTGCCAGTCTATACCGTCTGCATGTTGATCCGAGAGCATCCTTTGGCTGCGTCGCAGGATATGCCTAACCAGACAAGTAGGGACAACGTTCTAGCAAACAACAACGACAATCCAATTCCGGAATTTCAGACTAAGAAAATACGTCGCTTTTTAGCAACAATTTGTCGAATCTGCGCGATTTCTGATTGTCCCTTCTGTTAAGTCGGACATTTCGTTGTATTTTTCCATCAGACTTTCAAGCGAGATATTTTGACCGAATTCTCGCTTTTCTTCGCCTTTCATGCCTGTTTTCATTGACTTACGAGCACCAAATGTAACTATGTTACATAGCGTTCAACGCCTGATGAAACGCACGAATGTTGTATTTTTATGACAGTCACTTGCCAAAGCGTTGTTTTGTGGCAGTATCGATACACCCCTTATGGGGAATCGCATCGAAATAGATCCCGGAATACTTTGTAGAGTCTGTATTGGAACGGTGTCGTCGAGAGCTCGATTAGGTGCGGATTGGAGCTAATTGGCTAATGGTGCAAGAGGTACCTACACATGTTCGAAGTCAGACCAAGGACTGCAAAGTCCAAGTTGGCTCTGGCCGTCGCAGCGGGATTGGCGTCACTTATGACGTCTGGCGCTGCGTTAGGTCAGGATGCCGAAGAGGAGGAAGGTCTTGAGGAAATCGTGGTCACCGGATCACGGATCGCGAACTCAAACCTGACTCAATCCAGCCCAGTGGCGGTGATCACCGCCGAAGATATCGAGTTTCGCCAAGTCTTGGTCGCGGAGGAATTCCTTCGTGAGATCCCAGGCGTTGTACCGAGTATCGGTGCGCAGGTGAACAACGGTAACGGTGGCTCCACATTCGTGAACCTTCGCGGACTTGGAAGCAACCGAAACATCACTCTGCTCAATGGCGCTCGCGTCGTCCCTGCAGACCTTGTCGGTCGCACAAACCTCGACATCATTCCGGTCGCACTGATCGAGAATGTCGACGTTCTGACCGGTGGCGCGGGTTCCGCGTATGGTGCTGATGCGATTTCTGGTGTGATCAACTTCAAGACCCGCCAGGACTTTGAAGGCATCGACATTCGCGTCGCGCGCGGTGACACGTTCGAGGGCGGTGGCGATTCCACACGCTTCGACCTAACGCTCGGCGGCAACTTCGCACAAGACCGCGGTAACGCGGTGTTCAGCATCGGCTACACCGATCGCGGGCAATTGAACCAAGGCCAGCGCGAGTTTGGTGAGTTCAACATCTCTTCTGTCTCAGGAAATCCTGGTGGTTCCTCCACATCGGTTCCAACTCGGTTCGTCATTCCTGGTGCAGATCAAGACTTGTTGAACACGGCCGTTCCCGGCATCACTGATTCCGGAAGCAACTTTGTCCAGATCGATCCGAACACCGGGGAGTTGGTGCCGTTCTTCCAGAACTTCAACTTCAACCCGTTCAACCTGTTCCAACTGCCACTAGAGCAATACCGAGCCTACGGACAAGCAAACTTCCAGATTAACGACAAGGTCGAGTGGTACTCAGAGATGTTGTTCGCGCAGAGCTCGAACATCACCAACCTGGCGCCATCGGGCAGTTTCGGATTCTCGGCGGAGACACCGCTGTCGAACCCGTTCATCCCAACGGCAGTTCTCGATCAGATCTGTATCGCTCGTGGAATCGACGCAACGACTTGTGCGGCGGCAGCGGCAGCGACAGATCCGACCGATCCGGATTACCTGACTACCAACATCAACTATGCACGTCGCTTTGTTGAGCTTGGACCTCGTACGAACGAGCGCCAGACCACTATTTGGCAGTTCAAGACAGGCGCTCGTGGTGACATCACAGACAGCATCTCCTGGGAAGCGTTCTACGCGACTGGGCAGTCTGATCTTCGCTTCCAGCAAGGCGGTAACGGAACCCGTTCACGCTTGACTCAAGCAGTCCAAGCGACGAGTACGGACACCTGCCTCGATCCGACCGGTGGCTGTGTACCGATCGACCTGTTTGGTCCGCTCGGCAGCATTACGCCGGAAGTCGGCGCATTCCTCGACGTGGGTAACGGCGGTGCGACGTTCACCGAGCTTGATCAGTTCCAAGCCTTCCTCACCGGCGATCTTCCGGTCTCGTTGCCATGGGCAGACGGGGCGCCGATCTCTGGCGTGCTTGGGTATGAGTACCGCGAGTACGTGGGCGGATTGACCAACGAGTTGTTGACGCAAACGCCTGGTGAAGTATTGGGTAACGGTGCAGCAGCGCCGAACCGATTCGGCACCTTCGATGTCAGCGAATTCTTCTTTGAGGCCAACGTTCCGTTCCTTCGCGATCTACCAGGTGCGGAAGAGTTGACGCTACAGCTCGGATTCCGGTCTTCGGACTACTCATCGACAGGCGTTGAGGACACCTGGAAAGTCGGTGGTACTTGGACACCGTTCGAGAGCGGCATCATCCAGTTCCGCGGTAACGTCCAACGTGTGACGCGAGCACCGAACATCAGCGAATTGTTCAACCCGCAAGTTACCGGCTTGAACAACTTCTCTGCTGATCCTTGCGCGGGTTCGGCGCCAGTGAACAATCCTGATCTGCAGGCGATCTGCTTGGCTCAGGGCGCACCGGCGAACACGATCGGTGGCATCGTTGTTGACCCAGCGGGTCAGGTGAACGTCACGACGGGCGGCAACTTGAATCTGGATGCAGAAGAAGCTGATGCCTTCACGATTGGCTTCATCCTGCAACCCGAGTCGATTGCCAATCTATCGATTACGGCCGACTACTACGACATCCAAGTCGACAACGCGATCACCAACCCAACGCCAGACGATGTGTTCTCGGCTTGCTTTGGCCCCGGGTTCTCGACCGGAAACTTGTCGATTTCGGGTGCCTCTGCTTCTGATCCGGCGTGCACCGGAATTGGACGGAACCCCGAGACGGGTAACTTGTTCGGCAACGTTGCGACCACATCGGGTCTGCCACTCGTTTTGACGAACCAAGGCCGGCTCAACACGCGCGGTGTAGACATTACAGCGTTGTACACGGTTGAAATCGGCAGCATCGGTACGTTGAACTACAACGGCTCGCTTAACTGGACGGAAACCTCAACATTCCAGGCTAGCCCGAACGGCATAGACCGCGAGTGTGTTGGTTTCTACAGCACCAACTGCGGCTCGTTGCAGCCGGAGTGGAGTGCGAACCAGCGCCTGACGTTGCAAACCAACGCGTTTGAGATTCCGGTGGATGTTTCCCTGCTGTGGCGCTACATCGACGAGATGAACGCCGAGCCGGGCGCAGGCACCTTCCAACCGCAGTTCACAACGATCGACGCGGCTAACTACTTTGACCTGACGGCTCGCACGAGTATCACGGACAACTTCGAAGTCACACTCGCGATCCAGAATATTGCGGATCGTGAGCCTGACATCGTGGGTTCGAACATTGGTACGACTGCGTTCAATACGGGCAACGTTTACCCATCCACTTATGACCCTCTGGGTCGCCGATACTCAGTGACTCTACGCTACCGTTTGTAGCTCCATGGTAGCTCCAAGCTGAGTTACAGGTCTTTTGGACCTGGGGAAGGGCGGACTTCGGTTCGCCCTTTTTAGTGTCTGGGGTTTGTGAAAACT
>JBCAZH010000148.1:0-4078 GCA_038533155.1 Pseudomonadota bacterium | reverse complement strand
TACAAACGCGGTGGTGCGTATTTAGTCAGGTTAATGCCATCGACCGCTGCGGTGTATTCCTGGATGCTCGGCGTGCGACCGAGGATCGTCGACAACACAACAACCGGCGTCGACGCCAAGAGAGACTCGCCTTTTTTCTCATCGGAGTCTTCGACGACTCGTCCTTGGAACAAGCGCGTGGACGTCGCCATAACGGTGTCACCCTTCTCGGCTTTTTCCTGGTTGCCCATGCACAAGTTACAACCCGGTCGTTCGAGGTACATCATGTTTTCGTAGCTCGTGCGTGCCGAGTTTTTCGGCGCTGCGTCGTCGAACTCGAAACCTGAGTACTTTTGAAGGACCGCCCAGTCGCCTTCTTCCTTCAATTCGTCGACGATGTTGTAGGTCGGCGGCGCAACCACCAGCGGCGCAGCGAATTCGACTTTGCCGTTTTGCTCCTCCAGGTTTTTCAACATCTGCGAGATAATTTTCATATCGCCTTTGTGAACCATGCAGGAGCCAACAAAGCCGAGATCGACTTTCTTCGTGCCGCCGTAGTAGGAGATAGGGCGGATCGTATCGTGCGTGTAGCGTTTCGATTCGTCGTCGTTGTTGACGTCAGGGTCTGCGATCATCGGCTCGTTGATGACGTCCAAATCCACAACGAACTCCGCCAAATACTTGGCGTTATCGTCTGGCTTTAACGCGGGCTTACTGCCGGAACGGATTTCTTCGATCCGAGCATTCGCTCGATCGACCAAGCCTTGCAACACTTGTCGAGCATTATCCATGCCCTTGTCGATCATGATTTGGATGCGGCTCTTCGCGATCTCTAGAGACTGAATCAACGTTTCGTCTTCCGAGATACAAATCGACGCCTTCGCTTTCATCTCCGCGGTCCAATCCGTGAACGTGAACGCTTGATCCGCGAGTAGCGTGCCGATGTGCACTTCGATAATTTTGCCCTGGAACACGTTGTCACCGAATTCCTTCAGCATCTGCGCCTGCGTTGCATGTACGACATCGCGGAAGTCCATGTGATCTTTCAACGTGCCCTTGAACGTCACCTTGACCGACTCGGGGATCGGCATCGTTGCTTCACCCGTCGCCAGTGCGAGCGCCACTGTGCCCGAATCCGCGCCGAACGCGACACCTTTCGACATGCGGGTATGCGAGTCGCCGCCAATGATCACGGCCCAGTCATCGATCGTGATGTCGTTCAAGACTTTATGAATCACATCGGTCATCGGGTGGTAGACCCCTTTCGGATCACGCCCGGTGATCAGCCCGAAGTCGTTCATGAATGACATCAGTTTCGGAATATTGACCTGCGCTTTCTTGTCCCAGACCGAAGCGGTGTGACAGCCAGACTGATACGCGCCATCGACCGTTGGCGAGATGACCGTCGCTGCCATCATCTCAAGCTCTTGGGAAGTCATGAGTCCCGTTGTGTCCTGCGAGCCGACGATGTTCACTCTGACGCGAACGTCCGAACCCGCGTGCAGCACCTTGCCGGGCGCAACACCTACCGCATTTGCGTTGAAGATTTTCTCGACCGCCGTCAGACCTTGACCTTCATGCGAAATCTCACGCGAGGTTGCGTACACCGACGGCGCCTCGACGTCGAGAATCTGGGCGGCAACGGTTTGCAGTTTTTTACCGAACACGACGGCGTACGATCCGCCAGCGCGAATGAACTCCAGCTTCTGTGGAGTTAGCGCGGACGAGATGTCACACAACGCCTCGCTGCCGTCTTCGTTGTACAGCGTCTTATCTTTTAGGTTGATCGTCAGCACCGTGCCGGTATCGACCGAGAACACCTGCTCGAGCACCGGCTCGTTGTCTTCGTCCATCACTGGATTGCCATCGGCGTCCAGTTTTTTGACCCAGTTCTTAAGGTCAAGGCCGATGCCGCCGGTCACGCCCACGGTCGTCAGGAAGATCGGCGAGATGCCATTGGTGCCACCGACAATCGGCGCGATGTTGATGAATGGCACGTACGGGCTCGCTTGAACACCCGTCCACAACGCCACGTTGTTCACACCAGACATGCGCGAAGAGCCGACGCCCATCGTGCCTTTCTCTGCGACCAGCATGACCCGCTTGTCGGGATGCTGCTTTTGCAGTTCACGAATTTTGGCCTGCGCTTCATCATCGATCAGACACTTGCCGTGCAACTCACGATCGGAGCGCGAATGCGCTTGGTTGCCGGGCGACAATAAATCTGTGGAGACGTCGCCGGTTGCTGCGACGTAGGTCACCACTTGAACCGTCTCATCAACATCCGGCAGGTTCGTGAAAAATTCCGCATTCGCGTAGCTGTTCAAAACATCGGTCGCAATCGCATTGCCAGCTTTGTGCGCCGCTTCGAGGCGATCAGTGTCGGCCTCGTACAAGAACACCTGGGTCTTGAGGACATCGGCTGCCTTGGCAGCAATCGCGGCGTCATCGCCGAGCGCAAGGTCCAGCAGTACTTCAACCGACGGTCCACCGTTCATGTGCGATAAGAGCTCGAAAGCGAACTCCACCGAAATCTCTTCAACGTCCGCCTGCCCCAGGATAATGTCTTTCAGGAACCGCGATTTCTCACCGGCCGCGCTCGTCGTGCCGGGCAGCGTGTTGTAAATGAAGAAATTCAGCGAGTCGGCACGATACTCGTGGCTCGTGTCGTAGATTTGCTCGATTAACTCCGCGACAAGTGCGGCGTCCTCGATGGGTTTTGGATGCAGATCCTGCGCTTTGCGCGCTTCGATATCACTCAGGTAGTCGGTGTACAGACTCATTGGTTTTCCCGAAAAAGTGGTTGTCCCAGGTGGCTGGGGCCGCACCGACGTCCCCACGACGCGGAACGGATAAGCCGAGCCCGGTAGTATATCAGCGGGCGGTGCTAGGGTCAGATCACCAGCGGCTGCAGGCATTCGTGCCAGGCATCGCGCTTGGCGTCGAACGATAGGCTGGCGTGGGCAGGGCTGGTCGATGGCAGACGCGCGTAAGCCAAGCGAGATCCCGCGAGACCCAATTCGGACATAACGTGCTTTCTAAAACTGCTCTCCGCCTTCGCACCGTTGAAGCACACCTGCTGGATCTCGGGGTGCTGATCGAAAAAAGCGGTGAAATCGTTCGGCACGATCGTGGATTCGACGATCGCCGAATCGAGGCTGCCCGGTCGCACGCAACTTTGCATGACATCCCACACCGCCACTCGCACGCCGATGAGGGCATCACAACGCTCCGTGTATGGCAGCGACACCTCGAATCCTATCAGTTCAGCCATGATGCGCCAGAAGGCATTGTGCGGGTACGCATAATATTGCTGCGCATCGAGCGACGCCTGGCCCGGCATCGACCCTAAGATCAATACACGCGCGTCACGGGCGGCGATGGGTGGAAAGGAGTGCGCAATTTCGTTCGGCATGGCTTCGGTCAGAGACTAACGCTGTCCGAGTGATCGACAAAGGTTTCCAGCTGCTTGCGATAGTGCTTCGGCAAGGGTCCGTAGTCGCGCTCATAGACCTTTGCGTGGGCGATCGTGCTGTAGCCACCTTCAGTCGTGCCTTTCGCGTCGACCAGCATCCAATCCTCGACGTCGTCCAACGGGATTCTGAGCCTTTCAAACACAGCCTCTGGAAGCTCGCCAACGGGCATCGATTCCAACGACGCGATGACGAAATCGCCATCCAACGAATGCGCAGAGCCCCATACATGCTCAGTATGGTCTCCGAACTGGTAGGGAAACTTGATAAAGGCTTCTTTCCTGCCAGCTTGAAGGCCATTTTGAAAACGTTCAATTTGAGATCGTGCTCGCGCGACCGCCGCCGACATAATGGGGTCGTCAGGATCCACCGGAATCACATTCGGGTCTGGCTTCCCGGGCCAGACCTTGAGCAAGACATACGGTGTCACGATCCACGCAAGGGGTAGTGACACGTAGCCTGCGAGATCGTTGCCGATGTCCAGCCACCGATTGAAGATCGCAAGGTAGGGGACAACTGACGCTAGAGAGATTCCAGCGATGATTAACAAGCGAAGCATAGTTCTGCCTCGTCACTTCAAACATCGAGACTGAAGCATACAAAAACCCTCAGCTCAAAGTGCAAAT
>JBCAZH010000147.1:0-4093 GCA_038533155.1 Pseudomonadota bacterium | reverse complement strand
CAACTTTGCAGGACATCCCACACCGCCACTCGCGCGCCGATCAAGGCATCACAACGCTCGGCGTATGACAGCGATACATCAAATCCCACGAGTTCTGCCATGATGCGCCAGAACGTATTGCGCGGGTACGCATAATATTGCTGCGCATCGAGCGATGCCTGGCCCGGCATCGACCCTAAGATCAATACACGCGCTTCACGGCCGGCGATGGGTGGAAAGGAGTGCGCAATTGTCTTCGCATCGACCATTTCGTGCCTCGCGGTTTTGTCGGATTGCTAGACTAACGACTTCGGCTTTGCGAAGCAGCACGGGAGAGCACCAATGGCCGCGTTCGGCGTCATCGGAATGGGAGTCATGGGTCGAAGTCTGGCGCTGAATCTGCTGGACCGCGATGTTTCGGTCGCAGCGTGGAACCTCGAACGCGACCTGCTCGATGCTGCGGTGACCGAGAGCAACGGTAAGCTGGTTGCCACGGAGTCTCTTGAGACTTTGGTAGAGACGCTCGAGAAACCGCGGCGTATTTTGATGATGATCACCGCGGGTAAGCCGGTCGATATCGTGATGCAGCAACTGGCACCGTTGCTCGACGAAGACGACATCGTCATCGATGGGGGCAACTCCGCGTTTCTCGACACGCAACGTCGCGAGAAGGCTTGGGCTGAGAGGGGTTTGCACTTTGTCGGTATGGGCGTATCCGGCGGTGAAGAAGGCGCGCGGCACGGCCCTTCGCTAATGCCCGGTGGGAGTGAGCACGCCTACCGTCACCTCAAGCCTATACTCGAAGCGATTGCCGCGGTCAGCGACTCAGGGCCCTGCGTCACGCATTGTGGTCCGGATGGCGCCGGTCACTTCGTCAAGACCGTGCACAACGGCATTGAGTACGCCGACATGCAGGCCATCGCAGAAACCTATGATGTGCTGCATCGAATCGGTGGTATCGACAACGACAAACTCGCAGCGATCTTTGCTGAGTGGAACCAAGGCCCGCTCGAATCGTTTCTCGTCGAACTGACTTCGGAGATCTTCCAACGCGAAGATGATCACGGCCATCTCGTCGATCGCGTGCTCGACAAAGCGGAACAAAAAGGCACCGGGCGGTGGACCGCGACAACGGCGTTGGAACTCGGCGTGTCGATCCCAACAATCGCCGCGGCGGTTGATGCGCGTGTGATATCAAGCGTGAAGGCACTGCGCCAACATGCCGCGACGGTGTTCGAACCGCCTACGATTGTGGCCGCGCCCGAGGATCTGATCACAATCACCCATGACGCGTTGTTCGCCACTAAGATTATTGCGTACGCCCAGGGTATGCGGCTGATCGTGCGTGCGAGCGAAGCCTACGACTGGGGAATCAACCTCGGGGAAATCGCGAGAATCTGGAAAGCCGGTTGCATCATTCGCGCCCGCTTTCTCGACACGATTATGGCCGCTTACGCAGCAAAACCTGATTTGCCTAACCTGATTCTGGATACGGCTGTGACGAACATGCTGAAGACCACGCTGCCTTCGTTACGGCGGCTCGTCAGCCTGACCGCATTATCCGGGGTGCCGACGCCCGCCATGAATGCGAGCCTTGCGTACTTCGACAGCCTGCGCTCTTCTCGCTTGCCACAGAACCTCACGCAGGCGCAACGGGATGCATTCGGCGCACACGGCTATCGTACGCTGGACGACCCGGACGGTGAGTCGGTTCACAGTGATTGGTAGTGTTGTGCTCAACCACAAAACGCACAGGATGTTGACGTGTCCCTTGATGAACTGATCAAACCGAAAATGCTGCGGGCCGGCGACACAGTCGCGGCGGTCAGTTTGTCATGGGGTGGTCCGGGCACCATCCGCGAGCGCTACGAGATCGGCAAGCAACAGATCGAGTCAACTTTCGGGTTGCGAGTCGTCGAAATGCCGAACACTTGCGCATCGCCCGAGTTCGTCGTCAACAATCCGCAGGCACGAGTAGACGATTTGAATGCCGCCCTAGCCGATCCCAACATCGCTGGCATTGTCTCAACGATCGGCGGCGAGGACTCCATACGCCTGCTGCCGTTCTTTGACTACGAACTGATCGCTCGAAATCCGAAAGTGTTTGTCGGTTACTCCGATACCACTGTCACGCACTATGCGTTCCTCAAAGCGGGTGTCAGCAGTTTCTACGGCCCTTCTGTGATGTCCGGCTTCGCCGAGAACGGCGGGATGCATCGCTACCTTGTCGATTCGGTGCGTCGCACGCTGTTTCAGAGCGAACCCATCGGCGAATTACAACCAAACAGGGATGGCTGGACCGTAGAGTTGCTCGACTGGTCGGTGCCGGAGAACAACCAACAAGCCCGACAGCTCACGCCCTCCGACGAATGGCGGTTTGCGCAAGGCGAGGGAATCGCGACAGGACGCTTGATTGGTGGTTGTATCGAAGTACTCGACTGGCTGCGTGGCACTGAGCTGTGGCCCACACTCGACTATTGGCAGGACGCCATCCTGTTCATTGAAACGTCGGAGGAAGCGCCACCGCCGACGGTCGTCGTTCGAATGCTGCGCAGCCTCGCGGCTTGCGGTGTCCTCGAGCGTCTTCGCGGCATCCTGTTTGGTCGGCCAGGCGGTCAGATTGATCCATCAACTTTCGAAGACTATGACCGGGCGCTGCTGCAGGCAGTGCGTGACGAATTCGGTCGCGACGAGATACCCATCGTCACCGGTATGGACTTCGGCCACACCGATCCGATGATGACGCTGCCGTTCGGCGCGTTAGCGGAAATCGACTGTGAAGCCGGGGAAGTGCGACTGCTCGAGGCAGGGGTTTGTCCTTAGTCCCATCGGTTGTCGCCTTTCTGCCAATGCAGCGGTGTTGCTGGTCACCGAAAACTTAGACGAAAAAGCATATTGTTCGACCACATATAGTTAACCGCGACTCGTTTTTGCATCTGGGTTTCATGACGTTTATTCTGTGAAACACTAATGCAATACCTACCTGAGGCACCGATCGAACCGGCGCTCAGGCGACGAGGACACAATGGCAGCGAACCCAGCAACGCAAAACACGGTTGTTCGGTACATCCGGGCTTTGGACACGAATGGCGGATTGTCAGGGACAGACATTGCGAACTTTACCGACGTATCCAAGTCGACGGTGCACCGATGGGCGAATGGTGCCGCCGCGCCAAAGCCTGAAACGCAGTTGTTTCTTTCCGACTTGCACTACATCGTGCAGCGGCTCGACGAGTATTACTCACCTCAGGAAGTACGAACCTGGCTGTACGCGCGCCATCCGCAACTCGATGGCGAACGTGCCATCGACGTCATTTTGCAAGACGATTCCAAGCGCGTTTTGGCCATACTCGATCGGCTGGATGCCGACGTGTACCTCTAACCGCTCTACAGTTTCTTGGCTCGCGTTCGCGACATCGAGCTGCTCGACCGGCTGCAGAGTATCGAACCGGTTGTGTTCGATGGGCCTGTGTGGCGAGTGGTACGACAAGGTCGTGATCCGTTGACAGCCAGCAGCGCAGGCGGCCGTTGGGACGATGGGTCATTTAGCGTTTTGTACACCGCCGCTGTGCGCCAAGGCGCGATTGCAGAAGCGTACTTTTATCTGATGAACGGGCAGCCGGTCGCCCCTTCCAAAATCACGTATGAGTTGTTTGAGCTTCATCTGCGTTTGGGTCGGTCTTTGCAGCTCGTCGACCTCGGGGCATTGAACGCATTGGGCGTCGATACAGCTCACTACGGAAAAACGCACTACGCGCAACGCCAGATAGAGTATCCGAGAACACAGGAGGTTGGAGAAACCGCACACTTTCTCGGCTTTGATGGCCTGCAGGTACCCAATGCGCGGTACGACTGTCAGAACATCATCCTTTTTGATGATGTCGTGGACGGCGCTTCCAAGAAGTTGCTGACGGACCACGGAACGGTTGAGTTCGAAAGTCCTTAGTGAACCGGACGCGCGAGATGATCGCCTGACCGACTTGGAGACGCTGCGCGCTCAACAACTACAACGACTTCATCAGTGTCATCGGTCCGTCTGTTTCAGGTTTGGTGATAACGGCAAAGAAACGCGCCCCAAGCGAATTGCCTGAGCCTAGTTGGCATGTCTCGGATT
>JBCAZH010000146.1:2719-4100 GCA_038533155.1 Pseudomonadota bacterium | reverse complement strand
ATCGAGAGTCGATTCCTGTACTTCCCCGATGAAAACCACTGGGTTTTGAAGCCGCACAACTCAATGCATTGGCATGAGCAGGTCAACGCCTGGCTCCATCAGTATCTCGATGAATAGCTGATCGAGACGCCATGGATGGCGCCAATTCCTAAAGTGATCGGCGCATTACTAGGACACGCCTAGACGATCCCCCAAACTTTCGGTTATTAGCACATAACCAATGGGTCGTTCGCGGTCTTTGAGATGTGTCGTACTCTCGGCCACGGTTATGGTCTAGCGGTACGACCCAAATGGTGTCTCCAACCTCGGCGCTCAATTCGCCTACCGGTGTTCTTTCGGTCGATCAGCTCACAGCGTTGGACGCAGCCGTTGCGCCGCTCAATCCTGATCAGCTGATATGGGCGAGCGGTTATGTGGCCGGCTTAGCAGCCGCGCTGCGCCCCTCCCAAACTACCGTCAGTTCGACGCAGCTCGAATCGACGTCCACGGCGAACGTGCCCGAACTTGCGATCGTCTACGGCAGTCAAACGGGTCACAGCGAGGCGATTGCCGAAACGCTGCATCAATCGGCACAACAGGCCGGATTCGCAACAAAACTGCTCAACATGTCGGATTTGTCAGCGCGCAAACTCGCCAAAGAGCGCTGGGTAGCGCTGGTCGTCAGCACGCACGGGGAGGGCGATCCACCGGACGATGCCATTATGCTGTTGGAGCAACTAGGCAAGCCCCGGGCGCCGAGCTTCACGGACACGCAATTCTCGGTGCTTGCATTGGGCGACTCGAGCTACGCGAAGTTTTGCCAAACTGGAAAGGACTTTGAGGCGGCATTAGTTAGCCTGGGCGCCAATTCCATTGCACCGATCGTCGAGTGCGATGTCGACTATCAGACGTCGGCTGCTGAGTGGCGAGAGCGGGTTTTAACCGACTACGCGAGTCTCGTCAGCGCAGATAGCACGCGCCCGGCATTGCACGTCGTTCCGGCGGCGCAAACGCAACTGACCGAGGGTGTCGCAACGGTCGTCGCGAACCAACGTATTACCGGAGACCGGTCTAGTAAGGTCGTACATCACCTTGAGCTCGCTTTCGACACACCACTCGATTATCAGCCGGGCGATTCAGTCGGATTGAAAGTCACCAATCCAGACATCGTTGTTACGGCACTACTCGCGGCAGCAGGATTGGATGGCGACACACGGATTCTGTTTGATGGATCCGAGGTCGCATTGTTCGACGCCCTGAAAACGCAGTTTGAAGCGACACGAATCTCCGGGCCATTCTTAGACGCCTATGCGCGACTCGATGGCGTACAGGGTCTCTCTGAGCTGCTTGCAGACCCAGAGTCGAAGGGCGCGCTGATCAGCTCTGGGCATATCGCCGATGT
>JBCAZH010000146.1:0-2619 GCA_038533155.1 Pseudomonadota bacterium | reverse complement strand
TGGCAACGTCTGCTGAAAGAAGGCGCACTCGACCACATCGATCTTGCGTTTTCTCGTGATCAAGCTGAGAAGGTTTACGTTCAGGACCGGCTGCGTTCACAGGCGGAACGACTGCTTGAGTGGATCGATGGTGGTGCGGCGATTTACGTCTGTGGAGATGCAAGCGCAATGGCACCCGATGTCCACGCCGCTCTGGTCGAGATTCTGGCATCCCGGCACGACGGCGACCTCGAAGCGGGTGCGGCAGATCTTGAAACGCTAAGACGTGAACGTCGCTATTTGCGGGATGTTTACTAATGACTAAATCGGACTCCAAGACACCCCTCTCTCCTGTGGAGGGCATCAAAACCCGAAGCCGGCATTTGCGGGGCACTTTGGTCGACAGTCTGTCTGACCGTGTCACCGGCGCGATTGCGGAAGACGACACCCAAGTCTCTAAGTTCCACGGCATCTATCAACAAGATGACCGCGACCGTCGAGCCGAGCGCCAGCGGCAGAAGCTGGAGCCGGCGTACAGCTTTATGATTCGCGGCCGGTTGCCCGGCGGTAAATGCACGCCGGAACAGTGGCTCGCTATTGAAGCGCTCGGTGAGCAGTACGCGTCGACCGGTGTGCGGCTGACGACACGACAAGCGTTTCAGTTTCACGGCGTCATCAAGGGCGCCCTAAAGCCCACCATCCAAGGGATTGATGCGGCACTGCTCGACACGATTGCTGCCTGCGGCGACGTGAATCGGAACGTGATGTGCAGCCCGAATCCTCACCTGTCGCAAGTCCATGGCGAAGTCGATGCGATTGCGGCAGCATTGAGCGCCCATCTGACTCCGCAGACACGGGCGTATCACGAGATCTGGCTCGACGGTGAGAAGGTGACCGAAGCACCCGAGGTTGTGGAGCCAATTTACGGCGACACATACCTGCCAAGAAAGTTTAAGACGGGCTTCGTGATTCCTCCTCAGAATGATGTCGATGTCTTTACACAAGATCTTGGCTTTGTCGCGATCGTCGACGGCGAGACCCTTGTCGGGTTCAACGTAACGGCAGGCGGCGGCATGGGGTCGACGCATGGCGATGCGACCACGTTCCCCCGTCTGGCTGACACGTTGGGGTTCATTACGCCAGACCAGGTGCTCGACGCGGCCACGGCTATCGTGACCACGCAACGAGATTTCGGCAACCGGGCTAACCGAAAAAATGCGCGGCTCAAGTATACGATTGAGACCATGGGGCTTGAGTCGTTCCGGCAAGAGGTTGAGTCACGCCAAGGCTTCGAGTTCGAAGCACCAAGGGCCGTTCAATTCGACGAGTCGGGTGACCGGCTCGGTTGGGTAGAAGCAGAAGATGGCGTATGGCACTTCGGTCTGTTCATCCCGAGTGGACGAGTGCGCGATCATGCCGACGGGCCGCTATACCAAAGTGGACTGATCGAGATCGCTAAGGTGCATCACGGTGAGTTCCGCGTGACGCCCAACCAGAACCTGATCATCGCCGGGGTTAGCGCAGAGCAAAAAGTGCTCATTAGCGGCTTGCTCGCGGCGCATGGACTCGCAGAGCCAACATCCGCGTTAGCAACCGGGGCTATGGCCTGCGTTGCTCTGCCCACCTGTGCGCTCGCGATGGCCGATGCGGAGCGCTTTTTGCCGGAACTCACCGAACAAGTCGCTGCGATCTTCGTGCGGCATGGTTTACCGGAACAGGACTTGTCGATGCGGGTCACAGGATGCCCGAATGGGTGTGCGAGACCGTTCGTCGCAGAGATCGCATTGGTCGGCAAGGCACCTGGTCACTACAACCTGTATTTGGGCGGGCGCCACGACGGCACACGACTGAACAAACTGTACCGAGAAAACATCTCGGTCAGCGAGATACTGACCGAGCTTGATGACCTCGTCGCCAAGTTTTCGCAAACACGAAACGCCGATGAACGTTTCGGCGACTTTTGCATTCGTACCGGAATCATCGCCGAGACGACGGCGGGCCGGAACTTCCATGACGCCGTGAGTACTGCCGCATGAGCTCGACTACACCGCTGACTCTTGAACCTCAGTCCGCTTCGTCCGAAATCGAAGCGCTCGCCGTACAGCTTGAGGGGTTTGATGCCACCAAGCGCATCGAATGGGCGCTGGACAATCTCCCTGGCGCCCACGTGTTGTCATCGAGCTTCGGCGCGCAAGCCGCCGTCTCTTTGCATCTAATGAATGAGATCAGTCCGGGACTGCCCGTCGTACTCGTAGATACCGGGTATCTGTTTCCCGAGACCTATCAGTTTGTCGATGCGCTGACGGACCGGCTCAACCTGAACCTGCATGTCGCCAAGCCCGCTGTCAGCGCCGCGTGGCAAGAAGCCCGATACGGAAAGCGCTGGCAAGATCCAGAATCCGGGCTGGACGGCTACCTCAAAGACAACAAAGTCGATCCGCTGCTCCGGACACTCGATGAACTGGACACAGGGACGTGGTTCGCCGGTCTACGCCGCGCACAGTCTGCCGGACGCTCGAATCGCGCCGCACTCGAAACTGCCGGCTCCCGCTGGAAGGTGCACCCGATCATCGATTGGACTGACCGCGATGTGCATCGATATTTGAAGCGCCACGACCTGCCGTACCACCCATTGTGGGA
>JBCAZH010000145.1:0-4164 GCA_038533155.1 Pseudomonadota bacterium | reverse complement strand
GATCGTCCGTTGTACCAGTACCTCGAGTTCGAGGACATCGCGCACGACGAGCGCTACAAGAAAATCACGGCGCGGCACGTGTTGTCGCACCAAACCGGTTTTCCGAACTGGCGCTACATGAACGACGACGGTCAGCTCGATATCAAGTTCTACCCCGGCATTCAATACGGCTACTCCGGCGAGGGTTTCGAGTACCTCGGCCGCGTCGTGTCCAAGATCAAGGGTGAGCCGCTCGAAGACATCGTTCGGCGCGAGACGGTCGATGTCATGGGCTTCACAACCAACACTTTCTTCGCCGATGGACCGCAACTGCGCGAGCAAGTCTCACGCGGTCACCTGGCAGGCTTCGCCGGACCACACGGTTTCCCGGAGGAAATCGGCGTCGCGCACAGCATGTACACCGAGGCGCGCACGTTCTCGAACTTCATGATCAACCTTCTGAAGCAAGAAGGTCTCTCGGAGGCCGGCTACGCGGCGATGCTCGAGCCACAAGTCGCGATTCCATCGGATGATGGCGATATCCCGAATTGGCCGAGCCGTTTTGGTCTCGGCTTTCATTTGATGAACAGCCCGTTCGGCCTTGTCTACGGACACGGGGGGAACAACGGCAACTTCACGTGCCAGTTTGAGCTGTACCCGGAGCACGATCTCGGTTTTGTCGTGTTCACGAACGGCGACACCGGTTGGCAGTTCTCGAACGCGCTTCGCGACTATTTGATCATCGGTCGATCTGAGGCGGCCGATGAGACTGAAACATAGGACATAACCCGCGTTCCCTGTGGGGTTGTGACCGGGGAAGTCACCGTTGGCGCCGACGGTAACTTCTCCGGCATGACTCTTTTTTTGAAAATCACTCCTATTCGGGCGGGCTGCAGATGACCTAATCATCTGTTTCTATTCGCTTTTTCCGCCCGCCAGGCTCGTCCGAGCTGAATTCGACTTTTTTGCATTGTCATTGAACCGTCGTTTGCACGGTCGTCTCTTACCGAGCAACAACGCAAACGATGTGGATTCAGTGGATAAAGTGCCCCAACGCAGTCGAGAAAATGAGGATCTGATTGATCAGGCTCTGCTGCGCCGTGTGTCCGAGCAGCGGGACAGCCATGCGCTGCAGACGCTGTACGAGCGCTTTGCGCCGCGGGTGATCGGCTTTCTCAGAAGGCTGACCAACGACTCTGGCTTGATTGAAGAGGTCTATAACGACGTCATGATGACGGTCTGGGAAAAGGCGCATCAATACCGCTCGGAGTCCAAGGCGTCCAGTTGGGTGTTCTCGATTGCTTATCGGCGCTGCCTGCGGCTCGTGAAGAAGCAGAACTTTCGATCCGGCGTGTTGCGGATGCTCGGCCAGGAGACGGACGAGCCGGCATCACGCGGTAACGCTGAGGTCGACGAGTCCGACTTGATTGAGGCCGCATTGCAACGCTTGAGCGCACCGCATCGGTTGGTCGTTGAACTGACGTACTTTCGTGACTTCTCCACACAGGAAGTCGCGGAGATCGTGGATTGTCCGCCGAACACCGTGAAGACACGGTTGTTTCATGCGCGCAAACAAATCCGCACCTTTGTAGAACGACAAGGAGTCTCAGCATGACGCCGACGACCACATTCGAAAGACCGGAAGACCTGATGGCCGACTACTTGAACGATCGCCTGTCGGTCGCTGAGCAGTACGCGTTCGAGGTCTCGCTATCGGAGTCAGCGACGCTGCGCGAGACGCTTGATCACGAACGTAAGATCCAGGGTGTCGTGTCGACTGATCAAAGTCACGCTGTGGCCCTGCCGCGCTTCGGCAATTTCGAGCAGAGAATCACACGGCGTTCATCGTGGTTGCCGGACCTGCGCCAGGCGATGCCGATCGCAGCGGCACTGGCCATGGCAGTACTCGTTGGCGTGGCGACGATTACTGTCCCTGATCACAGCGATGATTTCCAAACGCTGAGCGATGCGACGGCGGGGTATGATAAGCCGGTCGTTCGGATCGTCTTTCTCGAATCCGCGGCCGATGCCGATCGGCGGGCGTTTATGAGTGAATACGCACTCGATCCGATCGCCATTTTCCCGGCGGCGAACTCGGTGGATGTCGCGGTGAGTGATGTGTCTCGCGCCGAAGCGTTGATCGGCAAGTTGAATACGGACGAGCGCGTTCGGTTAGTTAGGTTGGTCGATGAAACAGCCAAGTAACACTTTCGGTTTTCGTCGGTGGCAACACCGGATCGCGACGCTGGTCGTTGCAACGCTATGGCTCGCGGGCTGCGCGTTGCCGCAGCAGGGCCCGTCGATCGCGAACCAGTCGATATCCAGCGATGCTGTTGTTGTCGTTGTCGACGATCCGCGCCAGTCGTTGCGGCGGATGAATGCGGGTCCTGGCTACGGGCTGCCAACGAACTACGGCGAAGATCCGTTGTTGGAACGCCAGAGTCGCGAGATCGCCGAGGACTATTCGCTGTCGATCATCGAGCAGTGGCCGCTGCGTTCCCTGGGTGTGCATTGCTTCGTCATCGAGCGCCCTAGCGATGCGGTGCTGGCTAAAGTCACCTCTGATGCTCGCGTAAAGTGGCTGCAGCCGTTCAACGAGTTTGAATTGCAGTCGGCACCGACGCCTGTGAGTAACACCTCGACCGGCTGTGCGCTGTGTGATTTCAAAGCGGAGTACCAGAGCGCCGGTCGCAGCGTGACCATCGCCGTAATTGATACCGCGGTGGATGCGGATCATCCCGATTTGCAACGCAGCCAATTGGTCACGCGAAACTTCGCCGGACGCCGTGGCAATCCTGAGGAAGAAGATCACGGCACAGCGGTGGTCGGATTGATCTCGGCGATACCGAGCACGGAGAAAGGTCTCAGCGGCGCGGCGCATGAGGCGCGCGTGCATTTGTTGCGCGGGTGCTGGCAGGCCGACAACGGTCGCGGACGCTGCAACACGCTGACACTCGCGTTGGCGCTCGAAGCGGCAATCGAACTGGACCCCGATATCTTAAACTTGAGTTTGACGGGGCGACGAGATCGCATTCTCGATGAGTTGATGAGCGTGTTGCTGCAAAAGGACACGCTCGTCGTTGCCGCGCATGACGAAACCCGTCAACCCAACGCGCGGTTCCCTGCCATGCAAGAGGGCGTCGTGTATGCCTACGGTGTGGAACGCGATGCGGCGCTCGAACCAACCAATGACGTGTTGCTCGCGCCGCGACATGCGTTGTCGCTGACTCCGATGGGTGGCTACGACATCGTGTCTGGGCATTCGATCGCGACGCCGCAGCTGGTGGCGATGGCCGCGCGGCTCATGGATCACCATGACGATGCGACGCGCTCGGACACGATCATGAACTTGAAAGACTGGCTGGCGGAGTACTACGAACAGCAAGATCAGTAAAAAACGAGTGATGTCGGCGACTGCGGCGTACCTTCGACGACGGGTGTTTCTGGCATACTTCGGTTTGGAGATTTGAGCATGCGATAACCACCGCATGACCCACGACTGGTGACGAATTCGACAGACCAACAATGGGTTTCGCTTCGGCGAGTGCTGTTGAGCCTCGCTGTTTTCGTGTGCGTGGGATTTACAGCGCGCGACGCACGAGCTGCTGAAGACGTTAGTGTCGTGTTCCTGTCGTCCTCCGACTCGGTGTATCGCGGGGTGTCCGAAGTGGACGGTGAACCGGCGATTGCGGCGAGCGTGACCTGGCAGCCGAGCGACGCGTTTTTCTTAGGTCTATCCGGCCGGTTTGCCGATCCGCCGAATGCCCGCCAGCGTCACAACTCTATTGATGCTTACCTTGGCACGACCAAGGCAATCAGCGACCAATGGCTCGGTACGTTGTCTGTGCTGCGTCGCGAGTTTCCGGGCTCGGTGAAAGAGTGGCAGTACACCGAATACAACGCGGAGCTCAGTCACACGAACGGGTTACGCCTGAACTACGCGTTCGCGCCAGATTATTACGCACACAATACGCGTGCATCGCTAGTCGAGATCGAAAAAACCACCTTCCTGTCACAACACTGGTACACCCGGTTCGAAGGTGGCGCCGTGGCATTGTCGTCCGATCGCTTCGACGACTATCAATACGCCTCTGCCGGTTTCGGCTACACACAAGATCGGCTGTCTCTCGACGTGTCCTATGTTTGGAACAGCCAAGACGGTTCTGTGCTATTCGGCCCGAACGC
>JBCAZH010000144.1:0-4341 GCA_038533155.1 Pseudomonadota bacterium | reverse complement strand
TTCGCTTGGCACGTGATTTCGGCTATCACGGCAACAAAGAGTCCAAAGCATTTCAAACGATTGTGAATGCATTGACGGTGCTCGGCGACGGTGACCCCATCCCTGTGCTACGCGATATTCTGCTCTATCACGTTGCGCCTGAAGGTCGAACGGCCGAGGTCATCTCGTCGACCCGCGTTATCGAAACCGCGCTACCGGGCGCAACCATCCTTACCAGTGGCCGACGGTTGGTCGATAACGATCCGGACATTCGCGATCCGTTCTTGAGGATCAAGAAGGGTGGAATTGTCGCAAGTAACGGCGTGATTTTGCCGATCTCGCGCGTGCTGATACCGATTGACATCGAGAACACCAATGCGGCGGAGCTGCTATCTATTGCCGATCTCGTCGCCGCGAGCGGTGGTAGCTTCGATCACAACTCGAAAGACTTCGATTTGCTGCTGACCGCATTGCAGACAGCGGGGCTAGATGGCGCTGTGGCCGATCGCGAGGCCAGCTTGACGGTGCTGGCGCCCAACGATGCCGCTTTCATACGTCTTGCGCGGAACCTAGGCTACCGCGGATACAATGAAGCAGAGGCGTTCGGCGTCATCGTAGAAGCACTCACGCAGCTCGGTGGTGGCGATCCAATCCCGTTACTGCAGACGGTGCTGCTCTACCACGTGCTGCCAGAAGCGCTACCGGTTAAATCCGTGCTCGAGTCTGAGGCCCTCGCCACGTTGGCAGGTCCGACGATTACGCCGAACGTTGAGACTCGTGAGCTGGGGGACCAGGATGACAGTTTCCGTGATCCAAAGGCCTCGCTATCGCAACGGAAGAACTTGCGTGCGGCGAATGGATTCGTAACCACCATCAATCGGGTGTTAATCCCAGCGGACCTCGAAACGCTGTAAACAGAGAGTGGGTGGGGTTGACTGTCTGGTCAGCCCTGCCAACTTTGCTCTGCAATCAAGCTCACCTTATCGGCAATCGGCGCGCGGAAAAAACGTCTCAACGCCCGGTTTGCTGCGTCGGATTGTTCGATCAACTGTTGTTGTAACCGATAACAAAAGCGAGCAGCGAGTTGATTGGCTTCTTGGTAACGGCGCGTCTCCTGCGCACTCAGTGTGTCGCGGAAAGCGACTTGTTCGAACAGACGTGAGTGCAATGAACGGGTCAGCGCTGCGTCGTCCTGCAGCGCTGCGAGTTGAAGCGAGAGAATGAACTTGTCGACCTCCGCCTGGAGCTCAAGCTCGAGAAGGTTGGTCTGACGCTCTGCAACCGCGCGATGGGTCACGCACATAAAGTGACTCACGCCTTCGATCACTTCGCAGAAATCGCCGAGATTTTGGTGGTGTAATGACTCGAGTGGGTTGTCTTCTTGAAGTCGATCCAAGAGCGTTTCGTCGAGATACAACGACACCAACAGTTCGCCGTCGCACTCTGCGACGAACAAAGTCTCCTCCGCACCATGCCGTAAAGCTGCGCTACTCAAAGCGCTCGCGTGCGCTTTGTCAGTGACTAAGAATTGCTCGATGTCGAGGGGGAAGTCTAACGCGTACGTTTCGCTGAGCGTTGTTTGAAGCTCCGCTAGCATCAATGATGACGGGGTTGGATGCCAAGTGGTTCGATTCCGTGGTCCCGCAATTGCTGCAGTGCTCTCTGGCTGCCGGTTTTGCGCCAGATCTCATAGATCCGCGTGAGATCGCTCGCCGAAAGTGAGCCTCCATCGCGAACCTCGTTGAGGATATCTACGAGCGGCTGAAACTTATCGGCCAATTCGCGGTAAATCGGCGAGAAGGCGTTGCCTCGGAACGTGCCGCGTATTTCATTGGACAATGAGCCGTATGCGTTCTCGCCCATGTGAATGTAGTAGTCGACGTCAACGGCCGCGTCGGCCAAGCCATCGATGAAGAAACCGGACATGAATAAAGCGACATCGCCCAACCGCTGCAACGATTGCGCGCGGGCTTCCGCGCTGTCGGCGTCCGACGCGTCGGCAAGCATCAAAGCCAGCGGCTTCAATCCGAAGTGTTCGCCGTCATGTTCAAACAGCGCTTCCGAGCGAGAGTACAGTGTTAGTAGGTTGACGACGTAGTGAGTTGCGGCTGGCTGGATATCAACGCGCTGTTTGGAGGCGGTTTGCTCGATCGATGTCCTGAAAAAGTCTTTCAGGTTCTTTACTTCAACCAGTTCCCCGGTGCGTGCCGATGTCGCCATGCCGACTCCTGTTTTTTTGCGTTGCGCATAAAGCTATAACACAAAAAAACACGGACGCATGTGACGCAATTCCAAGTGATGCGGTTGCAAACGAAAGCGTTGGACTTGCGATTTTGATCCGCTATTTTAGGGAGTCGGTAAGAGAGATGGCTACTGCGCGCGTTGATTGAAGCGACGGCCCACCATCGCGCTGGCAATATTCGTTTTTTGAATATCGATCGCGCCACCGGCGATTCCCCATCCCCAGGCATCACGCATTCTTCGTTCGATGCGATACTCCTTGGAGTAGCCATAACCACCCATCAACTGCACGGCGTTTCCTGTCACAGTCCGTGCGATCTCGTTCGCAAAACACTTTGCGATCGAACTGTTCTGAATGCTCGGCATGCCGGCCTCTGCATTCGCGATTGCTCTGTGGATCAGCAGTCTTGCGGCGTCGACTTGCATTTGCATCTCCGCGAGGCGGAGTTGAACCGCCTGAAAATCGACGATGGGTTTGCCGAACTGTTTGCGTTCCTGAACGTAGGTCAGCACCTCGTCGAGTGCACCGGCTGCTTGGGCCATCGCCATGGTGGCGTTGCCGCAGCGTTCCAAGTCGAACGCTTGCATCAGCTTTCCGAAACCACCGGCGCCCACCACGATGTTTTCTTGCGGTAGTTTGACGTTGTCGAAAAACAAGTCGGAGCTCGGCACGCCTCGAAAACCCATCAATGCTTCTTGCTCTCCGAAGCTGACGCCCGGCGTGTCCTTGTCGACGAACACGGCGCCGATGCCCTTAGCGCCCGGTTGATCAGACATGCGGCAATAGACTAGGTACCCATCGGCATGCCCTCCCCCCGAGCACCAGCGCTTCATGCCATTCAGAACCACGCCTTCTGAGGTCGGTTCAGCGCGGGTGGTCAAGTCTGTCAGCGCGGAGCCCGCATTGGGCTCAGACATTGCGATCGCGACAACCATATCGCCTTTGCAGACGGCTGGTACGACCCGAGACTTCAAGGCATCACTTCCGAAGTGCTCGATCGCTTTTACCGGTCCCGTGCATGATTCGAAAACCGGAAACGCAATTGCTGAAGATATCTTGCCGAACTCCTCGAGCACGATGAGTGCATCAAGACTGCTGCGGCCCAGTCCGCCTAGTGATTCCGGGATATTGATGCCGAGGAAGCCCATCTCGGCATACTCGCGAATCAAATCGTGCGACGGAGGGTTACTGGTTTTCTCGATATCGTCGGCAAGCTCCGGCAGTCGCGACTGTGCGTAAGTGCGCGCGGCGTCCTGCATTTCTTGCTGATCTGCGGTGAGTGAAAAGTCCATACTCCGCCCTCCGTTGAAGTTCGGCGGAGTGTAGCCCAGCGCTTGTTTAAAAAAAACAGTCAAGCTTGTTTATTTTCGACAAGGGCGTCTCTATACTGAAATTTCAGGGATTTCCGTTGCCTCGGGGGGAAGCCGGGATGGACCAGGCTGTCATCGATCGTATCAGCGCCGGCATGGCTTTCGAGTCAGCTCGCGAAACGCCGCCCAGCGGGTTTCCGAAGCTGCCGCGGCTGCCCGGTGGCCGCTATGTCGACCCCGAGTTTCAGAAACTTGAGCGCGAGCACTTATGGCGCAAGGCTTGGGTCTACGCGGGCCATATGGATGAGTTCCCGAAAGCGGGCAGCTTCAAGATGTTCACTCGGACCGGCTCTCCGGTCTTTCTGGTTCGCGGGCGGGACGACACGGTGCGGGCGTTTTACAACACCTGCCAGCACCGCGGCGGTCCTTTGGTGAAAAGCGACTGCGGTCATGTGCGCTCGTTGGTGTGTGGCTACCATGGTTGGGCCTACGATTTCGAAGGGAAATTGATCAACCTGCGTGATCGCCGCGACTTTCCGGACTTCGAGGATACTGAGTACCGGTTGCAGTCGGTTCGTTGCGAGCGATTCGGCAACTGGTTGTTTGTGAGCGAAGACCCACAAGCGCCGCCGTTGCTCGAGAGTCTCGGGCCGATTCCGAGTCACTTCGCCGACTTTGAAATCGACAGCCTTCGTTTGGTCGAATCCGAGTCGTTCGACGTCGCGTGTAATGTCAAAGTCATTCAGGATGCGTTCCTCGAGGTCTATCACCTACGCTCCATCCACCAAAAGACGGTCGACCGGTTTCTGG
>JBCAZH010000143.1:0-4348 GCA_038533155.1 Pseudomonadota bacterium | reverse complement strand
ACTGAATCATGGACGTTGCAGTGGCTACGGACCTGCCCTGAACCAGGATGGGATCTAAGTAGGGCACGCGGAGATGGCCATCGTTGCCGACCGCATAAACACCGGTGAATTCCTCGCCATCATTCAGTTGGAGCTCGACGCGATCGCCCGGTGAGAGCAAGGGCGACAACGCATACACTGACACAGGAGCAATAGCCGGAGCATCACACTGCTGAATCTCGCGAACGATAGAGCCGAACGGCAAACCGCCGTCCTCGAGTCGGGTATCACCGTGCGACGCGGCAGGGTACGGCATGGCGCAGCCGCTAAGACCGACGGTCCACGCGAATAGCAGTAGTGCTTTAAGTACGGAATCAATTCGATTATTTGGAGTCATAATGATAAAAATGAAATATTAGGGGTAGAATGGTTTGGATTATCCAAAATTCATTTAGTTATTCCAGTATTTATTATCATTTTTATCGTTTTTGACTCCGAATTGTGAAGCATGTCGCAGAAAACAGGGATTTCGAGGGCTAATCTGACCCTACGATTTGAAAGAAATGATATTTACCTATGCGACGCACCGTCACTTCCTTTTTTTTGGCACTTCAGCGCCTGCTGGCGCTGTGCATAAGTCCGCTGCTATTTCCCCACACGATCTGGCGCCGAATCATTCGGCGCGGGCGCCCGAGCCGGCCGCATCTCTTCCGACGACTCTGGCAGTACGCACTGGGAAGGCCCCTCGAGCGACGTCCCTCGAGTCGACGCTCGCTGGACGACCGCAGTGGCGAATCACGGGTCCTTGGTGTGCGGGTCCACCCGTTGACCATGAACGATGCAGTCGAGCGCATCATCGAGGCGTCCCGAAATCGCGACCACCGGCTTATGCGGCGAGTCTCGTTTGTAAACGCGGATTGCCTCAACAAAGCGGTTACAGACCGTCACTACCACCACATACTCAATTCAAGCTGGCTCGTGCTTCCAGACGGGATTGGGCTGCGGATCGCGTCGCACCTGCTTCGGATGCCGCTGCGAGACAACGTCAACGGAACGGATCTGTTTCCGTTGCTGTGCGAACGAGCGGCAATAACTGGTACTCGGTTGCTTCTGCTCGGCGGAAAACCAGGCGTCGCCAGTGCAGCGGCGGACAACATGCGTCAACGTTTCGCCGATCTCAACATCGTTGGTTGTCTCGATGGCTATGCTGAGAGTGCCGATACGGCGAAGACGCTAAGTACGATCAATGCGGCGCGCCCTGATGTGATTCTGGTCGGTTTGGGTGCGCCGACTCAAGAACGATGGTTGCACGAGCACCAAACGGAATTGAACGCTGCAGTCGGCATCGGTGTTGGCGGTTTGTTTGACTACTACTCTGGACGCATCAAGCGTGCACCACTCAGTTGGCGCCGCGCTGGCGTTGAGTGGGTATGGCGCATTCTTCAAGAGCCACGCGCCAAGTGGCGTCGCTATGTCGTGGGTAATCCTGCCTTCCTGTTGCGTATCTTTGCCGAGCGCAGACGGGTGAACCGACTGCCGTCGCGCGGCCAGTGGCTGCAAGAACCTGTAACGCCGGCAAACTGGGCAAGGGTGCACGCCGAATCAGCAGCACAACCTCGGCTGCCCGCAGTGAACTACCGGCATCGATTCTTGCGGCGACAATTTGCTCGGACCGCGTTGAAGCGTGTGTTTGATGTATGCATTGCTGCCTCTGCAATCGTCTTGCTTGCGCCACTGCTGTTGCTCACCGCGCTCGCCATTCGACTGGAGTCGCCTGGCCCGATTTTGTTTTCCCAGCAACGCGTCGGTTATCGCGGACGCTTGTTCTCAATGCTCAAGTTTCGCTCGATGTACGAAGATGCCGAAGCAAGACTGGCGAGCCTTGCGGGGCGCAACGAAAGTCGGGGTGGTGTCCTGTTCAAGATGAAACAGGACCCGCGAGTCACGCGAATCGGCCGCATCATTCGACGATTGTCCATCGACGAGCTTCCACAAATTCTCAACGTATTGCGCGGCGATATGTCCATCGTCGGACCGCGACCCGCCCTGCCAAGTGAAGTCGCGAACTACTCCGCCGCGGATCGAAAACGACTGCAAACCAAACCTGGGCTGACCTGCTACTGGCAGATCGGGGGTCGATCCGACTTGTCGTTCGAGCAGCAGGTCGCTCTCGACTGCAAGTATCTCAGTCAGCAATCGGTTGTCACCGATATTGAAATCGTCGCCAAGACCGTGCCCGCGGTTATGGGTGGCAAAGGAGCGTACTGATGCCGAATCTTGAATCTCGCAAACTACCGGAAATCGCGGTCATCGGGTTCAGTCGACAAGACTCGCCAATCGACCCTTTGTGGCCTGGCACGCACCGCGCACTGCTTCCGATTGCTGGTAAGCCCGCGATCATGCATTTGATCGAGCAGCTCGCCGACTGCGGCATTCGTCATGTGCGCGTTGCAGGATCGATCCAGCAATACGCGGTGCGCAGCCGACTGCGCTGCGGTCGCGAATGGGGCGTAACAATTCGCTATTCGGATCTTGGGACTGATGAATTGGTGCTTGAATGTCTGGCCAATGACACATCGTGCCTGATGGTCTACGGCGATCATCTCCACGACATCGATTTTCAACAGATCGCCAATCGTCCGAGCGAAACTGTTGAGATCGACAATGCAAAAGCCATGCTGCCCGGAATTTGGGGATTGGAGAACGATGCGCCGAGATTGGTTCGACTTGTCACACCTCAGTGCAAACGTAAGTCGGTTAACCCGCTATCAACACCGATGGATTTCTTGCGGGCGAATGTGATGGCGGCGGGCCTGAGGACAGAAAACTTCAACGTACCGGGCGCACCGCTGCACCCAACGGCGATCGTTGATTGGGATGCATCAGTCAGTCGAACGGCAGGAATCGGCAAACATGTTTTCGTCGGTAAACACTGTCATGTCGGCGCTCTCGCCCGCTTAGACAGACGCTGCGTGTTGTCCAACGGCGTATTCGTTGCGAGCGGTGCTCGACTGTCGGATGTCGTCGTCCTACCGAATACGTACGTCGGCCCATTGGTGCGGATTCGTCGCGGCATTCTCAGCGACATCGGCTTGTTGGCTATGGACGGGCGGTTCTGGCCGGTGCGCGATCAGTCCTATCTCGGGGCAACTCGCAGCAACTGCGAATCGCGGACTGGCGTACCGGATCGATACCAGGACATACCCTATCTTGCGCCGAACGCACCCCTCTCGGAGTCACAGTATGATCACTAACACCAGTACAACCGTTCGAGTGGCACAAGCAACCGAACTGAATTCACGTCTGCAAAGCAGCCCGCCACGAACAGACAGCGGGACTGATGGTCACGCACTGCGTCAGCGGGCCAACCAACAGGCTCAAGCAGCCGAGCAACAACCAGCGGTCGACGATTCTTCAAACAGGCTCGACTTCGTATCGGCTATGGTCGCCGAAGCGAGGTCCCGTTTTCCAGGCATCCAGAGGGACCGAATCGTCGACGATTGCTTGGCGGTCGGTCGCGCGATGAAGTTGAGCGACGGGACCATGAGCACACTGAACATTGCAGCTCTGCTTTGTGATATCGGAAAGCTCGCATTGCCGAACTCACTAGTGAGTCAACCTCACATGTCGCTCGACGCGAGAGCGCGGCGAGCGTTCTACGAGCACCCCAACTTGGCTGCGGACTCGATCAATGAGATGGACTCCCTACGAGAAGTCGCGACCGCTCTGCGGGCCCACTGCGAGCATCAAGACGGTAGTGGTTACCCCAACCGACTAAAGGGTGGAGAGATTCCACTCGTATCAAGAATACTGTGTGTCGTCCGAACCTATCGAGACCTTCGCGATGGAACTCGATACCCGTTCGCATTCACACAGATGGAAGCCCGCGATTTCCTTGCTATTCGTGCTGGACGGGCACTGGATCCAATCATCGTCGAGCACTTCTGCATCTGGCTCAACAACTACGCCCGTGGCACAGGAGATCACATCGAACGTATTGTGCGATTGAAGGATCTGCGTCCCGGCATGCGTATGTCTCGAGATCTCCGAGATGAAAACGGACTGTTGATGCTCGCAGGTGGCGTGAAGCTAACTGCTCGACTTATTAACCGACTGAAGACTCTGGGTCATCATCGTCAGTCGACGGCTCCTTTGTTTGTCGAAGACTGCTGTACGTGATCGACGATACAGAACCCGATACTCGGCAAAGTGATTGTTGCACCACTTGCTGACGCCAGGTCGAGGTTCTGGAGATCGCCACTGAGTCGGTCAGTTTTCTCCTGGCGCAGAGACCGATACCATCGGCCATTCAGAGTTATGATCAGGATGTTTCATGACGCGGTGGCTTTCAGCGCTAGCGATACTCATT
>JBCAZH010000142.1:0-4463 GCA_038533155.1 Pseudomonadota bacterium | reverse complement strand
GCAATCGCGTATGCCTGGCTCGCAGCGGCAGCGCCGCGAGTTTTTCGTGTGCATTCCACGGTTGGCGTTTCGGTATCGACGGCAAGCTCGACAACATCACCGATGAAGAGACTTTTGATCCTCGTCTGGTCGCTCACAGGCCAGGGCTAACCGAAGTTCGTTGTGATTCGGTCGGCGGCATCGTTTTCATCAACATGGACGGCAAGGCGCCGCCGCTCACCGAATATCTCGGATTGCCCGAGGGCTACATCGAGCAGTACGAAATCGACAAGATGCATGTCGTGCATCATGTTCGCAGCGAATGGAACGCGAATTGGAAAATCGGCGTCGACGCGTTCTATGAGACCTATCATCTGCCCTACGTCCATCCGCAGACACAAGGTGTGATGGAGGATTTTTCACAGAACGACCTGTACCCGAATGGCGCGTCGAGAATGATTGTGCCGATCTGCGTGAAATCGCATCGTGTGGAAGATCAAGAGTCTGTTGATCCTTATCAGGCACACATGATGATGGAGGCGGGCCTCGATCCGGCGGCGTTCGATGGAACTGCGGCGGAGGTTCGAACGGCAGTACAGAAAGCTAAGCGCGAGCGTGCGGCGCGACTGGGGTTGGATCACTACGACAACTTCACCGACGGACAACTGACCGATAGCTGGGCGACTGGGTTGTTCCCGAATGTACAAATAGGCATGCATCCTGAAGGCGTGTTCATTATGCGCTTCATTCCGGATGCGAAAGATCCAGAGAAGTTCATCTACGACACAATGATCTTGTTCCGTCCCGTCGATGATCCTGATTACGATGTTCCTGCTTGGATGGGGTTGCCCGAAGGCACAGACTGTTCCGGGGATGCGCGGCCGGAGCCTATTTGGGTTCCCGCAGGTGAGAGTCCCAATCTCGGAGAAGTATTGGACCAAGATGCGGAGCTTCTGCCGATCGTGCAAGAAGGTGTTCGCTCGCGCGGTTATCGCGGCGCGCTGTACGGCGACCAAGAACAACGCGTGCGTCATTTCGAGACCGAACTCGAGCGCTACATTAATCAAGAGAAATAGGCGCATCCAGTCCGCACCTCAAGGCCGCGCGGATCCGAACTTCTAATCGTGATTTTGGTCTGATGTTCATGCATGGGTCGCGTGTATGATTAACGGATGAACACGGTTCCAGAGTCAGGGTTCACGCATCGTATCGCGGGGGAGGCCGATATCCCGCGGATCATCGATCTGATGCAAGCTTCGATCGAAGTGAACATGCGGGATTTTCTGTCAGCCAGCGAAATCGAAGCCGCCAAGGAAACGATGGGCGTCGATCAGACGTTGATTGACGACGGCACTTACTTTTTGATCGAGTCGGAGAGTGCCACTGGCTCAACGTTGGTAGGCTGCGGTGGCTGGGGGAAGCGGCGCACTTTGTACGGCGGCAATCATACTGTGGGTCGTGATGACAGTTTCAGCGATCCGTCCACCGATCCCGCGCGCATTAGGGCGATGTACACGCACCCCGATTGGACGCGCCGCGGCATCGGCACGCTGTTGCTTGAGCTTGGCGAGAACGCGGCACGTGAAGCGGGTTTTCGTACGATCGAGTTGGGCTCGACCATCCCCGGCGAGCCGTTGTACCGAGCACGCGGTTACGCCGAAGTCGACCGCGAGGTGCACACGGGAGCTAACGGGTCGCCGAACACCGTCATCAGGATGAGGAAATCGCTATGAAACAGACGTCAATGTCGCTGATCGTGTTATGTGGTTTTTCGTTACTCGGTTGTGCGAGTGCCCCGGAGCCTGTGGCAGAATATGATGTGCTGGAAGATGACGTCACGTTTGTTGAAGGTACGCGCAATGCGGTGACTGAGGCGATGGTATACGTCGTTGGTGAAGTACTGCTCGGAAACTCCTGTGAGCCAGAACCGGAGCGCGACATCTACTGCAATGAAATCGATGAGTACCGGCGCGACCGCGTTCGTCGGCTGGAACGCGATTATCAGAACCGACGCGAAGCGGACGCGCGGCGTGAGGCGCTCGCCGATGAGTTCGACAGTTACATGGATCGAGAGAGCGTTGAACCCGCGACGCCCGAAACCTCGATCATGTTCGATGAGCCGGTGATGATTACGCCCTAGTTCGACTCCTTGTCGACGATGCCGATTTCAAACGACCGATAATGAATTTGATCCCCGAAAGGGGATTGATCATCGTTGGCGGCGGAAACTGCGACGAGCAACCGCACTGTCTGTCCGGCGACATCAGGTGCCACCCATTGGAATTTCCATTCGACGTTGGCTTCATCCGGTCGCCGCACCGCGGTTGATCGCAGTGCCGATTGATCATCATGTACTTCAATCGTGTTGTCGCTGGTGTCAAAGCGCCCGGCAAGTCCGTATTCGTTCACTGCTAGGATCTGGAATCCACTCACCGTCATTTCGTCCGGTTGAAAGGACAATGTCAGCGAATGCACCGTGCTTGCTGGGGTACTTTCGGCAGTTCCAGCCAGAGTAATCGCATCGGAATTCGTGATCGGTTCACGCTCCCAATGGCAGCTGGCACAGTCGTCAGCCGCTTGATGATCAGCAGCGCCCCAGGGCGCTCCTTCGGGGTATGACACCGCGCCCCGAGAAATGACTAGGGCGGCGATTGCCATACTCAATGCTAGGCTACTGCGCAGGCTCGACAATGGCACGACCTATGGTGTTGGCATCCGCTCCGAACCACACCGCACCTGTGGGTGCGTGATAGTGCATGTGGCGGATGGTTCCGCCGCCAGATTCGACTTCCGTCTGCTGAATAAATGTCTCTGACTCAGGATCGAATCCCATAAACACGTTTGGTTGGACGCCGGTGGCGACCATCCAAAGCCGACCAGAACCGTCCGATGCCATGCCGTACGGCTTTGCGTTCTTACCTTGAGGCATCTGCCACTCGCTAAAGCGCTGTGTGTCTGGGTTATACCTTCCGAGCATGCCACCCGCGTAGTCGACGTACCAAACCGTGCCGTCATCCAGCACTTCGAGCCTGCGTGGTCTTGCCTCGGTGCGAGGCAAGTCAATTTCTACATGCTCAAGCGTTTGCGGATCGATGTGCGCCAACTTGTGCGTGCCAAACAATGCGACCCAAATGGAACCGTCCGGCGCTAATTTGATCCCGTAGGGGCGCGAGCGCTCCGTGCGCGATTCGATGAGATCAACTTGACGGTCTGCGAGGCGGAGACGCCCCATCATGTTACCGCCCTGTACTGTGAACCAGATATGCGATTCATCCGCGTCGAAAATCAGGGTATGAGGATCGCGGGCCTTGGGGTCTGGCATCGGCACCTCCTCGATCGTGCCGTCGGTTGGATCGTAGCGACCGATCAACGCGGTCCGGTTGCCGGCATACCAAACGCTACCTTCGCTCGAGACAATCAGGTTGTGAGGCCCGGAACCTTCTTTGAGTTCGATCTTCTCGAACTCACCGGAGTTGGTATCGAGTCGTGCGAGGTACCCACTGCGTTGACCGACAAACCAGACGGAAGACTCCGAGACTGCAAAAGGGTCGCGCGGGCGAGAGGATTCAAATGGGACTTGCCATTCGTTGATATCGACCTCGGCGGATACGCTGGTGGTCAGTACGAGCAGGCACACAATGCGGGTGACGAAATTCATAACGGATGCTCCGGCAGCGACACGTTTCGCTGATCTTAAGCCAGACGGCAGATCGGCGCGACAAGACCGCCGTGGTCGGGCATAGTTTCGGGTGCTAGGAGGGCCACGCAGTGTCGTTCATCAGTGAGCTAAAACGCAGACAGGTTTACCGCGCGGGGATCGCCTACCTCGTGGGCGCGTGGCTGTTGTTGCAGATTGTTGATGTACTCGGCGACAACTTGGATCTGCCGTCGTGGCTATTTCGCGGTCTGCTGGCAGCTATCGTTATTGGCTTCCCACTGGTTTTGATCCTGTCCTGGATCTTCGAGCGGACACCGAAAGGCATTCAGATTGATCAAGGCACAGCCGACTCGGATGCCGGTTCGCCTCAGTGGCAGTACCTACAACTCGGCATCATCGTGGCACTGACTGGTGTGGTCGGTGTGTTGGTGTACGAGCGGTTGCAGGTTGAAGATGTCGCGCCTGCAACGCTGGAAAGCTCGGTAGCCGTGTTGCCTTTTGTGAATCGAAGTTCCGAAGTCGAGGACGCCTACTTTGTCGATGGGATGCACGATGACATTGTGACCGAACTTGCCGGCTTGCAGTCGCTGCAGCGGGTGATTTCACAAACGACGATTGAGCGTTATCGGGACTCGCGGTTGTCTTTGTCTGAGATCGCGGCCGAGCTTGATGTTGCGACAATTCTCGAAGGTTCCGTGCAACGCGCCGGCGATCGCGTCCGGATCAACATGAAGCTGTATGACGCGGAACGCGACCGCGCCCTTTGGACGGAGACTTGGGATCGCGAGCTGACGATCGACAACCTGTTTTCCATCCAGAACCAAAT
>JBCAZH010000141.1:1954-4501 GCA_038533155.1 Pseudomonadota bacterium | reverse complement strand
TCTGGCTCTAGACTCACTGCAAGTACGCGGCCGTTGGTCAGTCCTTGGCGAACATCCGCGGAAAGTGTCAGCGTGCGCGATCCGGACTGCGGCAACAAACCGACGGAGACTGGAGACCCATCCTCACGAATCAGCCAAAGCTGGTAGTCGTTGTCTGGCTGCGCGGTGGGATTCGTCTGCACACTGATCTCTGCGCGCGCGTTGTCGATCAACTGCACGTACCACAGCGGTTGGCCCTGTTCGTTGGCGACGATGCTCACCGCCGGATCGAGCACGATGGTCTCTACGATGACCTCTGCCGGTTTCTGTAGCGCATTCCACAAGCTGATCGATGTGCCGAGCAGGGCAACAGCGAGTAATCCCGCCGCGACCGACGACCACGACCGCTTCGTCGAGGCCGGCACCGCTTTGGCGTGCAACTGGCGCTTAATGCGCTGCCACACCAGCGCGCTAGGCTGAACCGGTTCGACCGATAGCGACAAATCGGCCAAGTCTTGCTCGACAGCGAGCACCGCTGCCTCCGCAGCAGGTGACTGGTCGATCAAGTGTCCAAACCGCCGTCGTGCGCGTCGCGACATTGTTCCGAGCACAAATTGCTGCGCCAAAGCCTTCAGCCTTTCGGGTTGTTCGTAATTCATCGGTGCATACACTCGCGCAGCCGACCGATGCCTCGGCGAATCCAACTCTTAACGGTATTCAGAGAATTTCGCGTATGGGTTGCGATCTCGGAAAAGGTCAGTCCATCGAGATACGCGAGCTTGATCGCTTCCGCGGAATTCTCCTTCAGCTCGTCGAAGCATGCCGACAAGCGCGAGGCCGTGGCTGCCGATTCGTCGGAGCTTTGTTGCGGCTCGTCGCCGGCTGCACCTAGTTGATCGACGATGTCGTGGGCACGCTCGCGCAAGACTTGGTCATGTCGATTGCTGCTCCTCAAAATATCTAGCGCGCGGCGACGGGCGATTGTCGTGATCCATGTGGTTGCTCTCGCACGTTGTGGGTCGAAATCCCCCGCCTTGCGCCAGGCAATCACCATCGCTTCCTGCAACACGTCTTCCGCTTGGAACCGATCCTTTAGTAGGCGCACCAACAAGCCCAGTAGCGCCGGTGACGAGGCGTCATAGAAGCGCTGAAACGCGCCCTGATCACCCTGCGCTGCGCGCACCATGAGCCGATCCAATTCTGCTGGGTTTCCGATGGCCAAACGCCTGCTCCCCGTTCACCTTCCCGCAGTTTATACGACCCAGCGATGAGATCGGGTGCAGAAAAATTTTCTTTTTTTGTTTTTGCACCCGGCGACAGGTTTGTGACGTAGCACCCTCAGAGGAGCGGCGTTGAACCGTTTGCTCCATCCGTCAATCAGGAGATAACGATGAGACGACATTCTTTTGTTCTGGCCGCGCTACTGACCGTGGCATGCGCGACTGGTGAAGCCTCCAGCCACCGCGAGGCGCCTTTTGTGAGTAAGTATCCACAAGCGGACGGGACAGATTTCTATTTGTTCAAGAGCTACGAGCCGGGGCGCGAAGACTACGTGACACTGATCGCCAACTACATCCCGGTGCAGGCAGCTTATGGTGGTCCGAACTATTTCCCGCTCGATAGCGAGGCGCTGTACGAAATTCATGTCGACAACAACGGCGATAGTGTTGAAGACCTGACCTTCCAGTTTCGCTTCTCGGACACCCTGACAGGGAATGGGTCGGCACTGACATTGGATGTCGGCGGCGAGACGATTTCCAGCATCCTTCGCAACATCGGCCCGATCGGTGTCGATGGTGAGCCGGGCCTGAGCCACACCGAGAGCTATTCCCTGACGATGGTGTCCGGTGATCGTCGCAGCGGCACCCCGATGTCGGTGACCGATGCTGATACCTCTTCAGATCAATTCGCCAAACCCTTCGATTACTCGGGGACCAAGACGTTTTCCGGGCCTGGTGGCTACGATGCATACGCCGAGTCGTTTATTCACTCGATCACGGTGCCTGGCTGTGACATGCCAGGACGTGTGTTTGTTGGGCAACGCAACGAGGCGTTCAAACTGAGTCTCGGCGAAGTGTTCGACCTCGTGAACTTTGTGCCGGTCGAAGGTGATAGCGCACCCGGCGCAGGCGACGCCGGTGGTTTTCCTGGTGGCGTCACACAAGACCCAGAGCGCAACATCCTGGCTCGCAACAACGTCACTTCCATCGCGCTGGAGCTGCATCAGGACTGTCTGACTCAAGGTGATGAACCCGTGATCGGCGCATGGACGACGTCGAGTCTTCGGCAGGTCAATATTTTAAACCCACGCCCGACCTTCGATCGCCCCGAAGTCGGTGGCGGCGCGTGGGTCCAGGTGTCCCGGCTCTCGGCACCGTTAGTTAACGAACTCGTCATCGGCTACGACCAAAAAGATCGTTTCAACTCGAGTGAGCCGGTCGACGATCCGCAGTTTCTGACCTTCGTCACTAACCCAGGATTGCCCCTGATTTTAGATATCCTGTTCCGCGACGCAGTGAATGCGACGCTCGGCACCACCATCGAGGACCTTGCGCCATCGAATTTCCC
>JBCAZH010000141.1:0-1854 GCA_038533155.1 Pseudomonadota bacterium | reverse complement strand
CAGTGAATGCGACGCTCGGCACCACCATCGAGGACCTTGCGCCATCGAATTTCCCACGCAATGACTTGGTAACTGCATTCTTGACCGGCTTCCCCGGTGTGAACCAACCGGCGGGCATCGTCCCAGGTGAGATGTTGCGTCTGAATACGACGATTGCACCAACACCCCGTGATGCGCAAAGTGCGTTCGGCGTCGCGGGCGGCGACCTCGCCGGCTTTCCGAACGGTCGACGCCCGGGTGATGACACTGTCGACATCGCTTTGCGCGTGGTGATGGGTGCACTCTGCCATGACCTTCCGTTGGGTGCAGATGGCTCGGGCGTCAACCTAGGGTTGTGTACACCCGACGATGCGCCGGTCGGCAACGTGCCCTTCACTGATGGGGCACCGCTCGCGGCAACAGATCTCAACAATCGGTTCCCGTATCTGCTGACGCCGTATCCCGGTTCACCGGTTGGGGCGCCCTTGCCCACTCCGACAGACTAATCACAAGGGGTGAGAATAGTGAATACTCGACTAATTGGGCTGGTGGTGTCCGCTCTACTGCTGGCCGCTTGCGACAATCGCGATGGCGAACCTGCGAACCAAGCACCCACGATTGCCGCGATTGCGGATCAGGTAATCAGTGCGAACATCAGCAGCGATTCGATCGCGGTAGTCATCGATGATGAAACACCGGACACCGTCACCCTCGCGGTTGCGAGTGACAACGATCGTCTGCTACCCGCGAGCATGATCGACGTGGGTGGCGCGGGTGCGACTCGATCTGTTGTGTTGACGCCGACATCAGACGAGCTCGGTAGCGCCGTGGTGTCGATCACAGCGACGGACGGCAACGGTCGAGCTTCGACAACACGGTTCGCGGTCGACGTGGTTGCGCAACAGGTGTCGCTGCTGACATTCACGCGCGATACATTTGCTGCGGATGAGAACTCCGAACCTGTGCTGATCAATGCCATCGAATTCGTCCAGGATACCGGCAATGACGACTTTGCTGATCTCCTGCAGTAGGGCTCTGATCGCGTCGGTCAGCTTGATGGTGCTTGGCACCATAGCGTCAGGCGTGGCTCGTGCGCATGGTGATCATCACGCGCACGAGCCTGCGGTTGACCTCTTGACCCAGGCGCATGCTGAACAGGCGCGACACAACTTCGACCATGCGTTGGAACTGGTCGATCAACATCTTGCGGCGGCGCCGAGCGATGATGCGGCGCGGCTGCAAAAGGTCGCGCTACACCTCATCCGAGGGGAGTTCCCGTCAGCCAAAGCAGCGTGTCGACAACTCGAACGGGTGTCGGCGCTGGTTGTTGTGACTTGCCATGCGCGTGTCGCGCATGCGCAGGATGCAGGTCAGCGCTTCGTCGAACCGCTAACGGCGCTGGTGAACGGTTCTGAGCTTGGTACGTTGCCGCATGAGCTGCGGGCTTGGTCGTTGAGCGTCGCAGGCGATCTTGCGACATCGGCTGGTCGGATCGACGAGGCACAAGATCTCTACCAGCGATCGCTGGCCGAGCACGAAAACCCTCAGGTTCGCGCCGCGTGGGTGGACCTGCTGATCGCCGCGGGTGAGTGGCAAACAGCATCAGCGACGATCGGATCGAAGCCAGAGTCGCTGACGCTCCGAGTTCAGCGTCTCATCGTTGCGAAGACGTTAGAGTTGGATGTCGCAGACGAGATTGTTTCGATGGATCGACAGTTCCAGCGATGGTGGGATGCGGGGGATTTCGAACACGCGCGCGAGATGGCTCGGTTCTATTTGGATGTTATCGGCGATTCAGATCGCGCGCTGACACTCGCGCGGATCAACGCGACACTGCAGCATGAGCCTGAGGATCGTCAACTCTTGGCGCGTGCC
>JBCAZH010000140.1:0-4529 GCA_038533155.1 Pseudomonadota bacterium | reverse complement strand
GTGGGCCGAGCAGAGTGCGCGGGCGGCGATTGAGCGGGCGTTTCAAGAGATGAAGGAGCCCAGACCGGCGCATGTGGTGAGGCCTAAGGGACGTGGGCGTGATCGGTAAGTGACAGCCACTTATCGACCTCGTTCATAGGCTCCCAGCTCCATGTTTCGTCTTTATGCCACCATTCTCCAAAGCGGGGAGCTCTGACGCGAATCATCAACCCAAGTCCTGCTTGTATGATTTCAAGACGGTGCCAATGCGCTCGGCGGCGATGACCTTCATCAATAAGCTCTTCAGGCGGTCCTTTCCAGCTACGTGCTTCAGAGACAAACTGTGCGAATTTTTCGGATGCTGTTTCTTCATCGCGTAAGGGAAGTTGACGAACATGCCATCCATTCGATACTTCGTTCTTTTCGAAACCGTCGATGAGCACGTCAATCAAAGTCGCCTCACTGGGGGCGACCGTTGTATCTACGCGTGGAGTAGCTAGCTCGCGTCGCCGTTCAATCTCGGTGCGGATGTTGCTCGGTAGCGAATGAATAAAAACATTCGGCAGGTGATGTAACTCCTCGTCGCTCATAGCGAGTAAAGCTGCATATCTCTGTTCTGGTGTGAGCATAGCGACGACTTCAGCAATGGGAGCATCGATCAAAAGCTCCTTGATAAGATCTCCTTGTCGCAGCGTACTACTGATTTCGTTAAATCCTTCTAAACCACGAAGACGGTTTCCTTTTGCCATGCCTGGCAATACCACATACTCTAGAAATTTATCGTCTTCTTAGAATTAAGGCTTTATATCATCCGTTCTGATGTGTGCAGCGTGATCTGATCGCGTTTGTTCGGCCGTCTTTAATATCTCTTGGAGAGAGTCAGCAGACGCCTGAGCGTGAATGATCGTCTTGGTTGATATTCCCGCGGGGACGTAATGTGACAGCTGAATGTCATCAGCTCGCCGGTTGCTGCCCTATGGCCCCCGATGGTGATGTACCTTAAGGCGCTAGGTGAGGCCTCTCAGCGGCCGATACGTGTAGCCCTCGAGTCCATCGCCGACATCTTCAGTAAAGGCAAAGTCGACGCCGAAATGCTCGCCTGGCATCAGCTGCGGCCCGAACACACGACCAAGCTCCGGGGGCGACTTCAAACGCTGTACGCGCCGGCCACGGCCAACCGGATATCTGTCGGCGCTGCGAGGCATTCTAAAGGCGGCGTAGCGCCTCGAATACGTCGACCGCGACACCATGGAACGCACGCTTGATATCGCTCCCGTTCGAGGGCGGCGAGCACTTTCCCGTCGTGGCCTGGCCAAAGCCGAACTGGCGGCGGTTTCGAGGCCTGCCAGACGGACGAGAACATTGCCGCCGGCGCGCGCGACGGTGCGATCCTCACGCTCCTATACGGCGGTGGTCTTCGTCGAACCGAAGTCTACCGAGCGCCATCAACACGCGGAGGTAGACCGATTTACGCCTCACGACTTGCGGCGAAGTTACATCTCGGACCTCCTCGACGAGGGGGTCGATCTCGTCGCTGCTTCGAAGCAAGTCGGTCATTCCAACGTGGCCACGACAGCTCGATATGATCGCCGAACGGAACGTGCCGCAACAGGATGCGGCCGCTCGACTCAAGCTGCCCACAGCAGGTGATCACGATACGGTCTTCGGCCTACAGTCTTCGATCAGGATGGGCGGAATGTACTTGAAATCATTGGGGATAGGGGTCATCATTTTCTCATGGTCCACCCACACGAGCAAGTCGACGAAGTCAATGACTCGACCAGATTCGGCGAAATCGTGCGCCGTTTACGAGTGAACGGACCTCAACATATCTCCCTTCGTGACGGGGGAGAAGTCGTGGTTATCGACGCAGAGGAATACAGAAAGCTGAAAAGCAAAGAGACCGGTGTGTTGTTGATCAACGCACTACGGTCTTGTCCCGACCCCGATGTTGACCTTGCGCCAGAACGAAGTGTCATGCCGATCTCGGATGTATCTCCTTTCTCGGACCTCTGATTGTGAATAGATAGCTACTCGACACGAATGTTCTTTCTGAGCTACGTCGTACAAATGCAGTGCAAAGTGTAGTCCGCTTTATCGAAGAACAGCCGCTCAGTACGCTCTACGTCAGTACCGTCACGCTTGCCGAGATTCGGTTTGGAATCGAGAAAGTTGAAAGTATTCAAAAGAGAACTGCGCTTGAAAACTGGATCACGCATCAGGTCCGGCCGATGTTCGCCTCTCGTGTGCTCGAGGTGACGGAAGACATTATGTTGACCTGGCGAGTTATGGTTGATCTCGGGCGCAGGAAATACAATCACACGTTTTCTCAGCCAGATTTAATCATCGCCGCCACAGCGCAGGTACACGATCTGACGGTCGTTACACGTAATGTCCGGGATTTCGAAAAATCGGGTGTCTCGATCTTCAATCCTTGGAGCTAATGCGCAGGCTCTGTGTTTCTTACCGGCCTACTTTCGAAGAAAGCAGGCATATGCCCCAACGAGGTTGGGTCCGGCTCCTTTCGACCGACGGTTACCCAGCGATACGCAGGATACCTTGCCGGTGTCCGTTGAGTGAGAGGCTGGGCCACGGGTCCGGCACCTCGCTGCTGGCGTAGCGGCCGACGTGGTTCCGTTGGAGTTCAGCGTTTTCGTGGTGAAGCCAGTACTCATCGAAGTCCCCGCTACACCGGAGTGCGCGAAGGCGAAGGACGGCCTCGGCGCCGTCGAGACTCCATTGTCCCGGTACATCCATCCGGTCCTTCACGAGATGACGGCACACGCCTTCAATGACACCTGTGGCGATGGGAAAGCCTGCGCTCAGGTACTTATCGTACTGGAGGAAGCGCTTATACTTCAGCAGGTAGTTTGCGCACGTATCGACAGGCTTGCGTGTGGCCGCCGGGAGGCCGCGTTTCGTCGCGCTCCGACGCATGCCAGCGGCGACCAGGCTCGCGTTCCCGCCGAGAATTCTGAGCAGCCGCGCCTGCATCCATTCTTCGGCCTGAGGGGTCGAACCGCCGTTGAGTGCGATGGCGGCCTTCCATAGGTACGCACTGACGTGAATCAGGTCGACGACGATGGTGACCGGTTGACCGCTGAGCTCGGCGAACGCCTCCGCGAGGCGGATCTGGTTCTCATTGCCATCCACCAGCGTGACCCAATCGAGCTTGTGCTCGGGGTCTCGCGCCTCCGCCTCCGAGAAGGCGGCGGCGATGACCGCTTCGGGCGGCTTGCGCAGGGACGCCCAGACACGCTTCCCTTCCGGTTGGGGGCGACGGGGTTTCTCGGTCACGAGCGCCGGTTTGGCGTCGCCGACAATGTCTTCTGGGGTTCGGACATGAGGCGCAGTGGTGTATACCGCCGCCACGCACGCCATCCGCTTGCGGTGCTCTTTCTCGCCGGGTGACAGGCGCTTGTTCAGTTTCCGGGCGGTATTCTCCGCTTTCTTGCGGGTCGCTGGCCGCAGATCCTCGTGGCGAACGACGACGCCCTTACCGTCGAACGTAGTCACGAGGACGGATGCCTCGTCGCTGGGCACGTGGCCCTCTCGTTGCTCGTAAAACGCCTCGAAGTCGACCGCGGCCCGCTGCGCGACCGCCTCTGCCTGCCGCTTCGGTACGTGACCTCCTGTGGTCGTGTCGATGCTCTCGACCGCGTCATCGAACGAGTTCTTGGACACCTCGACGGACAACCGCCGCTGAAGGCCGTGCGAGTACCGCTCCTTCGGAAGGTTCAGTGCAGCATCGGCGGGGCGCAACGCGCTCAGGCCCCGCCCTTCGTAGGCGCGGCCTCGAGGCCGGACTGGGCCGAACACCGTCATCATCGCCCGCGATGTCTCTGCGCGATGGTGACGGCGCGTCTCGCCATCACTGCCGACCACCGAGTCTAAGCGAAGCTCTCGATCGGCTCGAAGGTCGAGGTGGTCCTGCAAGAGCTGCCGCAGTAGCTCCATGCCGTCGGCATGAAGCAGGTCCTCCAACTCGCGGTGCGACATTCGGCTTGTCTCTTCCGAGCGTAGTCTTGCAACAATGCCCTCAAATCTAGCCCTCGAATCCTCGAAGTGCTTCCGGCACGAATCATCCTGTGATGTCATGCTCCGGCGGGCGCTCTGGGGTTGTTTATGTTGCTTCACACCTCATAGCTGATCTCAGAAGCGTCCCGCGTCCAGCGACAAAGTGCAGATTTCCTAGTGATCTCGATACGCTCCTCGTCGGGCCAGAGGATCCGGACCCAACGAGGTTAAGGCTCCGGCACCGCAGCGTGCTTGAATTGAGGGTCGATATGAGCGCGTTCTGCGCGCCTGTGATCCTGCGAGCCTTTGCTCGGTCTACGAGTCGCTAATCGCTGTGCGAGGCGGCGATTGATCGGGCTTTTCAAGAGGTGAAGAAGCCCAGGCCGGCGCATGTGGTGAGGCCTGCTAAGGGACGTGATTGGTAGGACCTTGCACGGAACTCATCAGATACCAATTCTTTGAAGATCCTATCGCCCGGCATTTACGCCGCTCTCCTGTGCTACCATCCACTTGAGACGCTGCACTAATCGCTG
>JBCAZH010000139.1:0-4628 GCA_038533155.1 Pseudomonadota bacterium | reverse complement strand
GTTCGTATATCGCCGCCCCGCAAGGCCTCGGCAATCTGAGTACGGTGTTGGTCTTTCTCGAGCGGCAGATCAACGCTGCGAAAAAACGCGCGTTGATATCTTCGCATTCGACGCGAGACGTCGCCGATCAACTCAAGAATGACGAGGTTGCTGCAGTTGGAAAGTAACATCCGGAGCCAAAGCTCTTGTTGCTCCACCCGCTTGGCCGGCGACTCGGTATTGGAGATCTCAACGTTGAGCGCATCAAGTTGGTACAGCATGCCGAGATTTGGAGGGCCGGAAAGTGACAGCGCTTCGGTGGCCAAAACCGCTAACGCGGGGCATAACGCTTCGTACTCCTCAAGCGTCAGCGGACGAACAAAAAAACCCCGCCGCGGTTCGCTACGAACGACACCCTCGGACGCCAGTCTCGACAGTGCTTCCCGCAATGGCGTTCGACTGACGCCCATAGCCTCGGAAAGGTGGACTTCGTTGACTCGGGAACCTGGTGGAAGATCTCCAGCGTCGATCTTGTCGCGCAGATGTTTCGCAACTTCGAGGCTCAGATTTTGTTGTTTTCGACCAGGTCTACGCGTTGCCATAGCTAAACTGTATACAGTATTACATGTGCCAACAAGCGCTGTGCGCGGCTAATTATGGACAGCCGGCGATACGATGAGTTCGGCGGTTTGAATCGGGACCGTATCGTGACGCAGCGTCTTGTCTTCAATGCCGAGCAAAATGGGTTCGGCATTGTCCCGATGGATATTGACCTTCGCGTTGTAAACGTACCGGGTCAGCCCATGTTTATCGTTGATAATGAGCTTTCTGATCGAAAAGCGCCCAGTAGGCGAGCGCTCGCCGGTGAGGTAACACTTAATTGCAGTCACCTTATCCCCAGAGAGCTCCAATCCGTGCAAGCGACCCATCGAACGCTGGGTTTGGTCTACGAATTGAATCGCGTCAGCCCTGTCCTCGTCGTCGCTTTGCTCATAACGCGACTCGAATGCGCCTACCAATATTTGCCCAGGCATCGCACGCTCGATCATGCGCGCCAGTTCGATGGTGACATCGCCAACAATATAGTCGTGCGTTGATGGGTTCAGTCCATCGGCTTGATGGAATTCATAACACCCGCCGACGTGAAAAGCAGTCCTTAGCAACGGCACGGAACGCGCTACTGCCTTACTCCTGGCGATCGCATTGTCGGCGAGCACCAGCTGCATCATGTGGTATAGGTTCACATTAGGTGTCTGACCGCGATCCCGATTCCAAATGTAGAATCCATCACCGCTGGATGAGCGCGCAAAGCTGATGCCGATTTTCCGGTCCAGCATCTTGCTGTGGGCCGCATTGAGCGAATAGGAGAGGCTATTGAGCTGCGTCATCTGTTCGAATGGGCTCAAAAGGCTGAAGCCGACGATGTCAAACAGTGCAACCGCCCGGTTAGGGCAGTAGTTAACGCCGAAGCGTTTCACCATCGCCTCGATCAGTTGAGTTTCTTTTTCCGTCTGGCTGAGTTTGTCTCGCAGTTCGATGACCTGTGGCTCAACGTTGAGCAGCCGGGCCACCTTGTGCAGCCGATCGAGTGACAACCCGCACGGGCCCGAAATCAGTTCTGTGATGAATGTTTCCGAGGGGCGCCACGGAAGGTCGCCGCCGGCCGGTGTGGCCGTGTATTCGGCCAACGCATAGTGAGGTACCACAAGCAGGCAAATTCCCGCGGGGTGATGCGACCAGCTAATGATGCTGTTGGCGCCAAGGTTCCAGGCTCGCTGCAGACTGCGTTCTAGCGCAACCAGGTTGCTGCGTTCTCGGACCCCGAGCCCAGAAGCCATGTCTACAAGCGCATCCAGGTGCTGTGAATTCCCGGCGATCTTAGTAATTGCGGAATCTGATAACCGGTCGAACGGCATCTCTACCTCTTTGCGCGTTTCTTCCTGAAACGTGCCGTTGGTCAAAAAGCACAGCGTAAGCTGGATGTTACGGGATAAATTTCCGAAACTGCGATAACATCACGAGGCTAATCAAGACCCAGCGCTGATGCAAGGCCCACGCGAAGTAGGTAGCGGCCAATTGGCGCTAAACATAAGCCTCCGTGCACGCATGATCTCACTATCTCTCGAGCGAATCGACGCCACCTTGGAGGCGAATCGGCAGAAAATCCGCAAAACGCCGGCTCTGACCGTCCCCGCAGAGCTCGCACCGACAGCCGCGTCCGTTTCCGCGAAGTTTGAGCTCCACCAGATCACCGGAACCTTCAAGGCGCGAGCCGCGCTAGCTAACGTTCGCGAGCAATTGGAGGCGGTTCGGAAGTTCGGTGTCACGGCAGTCAGTGCCGGCAATCACGCCATCGCCACTGCATACGCTGCGGCTAGCGTCGACGCAAATGCAAAGGTCGTCATGACCGCGACCGCGCCGAAGATTCGCGTCCAACGATGTGAGGCTCTTGGCGCAGAGGTGGTGCTGGCACCCGACGTGCACCAAGCATTCGACATCATGGAGAACATTGTTCGCTCGGAACACCGGACGATGATCCATCCGTTTGAAGGTGAAACGACGGCCCTTGGAACGGCAGGGGTCGGGCGGGAGTTTGCCCTGGACTGTCCCGATTTGGACGCTGTCATTGTCCCTATTGGTGGAGGTGGGCTCGCAGCGGGTGTCGCGGCTGCAATCAAACAGACGCTCCCGGCCTGTGCCGTTTATGGCGTTGAGCCATTCGGTGCAGACTCGATGTCTCGCAGCCGGGCGTTGGGCGAGGCCGTGACCTTGGATTCGGTCAATACCATCGCCGACAGTTTGGGCGCGCCAATGGCGTTGCCAATTTCTTTCGATCTATGCCAGCAGTTCGTCGACGATGTCGTCTGCGTCAGCGATGACGAGTTGCGCGAAGCGATGTTGTTACAACATCGCTATCTCGGATTGGCGGTTGAGCCGGCGTGTGCGTCCGCGACTGCCGCCGCACGTGGACCCCTCGCGGAACGGTTGCAGGGCAAGCACGTTGGTTTGATCTTCTGCGGCAGCAACATCGATCACAATGCATGGCACAGGTTGGTCTCGAATGACTGAAGTGTTGAGCGCGCTCGTTGAGATCGTCGGCCAGGACCATGTTCTCAGCGAGGATGACCTTATGGCGCCATACCTCACTGATTGGCGCCGCCAGTTTGACTCGCGTGCCACAGCCGTAGTTCGCCCGGCCGATACTCAAGAGGTGAGCGCCGTCGTCGTCTTATGCATGCGGCATGGAGTAGGCATAGTCCCAATCGGTGGCAATACTGGTTTGGTCGGCGGTGCGGTGGCGAAAGACGGACAAATTCTGCTTTCACTCGAACGACTGTCGTCAATCCGATCGGTTGATCCGCTCGGTGCAACGATTACGGTTGATTCGGGCTGCATACTGCGCGACGTTCAGGACGCAGCCGCTCGCTACGACATGCTCGTGCCATTGAGCCTTTCGGCCGAGGGTCGTTGCCAAATCGGTGGCAACATATCGACCGGTGCGGGCGGCCTGAATGTCGTGCGGTACGGCACAGTGCGTGACCAAGTGCTAGGTCTTGAGGTCGTGTTGCCGGATGGACGAGTGCTCGATGCAATGCGCTCGCTAAGAAAAGACACCGCAGGGTACGATTTGAAGCAACTGTTCATCGGCGCGGAGGGCACGTTAGGCATTGTGACAGGGGCGGTGTTGCGATTGTTTCCCGCACCCGAAAGACAGGTGACGTTGTGGATTGCAACGGCCACGCTCGACGCGGTTCTCGAGCTGTTTCAGCAAGTCCGCAAGGCATTCGGCAATCTTCTGACTGCTTTCGAGTACCTGTCTGGTAGCACGGTACAAGTGATTTCGGAGTATTTAGGGCAATCCCCGCCACTCGCTGCGAGCGCTGAGAGTCATAGTGTTCTGATCGAACTTGCAGGCAGCGTTTCAGAGCTCACCGATGAAAGCGTCTTGGATCGATTTGCCGCGTGGCAGGACGATGGTCTTGTAGACGCGAGCGTAATGGCGACCGACGAGCGGAAACGGGATGCCATATGGCGGCTGCGGCATAGTGCGTCAGATGCCCAGAAACTTGCTGGAACCTGTATCAAGCATGATATCGGATTGCCGACGTCGAGCATCAGCGAGTTCGTTCGGAGAATTCCTGCGGAGCTTCGCAAAGAAGTCAGCGAGTTTCAGTTGTTTGTGTTTGGTCATATCGGCGATGGAAATTTGCACTTCACCGTCGCCCAAGATCGCCATTCCAAATCGCACGACATCGAGCCCAAGCGTCATTGGATTAATGAAACCGTGCATAGCCTAGTGGTGCGGCTCGGTGGCACAATTAGTGCGGAGCACGGAATTGGGTTGCTCAAGCGCGACGCCCTCGGGCGGCAGATAGGCGATGTGGGCTTATCGTTGATGCGCGAGGTCAAACGCCAGTTTGATCCGGATGGGCTGATGAACCCCGGGAAGATGTTGTGAACGATGGACATTTCGGTGTCGGTGAGCCACCGCAGAGTGTGCTGCTTGCCATCGAGCAACTGATCAGCGGCGAGCGGACCATCGGTGAGTTTCGCGACGAACTCTTGAATGTGCTCTACGAGAGTCCAGGAACTGCATCGGCACTCGCGTCGATGGTTAACGACTACTCGCGGCGGGGGTTGATTCCAGA
>JBCAZH010000138.1:3355-4664 GCA_038533155.1 Pseudomonadota bacterium | reverse complement strand
AGGCGCTGTTAACAGACAGTCAACCATGGTGGCCTGCCGACTGGGGTCACTACGGTGGTTTGATGATCCGCCTTGCTTGGCACTCCGCAGGGACCTACCGAATCCATGATGGTCGCGGTGGTGGCGCTGGCGGAAACATTCGTTTTGCGCCTTTGAATTCCTGGCCCGATAACGCGAGTCTCGACAAAGCACGTCGCTTGTTGTGGCCGGTCAAGAAGAAGTACGGCAACGCATTGTCGTGGGCTGATTTGATTTTGCTATCGGGAACGGTGGCGTACGAGGCGATGGGGCTGAAGACTTTCGGTTTCGGTTTTGGGCGTGAGGACATCTGGGGCCCAGAAACGGACGTGAATTGGGGCGTCGAAGAGGAATTCCTCGCGCCGAGCGAAAACCGCTACGACGATGTATCCGATGCAACGACGCTGCAAAACCCGCTGGCAGCTGTCCACATGGGTTTGATCTACGTGAACCCGGAAGGGATCAACGGCCAACCGAATCCGGCGAATACCGCGCTACACGTTCGCGAAACGTTCGCTCGTATGGCGATGGACGATGAAGAGACCGCGGCACTGACATGCGGTGGTCATACCGTGGGCAAAGCGCACGGTGGCGGTGCGGGTGAGAAAATCGGCGCCGAGCCCGAAGGCGCATCGATCGAAGATCAAGGGTTTGGTTGGAAGAACGACGATCACAATGGTCAGGCGAATCGAGCGTTTACGTCTGGAATCGAAGGTGCGTGGACGCAGGAACCGCTCAAGTTCGATATGGGTTACTTCAAGCTACTGTTCGGCTACGAATGGGAGCTGCGTAAGTCGCCGGCTGGTGCGTGGCAGTGGGAGCCGATCGATATTGCGGAAGAAGACTTGCCGCAAGATCCGACGGATCCGAGTAAGAAAGCACGGGCGATCATGACCGACGCCGACATGGCGATGAAGGTCGATCCGATCTATCGCGAAATCTGCGAACGCTTCATGAACGACGAAGACTATTTCCGCGATACCTTCGCGCGTGCCTGGTTCAAGCTGACGCACCGCGACATGGGGCCGCGCGTTAACTATCTTGGCCCAGATGTTCCAAGCGAAGATCTTGTCTGGCAAGACCCGGTGCCGGCCGGCAGCAGTGACTATGACGTTGCCGCTGTGAAAGCGAAGATCGCTGAGAGCGGTCTGAGTGTTCAGGAGTTGGTCGCGACGGCGTGGGACAGTGCACGCACGTTCCGCGGGTCTGACCGCCGCGGCGGCGCGAACGGTGCTCGCATTCGATTGGCACCGCAGCGCCAGTGGGAAGCGAACGAGCCCGCGCGTCTTGA
>JBCAZH010000138.1:0-3255 GCA_038533155.1 Pseudomonadota bacterium | reverse complement strand
GTTGGCGTGCTGACTACCGACTTCTTCGACGTCCTGACGGATATGCGCTACAGCTGGCACAAAGCCGAGGGTGAGGCGTATGAGTTACGTGATCGCGCGAGCGGCGAAGTCGTGTTTACCGCGACGAGTGCGGATCTCGTGTTCGGTTCCAACTCAATCCTTCGCGCGTACGCTGAAGTCTATGCGCAAGACGATAACCAGGAGAAATTTGTTCGTGATTTCGTCTCTGCTTGGACGAAAGTCATGAACGCCGATCGCTTCGACCTTCGGGTCTAGGCGGCAAGCAAGCTGCGGTGGCCCGGGTGAAGCCACCGCAGCTTGCGTCGCTTCTTTGGCGTTTCGGGTTACGGTATCCGGAACACGGCGACAGCCGACGGATAACCCAGGGGTCTGCCCTCAATGCCAAGATGCGGGACGCCAGACAATGGATCCTCGGGGGTCAGTAATTGTCGAGCGAGCTGCCGCTTGTCCGAGTTGTCGGCTGGGCCGTGCCCAAAGATGAACATCCAAACTTGAGATCCCGATGCGGGTTGAAAGTCCCTCAAATTTCCACGGAGTGTGACTTGACGGGCGCGGTCGACCACCACGCTATCCAAACGCCCATACACCGCCAGAGGATTCAGGAACTCGCCACTTGGGTCTGGGGTAAAGAAATCCGCGAGCCCGCAAGGCGTTGCGTAACCAATAGGTTCTGGCACCGGGACATCCGCCGTTTCAGGTGTCAGAGGGAAGTTCACACAGTCCTCAGGTTTATCGATGTAGACCCACCAAACGGTATACGCGTTGCCCGGTGTCAACCCACGAACTTGCATGTTGGAGAACATGCCGAATGGTGTGCTGCACAGTCGGGCTCGGCCGCGCGCTTCTGAGCCGAGCAACTCTTGCTCCCAGAAGTCGACGACTGCCTCATTCTTGCAATACCACCCGCTGTGCCCCTTTTTGTGGTCACCCGCAGCAGCCAAGGACGAACTGAAAGCCAGAGCGGCGAAACAGATTGCACCGATCACTGATTGAAGTTTCATGAGAATCTCCTTCTTGTTTATGAGCCAAGCGCACACCCCGCGACCCGAAGGATCTGCAGATGGAGTGAGGCGAGTCCCGATAAAACGCCGAAAAAACCCTGAAACTGAGATGCAGTGGGTTCAGATTGAACCGAACAGCGCGTAAGTCGTTGAATTCCCCTTCACGTTGCCGCTCAGCGGAGCCCGTTCTGTTGAATTAGCCATTCCTGGAATGCGGCGGAGTCTCTGGCGACAGACCATGCCGAGTCACGTCGTACGCATTCGTGACAAACGAAATTCTGATGAAACGCCGTCTGCAACCGCGCTATCGCTCGATCGGTACGGCCAGCGAGTGCGAGAAGGATGGCTTCTCGGTAGGCGACTTCGCCATCGGTTTGGCCTCCGGAGTCGCGCTCTTCCATGATCCCAACAAGGATGTTCTCTGCGACGTCGGTTTTGTCCTCGATGATCGCGATCAAAACAGAGCAGAAGCGAGAGTACAAATCAGCAGGAAAGCGTTGTCGTGTGTCGGCTGCGATTCTGACCGCGCTTTCCGTGTCCCCGAGACGATACAGTGCATAGGCTCTCTGAAAATTGAAAAACGGCGAATCGAACGGCGGTTGTGCTTCGAGGTACATTTGCCAGTCGTTAACGTAGATGTAAACGTTTGGCGTCTCGCCAGTTTCTGCGACCAGCACGAGTGGGTCGATTTCCAATGCGCGATCCATGGCTTCTCGGGATAGGGTTAGATCGCCGGCGTAGTTTCGAAGGTAGGAGACAGTCGACCAGAGTGCAGCATCTTCCGGCGACGAGTTTGCCGCTAGTTCTGCGACGCGCAGCGCCTCAGCGACCTCACCTCTAGCCGCAAGCGCGGAAGTTTTGACTTTAATTGCTAGCGGATCGTTAGGTTGGAGCTCCAGAACTTGTTCTGCAGCGGCGATAGCTTCGTAGAGGGATTCGGGCCCGGTTCCACAGGCCCAGTACTCGACCCAATGAGTCCACGCCAAAGCCATCCATCCTCTTGTGAAGCCAGGCGTATTCTCGACCACCGGCTGCATGAGCTCTGCGAGTTCAGGGTCGCAGCGTTCTTTTTCCAGCTCCACCATGACGTGGGCATAGATTTCGAAATCGCGCAGTGTGCTTGGGAAGGTTGCAACGTCGTTGCCAAGCGCATGCCTGGGCATACGATCCAAGACTCGCTCAACAACCAGGTCTCGCAACGCCACAAAATCCAGAGTGGACTCGGCGTCCGAATTCAGTGGCAGAGAGAAGACACCTAGTGAGTAACGATTCGAAGTCGACACGTTCCAGAGCCAAACTTGAACTCTATTGGACTCGGCGCCTTCGACCTTGAGGATCTCTCCGGACACCAGCCAATTCGCACCAGTAGCGCTTACCGGTTCAAGATCCTGTGCGGTCAGCCCCGTTGGAGTCCAATCGCCAATTGAGCGAACAGATAGCGTCGCCACCTCATCTAGTCTTAGGCGCAATGCTTCGGACAACAGGCGCGCCGACGAAACGACGGCCTCTTGCGGTGAGGCTATGCTGGCGACCGCAATAAATTCCTCATGTTCAGCCGCTTCCGGCGAGTCTTGCTGAAACAAGCCGGCAACGACAATTGCTCCTGTGATTAACGTGAGTCCGGCAAACCAGGCAATCCATTTCGCACGTCGCGAGTTTTGTGGAGGGCTACTCTCGCTCCCCTTCGGCATGTGGAAGATGAATCCGCGACGTGGAACTGTCTCGATAATGGACCGGGAATCGTCGGCGAGTGCGCGCCGGAGCTCGCCGATGCACTGGGTCAGAGAATCTTCTGTGACGACAGTATCGCCCCACACCTTGTCGATGATGTGTCTCTTGTCGAGCAGCGTGTTGGGACTCTGCAGAAAAAGCTCAAGGACCGCATGCGTTTTTGGTCGCAATCGAATCGTGCGGCCATTGATCCGAACCGCACCTGTGCTTTCATCAAGCTCGAGACTCGGCGTCGAGTTGTCGCGATCTTTTCCAGGCAAGCTTGCTACCTCGAGCGGGTGGAACGGCGACTAGACGCCCAACTGTAGACTAATCTGCGGATACTAAAAACTCGTTACGTTCGGGTCGCGGGAATCTGCTGGAGGTCGCGGCCATGCGGCGGATATGCAATTCTGACGATAAAGTAGGATGCTGGTTACTAAGGTACTTCCTTTTTGACTAATTTAGATTTGCTCCGACTGGCTTGCCGACGCAATGCAATTCTCGCTGTCACATTCGTCAT
>JBCAZH010000137.1:0-4719 GCA_038533155.1 Pseudomonadota bacterium | reverse complement strand
ACGGCGGCGCATAGTTCTGGGACGGAGCAGTTCATCGTGGATGCTTTGCGGGCGGCGGATGCGCTGACCGTTTCGTTGGTAGCGACCCGCGGCGACACCGTCGTTGGGCATGTGGCTGTGTCTCCGGTGTCGATATCGGACGGATCCGAGGGCTGGTTCGGGCTTGGACCGATCTCGGTCGCGCCGCATGCACAGCGGTGCGGTATCGGGAGCACAATGATGCATGCAGCGCTTACGAGGTTGCGCACCATCAGAGCTGCAGGTTGTGTTTTGTTGGGTGATCCCGGCTACTACGAGCGGTTTGGATTTGCACCGATGCCGAACCTGGTGCTGCCGGATGTACCGTCTGAGTACTTTCAAGCAATTTGCTTGTCCGGATCGATTCCGAAAGGGGTGGTGTCCTACCACCCTGCGTTTTCGACCGAAGCGACCGCGTAATCGGCCGCGTACCGGTCTCACTCAAGTGCACGAGGGGCCTATATCGTTGTCACCTGGCTAGCGCCGACCTTTTCGCGTGCCAGTGTCGTGGGTCGTGTCACAATGCGCGAGAAACCGCAGAGGGATAAGCCGTTGCTGAAGAAAAGTCTCGTAGTTGCGTTCGGCATTGCCGTCATTGTGATTGGCCTGTGGTTCGCTTTGCCGATGTTCAATGATCGCCAAGCGGACGGGACGCTGACCCTCTCGGGATTGGACGCACCGGTGCGGGTCGTGCGCGACAGTCGCGGAACACCCTACATCTACGCAGAGTCAATTGCCGACGTCTTACGTGCGCAGGGGTTTGTCACGGGCCAAGACCGATTGTTTCAGGTGGAAGCTGCACGCCGAGCGGCAACGGGACAACTTTCCGAAGTGTTTGGTCCGGGTCCGGATAACGTCATTTTGAATCTTGACCGGGAAGCGCGCGTGATTGGCTTTCGTCGACTGGGGCAGCGACAGGCCAAACTGCTGACACCGCAAGTGACGCAACGCATTGAGGACTATTTGACGGGGCTGAATGCGTACATTCGTGAGCGCCGAGATACACACCCGCTGGAGTTCAGGCTTGCGGGATTCGAGCCGCAGGTCTGGACGAGAGAAGACTTGCTCGCCGTGGTGTTCTATCTCGGTTGGCAAAGTGCGGCAAACTTTGACGCCGAATTGATCGCGCATGACGTGATTCAGCGCATCGGTGCGGAGGCGTTCTCTGAGATAGCCCCGCTCACCGTGAATCCCGACGACCCTATCTCTAGAAATCTCGCAGCGTCGTCACACATTGCGGTGGATCGCTGGATCGGCGAGGTAACGCCCGTAGCGAGTTGGACGAAAGGGGGCGTTCGTCAGCTCGGCATCGGCGGCAGCAACAACTGGGCCATTGGCGGCACCAAAGCGGGACAACAGGCGGCAATAGTGACCAACGACCCTCACCTGGATAGCCGCAATTTGCCGGGGCCATGGCATCCGGTAGGTCTCATTACACCCGAGATGCGAGTGGTCGGCGTCAGCGCTGGGCTCTTGGGTGTGACCATCGGCCGCAACGAACATATCGCGTTTGGCGTGACCAACGCCTACTCGGACGCCATTGATCTCTATGTGGAAACAGTCGATCCGAGCGATCCAGACAAGTATCTCGAGGGTGACCGATCGATTGCGTTTGAGACGCTGGACGAACCGATCCGCGTCAAAGACGATTCTGCGGAAGGTGGCTACCGCACAGACACCATCCGGGTCCGCCTGACCCGGCGTGGCCCGGTCATCTCGGATGACTCGGTTCAGGGTGACACCGTGCTCTCGATGCGATGGGCGTCGGCGGAATACATGGGCTCGGAAATCGGCGTGGATCAGTTGATGGAGGCGGCTAACGTCGATGAAGCACTCGAAGCCATCGAGCAGACGCGCATTGTCTCGTTGAATTTCGTGGTCGGAGATATCGACGGCAATATCGCGAGACGAGCCAGCGGGGCAGCCCCCATCCGGACGCGAGGAGACGGAATGTCCCCCCTCGCGATTGTGAATACTGTAGACAATTGGGCCGGACGGATTCCTCCGGATCAAATGCCAGGTGAGGTCAATCCGTCACGCGGATGGACGGGATCTGCCAACCATATGACAGCGGATGCGAACTTCCCATACACCTACACGACCTTCGCCTCGCCGAACTATCGATATCGGAGAATCCAAGAACTGATGGCGGGCGACACGATTTCGACCGAGCAAGCCTGGCTCGGGCAATACGATACGCTCAACATCTTCGCTCGTGACGTCGCACCCATTCTGGCCGCAGCACTGAGCTCAGCGCAGTCGGAGACCTTACGGGAGGCCGGATCGATCCTTGCCGCGTGGGACTATCACGACACTATCGATGAAATTGCCCCAACCCTGTTTCAGGAAACGATCCGGCAACTCGCGAGGCTGACTTTCGAGGATGAGCTTGGCGTCGATGGGGCCGCTGTCTATTTAGCGAACTGGTATGTCTGGCAGCAGCGCTTCGATCGAATGCTCCAGGACGGGGAATCGCACTGGTTCGACGATCAACGGACCGCAAACACCGAGAGTTTGGCCGATTTGATCCGCATCGCTGGAACCGCGGCGCTTGAACGGTTGGAAAAGGCGTATGGGCAGGACCGCGCGTCTTGGCAGTGGGGGAGAGTCCATCAACTGCACTTCTCTGGACCGCTTCGACGCCAAGGCTGGGTTGGACGTTTGACAGGGAATCGAAGCATTCCGATGCCAGGTTCCGGCGAAACACTCCTGCGGGCGCTGTACCCATTCGATCAGCCGTATGACCTGAAATGGTTCGCATCGTTACGGATGACGGCCGATTTGAATGATCCAGACAAAGTGTATGCAGTATTACCGGGCGGGGCCGTGGGACGAACGGGTCACGCGAACCTGTCCGACCAGTTGTCGCAATGGGAAAAGCAGGACTCCGACAACTATTGGTGGTTTAGCGATCAAGCCATCGAGGCCAATGCAGCGAACACTTTGACGTTGCTGCCCGAAACTGGACAAAAGTGAGCTCACAATAGCCGTGCCCGCGTCCAGATCGTCTGACATTTGTTCATCACGCAAGATTGACAACTTAGACAGCAAACGCGTAATCTGTCGAAGAAGCGTTGAAGTTTGCTCGAAGTGATCGAAGCATCGAGGGGCTAGGGTGTGGCCGCGAATGCTCTGCAAGAACTTCGACGCTTTGACAGAGAACTGCCGCCTGTTGGTGGCGTTTTGACAACCGCGTTTTACGGAAGGGCAGACATATGTTCCCCATCACACGACTGTTTGAATCCGAGCAGGCAGCTCATGCGGCCATCGATCGGCTTGTTGAAGGCGAAGAGCCGCGAGACCGCAGCATGGTCATTAGCCCGTCCGACCTGGACGCGAAGGCCAAGGTAGATACGGCCATCGCCGCTGGCACGATCATGGAAAAGCACCGGGATCCGCTGATGGCGGCCATCGATCGCGGGCGATTCATTGTGTCGACACGGCCGCAGTTCCTGAATACGGGTAGTTTTGTTGAGCGAACGCTCAACGCTACCGCTGTCGATCAGGACGCGATCGTCGATTATGCTCGCGCGAATCCTTCGCCGTTCTCGGATCTTTTGGGAATACCCGTTCTGCTAGAGAGTAAGTCGGAGACCGAACTCTGGGCTTTCGACAAAGACTCCTCTTTTGGCATCAGTCTATTGAGCCACAACAACCCGACGCCACTGTCGTCGTTGTTCAAGATTCCGCTACTGAAACAGCCAAAAAGTGCGCGAGGCAGCTCCGTTGAGCGTATGTCTGGCACGGCAGCGCCATTTTCTTCGAAAATCGGCATGAAGTTACTGTCCCAGCCAAAGAGTGCTCGTGGATCGTCAGTAGAGCGACTGTCGAGTAAGGCGGCGCCTTTCTCGGGATTCCTCGGACTGCGAGTACTCAGTAAAAACAAGTAGTTTTTCAGATACAACGTGTGCGACACGTTGTTTGATCTGAGCATCAGAACGGCGCCTCGTGGCGCCGTTTTTTTGTTGGATTTCGGTGTAGTAGGTCAGTCGAATACCCACTCTCTTCATGTAAATCAGAATTTACAGTAAAAAATGACAATCATTATTGACAATTGTGTGGGTGAAGCAGTATTGTCTAACTCACTACTAGGTTGTTATTGATTTTGGTAGTAATTCGCCCGGTCTGACTCCGGGTGTTGTGGTCGCATCAGCCTCACGGCTGGTTATCAGAAACTTCGGGAGACAATCACAATGTCCAACTCAGATCGCGTGTTTCCAACCGGACTCACGAAGGGGGAAGCCGAAGAATTGCACAAGCACATGATTGATGGCTCACGTGTCTTCTTCTTCATCTCCGCAATCGCGCATCTTCTCGTCTTTTTATTCACCCCGTGGCTAGGGTAAGGAGCTCACTATGAATCAGGCACGTATGTGGCTTGTCGTAAAACCGACCGTGGGCATTCCTCTGTTCCTCGGCGCGGTGGCGTTGATCTCGTTCACGATCCATTTCGCGATCTTGAACAACACCTCTTGGTTCCCGGCGTTCTTCGGCGGCTAAACCGACAGGTTGGACTGAGTTGACCCGAACGGGTGACCTCAATCCAAGCAGAAAAAGACGGGGCCCGGTTAGCCGGGCTCCGTCGTCTGTCTAAAGTTTCGACGTGGGGCGCGCGACACAACGACTGACGAACTGGTGGGTTTCCAAGGGCCCACGGTATTTGCCGTTTGCTGATGTAGCTACGGCAGATCTCCCGCTGCA
>JBCAZH010000136.1:2551-4726 GCA_038533155.1 Pseudomonadota bacterium | reverse complement strand
GCGGCGGGGTGTGGCGCTTCGGTTTGCGCCTCTGGAATGAACTCGTAGTAATGCGTTTGGTAGGCCAGCAATCCACCGCAGTCGTTGTCGACCATCGGAATCGCCATGATGCACTCGCTGGATTGCGTGATGTAATCGCGGTAGTGGATCCCGCCTGAGTGTTCGCGAAGTAAATTCAAGTAGGGCCCGACCAATGCGGATTGCCACGAGATGATCAACTCAAGTGTTGGCCAGACGTCAGGAAGCTGGAGTTTTCCACTTCGGCTGGCCGCGGTCGCCAACCGATCCGCCGCTTCCGCATTGGCGTTTAGACGACCGGTCAATTTGTCGGGGAGCTCTGAGTCGTCCAGTTCTGGGATTCCCCAACGACCGGATCTAAGTCCGTCGCTCAATCGGTCGCTGTTGGCGGCGAGCACTTCACAGAACTTCAGGAGCGTCGACGGGTTCAACCCCATCATGCCGTGTAACTCACCCTGCAGCGCGAGACGCGCGGCCGCGAAGTACCGTAAAGCCGGATCGGCGATCGCCGTGATTTGGCGAGGGATCGGCCAACGGTCACTGGCCTGAAACCCTTGCATGCGCTGGTTCCAAAACGTCGTCTCTGATACCTCGAGAATGTTATTTGCATCGCGGGCGGAGTGGCCACTGTCGCCGAAGTTGGCGATGAACTTGCCGGTTTTTAGCTTCGGGTGATCGGCGTAGATGGCATCCCAAAACAACGAGAACGCGCCCGCTTTCTCCCGCACGAGGCTGCTGGTAACTGGGATGCGCTTCGGCGTGCTCGACGAGCCACTCGTTAGGAACCAGGCACTGACCCGATCCTTTGTGTAGTTCGTCGGATTCGACCAGTAGTCGACCGAATCAAAACCGGCAACCTCGTCGTAACGCATGAAGGGCAGATCACGATAAGCCGTCGGGCCCTCGAGGGCGTCGAACCCATGACGCTGGCCGAATGCGGACTGTGCGTTGCGCTCCAACAGATGCTGAAGATAGTTGGACTGGGTTTGCTCGAGCGTAGGGCCGCCTGCGATAAAGCCGGTACGGTCTGCCATTTTTGGTGCCTGATCCTCTGAACGCTCTGAAAGCTAACAAAAAAATACCCGATACTCATGTGCGAAGGTGTGATCCCGAGCACGCTATGTCAAGTCGAGTGCCGCTAGACTTTCAGTTGGTTAGGTTCCCTGCAATGACGCATGTCCAGAACCGCTCGATACGGACATTGGTGCGCCGCAATGATGTTGGCGTCACTGCTCGCTCCGGGTGTGGCTTTCGCTGCACCTGGGGATGTCCTGTTCTCGGACAGCTTTGAACGCGCGAACATCGCGCCCTGGACCACCAACAACGGTTTTCGCTCCGGAATCTTGACGGGTCCTGACGTGTCGAATTCGGGCACGCGAGGATTGTTCACCCGTCACGATCCGGTCACGACCACCGGTCCGACGTTTAACGCTGCTGTCCCAGCGGCCGAGGTGTCGTTGTGGGTGCGTCGCGGTAGCGATGCTTTCAGTGAGTACCCGGACGGCGGCGAGGATCTCGTCATCGAGTACCGACGCAGCGATGCGAGTTGGGGGACGCTGGTGAGCTACCCCGGCGGCGGCATCGAGGGCCAGATCTTCGAAGACACGATTTTCCTGCCGCCCGATGCGCTGCATGCAAACACAGCTTTGCGCGTGCGCCAAACGGGTGGCTCCGGTTTTGATTTCGATTACTACCACATCGATGACATTCGTGTGGTCGAGCGCGCGCCAACGGGAGCGTTGGTGGTTGGTGGTTGTGAGGAATTCTCCGCGGGGCTTGCGACAAATTGGGTAGTGACATCATCCGGTGGCAACGCGGGAACGAGCAGTGCCACGTTCCAATCGCCGAGCGCATCGATGTTCACGAATGGGGGTGTCGTTACCGTCACGTCGAACGCAATTGACACGAGTAACCCCGCGTTCGATGCGGTGTCGTTGTGGGTGCGGCGTGGCGCGGACGCGTTCAGTGAGAACCCGGATGGGGTCGAGGACTTCACGATCGAGTACCTCGACTCGGGTAATACCTGGCAGTTGTTGGAGACCTTCGGCGGCAGCGGTACGCCCGGTGAGATATTCTTGCGCGACTACCCGATGCCGGTGGGTGCACGTCACGCGAACTTCCGCATTCGCTTCCGGCAGGAAGGTGGCTCCGGGGTTT
>JBCAZH010000136.1:0-2451 GCA_038533155.1 Pseudomonadota bacterium | reverse complement strand
GACCCGATCAATGGCACGACCAATCCGTATGCGATTCCGGGTGCGATCAAGGCCTACGACTTATCGGTCACCAACGCAGGTGCGGGCGCGGTTGACGCCGATACGCTGGTTCTGACGGATGTGATTCCGGATGATCTTGCGTTGTTCGTGGATTCGAGCGGCGGTGATCCGATCACATTCATGGACGGAGCCGTGTCGAGTGCGTTGTCGCTGAACTTTGCGACAGGCGTTCGATTCAGCAATCAGCCGGGTGGTGGGGCGCCGTACGACTACACGCCGACTCCGGACGCGGATGGATTCGATGCGACGGTAACCGGTGTCGAGATTGCTTTGACCGGCGCGATGGCAGGGGACGCGGGTGGCGGACCACCCGCATTCACAGTGCGGCTTCTCGCGCGCGTTTTGTAGCGCGCTAGAACTTAACTCGCTTTGTGCAACACGTGAACGGTTGCACCTTCAGACTTTGCTTCAGCTTCGCCGTCGTCGATAGCAACCGCTGACGCTTCCGGTTCGGCGGCATCATCGGATTCGTCGAGCGCTTTCATCTCAACGGTGTCTTCTTCGGCAGGTTCGCCGTCATCAGCGGTGGCCTCGACTGACGTGTCGTCTTCCGAGGTGACCGTCTCAGCAGTCGGCTCGTCGGCTTCCGACTCGGCGTCTGCTACCGCGTCTGCATCGCTCGAAACTGCTTCCACTTCGCTTTCGCTCGCTTCTGCGACGTCCGACTCCGCTTCTGCTTCGACCTCAGCCTCGGCTGTGATGTCGCCATCGGCGATCGCTTGTGCGGTCTCGTCCTCAACCACTTCGCTTTCGATGACCTCGCCAACGTCTTCAGCGGCGCCCTCGGCGGCAGTCGCTGCAGCCGCGGCTGCGGGTGCGATCAGTGGGAATCGTTTTTGAGCCTCTTCACCTTCGAGGCCCAGCAGGTTCTCTGCGCCTTCGGCCATGTGGACATACAAAGCCCGATATTGCTCGCCGATGGACTGGAAGTGGCGTGCGGTTTCGGCGAAATGTTCGTTCACGTCTGATTTGTAGCTGTCGAACTCGCTTTGGAGACTCTCAGCCTTTTCAGCGTTGATGTTGCTGTCGGTCCGGATGAACCAGTATGCGATCCCTAATCCCGCCAAGAAGCAGGCGAGCCCAATTACTGCGATTCCCAGTGCTGACATATAACGGTCCTCCGTGTGCAGCGATTCCCTGGTCCTGTCCCCCCCGATAGGGTAACCATACTCCATGTCTTTCGTATGTCTAGCGACGGGGTATGGCTCAGGTCTATAGAGAAAGACCGTATAATCAGCGGCAAGTTCGTCAGTCAGTTGAAGAAAAAGCCATGCGGCGCAAACAAAAACAAGAACGAGGGTTGTTCGAGACCTACGCGCGCGACCCAGAATTAGCTGATGCTCAAGTGTTTGGACGCAGGACTTCAGTGTCTCGTCGAGGTTTTCTGCGCGAGGCAGGGTTGGCGACGATGGCCGCAGCGGTGGGTGGTTGGATCCCGTTTCATCGGTACATGCCGGCTGGATTGATCCCGGCCGCATTCGCCGAGACCACCGAGCCGTTCGAGATCGTGGGCAAGGACGGATTGGTTCTGTTGAACGACAAGCCACTAAATGCCGAGACGCCGCCGAGCTTGTTGGCCGACCTCATTACGCCGACAGCAAGACATTTCATTCGTAACAATGGCATGCCGCCGAAAGACGTGAATGTTGCCGATTGGCGACTGCGGATTACGGGTGCGGTCGAACAGGAACTGACGCTTTCGATTGATGATCTGAAGCGTGAGTTCGATGTAGTCGATCTAGCGTTGCAGATTGAATGCGGCGGCAATGGGCGTGCGAGCTTCAATCCACCCGCGAGCGGCAACCAATGGACGCTGGGTGGGATCGGCAACTCGCGTTGGACAGGCGTGCGACTGGCGGATGTCCTTCAGCGCGCGGGCATTCGCCCGGATGCGATGTACACAGGTCACATGGGCGCGGATTGTCATGTGTCGGGGACTCTCGACAAGCTGCCGCTGTCACGCGGCGTACCCATCGAGAAGGCGCTCGATCCGCACAACTTGATCGCATTCGAGCAAAACGGGGAAGCGATCCATCCGCACAACGGCGCACCGCTGCGCCTCGTCGTTCCCGGTTGGCCTGGATCGTGCTCACACAAATGGCTGACGGAGATACACCTGTCGACCGAAAAGTGGAAGGGGCCGAAAATGGCGCCACCCTCGTACTCCATTCCGGACACGCCGGTCGTCCCGGGCACGAAAATCGCGAAAGACCAATTTCGGACCATCGAATCCATGCCCGTTAAGTCGATGATCACAACACCGGCGAATGGTCGCAAACACGGGTCGACGGATTCGCCGTTGGCAGTCGCCGGCCATGCGTGGGCGGGAGACGCGTCCGTGATGATGGTCGAGACATCGATCGACTTCGGCGCCAGTTGGCAGGTTGCCGC
>JBCAZH010000135.1:2428-4771 GCA_038533155.1 Pseudomonadota bacterium | reverse complement strand
GCCGACGTGATTGGCGGTTTGCGAGTGCCATGTCATGCCATACACTGTTGCAGCGAACAATTTCAGGAGAGGTCGATGCAATTCAAGCGAATATGGCTTGTGCTGGCAACGCTGGTAGGTGCCCTTAGTTGCAGGTTGGCGATCGCGGGAACCATAGCCCCTTACGACTTGCAGAATCTTACGCAAGATTCATCGGTTGTTGTTATCGGTCATGTCACGCGAGTTAAACAGAACAACGAACATGATCACGTCACCGTGAAAGTTATCGACACACTCAAGGGTTCGCTGCAAATCGACGAGTTCCGGCTGACGCTGACGCCGCGTGGATTGGTGGGGTTCGATATCGCTCTCAAGCAAGGGGAAATTGGCGTGTTCTTCTTGAGCGCTGTTCCAACCGACGATGATTCCACTGCGACGCTCGCCGCGCCGCATGGCGTTGCAATTCTAGAGAGAGGCGCATTCAAGATAGAAGAGTAAAGGCCGCCACGTCTCGCGTATTCTAGTCGGGCGAGTCTAGCCTTTCTCTAACGACCGGTAGATCCATATCCATTGGTCCATCTTCTACGAGTGACATTACCAACTCAGCAGCAATCTAGAAACGAGAGCCCGCCGTAAGACGCATTCGATCAGTCACGCTGCGCCGAATCGAAAGGTCTGCATGTCCTGCGAAGCAATTGCTGCAATGCGCTGCCGGACCCGGCTAAGGCAGCATTCAGCCACAGGTTTTGATTCACAGGTGAACTGCGATCGAATCGCGAAGTGGTCGTGATACTGTAACCTAACGGCCGTATTGCCAAGTAACCGTGACGATCCGGGAAAGACTAATGGCGAAGGATAGCGATTTGCCCCCAGAACGGGAGGGTGAGCCAGCGGGTTACTTGTTTGTGTCGTACTCGCGATCCGACGAGACATTCGTTTCACACCTTACACAGGCGCTCACCGAGCGTGGTCGGGAGACTTGGGTCGACGTCGACGCGATCCGGCCATCCGAAAAGTGGATGCCGAGCATTAGGGCAGCCATTGATGGCGCGGAAGCGGTGCTGGTCGTCATTTCTCCGAATTCACTCTCATCGGAAATTTGCGGAAAGGAAGTCGAGCACGCTGCGCGACAGCAGAAACGGCTGATCCCGGTTGTACGTGAGAACGTAGAAGTAAAAGTGCCGGCTGCGCTTCAAGAACTCAATTGGATCTTCGCACGGGACGGAGATTCGCTGACCGAAGCCATCGACAAAATTGTGGAAGCCATCGATACCGATCTGGAATGGGTTCACGCGCACACTCGATTGCTGGTCGACGCCACAGCGTGGGATCAACGCGCCCGCGATCCTAGCTTTACCTTGCGCGGTACGGAGCTGACTGAACTCGAGGAACAACAGGTCGCCGCCGCTGACAAAAAGCCGCGAGTGACACGGCTGCAATCCGAATTCTTGCTAGAGAGTCGAAGAGTTTCCAATCGCCGCTTTCAACTGATCTGGAGCGGCATCACTTTGTCGGTGTTGATTGCATCGGTACTCGCCACGTTCGGGTGGCTGCAGAGTCAGGAGCGGGCGAGACAGGAGCAGATTGCCGACGCAAGGCGTTTGTTGAGCCAGTCGGAAGTGTTGCGGTCGGCACCCGAAGACGAGCAGGGTAGGCGTCAGCAAGGGCTGCGCGCTGCGACTCGAGCGATGGCTGCGCTCACTCATCTTGGCGGTGACGTGACGGATGCGGATCGCGCCGTGCGCGAAAGCTATGTCCGGATCGACAAACGGCGAGATCCTTTCCCGGATGTGAAGAACTGGCGTGTGGACAACGCAGTGTTTACCGAGGACGGTCGGTCTGTCGTTCTCTACACTAAGGACGAGCTCCTCGTTCGACTCGATCTCGTCGACGGCACCACGCACGCCCCATGCAAGCGGCGCAGCGACGACCCAACCGAGAGTAGAGGCGGTTATGGCCGTCACATGTCGCTTGATCGGGAAGGACGAATTCTGGCCCTGCGCACACATGGCGGAACGAACGTCACCGGCGGCTGGAACCGGCTGGCAATCTGGGACCTAGTTCGCTGTGAAGTGGTTGCACGCCATAAGCTCGCAGACGATGAACCTGACGAGGTTACGGGGATCGCACTCTCGCCTGATGGCAGTACGTTGCTGTATTGGGGACATAGTCAGGTGCGCGAATGGCAGCACGCTGCGGGCACCTTCCGTGACGTGCCCATCGCGACCACAGCAAGGGGCTTTGCGCCAAACCCGGAGCGGAACCTTGGACTCGCGTACTCACCTGATCGGGACAGGCGTGTCCGCGACCTAGAGGTGTTTGACCTCGCGAGTGGCGACATCCTGGACAGTTGGGAGGAAGACG
>JBCAZH010000135.1:0-2328 GCA_038533155.1 Pseudomonadota bacterium | reverse complement strand
ACCGCTTCGACGTAGACGTGTGGCAATACGCTGAGTTCGGGAGCTACGCCCGTCTGCGCATCGATGGCGCGGCCGAACGCTTGTACTTTAGCTCTGACAGCAACACGCTTGAAACTGTAGTCGATGATCAAGTGCTGACTTGGAGAATGCCACAGGGATCTGAGTACGCGGTGCCGGAGCCGCAGCCGTTGCGTCTTCAGGCAGACCAAACGCCGAGCGCTGAACCTACAGAATATCTTGGCGCTGCCGTGGGCACGCTACGCGAGGCAACCGGGCGTTTGGATCGCCGCGCCGTGCTCATCTGCGAGAAACTAACCCGCGGGGGCTGCAGTCGCCGCCTAGAATCCTGGGACAAAGACGTGCTGCGTGGAACGCTGGAGTTAGAGCCAGTGCTGAACGATACTCAGGCATCGTTTCTGACATTTTCCGGTGACGACGATTACCTGATCGTCGCATCGCGCACCAAGCTACGCATCCTCGAGTGGCAGACGCTCGACGAGGTCGCTTCGCTTTTCGTCAATCAGGTGGCACACGCTGCGGTGTCGCCAGGATTGCAACGCGCAGCAACGCTGGACGCCGATGGTACCGCGCGGATCTGGAACCTCGCGGACGACACTCGGATTGCGCAGTTCAAGCTTGATCGGCAAACACGCGCGATGGCTCTCAGCGACGACAATCGCTGGCTGGCGGTACTTACCGACGGTGGGCAAATCGTTGAACTCTATGCTTTGTCGCCACCCGACCTGATCAATCAGGCCTGTCGCTGGTTGGCTGCGCCATGTCCTAATCCTTGATGACAAGAAGCGTTTCGACAGTCTGAGAAAGTCATCGGCTCGCACCGATAGTTATAAATTCGGTTCGACCCCATTCGAAACAATCAGGTTGAAAGCTGTCGTTGGCGAGCTCGGAACTCACGCGGTGACAGACCCATGAACTCCTTGAACGCAGTACTGAACGCGGATCGGTTAGCGTAGCCACATATCTCGGATACTTCGTCTATCGACTGACCAGCGTTCAGCTGCTCCATGGCGAGTGATAGGTTCCAGACTCTACGCCACTGCGCCGGTGCCAAACCGGTTTCCCTACGGAACAAACGCTCTGCGGTCTTCCTGCTGACTCCCGCTTTGCTCATTAGCGTGTCCATGCCGGCTTGAGTGAACGCAGGGTCCATGAACAGTTTAGAGAGTTTCAACGCTCTTGGGTCTTTGGGCTCGACAAGAGAGATCACGCTGTCCTTGGTCGAACGCAATTCGCTCAGGATCAAATACGCGATCCGCGATTGATCGTCATTTCGCTCATCAATCCAGCCGAAATCACATGCGCGCAGGATGGCTTCGTGGAGCAGGCCGGTCACCTGCGATACCTGGGCAACTTCAAAATCAGCAGAGAGGCTGTTCTTCAAATACAGTGTTCTTAGCTCAACGCCACCGAGCATTCGAAAACTGTGTGGCGTTCGAGGTGGGATCCAAAGCGCACGACGCGGCGGAACGAACCAGATTGTGTTTTCGATCTTCGCCCGCATGGCGCCAGACTGCGCATACAACAGCTGGCCCCAAGGGTGGTTGTGGCTAGAGGCGTGACCGCCGGAACCGTAGTTGACGCTTAGCGTGCGGATGAGCGCATAGGGCTCATCTGATGGGGTCATGATTTGACGCATCTCCGAACAAAATAGTCGAAAATGCGGTAGAGCGCCAAGTCGTCTAACTCTACGCTTGTCTCAAAGGAGATGACTATGCCAAACAAACTCGCCCATTTCGCAATCGAAGCCGATGATGTTGATCGCGCCCGTAACTTCTATGGATCGGTATTTGGATGGACCTTCGAACCCTGGGGGCCTCCCAATTTTTATCGAATCCATGGCGCGGGTGTACAGGGCGCACTGCAAGAACGACCGTCGCCGGCCGAACTCGGCAAAGGAGGCTTTGAGTGCTCAATTGCGGTAGACGACCTTGCCGCATCCTTGTCTGCGATTCGCGAGGCTGGCGGCAGTATGCTTGGGTCTCAACACCAAATCCCTGGTGTTGGTAGCCTCGCAAAGTTTGAAGACAGCGAGGGAAACCACGTCGTGATCATTCAATACGAGCCGAGCGTTCTGTCAGAGTTGGGGCTCTGAGGGGCCCACGACGGCGCACCATCCTGATGGCGGATTTGCGCGTACGAATATTAGATACCAACAGAGAGGACCTGTCTGTAGAGTTGCTAAGGACGGCAAGCGGTGGGTGTCTGCTGAAAAAGAAGCGTTTGGTCCCGGGTTTTGCTAGGAATCACAAAATGATTCAGGAGTCTGCTCAGCACACTCAGAAGCCGATCCAACTCCCTAATACAAAT
>JBCAZH010000134.1:0-4883 GCA_038533155.1 Pseudomonadota bacterium | reverse complement strand
TCTTCGGTCATATCAGTTCTCCTTAAGCAGTTTTTAGTGTGGGCTCCGCTTCAATTTGATCTGCGAGTGCCCGTAATTTCGTTGCGATATCAGCGCGGTTGAGCGAGTAGATTCGCTCTCGGCCTTTCTTCTCAATTTTCACGATGCCTTCCTGCGCGAGCACTTTCAGGTGTCGCGACGCGACCGAGGCATCGACGCTGCAGCATTCGCACAAACACATGGCATTTCGCGGGGCTTGGCAATTGCACAGCTCATAGACCATTGAGAGTCGGTTGTACTCCCCTAGGGCCTTCAGAAGGTTGGCGAGGGACTCGGTTTGGTCAGTACTCATCTGCCTATATTTGCGTGTTTGTGCAAATATGTCAATGTTCGAGTGCTCGAATTGTGGACGAAGGCGATGCCTATGTCCTTCTTCAGAAGATTTCGGTCAGAAAGTGCTCTAGAGCGAGCCAACTGCGTGCATTGGCGCTGGCGTCATAGACGATCCCGTTGGCTGGGTCGTCGGCCAGAGGGTTGGTGAACGAGTGCTTTGTGTTGCCGTATGCCACGAGCTGCCAATCCGCGCCCGCGTCGCTGAGCTCTTTCGCCAATGCCAAGACCGAGTCTGGGGTTGCCATCGGATCGTCATAGCCGTGCAACGCGAGCACTTTCGCTTTTATGTTGTTAACCGGCCAGTCCGGCGCATGGAACAAGCCATGAAAGCTCGCCACGCCGGCTAGCGGATCACCGGAACGCGCCAGATCTAGCGCGCACAGACCGCCGAAGCAATAACCGATGGCGGCAATTCGCGTCTCGTCGGCCACGGCATGCGCTGCACCGGCAGCCACGCCCGCGCGTAACCTCTCGAGCAACTCCGATCGGTTGTCGAGCATGGGCGTCATCAACGCCGAGTTTTCCTCACGGGTCGTACCTCGAACTCCGGCGCCATAAGCATCGATGGCGAAACCGGCGTAACCCATCGCAGCGAGTTTCTCAGCCTTTTCATTTTCGAAGGGGCTGCGGCCACTCCACGCATGACTGACCGTGACCAACGGGCGCGTTCCATCGATCGCATCGTCATACGCGAAATGACCTTCGAACTCGATCCCGTCATACGAGTAACGAATACGTTCGGTAACCAGGCTCATCGCTAACGTCCCGCGCGCAGCCTAGCGCTTGTACAGCGCTTCGATGGTTGCCGACGCGAGGCTATTCGCATTCACCATGTAACCGGTCAATGCCGCAGAGGCATCAGCAGGAATCTCTAGCACCTGCGATAACGCGAATACCGTGAATTGGTAGCGATGCGCGCCGTCGCCTGGCGGTGGGCATGCGCCACCGAACGCCGCGCTGCCGTAGTCGTTTCTCATCTGCTGGCTACCTTCTGGCAAATCCTCCGAATCTGCGCTGCCGACTCCAGCCGCCAGTTCGGTTACGTCTGCTGGGATATTGATGAGCTGCCAGTGCCACCAGCCGCTGCCGGTTGGAGCATCGGGATCATACGCAAACACGGCAAACGCTTTGGTGCCTTCCGGCGCACCCGACCAGGAAAGTTGGGGTGACTGGTCGTCACCTGTACAGCCAAACCCCGCGAATTCCTGGGCGGTGTCCATGAAGCTACCGTGCTCGATGTCCGTGCTCGTCAGCGTCATCGCGTGATCATCGGCAGTCGCTACGGACGTCCACAAAAATGCAGCGGTGAAAAAAGCAAAATGAAGTTTCATGCGAGATTCCTTTTGGCGTGATCGCGACAGTCTATACCAGTCACTATCGACCACGCGCGACCGTTTGAGATTGACGGCCAAACGAAGATCACTGGTCAAGCAACCACTTCTCAGGGGTTGCGAGAGTTGCCGAAAAGCACGCGCAGTTTTCGGCAAGAAAATAGAACTCTTCTCAAGTGGATTGTTACGTGTTTCCTCCAAGTTGTTGTTTCAAATTCAACCAATAACTGAAATAAAAATGTCACTTGCCGAACGGCGCATGCCTTCCTAACGTGGCTACGGCTGCAAAAGGGAGAGCCACCTATGCACGCAATGCCTAACTTTTTCCGTGAGGAAGCCCGTGCGCATCGTCATCGCCAGTTTCGCTGGCTTGCACCGAGTCAGATCTCGGAGCGACTTGCGTTGATTCACCGAGGTCGAGCGCGCGAAGCCACCGAACTCGCCGTCTGGCTGGACGCCAATTGGCAGGACACAGCGATTCGGATGCTCGGCGAACAGCCGTACTCTGACTTCCTCGTGGCGTTGGAACAGAAACGCATCGAAGCGGCGTTCGGCTGACAGCAGCAGCGTTCCGCTAGGCGACACGCTCTCGATTGACGGTGTGTTCGCGTATCGATGAAGTCTTATGCAGGAAGTGCCACGCAACCGATCAGATGAGTGATCGGTCGCTAGCCGCCAATGCTATTGCACCGAGCATGTAGAGTCCTGCGGTAACAATACTGCCGAGCGTGCGCACGTGATTCAGTCGTGTCCAGACGCGTCCATACTCGATCCAGTACGTTGCCGCTTCAGCAGAGTTCGGGTCGAGCGCCTCAAGCCGATTGTTCATGGGTACGTTCCCGAACATGGTCATCAGCAGCACGGTGGGTACGAACACAACCGGGGCTAACAGAACCGGCCACGCGGTGTCGCCGAGTCCGCTGCGCCACGCGTAGATGGCGAACGCGATCGATAGCAGCGGGATGATCAGGATTCCCGCGACGAATTGTGTCCTTAGTACGGTTCGGTTGATGTGCTGCATCGATTCGATACCGCCCGCTGGTGCTGCGCGCAACAGCCCGGACATCACGAACTCGGAGAAGGCGGAGAAGACTCCGCCAACCACCGCGCTCCACAGCGCAAGAAAAAGACTCAAGTAGACGGCCCAGTGAAAGTTCATCGTTCCTTACCTCACGCTGCGCTGTTCCAAATTCCAGATGCCGCGACGTCGCGAGCGTATTCCGCGAAGTCCTTTGGTGCCCGCCCCAGCGCGCGCTGAACGCCATCAGTGAGGTGCGCGTTGCGACCGTCCAATACGGTTGAGAACAAATAGTCCAACATCCAGATGACATCTTTGGGTGCGCCGGACTGCGTGATTTCCGCAACAAATGCCTCGTGCGGCACGTCGACGTAAGCGATCTGACGACCGGTCGCGTTCGAGAGCTCTGCCGCGACATCGTCGAGGGTCATCAGTCGCGGACCGCTCATTTCATAGACTTCACCCTCGTGGCCGGCCTCGGTCAATGCGGCGGCTGCAACATCGGCAACATCGTCTGCATCAACAAACGGCTCGACCTGGTTCCCTGCGGGCAGTGTGATTTGTCCCTGCAGTACCATGTCGATGAATGCGCCTTCTGAGAAGTTCTGGCTGAACCAGCTGGACCGCACAATCGTCCAAGGAATGCCCGACGATTGCACGATCGCCTCAGAGGCTTGCGCCTCGGCTTCGCCGCGACCCGACAACAGCACCAACCGTTGCACACCCCGTCGCTTCGCGAGATCGACGAACGCTTGGATTGAATCGGTCGCCCCAGGCATGGCGAGGTCGGGCGCGTAGGTGATGTAGGCGGCAGTGACGCCCTCCAACGCGGCGTCCCAACTCTTCTCGTTGTTCCAGTCGAACGGCGGCGTCGCCGAACGTGATCCGATGCGCACGTTGTGGCCTTTCGCCCGGAGGCGCTCGGCCACTCGCCGTCCGGTCTTACCGGTACCGCCGATGATGAGGGTGAGGTTGTCTTTTGAAGTTTGCATTGACTTGACTCCGATGAGGTTGAGTAGATTCAAGTCAAAGGTTAGGCGTGCACCGCAGTGGGTTATTGCCCGTGCGTGCCAGAGTTTTGCCCGTTCACGACAAGGTGCGTCTAGCCTGTCATCGAGCCGAGTCGGTATGAACGCGGCGTCTCGCCCGCCCAGCGTTTGAACGCGCGGGTGAAGCCGCTCTGCTCGGCGAACCCAGTCAGGAATGCGACCTCCGCAAGGCTGTATTCAGTCTCTCGCAGCAACCGTTGAGCAAGGTCTTTGCGCGCCATGTCCACCAGGCTTTGAAAAGAATGTCCCTGATCTGACAACCGCCTTTGTAATGTACGGGCGCCTATGCTGAGCTTGGCAGCGATCGTGGACAGCGAAGGCACGCCTTCACTGAGCAAGCTCGCAACCGCTCGTCTGACCTGTTGCTCAAGTCCGGAATCGCTCGCTTGGTTTGCCAGTTCACTCTCGAGGTGTTGATCGAAGAACTGGGCGATGGTCTCGTCACCCAGCTTGTTCGGTGCGTCGATTAATGCGTCATTGACCAGCAGAGCATCGCGTCCCGTTTTGAAACGAACGGGGCAACCGAAGTGCGACTCGTAGACTGACGTGTCGCCTCGAGGTTCATGTCGAAAGTACACCGCCAGCGGCGTGAATTTTACGGTACTGACTTCCGCGCTGATTTGGTTAACAGCCGCCATGCTCGCTTCGTTCGACAGCAGCATTCCGGTGCGGCCGTCGCCTGCCTTTTCAAGGTTGAAGAACAATCCGTCCTGGGTGCTTTCGAGTGAATACGTCTCCGCGGTACCGAGAACTTGGCCGTATCGTTCCGAGCGCAGATAGGACCCTCTAAGAGTTGGCGCAGATTTCCACGCAAGCCCAAACGCCCCGTATTCGGCGCTCCGCATTGCCGCGCCAATGCGAAGCGGTAGGGCCAGTCCATCTGGATCGCGATCGGCGAGAGTGGCGAAAAAATCGTAGTACGCCAGCGAGTCGACCATTTGCTTCGGATCAATCGATCCATCCGGATCCAAGCCGAGGGCCTCCACAAGGTCGCGAGTCTTGACGCCGGGACTCGCTTGCGCGATCACTTTGTAAACATAGAGCGAGGTAATTTGGCTCATTTAGGTACTCTGCTAGGCGCTACCCAATCTCTCGTCTTAGCCAGGCCTTTGC
>JBCAZH010000133.1:0-5166 GCA_038533155.1 Pseudomonadota bacterium | reverse complement strand
TGCCAAGACGCTCAATGTGGCATTGCCTGCCCGAGCCGTGTTGATTGCACCATGGGTAGACCTCGAGTTGGTTGGACCTTCCGCTAAGGCGGGCGTGGTCGACGATCCGATGCTGCAACGTGATCGATTGCTGATGGACGCGCGGCACTACGCAGGAGACGACCTGCGTCGTTGGCAGGTTTCGCCATTGCACGGTGACTTACGCGACCTGCCACCGATGTTGATTCAAGTAGGTGATCGCGATCTTCTGGTTTCAGACAGCACCCGTCTCGCGGAGCAAGCTCGAAGCGCTGGTGTGGATGTGACTCTCGAAGTAGAGAAAGGACTGATCCACGTTTGGCATTTCTTCCCGATGCTGCCAGAGTCGAGGTCGGCTATCGAGCGGTTGGGCGCGTACGTTGCTGAGAGTGTGCGTTGAGCTAAGATGTTTTGTTTGTCGTTTGGATCGCCGTCGTTGATACGAGTTGTAGACTGACTACGTCCAACGCGCGCGTTCCACATCGGGAGTCGACTGTGTCGCCGCTGGATTTTCTCGAAGTTCAAATGATGGATCGCGGTTGTTCGCCGACGCGAGCAGAGTGGCGTCGAGTTTGCGAGCACGCCAGGGAGCGACGCATTTCCTCGCGCGATCCGGTCTACAACGATGTTGAAATTGCTGATCGGTGGTTTCTCATCTCATCCGGCACAGCGGGCTCCTACTACACTCACGAAAATGGGCGCGTGACGCTAACTCGCTTCTTCGAGGCAGGGCATATTGCCGGCAACGTTTCGAGCACTTGGACGCAGGACTACGGCACCGACAGACTGATGGCGATCAGCGACCTTGACGGCGTAGAGTTCTCGCATGAGTTCTTACTCAACGAGTATCTGACCGGGCGGCAATTCGGTCAGTACATTCGAATGAAAGTTGTTGAGACGCTGCAGTACGACAAGGATTTGTTGGTATGCCAGAGCCTTAACGATGCAGACGCGCTGATGAATTTTCTTGCCGCGCGCCACACTTCCGTATTCGAGCATGCCCTGAAGAAGGATATCGCGGCGTTCCTTGGCATCACACCACAAGCGTATAGCCGAATACTCAGGAGACGCGAGCACACTTAACCTTGGTTCATACTGCGCCCGGTGCCTTCGGTTAGAGTCCGACCGATCATTTCTTTCGGATGTCTAGAGTGGGGCATAAGAGAAAAATGCTTGCTGCGTTGCTCACGATTGCTTTTGTGGCATTACTCGTGATTGCTTGGTACTCAGCGACAGCGGTTCACCCTGACTTCCGCGATGTGGCGTATGCGGATGCGAGTACCAAACAGAAACTGGATCTCTATCTATCGGAAGCCGCATTGAAGCCGCAGCCGCTCGTCATACTGATCCACGGCGGCGGATTCCGAGCGGGTGACAAAGCACGGCCGAGATTTCTGCGTCGCTTTCTAGCCGATGGATTCGCGGTGGCGTCGATCAACTACAGACTGTCGAGAGAAGCGCACTGGCCTGCGCAATTAGAGGATGTCACCGAGGCGATTCGGTTCTTGTATACGAACGCAGAGAGTTTCAGTGTCGACCGTGAGTCCTTCGTGGTTTTCGGTCAGTCTGCTGGCGGGCACCTCGCTGCGACCGCAACTCTGGATCTCGCTGCAAACCAAGAAAATCTCCTTCGCGCCACAGTAGTCTGGTTCGGTCCTGTCGAGTTCTCGACGATGGATCAAGACATGGAGGATTCTGGACAGGGCTCAAGTGATACAAACGGACCGCATTCACCTGAATCCCGGTTGATCGGCGCATCGGTCGGTGAGAACCCAGATCTGGCTCGACAGGCGAGCCCCCTCCACTATGTCGAGCAATTACCGGAGGGTGTCACTCTGCCGCCGATACTGATCATGCACGGTGCTCGCGACCCGTTGATCGCGGCGCGACAATCTCAGAGGCTTCACGATGCAATTGCAGCCAGTCCCGCGAACCGCGGCGTGACGCTAGAGATCCTTCTAGATGGCACCCATGGGGGCGGCGAGTTTCGTGAACCGTCAACGATCAATGCGGTGATCGAGTTCGCCTCTGATCACTTGACGTTCAGTTCGCCTGACCGATCAGATTGAGTGGGTCCTTGCGCTGACACTCAAGAGTCGATGCTCACCGGTACTCGCAACCGTCGGTCTTGCGAGGCGACTGCTTTGGTTGCAGGAGGGGTTGAACTTGAAAGGCAGCACTAGCGCTAGCTCGTTCGCGTACGGCTACAGCATTCTCCTTTTTGTCGTTGTTTTTCTAGGGTTCGGGGCGCGAGCCGTGTTTTTGCCTGAGCTCTGGCCACCCGTTCGCGTATCGCTGTTCATGCATATCGTTGCGATGACTGGTTGGTTTGCTCTCGCGGTCTATCAACCTATGCTGATTCGCAGGCAGAACGTTGTCAGCCACAGGCGCGTCGGGCAAGCAGGGCTGTACGTTGCCGTTATGGTCATCGCAACGGGCGTGACGATGATCATAGAGCTCAATCTGAGAGAGTTCAGCTGGATTCAGCTCATCTCGAACTCGATCAACCTTGTTACCTTCGCACTGTTCTTTTCTGCTGCGATGATCTGGCGCACTAACCAGGTAGTGCACCAGCGGATGATTCTGTTTTCGAGTCTGTCGCTCATGACGCCCGCGCTCGCGCGTCTGTTTCAACCATTCGGCGCGGAGGTCTTGACGATGCCTACATGGCTGGCAATGCTGGCTACTATCGCGGTGTTCGATATCGTTACGTATCGGAGAGTGACGCGCTCGACGTGGTTCGGTCTTGGAGTAAGTGTCTTTTTTGCCGCTTGCCTGGTGGTGGCTATGGTGTTGTTTGTGCCAAACATGGGTCCCGAATAGGCAGCACGACGGAGCGGACAGAGACTCGAGATCGCCGATTCTTGAATGGTACTTGGAATTGTCGAAAGGCTCACCGTTTCCTATTTCCGATATCCAGCAGTGGCAAGACACGCTGGAACAAAACGCTCGAAAATAGGTCGGCATTGTCACTTGCAGCGGAGCCTGGCTCGCTGTGATCCTCTGTCAATATCACAAAGGCGTGCTTCGGTCGGATGCGATCATAATCGCCCCGCCGACCGCGCCAGTCCCACGTGAACCCTACCCAGGTCTTGTTGCGATACGTGCGTCCGTTTTTCGCTGCGTGACTATCAAATAGTCGTGGTTCGATCAGCCCACTCGTGAAATTCGAGCTGGTTCCCATGTGACTCAGTAACTGGCCACGTTGCCGACGCGTCAACAGCTCCTCTTCCGCAATTGACCTGAAGAAGCGAGCAAAAGTCCGAGGTGTTAGAGCATTGTAGTGTTTGTTAATGTGCTCGCGCCAAACGGACTCACTGCGGGCCGTAAGCTTGCCATCCAGAATCTCGCGTTCATCCGCATTGGCGTAGCGCAAGCGTTCGCCAGGGTTGGTCACCCATTCGCGCAACACATGACAACGTACTTCTGAGAGATCGTCGAAACCAGGTTTGACCATTAACGAGCGACGGTCTTGCTCGCACTTGCTAATCATCTCTCCAAAGTTCCGTGTATCCAATGATTCAAGTGTCTTGCGTAGCTCGCGCATTCCCGCCCAATTCTCGTAGAAGTAATCAGCTGCGGTATTGTCACTCTCGACCAGCATCGCAGCGAGCAGATCGCTTGGCGCGAATTTAGAGCTCATACGGCGTCGATCGATTCGCGGATACTCGATTCCTCCGCGTGACTGTCCTTCTTCACGGGCGTCGAAACGGTAGTTCTCGATGTCGAGGTCAATAGAGCGCCGGGTAGATGGCTTGAATCCATTTTGTAGGGCGGAGGCGGCCAGAATGACTTTGCGGGTGCTGGATATGAAGAACGGCTGATCGGGGTTGTAGGCGATGTAACGCCCAGTCTCAAAGTTCTCAATGAAGAAGCCGATGTTACCGCTCCGTCCGTTTCTACCGGGTAATCGGTATTCCTCAAGACTTGCAATCAAGATGTCTTCCATGTCCTCCGGAATATCGAAATTGGCGATGAGTCGATTCCGCCTGCCCGGCCGATGGAGTAACACGGAAAACCGGATTTCATCGCCCACGTAAACGGAGTCCAGATCGCTCACGCGGTAATTGTCTTTGACTTGCGCTGCCAAGACACTGGAGACCTCGGCTGTGGTCAAGCCCATCTTACGGAAGTGCGTTCTTGTGGCTTTGTCTTTCACCCAAACGCCAGAGTAACGAATTCCGTTAGTGCTACTGGCACCGAGCATGCCAATGTCGCGTAGCGAATAGCCCTGCTGACGCTTTTCCTTGTGAAACTTCTCCCACTCGTCGACGGGCACATCGACGATCCATGCAGCGTCTCGCTTGTCTTTAATCCAAACAGCCGAGTAATAGACCTCCTTCTTGTGCCGCCACGGCAGGATATCTACGGGTGAATAACCTCGTCGTCCATACGATTTGAGCTTCTTGACAAGCTCTTTCTCGGAGAGCTTGCTGTGTACACGCCGGTCGCGGTCATCCGTTTCTTTCACCCAGATCGCGTTGTAGCGAACCTCACCATTATGCGAGTAAGCGGTGACAAAGCTCCGCTTCATTCGCTTACGTTTGTACTCGTCCCGGCGGTCCTCGTAGCTGTCGCGAGACATATTCGTATGAATCGCGTAGCGCTCCACGTTAATGTCTTTGTTCCAGACTACGTTGTAGCGGCTATTGGCCGGACTCTGAATGCTGACGGGAAAAAAACCAGTGCCATTCAATTGCTCATGCAAAGCTTGGTAGTCGCTTCGTTTCGCATGGAAGAGGTGGCGTGAGAATGCGTTGGGTTCGGCGCCATCCGGAGACTGCGCGTGGGCCAAGTTCGGGATTAGTACCAAGCCGATGACAAGAAGTCCGAACAGTGCCGAAAAAGATCTACGCGTTGCAATCTGTGCCATTGGTTTCTCCCCCAAAAAAATCTCGCTAGTGCACAAGCGCTGCGACCAAGCCTACCAAAATCTCATCACTCGGGATGTCGACCAGTCCCGTTTAGTCGGGACCATCGTTACCTGCGGGAGTCGACCTTTCTTCGTCCCGCCCACCAAACGAAAAGCCCGGCCACAGCGATCGTTAGCTCTAGGGCAGCGGCGGCCACGAGGGTTGTTTCTGGCCAACCGTCAACCGCGATGCTAACGAGCCGCGAAGTCCCGAACGCAGCGTAGACCAGCACACT
>JBCAZH010000132.1:3678-5212 GCA_038533155.1 Pseudomonadota bacterium | reverse complement strand
GTGAGGAGCGGTTGGTCGCTACGGCTGACAGCGTCAAGCGACTCACCGGTCGCGACATCGCGTATCACTCGATGACCATTCGAGATCCGGAGCAGGTCGATACTTTGATGAGTGAGACCTGGGCACGGTTTGGTCATGTCGATCTTGTAGTCAATAACGGTGGCGGGCAGTTCCCGCAGAATGCCATCGACTTCAGCGTCAAAGGCTGGAATGCGGTCATCGACACGAACTTGAACGGGACGTGGTGGATGATGCAAGCGGCCGCACGTCGGTGGCGCGAGACCGAGCGCCCTGGCCACATCATCAACGTGGTCGCTGTCATCGGCCGTGGTATGCCCCAGGTAGCTCACACCTGCGCGGCTCGAGCCGGCGTCATCTACTTGTCGAAAACGGTCTCAACTGAATGGGCACCGCTCAACATCCAAGTGAATTGTGTGGCGCCGGGTTCGATTAGCACCGAAGGCTTGAATGTGTACGAACCAGAGGTTGCGCGCATGTTCCAGTATGCCAACCCGATGCATCGGTTCGGTGATGCACTGGATATCGCGCAGGCGATCGTTTATCTGGCTGCGCCGTCAGGTAAGTTCATCACCGGTGAGGTGCTGACCGTCGACGGTGGCACGCAGCAGCACGGCGAGAACTGGTCGGCCGGCATTCCGGATTACTTCAAGGTGCACGGCCGATAGGCCGGCCGTGTCACGCGGCGCTTTGAGCTGCGAGCTTCAGAGCGCGAATCCGACTGTTGGCTTTCGTGGTTGCGGGCCTCGCACACAGGCGCGATAGCCAGTTTTGCCGGTTGTACGGCTTCGGCGCATCCCGATAGAACTTTCCGACGTCGTCATAAATGCCGAAGTCGCGAACGACGTAATCGGGATGGAACTGAGAGAAGCTGTCTGTGCGTCCGTCCCAACGTGTGCTGCCGTCGCGGCGGATGCCAAAGCCTAAGGTTCGATCCAAATGGGACGCGCCCGCATCGAACAGTTCCGCATCGACGTTGTAGCTATCGGTCCGAACCCAACCATCTTCCAGCCACGCCTCAACGATCGCGTGATCGACGAACCGCGAGCCAGGGTCGATGACGCCAGCCAGTACTTCCGATGAGAGGCCAACGAAACGCTGACGCGCAGGAATGCCAGCGCCGCGCAATAGCGCCGTCAACAGCGTCGCTTTCGGGTTGCAAAAACCTTGCCGGCTCAATAGTACTTCGCTTGCCGTGACGTCGTAGAAAGCTGGTGTGAAACCGAACTCAACTTGATCACGGACGAAGTCGTGCAACGCCACGGCGCGTTCGACGTCATTGTCGAAATCCTGCGATACACGACGGATCAGCGTCTGCAAAGCCGGGTGGGAGTAATTGAGATATTCGGTCTCGGCGAGGTACCGCTGAGATGGGTGATCGTCGTGCATATCCATGTGCGCTCTGGTGTTTCTAATCTTTATCTTGTGTTTAGACGACTGTAGTCGGGCGATGGTTTGTCTCATCGTGTTCAATCTCTCTGACTGTGCATTCGCAACGGGAGTTCCGTTCGGATGC
>JBCAZH010000132.1:0-3578 GCA_038533155.1 Pseudomonadota bacterium | reverse complement strand
GCGAAGCTTGCTTGCCCGGCGCGGCGCAGCCAGGCGCTGCGTTGAAGTGCTGCGGTGCTCATGCTTCAACCTCCGCTGTGTTCAGTTTCGCGGGGCCTTTGATCGAAGGGATCAGTGCAGGCACTTCGCGCTTGTACGCTTCGTATTCCGGATGTGCGTCCATCAAATCGTGCTCTTCGAACTGGATGCCGATCAGCGTGTAGGCGGTCGTTGCGACAGCGAACAGCAGGTGAGTGACGGTCATCGTTGGGGTGCACCAGAATACAAAGAACCAGCCCACATAGAGCGGGTGGCGCACAACGCGGTAGATCCAGGGCTGTACGAACTTCAGAGGCGTGTATTCGACTTGCCGGAAGTGCTTCCAGGTTTGGCGCAACCCAAATAGATCAAAGTGGTTAATCGCGAACGTCGAAAACAGGATCAAGCCCCAACCGAACGCGAATCCTGCATACGCAAGCGAGATCGCCGCTTTGCTTTCGAATGACCAAACAACGCCACCGAGCGGCTCCCACAGGACGAACAGCAGGATCATTGCTACGCTGGACGCGAGCACATAGGTGCTGCGTTCCGCTGCTTCCGGGATGTAGCGTTTCAGCCAGCGCTTGAAGAAGGGTCTAGCCATCAGGCTGTGCTGGACTGCAAAGACGCCGAGCAACGTAAGATTAATGAAAAGCGCCGTGCCGAGCGGGGCTCCAGGCACAGAATCGATGGATTTTGGTACGATCAAGTTGCCGATAAAGCCGATCGAATACAGAAAGGTGGCAAAAAACACGACATAGCTGGTGATGCCGTACAGCAGGACGAGTAAACGTTTCATTGGACTTCTCCTCACGGTGTTATTCGCTTTAAGTTATTGAAAATAAAGCGCTCATTGAGCGTGGGGAAAGTGTCGTCTGTCGCGTCGTGGGAGTCCTGACCGAGAACTGACCATACGCTGACCATAGGCTGACGATGCGCTGGACGGGCCATCAGGGGGAAAAATGGCGGATCCGCAGGCGTCGGTTTTCCGATTCGCTGAATTCGAACTCGACATCAAAGGTCGGCAGCTGATTCGCAGCGGCGAATCGTTGGCGATGGAACCGCGAGTGTTCGATCTGCTGGCCTATCTCGTGGCCAATCGGGACCGAGCCGTGTCCAAAGATGAGCTGCAGGAAGCGCTTTGGGCACCCATGATCGTAACTGAGACGGCGTTAACCCGGGCGGTGGGTAAGGCGCGCCGGGCGGTTGGTGACGACGCCAATCAGCAACGCATGATCCGAACGGTCCATGGTCATGGCTATCAATTTGTTGGGACACTGAGTGAGCTAAGCGCGGCCCGACCTGCTGCCGAGGCATCGCCGGAAGCGGTCGATCCGTCGACGGTCACACGACCTCGGTGGGTTTTGGGGTTCGCGGCGTTGGCTCTTATCACGGTGATCGGCATTCTTTTGTTGTGGCCATCGTCGCCACCCGCCGATGGCATCCGGTTGGCTGTGATGCCTGTGCAAAATCAGACGGGGGACCCGGAACTCGATTGGGTTCGCTATGGCATGATGGATTTGGCGAATCGACTGTTCATCGACAACGGTGCTGTCGCTGTGGTCGCTTCGAGCGACATCGTGAAGTTTGCAGAAAACCGCAATTGGGGCGGCGAGGTAGACGCCGACTCACTCGTGGATATTCAGTCGCGACTGGCCCGCGCCTACGGCGCAACCCATGTATTGATTCCCGAACTTGAGCGTAATGTGGGTGGATTGCGCCTGAGTTACCTTCTTGTGGACTCCGGAGGTCGACGCCGTGAGGCAACCATGGTGTCCGAGCAGAGCGCCAGCCTTGCACACGGTATGGTTCAGGGTGTTAGCGGGCTGCTCGGCGTTCGTCGATTCGATCGGGACAACCTCTCTGTCGTGGACGAGGACCCGTTCATCAACGAGGCGTACGCTCGGGCGATCAATAAGGTGCTCGAGGGTAGCCACGCCGAGGCACTGCCGTTGCTGGATGTTGTACTTGCACGTAATCCGGCCTTGCATCTTGCAAGCATCCACCGTGCGGAGTGTTTGTTCATACTCGGCCAGGTTGATCAATCGGAGGCGGCGTATCGCGAGCTCAGCGAAGACCCCGCCGTCCAGAAGCAACCCGGGCTGCACGCGAGATCCTTAACTGGACTAGCCAAGGTGACCCACGAGACGGGTCGGTTGGCTGAGGCTGAGCCCATTTACGAGCGCAGTCTCGCGGTTGCCGAAGCCGGCAATGAGCTTGAGGAAATCGGACGGGTGCTGATCTCGATGTCCATTCTGGACTATGACCGCCGAGATTTCGCCGCCGCACGAGAAAAGCTCGCCCGATCAACGTTGGCGTTTCGCAGTTTGGAGCGCGAAGTGTTGCCGGGCCATATCTATTCCAGTCTCGCCAACATCTCGATGAACGACGGACGGCTTAGTGAGGCTGAGGAGAACATTCTCGATGCTCTTGAGAGTTTCCGTGCTGTCGGTGATCGACGAAACGAGGCGCTGATTCTGAACAATTATGGGTACTTGCGTCGTTTGCAGGGTCGCTTCAAAGAGGCGCTCGGTTTGCATGAGCAATCGCTCGCCCTGCGTCGTGAACTGGGCGATCGCGTGGGTCAAGGCCGAATCCTAGGCATGCTATCGACTTTGTACAACCGCGACGGGCGTCATCAGGACGCGCGTGATGCCGCCAGCGAAGCAGTGGCGATTGCACGGTCAGCGAATGACATGATTTATGTCGCCGCAGGTTTGTCGCAACTTGCAGCGGCTGATCGCGCGTTAGGAAATATCGAGTCCGCCCGAATCGCATTTGAGGAATCGCGATCGGTGTTCGTTGGGATAGAGGATCACTCGCGCGCCGCTCAGGTGGATTTGCGGCTTGCCGAGCTCGCGATGATCGAAGGCGATTTGGTGGTGGCCGACGACTTGATCCAAGCGGTGCTCGGTCGGTCTTTGGCGTCCGAATGGCCGACACCGGCAGTTGAAGCGATGCGCTACTCAGGGGACCTCGCGCTACAACAAGACGACGCGACCACTGCGGCAAACTGGTACACGCGAGCCATCGAGCATGCCGACCAAACGGGACTCGCCGGCGAGAAAATCGATATCGCGGTGAAACTCGCCAACGTTTATCTCGACCTTGAGCGGGCCGAGGATGTCGAACCGCTGCTGGGTTTTCTGATTGAGCAAGAGTCGACTGCCGACATCGAGGCGGTCAAATCCCGCTACCAAACTCTAATCTCGACCGTTCAGTAGCTCCGGGCATTGTCGTCAGGCGCTTTTGGCCTCAGCTTGTCACGAAGTGCGTAAAGACCAATGAGCCGCTGCGTCCCAGCGGATATCAGGGGAACACCGATGAGAGTCTACTGCTACGCTGCGCTGTTGCTGATTGCGACCGGTGCGGTCGCTGACGAACGCCGCATTGAATACCAAATTCCAACGGGCTTTACGTTCGAGTTTCAAGAACTGTCTGCCATGGAGAGCGATGTCACCATCAGTGGGGGTGGGCAACAGATGCCGGTGCAGCAGGTGTTGCAGTCGAACGTAAAAGGGACTGCCAAAGTCCTCGAGAGCACGGCGGGCAAACCGACT
>JBCAZH010000131.1:0-5214 GCA_038533155.1 Pseudomonadota bacterium | reverse complement strand
TAGGAAGCCACTCGCTGGCGCATGCAGATTCACAGCGCCGGTTCGATCATCGTGGCGGCGGATAGTGATTTTGTGATGATCGAGATGCAGCAGCTCACCCTCCATTTCGTCTTTGCCGTAGTCATCGGCGAACACTACGACACGGTCGCCCCGCGACAAAGCAAAGGGATTGTCGTCGACCACGCCCGCATCACTCGGCGTTGACGCGCTTGCGCGTTCGATGGCACCGCTGGCGTCGATGTCTTCACGTTTGCCGTGACCGATGGTCGTCATGCGCTCCGACCATGCGGCGATGTTAGCGAACGGCGCGAGTAGTGTGTCGGCGCTCGGAACGTTGTTACGCACCATCCAGACCGGGAACCAACCCAACACATCGGTATAGCCTGGCGAATCACCATCGAGGTAGTCGCAACCGGTCAACGCGGACTCTAGGATCGCAAGTTGCGCTTGGAGTTGGAACCGTGCCGCTGGCAAAGACTCGGACAATTTCGAAAAGTCCATAAAGTTGAAAAAATTCTTGCGGTCCTCTATCACCGCATCGGGTACCTGTGGGTTTTCCCCCATTGATAATGCTGCGCCTGGCTCGAAAAATGCTTTATCGCTCCAGCGACTGAGGGCCAGCGTGAGGCCACGCATTTTGCCCGGAAACAATGGCGGATTCGGACAACGGCGGTCGATTTCCTGCGAGATCAATAATGAATCGATGTAGACATCGGCGTCGCATTGAACGACGGGCGTCTTACGGTAGCCGCCCGTTAGCGCGGTGAGGTCGGGTTTGGGCATGATCATCGGGATTTGCACCGACCCCCAATGCAGATCTTTCAGTCCAAAGATGAGCCTGATTTTTTCGGCGAATGGTGACGGATCGTGGTGATGCAGGATAAAGTCGGGCACGAATTGACTCCTACGGCATGCGCCGAAACAGGTGGCTCGGGTTGTCCGCTAAGACTCTGACAGAAGCAATCTCGCTGATCGAACCCGGCATGACGGTGTTTATACATGGTACCGCGACCGAGCCCCGCACGCTGTGCAGCGCGTTGAGTGAATCGCCGAATCGTTTGGCCGACGTGCATGTCATCACCAGTTTCATTCCGGGGATCAATACCGTCAGTCTGTCCGGAATCGCCTCTGGACAGCGCTACACGACCTTTATGGCGACCGCCACCGATGCATCTGGCGCCGGTCAACATGAGGCGCTTCGGTTGCCGTACTCGGCCTTGAACGACTTCGTCGAGAACTTGCCGCAACTGGATCTTGCGTTTGTCCCGGGTCGCATCACGGCGTCCGGGCGAATCTCTACGGGCATCACCGGTGAGCTGATCCCGATGACCACGCAGCGCGCGGATTGCACTGTGTTGATCGACAACCTGGAGATGCCGGTACCGGCCGCAGGTTGCAGCTTGGAAAGTGTCGATCACGTGTGTGGTGTGTCTGCGCCACTGATTGAGTATCTCCCCGGTGCGAGAACGGACAGCGTGACGACGGAGATCGCGTCACGGGTTGCCGAACTGGTCCCCGATGGCGCAACCATTCAGGCGGGTCTCGGAGTCATTCCGAGTGCCGTGTTCTCGGCGCTCTGTCAGCGCCGACGCCTGAGAGTCTTCAGCGGCATGATCAGCGACGCGACGATCGCACTGGCGGAAAGTGGTGCGCTGGACGCGAACGCGGAACATGTATACGGCATGGCCATGGGGAGTCAGCGTTTCTATGCGTGGCTGGATCGGCGCCCGGGGTTTCGAGTGGCGGCCTGCGACGAAACACACAGTCGGAAGTTATTGGCTAGCCTGCCGCAGTTTTTCGCAATGAACAGCGCCGTTGAAGTTGCACTCGATGGCAGCGTGAACGCTGAGCAATTGGGCGCGAAAAAAATCAGCGGTCCTGGCGGCTTGCCGGACTACGCGTTCGGTGGGTCGAATAGTGTCGGTGGTGCGAGCATAGTCGCGTTGCCAGCATCGAACCGAAAGCGTGGTTTGTCTCGGATTGTTGCGAAGCTTGCCAACCACGAAGCGCCGACACTCGAGGCGGGGTTAACCACCCATGTCGTCACCGAGTTCGGTGTTGCCGATCTACGAACTGACGACCTCAAGTTACGCGCTGAGCGGTTGATCTCGATCGCGGATCCCGATCACCGCGCGTCGCTTCGCAAAGCCGTTTCAGATTGCGGCTAGCTGTTGAGCAGGTCGCGCACGCACTGCTCAAGGTAGTCGAGCAATCGGTCGACGTTCTTCGGTTCATGATGCGTCATGTAGCTGACGGCCATGCCTTCCATCACCGACTCGCAGAGATCGAGTGCGAGATCGAAAGCCTCGCGCTTGCCATTCCATTCCGGGAACAGACGCTCGGCCAGTTGGTACCACTCGACCGCAAACTCCTCTTGGACCGGATGTAAGATTTCGCGCAAATCAGAGTCGGTCCGCGCCGCAACGGAGAGCTCGAAGAACGCGACGAACATCGGGTGCTGCACGTGGTGCCAATACGCCTCAACCGCGAGCCGAACCCGGTCTGCATCCGCCGGGATCTCTGTGATTGCGCGTTGAAACGCTGATAGGCGCTTGTTGTGTAGGTGTTCGATGGCTGCCTTCACGATGTCCATTTTCGAGGGAAAGTGATGCAGCATGGCACCGCGCGAGAGCCCTGCCTCTGCAGCAATGTGAGTGGTTGTGGTGTTCGCATATCCGCGGCTTACGAACGCGGTAATAGCCGCTTCGATGATCTGACCGCGTGTTGAAGCGCTCTTTTGCGCTTGCCAACTGGCTGGATTCTGGCCGCTAACTCGACGTTTCTGCGCAATATCCGTTGCCATGATTGTCCCCAGTTTGTAGTGATCTTCGCTCTGTCATGGTCGCGTTTCGGCGGAAAAAAGTCAAAGCAGATTGAAACCGGATGAGTTGACTGGTTACCATGCCCACCTTAAAGGAATCGGGGGGTTACGAGCATGGGTCGTTGCAAAGACAAGGTGGTAATTGTCACCGGAGCGGCGTCTGGCCTGGGTCGCGCAGATGCGGAACACCTGGCGCGTGAGGGTGCCAAAGTCATTTTGACGGATATCGATGATGAGGCCGGCCAGGCGCTGGCAGATGCTCTCTGCGCTGAAGGTCATGAGGCGATCTACATGAACCATGACGTTCGCGATGAGGCGCGGTGGGCCGAGGTCATCGATGCGGCTGAGCAAAAGTATGGCCGATTGGACGGCCTTGTGAACAACGCGGGTGTGGTGGTCATCGCGATGCCGCAAGACACGACGCTCGAGCAGTTTCGATTCGTCAACGCCGTGATGTCCGAGGGGGTATTCCTTGGCTGCAAGGCGGCACTCCCGCTGATGCAAAAGAGCGGTGGCGGCTCGATCGTCAACATGTCTTCGGTGGCATCTCATCTGGGTTACCCCGTGTTTTTCGCCTACTCGGCAGCGAAGGGCGCGGTCCGGGCCATGACCAAGAGTTTGGCTGTGACCTGCCAAATGATGAAGATGAATATTCGGTGCAACTCCGTGCATGCCGGTGCGATCGATACGCCGATGGTCAAGACCGCGAACGAGGCGCTGGGTTTGGAGCCCGATCCGGAAGATCCGGTCGGCATTGGCGAGCCATCGGACGTCGCAAATATGATCGTCTATCTGATTTCCGACGAATCGCGTTTTGTAAATGGCGCTGAGCTTGTGATCGATAACGCGCTGACGGTGCAATAAGGAGAACGCAGTGGATCTCGGACTACGCGACAAAAAAGCGATTATCACGGGTGCAACCAAGGGCATCGGTCGTCAGATTCTGGAGGCACTGATCGCCGAGGGTTGCAACGTCGCGACGTGCTCGCGCTCGATTGAAGACGTTGAGATGACGAAAGAAAAAGTCTCAACCAGCAAAGCCAAGGTCTTCGGGGATGTGTGCGATATCCGTGACAAAGACGAGTATGCAGGCTGGATCGACAAGATGGTCGAAGAGATGGAAGGCGTGGATATTTTCATTCCCAACGTCTCGGCCGGTGGCGGCATGGATTCAGAGCGTAATTGGTGGAAGAACTTCGAGGCGGACATCCTCGGCACAGTGAGAGGGGTTGAGGCGGTTATTCCGCACATGAAAGAAGGCGGTGGTGGCGCGATCACGATGATCGGCACTACGGCGTCTTTGGAAACATTTGCTGGCCCTCAGTCCTACAACGCGATGAAAGCCGCGTTGTACACCTACTCAGGCCAGCTTGCGCAATTCCATGGTGCCGATGGTATTCGCTGCAATATCGTGTCGCCGGGTCCCATCGAGTTCCCTGGCGGCAGTTGGGACATGATCCGCGACACGATCCCGAAGTTTTACGAATCCACGATTCGCGACCATCCGACGCGTCGTCTTGGCAAGCCACAGGAAGTGGCAAAGTGTGTTGTGTTTATCTCAAGCCCAGCGGCAAGTTGGGTCAACGGCGCGAACCTCGTGGTTGACGGTGGGTTTACCAAGCGGATTCAGTTCTGACTGTGCCGAAGCGGACGTACAAACACGTCGAACGTGTCACCGAGGCCGTTCCTGGTGGCACACCGGTCGAGCATTCGCCGGCGCCTGATAACCTTGGCTACGAAAGCATTCCGAAGTCTCGGTATACCAGCGACGACTACATGCACCGCGAGTGGACACACATGTGGAGCAAAGTCTGGCTGCTGGCTGGACTGGAACACGACCTCGCCGAGCCGGGTGACTTTATCTCGACGACCATCGGTCGTGAGTCCGTCATCGTGGTTAAGCAGACGGATGGCAGCGTCAAAGCATTTTTCAACGTCTGCATGCACCGCGGTAATCGCCTGACGGATGAAGGCATCGACAACACCGAGAGCTTCAAGTGCTCCTACCACGGCTGGGAATACGCGCTCGATGGGCAGTTCGTCAACATTCCGGATGCGGAGTTGTTTCCGCAAGGTAAGCCGTGCAGCGGATTGGTCGAGTTGCCGTGTGCGGTTTGGAATTCGCTCGTGTTTTTCTCACTCGACAAGGACGTCATGCCATTCGAAGAATACATGGCGCCGCTGCTTGGTCACTTTGAGCCCTATCGTTTCGATCGGATGGTCGTCACGCGCGATGTGACCATGGAGTGGGAATGCAACTGGAAGGCATCCGTGGACGCGTTCAACGAGACTTACCATGTCGCGGCCACGCATCCGCAATTGATGTGGTATTTGAACGAAATGGACGTGCAGATCGACTGTTACGATCGGCATTCCAGATACCTCGTGCCGTT
>JBCAZH010000130.1:0-5254 GCA_038533155.1 Pseudomonadota bacterium | reverse complement strand
TTCAATCGCTTCCAGAGCTTTAGGTTCTGATTGTTGCTATTCATTGTTCGACTTTGATCCAACTGCCGATTGATCTCAAGCGAAACCAACGATGCGAAAGACTCGCGGACAACCGATTGCTCGTAATACACTCAGGAGAGATCTAGGGAACGTGGGGGACGAAACTGATGATTGAATTTGAAGTAAACGGGGAAACCGTCACATCCGATAGTCCAGGGGATACACCGTTGCTTTGGGTGATCCGCGATGAGCTCAAACTTAAGGGTACGAAATTCGGTTGTGGCATCGCACAGTGCGGCGCCTGTACGGTGCACTTGAATGGCCAAGCTACGCGCTCTTGCGTCACGCCGCTAGCGGCCGTCGCAGGAACCAGTATCACAACGATAGAAGGGTTGGATTCGAGCGAAGGCGATGCGCTCAAAGCCGCATGGGTCGAGGCTCAAGTCCCTCAGTGTGGCTACTGTCAATCCGGCCAGATTATGACGGCTGAGAACTTGCTCAAATCCAACCCAAATCCTACCGACGAGGAAATCACGGCGTTCATGACAGGAAATCTGTGCCGCTGCATGTCGTACACGCGAATCAAGAAAGCGATCCGCGCCGCGTCTGGGGGTGAGTCATGAAGCAGCAACGAACACTTACCCGTCGCAGTTTTCTTGCCAGCAGCGCAGGCACGGGTCTGGTGATGGGGCTCGGTGCGTTTCTGCCGGGCTGCAGCAGAGAGAGCGCCGTTACTGAAGTGGCCGAGACCGGCGCGAGCGCGTCCTTCTCTCCGGTTGTCTGGTTCGACATCGACTCGGAAGGCAACACGCTCATCAACATCATGCGCGCCGAAATGGGGCAGCATGTCGGCACAGCACTCGCAAGAATTATGGCCGACGAGCTCGGCGCGGATTGGGATCGAGTGTCGATCAAACATGTCGATTCCGACCCCAAGTGGGGCTACATGGTGACCGGCGGCTCTTGGTCTGTTGTAACGAGCTTCACCGCGCTGTCGCAGGCGGCAGCTGCAGGTAGGATCATTCTGATTGAGGCCGCTGCGACGCTGATGGGCGTGTCCGCTGACGATTGCACTGCGCGCGGCGGACAGGTGATCGCCGGCGATCAGTCGATGTCGTTTGGAGATATTGTCTCGAAAGGTGATGTGAGTCGGACGTTTAGCGACGAGGAACTTGCCGCCATGCCGGTCAAGGCGGCCGCTGACCGCGATCTTATCGGCAAACCGGCCAAAGCGCTGGATGTCGACGCCAAGTCACGGGGTGAGGCGGTGTACGGTTTGGATACCGAATTGCCGAACATGGTGTATGCGCACCCGGTCATTGCACCCACTCGTTACGGCAGCGTGATCGAATCGATCGACGATTCGGCGGCGAAAGAGATCCCGGGCTACCTGCAAACGTTGACTGTCAATGACCCGAGCGGTTTCGTGCAAGGCATGGCGTTGGTCATCGCAGAATCCTTCCCTGCGGCGATGCGTGCGACCGAAGCCGTGCAGGTGTCGTGGACGGCAGGAAAAACAGCGGAAGTGTCGGAAGACGATATCCTCGCTGAGGGCGCAAAACTGGTGAACGATCCAACATCCGGCACCTTATTCGTCAACGACGGCGACGCGGAGACGGCTATCGCTAATGCGTCGAGCTCGATGTCGTCAATTTACCGGACTTCGACGGCGTTGCACTTCACGTTAGAGCCGCAAAACGCGTTGGTGGAATTCGATGATGACGGCGTGTGTCACGTGCACGCAGGTAACCAATGGCAATCGCTGATTATCCCGGTTCTGGCACAGTCACTCGGCATTGAGGAATCGCAGGTCGTACTGCACCAGTATTACCTTGGCGGTGGTTTCGGGCGTCGGCTGTTTGGTGATCAGATGATCCCGGCAGCGCACGCTGCGCGCGAGCTAGGACGCCCTGTGAAACTCATCATGACGCGACCGGCGGACAGTCAATTTGATTGCGTTCGCTCCCCGAGCGTCGTCAGACTGGAAGCCGCTTTCGATGACAGCGGCGAATTGACCGCACTCGATCACGCGGCTGCGGCCGGTTGGCCGACCAAATCGATGGCACCTGGATTCCTGGGTGCTGGAGTTGATGGTAACGGCAAGTTTGACGGGTTCTCGATCAATGGCGCCGACACGTGGTATTCGATTCCAAACCATCGCGTTAGAGCGATCAACAACGAGCTGGCACAAGAGACTTTTCTGCCGGGCTGGCTGCGTGCCGTTGGACCTGGCTGGATCAGTTGGGGCGTTGAAAGTTTCCTTGATGAAGTCGCCGCTAAGCGCGGCGTTGATCCGATCGAGATGCGGCTTGCCATGCTCGACGCCGAAGGTAAGCACGCGGGTAGCGGACCTCACGCAGTGGGAGGCGCTGCTCGACTGCGTGCAATTCTAGAAGATGTTCGCGAACGCTCCGGATGGGGACGTGAATTGCCGCCGGGGGAAGGTATGGGCGTCGCCGTCTCGCACGGCCAGGAACGAGCTATGCCGACCTGGACCGCCTGTGTGGCACACGTCGCCGTCGACGAGAGCGGTGAGATCGTAGTGAAAAAGATATGGCAGACTTTGGATTGCGGCACCCGGGTGCATCCTGACGGCGCTATGGCCCAGGCGGAAGGCGCCACGCTGTGGGGCGTGAGTCTCGCGTTGCATGAAGGCACTCGCTTCGAGGACGGCCACGTCAAAGACCGAAATCTGGATTCATATACGCCACTCAGAATGGCCGACGTGCCGGAATTGGACATTCATTTCATGGAAAGTGACGAGTTTCCGATGGGTCTCGGTGAACCGCCTTTGATCGCAGTGGCGCCGGCGATTGGCAACGCCGTGTTCGCGGCCTCAGGCCGTCGCGCGCGGGATTTGCCGATCCGATTGAGTTAGCGAAACGGGTTGACCGGCACTAGCGCTGCGTCTGGGCGGTGCCGGTTGACCTGCTCAAATCGCCTTGCGTCCACGCTCCTGGAGCTCATCGATCAACGCCTTGCGGCGCAGCTCGTTTGAATCGCCGCCCCCAAACACAAGCTCACCGGAACTGTAGCTGGTGCCGAAAGTATCTGCCGTATTGATCGTCTGACCAATACCTGAAAGCAGATCGACCTCGGTCAGCGTCGATAACCGATGGATAAACGTGCTCCATAGCATCCCATTGGCAACCGCATAGCGCGCATCCAGCGCCGAATCGAAATTCGCCTGCATCAGACGCATCAATTCTGCTTCATCCAGGGCGTCAGCGGCATTGACCGGAATCATGATGCGCATTCGATCGGCAGCAGGGTCGCTGACCAACAGAATCTCGTAATCGGCAAAACTGAAGATGATGTTGTTTTCGTTGCGTTCGTAGTCTTCGTCAACCCGACCGATGATCGTCTCAATGCGATCGATACTCATCGGCTTCGGTTCTGACTGGGGCTCGGTATCTGGCGTATCAGTTTGGGCGCATGCCGTCGCAACCAAAACCCATCCGGCAAACAACAGCGCTAGCGAGCGCACTCCAACAAACGATCGCATACGATTGCTCCGACTAGTCGAGTCACACCAACAGAAGATCGGGTGGCAACTCGATTTATTTCAATACAGCAAGGCACTCACAGCGACGCATCTTTGGCGCGCCGAAAATCCCACCCCATTTCAGCGGCCAGGTAGACGAATGCCGCATACGTCGCGACATTTTGATTGACGTCCTCTGGATCGATCTTGTCGAACGTATCGTCTGGGGTGTGGTGCAAATCAAAGTAGTCCCAGCCGTCTTGGCGAGGTGTCACGACCGGCACACCATGGCGAACCAACATCGACACGTCCGGGCCACCCGTTGCAAGATTATTACCTGGTGTCACATTCAGTGGCGCCAATGCGTTCTGCATCGCACGCGCGTAACCCAAAGCACCTTCACCAAATCGAGTTTCGAAACGCCACACCCTCCCCGCACCGAAATCACTTTCTGCTGCGAGCACATGCATTGGCAGCTCATCCGCATGTTTTCTCGCATACTCAAACCCACCGAGGAGTCCAACCTCCTCTGAACCGTAAAGTACGACCCGAACGGTACGGCGCGGCTTAATTTCAAGCTGATTAATGAGTTGGGCTGCACCGACGACAATGCCGCAACCGGCGCCGTCGTCCACGGCCCCAGTCCCGAGATCCCAGCTGTCGAGATGGCATCCGATGAGGACGATTTCCTGCGGTGTCTCACGACCTTCGATATCGACCACGACGTTTCCTGACGGTGCCTTAAGTCGAGTTTCCACCTGGATATCCAGGTGTACGCGAACCGGTCCCTTCTCCAGAAGTCGGGTCAATTGATCCGCATCCGGCGGAGACAACGCCGCGGCGGGCCCATCGCCAACGGCCTCGCCGCGCGCCATCATGCCGGTGTGCGCGAACCGGCGATCTTGGGTTCCAACCGAGCGAATCATGCAGGCAAGTCCGCCCTTGCTGGCTGTTTCTTTGGCGCAGTTGCGCCGTTTACGGACGGCCATACCGTATCCCGAGCCGTCTTGTGTGCGGGTCATTTTTTCATCGACGAAGACGATATTCCCTTCCACAACCGAAGCATCCGCTACACGCAAGGCTTGCATGCTGTCAAAGCGAACGATCGGTGCGTCGACGCCGCCCTCGGGTGTGGACGTGGACCCGCCCAATGCGGTCACGACCAACGTCTGCGGCGAGGGTTCTACAATTCGTGCGCGGTCGACACGTCTCGACCAGTAGGGAATTTCAAACGGCTCGACCACTATGTCGTCAAACCCCAGCGAAGCGAGACGTTGAACCGACCATTCGCGAGCTCTGGCTTCAGCAGGTGACCCAGCAAGTCGGGCACCCACGTCTGTGGTCAGATCGCGAACAAATGTGTATCCCACCTCATCGTCAAGGCCCATTTGTATGAGCTGATCGACTTGTGCTTTGACGTCCTCCGGCAGTTGAGCCACGTCTTGCGCAAAAGCGCATGTCGCGAAGAGAGTCGTACCGAGAACTATCCATCGAAGCATTGACTGAGCCCTTATCTGTTCCGACCGTCATGGTACCGGAGTTTCGGGTTGGCACAGACTCTTGAACTACGCTGGAGCCCGTAATCACACCAGGCTATCCGCAAACCAACAAAGAAAAAGCCCCGGCCAGGTTTCCGGCCGGGGCTTCGTCTTTGTCATTAAGACACTTCAGTGACCGTTATTCACCACCGAAGTTGTACGTCGCTCTCAGCGTGTAGAAACGTCCGATGTTGTCGTAGATACCCGATGCACCACCGTTACCGAAAACGGG
>JBCAZH010000129.1:0-5286 GCA_038533155.1 Pseudomonadota bacterium | reverse complement strand
GTTTCCGGAACAATATCATTGCCAAGAACGTTAACCGGTTCAGCACCTGTCGTCCTCGATATGCAGCGACTCGCGCTGGTTGAAGCGGATCCGGAAAGCACGGGTAACGCTGACCCAACGAAGCTTCCCGCATTGAGAATTAGAGCTGAGTCGTTTGCGCTCGGCGAACGGGAGTTTGGTGTTCTGGAGGCGGAGTTAAACCGAGTGGGCGATGGGCTTGAGGCGAATCGACTCGCGACCGCGAGTGATGCGTTTACGATGTCGGCAACGGGCAGCTGGCTGATCAGTAGCGACGTGCCCGCAGGGTCAATCACGCGACTGACAGGCAACGTGCAGAGCAACGATGTGGAACGCATGATGGGTCAACTCGGGTATGCCCCGGGGGTCGCCGCCAGTGGCCTCGACGCCGTGTTTGATGTCAGCTGGGACGGCGGCCCAAGCGCTGAGTTTCTCTCTTCCTTGGATGGTGACGCGACACTGAAAATCGAAGAAGGCACCCTCGATGAGGTGGATCCTGGCGCCGGTCGAGTCGTTGGGTTGCTCAGTCTTGTGGAGCTGCCACGCAGGCTATCGCTCGATTTTAGTGATGTGTTCCGCAAAGGCTTCAAGTTCGAAGAGATTACCGGGGAGTTCCGGATCGTCAACGGTGACGCGTTTACCTGCAATTTGGCGTTGCAAAGTCCCGCGGCTGATGTGGGGTTGATTGGTAGGGCGAGTCTCGATAAGCGCAACTACAATCAGACCGCAATTGTCAGCGTGAAGGTGGGCAACACGTTGCCCGCCGTCGGCGCAGTCGTCGCCGGCCCACAGGTCGGCGCGGCTCTGCTGTTGTTCAGTCAGATTTTCAAAAAGCCATTGCAAGGCATGACTGAGGTGTACTATCAAATTAACGGAAGTTGGGATGAGCCGTCGATCGACCGAACCGATGCCGCCCGGTTCGTTGCGACTTCCGATCTAGCAGGCTGTCTGCTGGATGTGCCGAACTGAGAACGAAATGTCCGAATCGAATGAACTAACGGCTGCGCGAATTCTCGATCGTGCGGAGTTGACCGAGGCCAATCTTGGCAGTGTTCTTGGTCAGTTGATGCAGCGGCAGATCGACGCTGCGGATCTGTACTTTCAGATGAGTGAGCGGGAGCATTGGACCCTCGAAGATGGCGTGGTTCGTGATGCGGGTTACGCCCGTCATCAGGGGGTTGGAGTGCGGGCTATCGCTGGCGAGAAAACAGGCTTTGCATACTCGGACGATGTGGCGATGCACGCCTTGCTCAAAGCGTCCGATGCGGCCAGGGCGATTACGCGACAGGGGCAGACGGCGAGCGCGCCGGCTTTGACGCCGCAGTTCGCGAGGCCACTGTATTCGGGTGCCAGTCCGCTTCAGTCTGTGAGCGATGAGATAAAGACTACGACCCTGAAGACTCTGGATGCCCGTATTCGGGAGCTTGATCCGCGTGTCGAACAAGTGACGCTCAGTCTAATGGCCAACCACGATGACATTTTGGTGGCAGCAGCGGACGGTACCTTTTGCGCGGATGCTCGGCCGTTGGTGCGCTTGAATGCGACCGTCATCGTTCGCGATGGGGATCGACGAGAGCAGGGCTATGCAGGCGGTGGTGGCCGTTTCGGACTCGATCTCTTAATCGATTTAGAACAAGGTATGGCGATCGGACGGGAAGCCGTGCGCCAAGCGCTGGTCGCATTGGAAGCTGTGCCGTCGCCGGCAGGTCCAATGCCTGTAGTGCTGGGCCCAGGCTGGCCTGCAGTGCTGTTGCACGAAGCGGTCGGGCACGGTCTAGAGGGCGACTTCAACCGCAAAGGGACTTCGGCGTTTAGCGGAAGAATCGGTGAACAGGTGACCTCACCACTGTGCACGATCGTGGACGATGGCACGATTCCAGACCGTCGCGGGTCGCTAAGCGTGGATGACGAAGGCACCGAGAGCCAGTGCACGGTATTAATCGAAAACGGCGTGCTTAAAGGGTATCTGCAGGACAAACACAACGCGCGATTGATGGGTACGCAAAGCACCGGTAACGGCCGACGCGAGTCTTTCGCACATGCGCCTATGCCGCGAATGACCAATACCTATATGAGCAATGGATCGCATGACCCGGAAGAGATCATCGCTTCGGTTAAGCGGGGTCTTTACGCGCCGAATTTCGGCGGTGGTCAAGTCGACATTACGTCGGGAAACTTCGTGTTTTCTGCCAGCGAAGCTTATCTGATCGAAGACGGCAAGATTGGCGCACCCGTCCGCGGAGCAACCCTGATCGGCAATGGCCTCGACGCGATGAACCAGATAAGTATGGTCGGCAACGATATGAAACTTGATAATGGCGTTGGCGTCTGTGGCAAAGAAGGGCAGGCCGTTCCCGTCGGTGTTGGGCAGCCTACCGTGTTGCTGGACGAGATCACCGTGGGGGGAACCGGCGCGTAGTAACTTATGTCAGATGCAAATCGTTAGTGATGTGAACGTGCTCACTGAGATTTTTTTCCGCGCCACCCATACTGCGTGCATTGACTTAATGCATGCCCAGAAAGGGGGGCTCGATGCAATTCGACAACACTCTGACAGAAACCGATCTCGACCCAGCGGCTCGCGAGTTTGCACAGCGACTGCGTGAGCAAGGCACCAAACAGCAGGTCGACTTTGGTGTTGACGGATTTCAGGAACCGTTGGGAACCCGCGTGCTTCGTTTGTTCGGCATCAAGAAAGACTGATTGGCGTGCGTTAACGCCCACTCTCGCGGTATCCTGACCGTTCGTGGCAGGAATGTCTGTGAGGAACACTGAGACGTGTGGGTGTCAAAGCCAGTTTATGAGGCCGTTCCGTATATCTATGGTATCGCGGGTGCGATTCTGTTCGGCTTGTCGATGTATCTCGACTTCTGGTGGCTGCCGACGCTATGCCTCGTCCTAGGAATCGTCTGTCTGGTTTATGGCTTGGTGCTATGGCTGCGGCGCCGCGACTACAGAACCCATCGCACGGGGAATGACGACCCGCTGGGCTAGCCGCTTACTCTTCCTCGAACCCCTCAACCAGCTCGCGGAAGTCTTTGTAGATGAGTTGGTGCGAGCCGACTGCAACGACATCGCCATCTCTCAATCGTCGTTTCTTCAGGCGTTTGGCGCCGATGAACATTCCGTTAGTGCTATTGAGGTCTTCAATGACCGATGTTTCTTGTGTGGTCGTCACCTGAGCATGGTGTCGGCTGACAAACTTCGAATCGATACGGATATCGTTGTCTTCCGTGCGTCCGATCACGATGCGCCCGGTTGTGAGTTCGTGGACCGATAACACCTTGTCTTTTTCGCGTAGCTCCAACTGCGCCAAAATCGCAAGGTTGTCGGAAGTCAGACCGGAGTCAGCCGCCTGGTCGAACGGGCGCCATCCAAGCTCTTCCAAGGCGGCATTGAGTTGCTCGATTTCGACCGCATCGGCTTCATCTGCAAATGCACACAGCAGTGCGGTATCGCACAACGTGTTGGTTAGGCGCGGGACACCGCCGGTGTACTCAAAGATCTTGTCGTAGCATTCAGATTTGATGAGATTCGGATCTTCGGCGCCAGCGACTGTCAGCCGATGACGGATGTACTCTTGTTGTTCCTCGGCAGTCAGTGGCTCGAGATGGCATCGCAAACGCACGCGTTGTGTGAGCTGACGTAAGTCATCGCGCGCGATCTTGTCCCGCAATTCCGGCTGCCCTGAGATGATGATTCTGAGGACCTTTTCTTTGTGCGTCTCAAGTCCACTCAGTAAACGAATTTCTTCGAGTACTTCGCGCGAGAGATTCTGCGCCTCGTCGATAATCAACAGGACTCGACGATCTTCGCTATACCGTTCCAAAAGATATGTGTTCAACATATCCAGCAGCTCGGCTTTTCCTTTGCCAAAGGGCTTGAAACCGAACTCGACCAGTACCGCCTGCAGAAACTCCTCTGGCGATAGCTGTGTTTGAGAAATCAACGCAAAGTCGACATTGTCTTCCAAATCAGACAAGAAAGACTGTAGTAGCGTCGTCTTACCCGAACCGACCTCGCCAGTGAGCACAACGAACCCGTCTGCGAGCCAAATCGTTGACTCGAGATACGACTTCGCCTTCTGGTGTTGCTCACTCCAATAGAGAAATTCCGGATCCGGCGTCAGGCGGAACGGTTGCTCCTTGAGTCCGAAGTGTTCGGTGTATGCCATCGTCGAATTATACCTGTTGTGCCTGCGCCTGGTATGCCCGATCCAGGTGCGCTGCGATGTCGTTGAGTCGTTCTCTCAGCGTCGATGCGGAGTTGGCCAAAACGTTGACATGGCCCAGTTTTCGACCAGGGCGAGGCGATTTTCCGTATAGATGGATATGCACATCCGAATGACCCAGCAAATCCTCGACACCGCACGTTTGCCCGATCAAATTGATCATCCCGGAATGGCCATAGGGCGATCCGGCGCCAACGGGCATCCCGCAGACCGCTCTGATGTGATTTTCGAACTGATCGTGGGGCATACCATCTTGCGTCCAATGGCCTGAGTTATGCACCCGAGGCGCGAACTCGTTGCCGAGCAGCAATCCGCCAGATACGAAAAACTCAATGGCTAGTGTGCCCACATAATTCAGGGAATCCGTTAATGCAGCGAAGTGCTTGCGCGCTTGTCGTTGCAGCGATTGATCGGGGTGTGCTTGTTCGCTGCGGTGCAATATTCCATCGCGATGGACGTTTTGACTCAGCGGGAAGATTACTTTGCTGCCGTCAACCGCTCTTGTGCCAACCACGGACAGTTCGCTGTCGAACGGTACCAGACGCTCCATTAGCAGCGGCACATTGCCGAGTTGCTCGAACAAGTCAGTCGCATCTTCCGGTGCACGAACCCGCTGTTGACCCTTGCCGTCGTAGCCCATGGTTCGAGTTTTTGCGATCAGCGGCAAACCCAGATCCTCGATCGCTTGATCGACGTCGGATTGGTTTTCAACGCACCGCCACGGTGCAACCGGAATGCCCACCGCTTCGAACGCGGTTTTTTCGCGAGCACGCTCCTGGGCTATGTGCAGGGCTTGCTTCGCGGGATGCGGTTCCGTCGGCGACAGAATATCGAACACACCGGCAGGAACATTCTCGAATTCGCAGGTCACTACATCGCATTGTGCGCTCAACTTCGCGAGTGCGTCGGGGTCGTCGTAGGGCGCTCTCAGATGTTCCCCGACAAACGTTGCGCACGGCGATTCAGCGGGATCGAGAAAAACAAAATCAACGCCAAGCGGCAGACCAGCTAATCCGAGCATGCGGCCGAGTTGGCCA
>JBCAZH010000128.1:2823-5319 GCA_038533155.1 Pseudomonadota bacterium | reverse complement strand
TCCACCTTTGCGCGTGAGACCGGCGATGGTTCCTGAAATCAGTCCGATCGCACCACCGGCAATATGAAGCCACAAAACAACAAGAGCGGCGCCATGCGCGAGCGCTGGGGCAGAGTCTGGCAGTTCTAGTCTCGCCGCGAACACGGACATTGGCGTCAAGAGAACGGCTACGAACATACCGCCGATTGCGAGCCGCAACAGTGTTTCAGTTCGAAGCGTGAGTTTGGGTGTCGTGGGCTTCAACGGACGCGCCCTTATAAGTATTAGTGACGCGTTCGAGATTAGTTGCTCAGACTAGCAAGGGCATCCGCCTAAAGGCGGATTCACTACCCACACTCCGGTGGCTTTTCGCCGTGCCTATCAAGCCAACAAAGCCGCCAACTTGTCGATCGCCTGAGCCCAGCCCCCAGCGCCGCCTGACTGCGCGGGCACGCCAACGTGGGTCATGGTCATTACCGTGCCACCGTCTGCGTCGCTTAGCTGCACGATCACTTCCGTCACCTCTGGGTGATCTGCCGGCATTCCCATGCTTTCGGGCTGCACAACGTTGCCCTGCTCATCGGAGAGGCTCTCCGTGTAAACGAGTCGGTTCGGTGGCGTGACTTCTTTGAACTCACCAACAAACCACATCGTCATTGTGCGATCGGGCATCTCCATCGTCATGGAGAAATGCCGGGCACCGCCTACGGTGGCATCCATGGTTTTGATATCCACGCGCGCACCATTCGGACCGTACCAACTCGCGAAGTGATCAGCCTCGGCCCACATCTTCCATACCGTCTCAATCGGCGCGTCGAATCGCTTTTCGATACGCACCCATTCAATGTCATTCGTCATCGGATTCTCCCTGCAATGCCTTCAACTGAGCTTCCATCTGGACGAACCTAGCTTCCCAAATGGGTCGATAAACCTCGGTCCAACTCGCAACTTGACGCAGCGGTTCAGCGTCCAATTCGCAGGGTCGAAACTGCGCGTCCTGACCCTGCCGGATAAGACCAGACCGTTCCAGGACTTTGATGTGACGCGATACGGCCGGCAGGCTCATTTGGAACGGTTCGGCGAGCTCGTTGACCGTCGCCGCTCCCGTTGCAAGCCTGGCAATGATCGCGCGCCGAGTAGGATGCGATAGCGCAGCAAAGATTTGGTTGAGTGATTCGTCAGATGGCATGCAGCAATATTAAACAGAATTGTTAATTAACGTCAATGTTTAATAAAGGTACTGAGAGTCGATGGCGATGCGACCTCAACAAGCAATCCGTCTAACTACCAAGGCAGACTGCACCCCAGCTTCTTTGAAACGCTAAATGCTGACGTCACGGCACTCTCAAGCAGCGGAATGCCATGACTGGCATATGACCCGCACAGCCAAATGCGCCGACCTGGCTGCTCGTGCAAGGAATTGAGATCCTGAAGCGCTCGTAAGGTTGTCTCCGTGACGACGGGGCGCTCAAACTCTGCCATCCCGAAGACTCTTCCTGGCTCCGGTTCAATGATCGGGTTCCATGTTTGAAAAATTGTCTGCGATTCAGGCAAAGACTGGATCGAATTCAGCCAGATTGTCGCCATCGGCGTGGGTGTCGTCTCCGACATCAAAAAATTGACTGGCGCCCAGTTCGTTGGTCCTCCCTTGGGCGCGAGATTGGCATCGTTGTGCACAATGACCTGGCTCGGTTCGTAGCGAAATTTTTCGAGTATCCGATGCTCATCGCACGCAGTTTCGGATAGCAGTGCCGCGGATTGGTTAGCCTGCGACGCCATGACGACATGATCGAAACGCTGCGATGCGTGATTGGTCTCGACATCGACACCGTCATCCGTCGCGGTAACAGCGACGACTTGCGTAGCGAGTTGGACGTCATGGACATCGTTCACCAAGCGCTGCACGACATCCTGGGTGCCCAAAGTCACTCGCTGAACCGAAGAAAGGAGCAAGCCGCTGTTTAGGTACTCGAGAATCACTCTCGCTGGATAGGCTTTAACGCTGTCAGTGCTACAAGTACAGATGCCAGCGAATGCAGGATAGAGATAACCGTCAGCAAAAGCGCTGGAGTAGTTGTGCTGCCCAATGAATGCTTCTAGCGTGACCTCGTCGGCAATGCCTGCTTTTAGCAAACGATCGATTTGGCGGAAGAATCGAAGGTTGTCGAGTCCGATCCGTAGCGCTTTTCGACCGAGCGAACGCCGACCTTTTGGGAACGGTACGGCGTACCGCCCTACTCTGTAGTTATCAAATCGAAAGTAAGTCGATTCATCGAGCAAACCGAATGAGGCCGAATAGTTGATCGGTTCGAATTCGATCGATAAGTGTCGATAGAGCTTGGATAGATTCGGATAAAAGCCATCGAAAAACACGCGAAGTGGGACGTCGATGCGGACGGTGCCGGCCGAGGTTTCTATATCGAGCGAGTGCGAGTCCATTCCAAGATGCGCACTCTTTTCAAACAGCGTCACTTCATGACGCGTGCTCAATAGCCAAGCCGCGCTCAGCCCAGCAAT
>JBCAZH010000128.1:0-2723 GCA_038533155.1 Pseudomonadota bacterium | reverse complement strand
AAGATCAAGAACAACGGAATCAGCGTAACCCATGGGTAACCGGCGACCGTTCCTAGCTGCAGGTAGTAGCCGATCAGCGGTAGCAGAACACCGCAACCGAGTCCTTGTAACGCTTCGCCGTGACCTCGGTAGGACCACTGCAGCGGCGGCCGGTTGTAAGCCCAACACAGGGCAACCGCGAGCCCTAATGCGATCAGCATTAGTGGTCGGTCAGCAAACACAGCCAGATAGCCAGTGAAGATCAAAAGCACACCAAACGCCACTCGGGCGCCGGCGAGCAACTGGCTGCCAGTTAGCTTGCCGTCTGGTAGTACGCGGGAGCCACCCGACAACCAATATTGATGATTGGTCTTGTCGATCGCTTCATCGGCGTGATCGTTCGTGTACAGCAGATACGTTTGGTAGAGCGCACCGAATGCAATGGAATATCCCAGCAGCACCCACTCGAAGGTATTGCCGTAGCGGAACGCCGTAGCTTGCCCGATCAACAAGGGCACGAAAATCATTGGGAACGCGATCGGTCGGGCGGCCTGGATCCACGGCCCGAACCAAAAGCCAGTTCTGTTGTGGCCAACGGATGGCGTATCGGCGGTCATTGCGTTGTCTTTCCCTTCAGTCTTCTTCTAACCAACGTCCGCTTAACGACCTACAACGCCCGCGCTTGGTTTTCACGGAGGCGTCGTACCACGCGAGAATGGGCCAACGCGCCGGGTTACGCAATAGCCGTAACATTCTCCCGGTCTTTGGGGTCCTATGTGACACTCGCTCACGTCATGCAGGCAGACAATCATGAACAGGAATCTATCTACACTCTTCGCGTTGGTGATGGCCGTGATTAGTTGCGCTGCCGTCTATGCCCAAGATACGACTCAGGCGCCTGCAATTGGCGGATACAGTCCTGTGTCCTACTTCACCGAAAACAAGGCGGAGCTGGGAAGCTCCGAATTCGCGGTCGCACACAAAGGCGAAACCTACTTTTTGACGTCAAAGGCGCAGGTGACACTGTTTACTGAAAATCCAGACCGGTACCGACCCAGATACAAGTCATGCCCTTTCAGTCTCGCGCACGGCATGGTGCTCCCGCTCGATCCCACCAACTTCAAAATCATTGGCGATCACTTACTGTTGTTCCACAAGTCCGAAGAGAAAGACGCGTTGCTTGAATGGAACTCGTCGGAACTGAGCGAAAAAGAGCTTCTCCGTCGCGCGGATTCGAACCTATTCCTGATCGAGTTCTGACCAGCAGTTGAATTATCCAAACGGCTGATCGATGGATGGCGAAAACTCACTGAACAGTCTTGGACCCTCTTCGGTCATATACAGGCAGTCTTCGAGTCGGATCCCGAACTCCCCGAAGATGTAAATACCCGGCTCGTCGGAAAAACACATACCCGGAGCCAACGGTGTGGTTTCGCCGCGGACGAAGTTGATTGACTCGTGACCATCCATGCCAATCCCGTGCCCCAGACGATGGGATAGACCAGGGGTGGCATAGTCGGGACCGAAGCCTTCGCTTTCGTAGTACGCGCGAACCGCATCATCGACCTTGCCAGCGGCTAACCCAACTTCCGCAGTCTCTAGCGCCAACTCCTGACCGCGTTTGCAGATCTCCCAGACTTTCCGTTGTTTCGCGGAGGGTTCCCCGTACACCCATGATCGCGAGATGTCCGAGACGTAGTCATGTACGGCGCAGCCACAGTCCATCAGGATCATGCTGCCCTCCCCAACCGTTTGGGGTACGTCGGAGCCATGTGGATACGCAGTCGATTCATTCAGCAGCACGCTAGAGAATCGCACCGCACCGCCGAGTGCTTGTGTTGCCTCGCTCATCATCATTGAGATATCGCGACTGCTCATACCCTTCTCGACTCTCGGGTAGATGTAGCGGTAAGCGGCCATCGTGACATCGTTCGCTGCCTGCATCAGTGCGATTTCGTTCTTCGACTTGAACATGCGGCAACCGCGGGTCACTGCATTGGCAGAGATCGTCGTAAAGCCGGGCGCGGATTGCTGCACGCCATCGGAGATGAAATGTCGCGTGGTCTCTTCGATTCCTAAAGTGCCACCTTTGAGGCCTCGGTCGGCGAGGATGCCCGCAACCAGGTCATAGGGGTTTTCATGCTCATGCCAAGTGCGCACATCGTCACCGAACGACATGCTCTCGCGAACGGAAGGCTCTTCGAAATAAGGTGTGACGAATGCGATCTCTCCTTCGCGAGGAATGACCACCCCGGTAAATCGCTCGGACCGCCACCAACGCACGCCGGTGAAGTAATTCAGCGCGGTGCCCGCCTCGATCAAAACCGCGTCAATCTCATGCTTCGCCATGAGCTTTTGCGCTTTCGCCACACGCGCCTGTCGCTCGGCGACGGAGATCGGCTGGACAGTGCCCGTCATCGGTTTCAATTCCGCCGACGGCACGGCATGCGCTGTGCCCGATAGCGTCGTTGCGAGACCGGCAGCACCCGTCAGCTTCAAAAAATCCCGTTTGTTGAGTTTCATAGACTACGCCCTCAAAGTTTGCCGCATCGCTTTTCAAAGCACGATGGTCAACGGATCCGCAGATTGGGTCAAGCGCACGGCGCGCATGCTAGAGTGACGTCATCGATAGTACTTTTCGGACGCGTGTTAGAGACGCCGAGGATCCACACCATGGTTGCTTATGTGACGGTAGGCGTTGACGATCTCGACGCCGCAGAGCGGTTTTACACGGCCTTTTTGCC
>JBCAZH010000127.1:0-5399 GCA_038533155.1 Pseudomonadota bacterium | reverse complement strand
GTCATGAATCCCGGCGATACGTCGGGTTGGAATGCGGATGACAGGCTGGCGTTCGTTCTCGATCGAGAGGATTGGTTTCAAGCTTGGACACTTGTGATCTATGTGTTGTTCGGCGCTGCACTCGTCGCGGTAACCGTAGCGTTGCACGAGCGATTGAAGGCAGCATCCAACACACTCGCGATGATTGCGACGCCATTCGGTTTCATTTGGGCGGGGCTTGTTATCGCGAGTGGCATGATCGCCAGTGTCGGTCTTTCCGCGGTCGCGGGCCGATTCGAGGCCGAGCCCCTGTTGGCGTCTCAGCTTTGGACAACGGTTGGCGTCATTCAGAACGGACTTGGTGGTGGCGTCGAAGTCGTTGGCGGATTTTGGGTCTTAATGATCAGCCTTGCCTCCTGGGCGACGCCTCGGTCCCTGCCGCTATGGCTTAACTGCGTCGGTTTGGTTGTCGGCGTGACAGGCGTTCTCACTGTAGTTCCCGCGTGGAAAGCACTGGGGGCAGTGTTTGGTTTGACGCAAATCGTTTGGTTCATCGGTGTAGGAATGACGTTGCTCAGAGCAAAGTCATCATGAGCGGCGCTCCGCAGCCACAAGAGTTGGAACTAGCGTGTTCATGCGGTACGACAACCATCAAAACCGGGTTTCCTAGGTTTCGGATGTACTGTCATTGCTCGATTTGCCAAAGGTTCAACGACGCGGAGATGGCTGACGTCGCGGTGCTTCGAAAGACTGACCTACTGTGCGATGTTCCGACTACGATCGACTTTGATACCTACCGACCACCGCCGAATGTCCAACGAGGTGTGTGCAAGGCCTGTCGCCAGCCCGTCTTGGAAGTTTTCGATCTGCCAGTGTTTCCAAGTCTCGTCATGCTGCCTCAGGCGATGCATCAACTTCCATTGGCTTCGTTGAATTCCAGCGGCCATTTGTTCTACGAAAATCGACGCAATGACCATCATGACGATCTCCCCAAACACCACGGCTATATACGCAGTCAGTGGGGTTTCATGCGCGAATTGATTCGAAACTGGTAGCGAATCAACGTGATAGTCGGGTTTTTTCTGACGATTGCGATTTTCAGCGTTGCGCTTCAACAAACCTATGAAGCATCGGAAAAACCCCGTTCGCACAAAAAGCCGACTGGGTGTCGGAAGTCTCGGAATTCATTGAAGAAACCGTCGAACTGCGAGTTTTAAGTTCTTGTCTTCGCTGTGCGATGATCTCCCAAACAAAGATTCTTGGGAGGAATCGCAACATGCTCGAGCTCAAAGGCGTCAGCCACGTGTACCCGAATGGAACGCAGGCATTGTCCGATGTGACCCTGACGATTCCTAAAGGGATGTTTGGTCTGCTAGGACCGAACGGTGCAGGTAAGTCCACTTTGATGAGGACCGTGGCCACACTGCAGACGCCGAGCCAAGGACAAATTTCGTTCGGCGACATTGACGTTCTAAAGACGCCAGAAAAGCTCCGAGAAAAGCTCGGGTATCTACCACAGGACTTCGGCGTTTACCCGCGTGTGAATGCCTACGACATGCTCGACCACATGGCGGTGCTCAAAGGGATCGCGTCCAAGGCCGATCGTAAAGCGACAGTCGAAACACTGCTCAATCAGGTCAACCTGTGGGATGTGCGCAAGAAGGCGATATCAGGATTCTCCGGTGGGATGCGCCAGCGCTTTGGTGTTGCCCAAGCCCTGATCGGAAATCCCGAGTTGATCATCGTCGACGAGCCGACAGCCGGTTTGGATCCGGAGGAACGCAATCGCTTCCTTAATCTGCTCGCAGAAATTGGTGAGAACGTGGTCATCATTCTCTCTACGCATATCGTGGATGACGTCGCAGATCTGTGTCCGCGCATGGCGGTGCTCGCCGAAGGCCGGTTGCAGCTGGAAGGCGCACCGAAAGACCTGATCGAACAGACACGCGGCAAGATTTGGTCGAAACGCATTCGACGAGACGAACTGGCCGCTTGTCGGGAGCAGCACGAGGTCATCTCAACGCGCCTGATCGCGGGCGCAACGATCGTGAATGTCATGAGCGCTAGCGACCCAGGCGATGGTTTCGAGATCACCACCGGGGGTCTGGAAGACGTCTATTTCTCAACACTCGCCGCGCTGCGTGGTGGACGCGCCGACAAAGCTGCCTGAGATCTCGAATCATGTTTGCACAAGTTCTTGCGTTTGAACTGCGCTATCAGTTCCGCAACCCCGTGTTTTGGGTTGTGTCAGTGATTTTCTTTTTGCTCACCTTCGGTGCTGCGACGTCTACCAACATCCAAATTGGTGGCGGTGGCAACGTTCACGCGAACAGTCCCGCTGCGCTTGCCGAAACGATGATCATCTTGACGATCTTTTTCATGTTCGTCACAACCGCGTTCGTCGCCAATGTGATTGTCCGCGATGATGAGAGTGGTTTTGGACCGATGGTCCGTTCGACCCGTGTGAGCAAGTTTGATTATCTGATCGGGCGGTTCACGGGGGCATTTGCGATCTCCGCGATTGCGTTTCTTTCTGTGCCTTTGGCAATCTGGCTCGGTTCGAAAATGCCGTGGATTGACCCCGAGACGCTGGGACCAAATGTGCTTTGGCAATACGCTTATGCATATTTTCTTTTGGCACTGCCCGGAATTTTCTTAACGTCATCACTGTTCTTCGCGGTGGCGACGGCGACCCGGTCGATGATGGGCAGCTACATCGGCGTGGTCGTGTTCCTGGTGCTTTACCTGGTGTTCGGAGCGTTGACCGAATTCGACCCGGATATGATGGTATTCGCGGCCTATGCGGAGCCTTTCGGCGGCGGTGCTTATGAATATTTGACGCGGTATTGGACGGCTTCGGAAAGCAACACACAGATGGCGCCATTCTTTGGAATATTGGGTGTCAATCGGCTGATTTGGTTCGGTGTCTCATTGCTCGCGCTCGCGTATGCCTACCAAAGATACCAATTCGCCGAACGCGGATTGTCGCGTCGCCAGATCGAAAAACAAACGAAAGTCGCCGACCGATTGGCTAAACAGACTCCGACACTGGTCGATTCGCTCCCGGATCCCTCCGCTTCAGGGCAGTCGTTGGCGAGACTCATGGTCCGCGTTCGATTCGAGATGCAGCAAGTGTTTCGCAGTCCAGCCTTTTTGATTCTGATGTTGGTGGGACTCTTCAATGCGGTCGCTGCACTGTTCTTCGTTAACGAGCTGTACGGTACCGCGGCGTATCCGATGACCTTCTATGTCATCGATATCCTTCAAGGCACCTTTACGATCATTCCGGTGATCGTCGCGATCTTCTACGGCGGGGAGCTGGTGTGGCGTGATCGCGAGCGCAAGATGCATGAATTGATTGATGCGTCACCAATCCCGAACTGGGCATTCATGGTGCCGAAGTCTCTGGCTGTGGTTGGTGTGTTGTTTGCCGCGTTGGTGATCTCCGTTGTTGCCGCGATGTTGGTGCAACTGCTTCGTGGCTACGCAGACTTCGAGTTCGGAAAGTACTTCGCTTGGTACATCCTGCCTTTGACGGTGGAGATGGCACAGCTCGGCATCTTGTCGGTATTCGTGCAGGCGCTTAGTCCGAACAAATACGTGGGTTGGGCGATCATGATGCTGTATCTGGTGGCTACCATCACATTCAACGTGATCGACCTGAACCATCCCTTGTATCTCTTTGGTGCTGGAATTAGCGTACCGCTGTCTGACATCAACGGCACCGCGGTGAGTGCGGATGGTGCTTGGTGGGTGCGGCTGTACTGGGGTGCATTCAGTGTGATGTTGGCCGTCGCTGCGCATTGGTTGTGGCGTCGCGGGACTGCTGTGACGATACGATCCTCACTGCGCCAAATTCCCGGGCGATTGCGTAGCGCATCGGGTGCTGTGATGTTGGGTGCGTTTGCTGTGTTCGTCGGCAGTGGTGCGTTCATTTACAACAACACGAACGTCCTGAACGAGTACGTCACCGGCGACGAGCGTGAACGCCAGTTGGCGGAGTACGAGAAAAAGTACCTGCAATACGAAACCATCAAGCAACCATCGATCACCGATATCACGCTCAACGTGGATATCTATCCGAGTGAGCGTCGTCTTGAGGTCAATGGTTCTGCGCAGTTGATCAATGACACCGGAGCACCGGTTGAGGTACTGCATGTTCGGTTCGATGACGCCTATGTTCAGGTGAAGTCGATCGAGGTGCCAGGCGCTACGCTCGAGATGCACGACGAGGCGATGAAGTATCGAATCTATCGCCTCGATTCACCGATGCAACCCGGCGAGCGGGGGAGTCTGACGTTTAGCACGCTTCGTGAGCAGCGAGGATTTCGCGCATCGGACAACGACACACGTCTAGTGCACAACGGTACATTCTTGAACAACTCGGAGTTCATGCCGCAATTGGGCATGAGCCGATCAGGTTTGTTGTCCGATCGGGCCACACGCCGGAAATACGATTTGCCTGCTGAGTTGCGCATGCCTGTGCTGGAGGACGAGAGTGCTCGAGAGCAGAACTACGTCAACAACGTCGATTGGGTGATGTCGGATATCACGCTCTCGACGAGCGCAGATCAAGAGCCGATCGCGCCCGGAAGCCGCGTGTCGGATGAAGTGATCGGCGATCGCCGTGTGGCGCGGTTCATCTCGTCGTCTCCGATTCTCGGATTCTTCTCCGTGCAGTCGGCGCGATACGAGGTGGCGAAGCGCTCCGATGACGGAGTGGATATTGAGGTCTACTACCATCCGACGCATGACTACAACATCGATGCGATGCTTGATGCGTCCGTCGCGTCGCTCCGCTATTTCAAGGACAACTTCGGGCCGTATCAATTCGATCATGCACGCATTACGGAGTTTCCTGGCTACGCCAATTTCGCGCAGGCCTTTCCCGGCACGATCCCGTACTCGGAGCGACTGGGCTTTATTGCGGACCTGCGTAACCCCGAGGACATTGACTACGTCACGTATGTGACGGCGCATGAGCTAGGTCATCAATGGTGGGCGCACCAACTGATCAGCGCGAATCAACAGGGCGGCACGATGGTCATCGAGTCGATGGCACAGTACTCCGCGTTGATGGTCATGCAATCGATGTTCGGCAAAGACAAGCTTCGTCGATTCTTGAAATATGAGTTGGACAGCTATCTCAACGCGCGAGGCAGCGAAGTCATCGAGGAATTGCCGTTGAATCGAGTCGAGAACCAGGGATATATCCACTACCGCAAGGGCGCTGTGGTCATGTATCTGCTGCAAGATCGGCTCGGCGAGGCGCGCGTCAATGCGATGCTCGCGGAGTTGCTGGATCGCTACCGTTTCAAGAGTCAGCCATATGCGAATTCGACCGACTTGGTGGACGGTTACAAGTCTCTGGCACGCAATGAACAAGAGCGTCAGTTGATCGCAGATCTCCTGGAAAGCAT
>JBCAZH010000126.1:4268-5403 GCA_038533155.1 Pseudomonadota bacterium | reverse complement strand
TCAGAATCGGGCGTAATCGGATCCGACAGGCTTCGACCGCAGCGGCGACCGTATCCCGACCAGCCCGCTCAAGATCGCGGGCGAATTCGACGATCAAGATGGCGTTCTTGCACGCGAGGCCCATCAGCACGACCAGACCGATTTGCGTGAATAAGTTGTTGTCCAAGAACGTCGGTGGTGCCGACATCGGCGGCGGCAAGATCATTCCTGACGCGATCTTAAGACCAAAGATCAAACCGGTCGCCTGGTTCAGCATCCAGATCCCGCCGATCGCAGCCATCAGACACAGCGGCACGATCATGATGACCGACAGCGGGAGCAACCAACTTTCATACAACGCGGCCAAGACCAAGTAGACAAAAACAATGCACAGGGGAAACACGAAAATCGCCGTATTGCCTTGAGTGGCTTCCTGATAGGTCAAGCCGGTCCACGCGATGTCCATGCCGCGCGGCAATGTTTGTCGTGCAAGCTGCTCTACGACGGGCAACGCTTCGGCCGATGTTAGCTGCCCAGGAATAATCCCGGCTGTCACATCCGCTGCCGGGTAACCGTTGAACCGAATCACAGGGTCTGGCCCGAAGGTCGGCTCAATCTCGAGCACACTCGAGACCGGAATCATATTGCCCACGCGGTCGCGGACCTGGATGCGGGAGATGTCGGACGGATCATCACGAAATCGTGCGTCCGCTTGCACATACACGCTGTAGGTGCGGCCGAATCGATTGAAGTCGTTGACGTACGCTGAGCCGAGATAGCTCTGTAGGGCCGAATACACATCGTCCAAGCGAAGGTTCTGCTCTTTGACCTTTCGGCGATCAACGTTCGCCGCCAATTGCGGCACGTTGGTTTGTGACAAGGAGCGCACAGAAAACGGAGAGAAACCCGGCGACTCACGGAGTGACCCCAAGAACGCCTGCGTCGCGTTGTTCAGTTGATCGAAGCCCAATCCACCGCGATCTTGGATATACAACTCCACACCCGAGGAGTTGCCAAGACCTAGGACCGGCGGCGGCATCACGGCAAACCCGAGACCCTCTTCCAACTGACTGAACGCACCATTGAGTGCATAAGACAGCTCAACGGCAGACTGATCTCGATTCTCCGCCGGTTCGATGCCGATGAACATCGTGCC
>JBCAZH010000126.1:0-4168 GCA_038533155.1 Pseudomonadota bacterium | reverse complement strand
ATGTAAACATCGACCCGCGTGGAGTAATGCGCCGAGCCGCGTTCGAACCAGCGGTTGAACGGGCGAAACGCCCAACCCAACAGCGCATTGATCACTTTGCCGGTGGTTTGCAGCGGTGCGCCGCGAGGCTTCAACAACATCGCCGACAGCGCGGGCGACAGCGTCAATGAGTTGAATGCTGAGATGGTAACGGACGCGGTAATCGACACCGCAAACTGGCGATAAAACTCACCGGTCACGCCTTGCAAAAACGCAAGCGGCACGAACACGGCTGCCAACACTAATGAGATCGCGACAATCGGTCCGGATACTTCAGACATCGCCGCATGTGCAGCGTCGCGTGGCGTTTTGCCCATCTCGATATGCCGCTCAACATTTTCAACGACCACGATCGCGTCATCGACAACGATCCCGATCGCAACGACCAGCCCGAACAGCGTCAGCACATTGATCGAAAATCCAAGCACCAACAGAACGGCGAACGTGCCGATGACCGACACCGGTACGGCGAGCAAAGGGATGATCGATGCACGCCATGTCTGCAAAAACAAAACCACGACGAGCACGACCAACAGCACGGCCTCGAGCAACGTCTCAACAACCGACTCGATAGATTGGCGAACGAAGACTGTCGGATCGTAGGCGACTTCCCATTCGACGCCAGGCGGAAACGTCTCGGACAACTCAGCCATTCGCTCGCGGACCGCCGCCGACAACGCCAATGCGTTCGCGCCCGGGCTCTCGAAAATCGGTATCGCGGCCGAGGTTTGGTTGTCGAGATACGCCTCAAGCGAATAAGTCTCGGCGCCGAGCTCGATGCGAGCGACATCACGCAGCTCGGTGATAGATCCGGGCTCACCCGACTTCACAACGATGTCGCCAAACTCTTCAACCGTTGCGAGGCGCCCTTGCGTGGATATCGACAGTTGCAGATCACTGCCAGGCAGCGGCGGCGCGCCGATGGAACCGCCCGACGCTTGCACGTTCTGTTCGCGAATGGCAGCCACGATATCGCCGACTGTCAGCTCCCGCGCGGCAATTTTCTCGGGATCCAGCCAGATTCGCATCGCGTAGTTGCCAGCACCGAACACGACCGCTTGACCAACGCCGGGAATTCTCGCGAGCTCGTCCTTAATTCGGAGCGTCGCGAAATTCGACAGATACGCGCCGTCATAACTACCGTCCGTGGAGACCAGATTGACGACCATAGTCAGCGTCGGCGACGCCTTGATGGTCGACACACCGAGCAGTCGAACAGCCTCAGGCAATCGGGGCTGCGCCTGCGCCACGCGGTTTTGCACTTGTACCTGTGCAAGATCAATGTCAGTACCGCCGGCGAAGGTCACATCGAGCGTCATCGTGCCGTCGGAGCCAGCTACCGACTTCATGTAGATCATGTTCTCGACGCCGTTGATGGCTTCTTCCAACGGCGCTGCGACCGTTTCGGAGATGACCGTTGGATTCGCACCCGGGTAGCGCGCAACGACTTGGACGGTGGGCGGAACAACGTCCGGATACTCGCTGACAGGGAGCGCCGGAATGGCCAGCGCACCGCAGATCAGAATGAACAGTGACAAGACCGCCGCGAATATCGGGCGGTCGACGAAAGTCTTTGCGAGATTCACGGCGTCGCGCCCTCACTCTCGCCGAAGGGGTCATCCATCGGCACCTCACGGGCGATCACTGGCGCGCCCGAAAAAAAGATCTTCGCCACGCCGTTGACGACAACTCGGTCGCCAGCCTGCAAGCCGGACTCGATCACGACAAGATCGTCGATTTCGCGGGCTGGAATGACATCGCGGCGAACCGCTTGGTTGTCATCGGTCACCACATAAACGTACTTGCGATCTTGATCCGTCAAGATGGCCGCCTTGTGAACCAGCAGGGCGTCGTACGTTCCGCTGCCGAGCAGTCGAACGCGAGCAAACAAACCGGGGATCAAATAACCATCTGGATTCGGTAGCTCCGCACGCCCTTGAATCGTTCCGGTCGCGGCGTCCACGCGGTTGTCAACAAAGTTCATCTCACCGTGGTACGGGTAGTCTGAGTCGGACGCCAAACCGACTTGAACAGGATTGCGCGCGTCGCGCGAGCTCGGCCGTTGGCCTGACTGCGCCTGCGCCTGATACTTCAAATAGATCCGCTCGTCACCCTCGAACACAACATGAACCGGATCAACCGAGACCAACGTTGTCAGCAGCGTCTCGCTCGGCGTGACGAGATTGCCCGGACGCACGATCGCCTCGCCGACCCGCCCGGCGATCGGCGCCTTCAACCGCGTGAACTCGACATCGAGCTGGACCCGACGCAGCTGTGCCTCGGCACTGGCAAGATCGGCTTTCGCTTGCCTAAGCTCGCCAGTCCGGCGGTCTTGCTCCTCGGCCGACAACGCGCGCGCCGTGACCAGTTTCTCTCCGCGGGTCACTTCCTGTTCAGCGAGTTCCAAACGAGTCTGTGCTCGGACGACATCCGCCTCGGCCAATGCGGCCTGCGCGCGATACTCTCGGTCGTCGATGGTGAACAACAAGTCGCCTGCTTCGACCAACGCACCTTCGGTGAAGTGCACTTCGCGCAGATAGCCGGTTACACGAGGACGAATTTCGATCGTATCCACCGCTTCAATGCGACCGCTGAATTCATCCCAATCGGTTACTGGTTGCGCAACTACCTGGGCGACTGCTACCGCTGTCGGTGGCATTTGCATCTCGCCTGGCTCGCCGCCCCCGCAGGCTGCGGTAAGCGAAACCACAAGTGCAATCAACAGCTTGATGGAAGCAAATTTTGCGTCCTTGCGAATAAACACGAATGTTTCTCCCATTCTCGACCGACCGTCTGGCCTCACCGCGCTACGAGAACGCGATGCTCCGCTAATGTTCTGTTGGTGGGAGCGTAGGACCTGGAAGCTCGCATCTGCCTAGCGCTAACCCACGAACAGATTACACTCATCGGTTGTAGACTATCGAGTTAAATGGTCCGCTCAATGATCGAAACCGCCGCACTTGTCCGACGCTTCGCTGTAGGCGATTCGATTGTGCATGCGCTGGACCATGTCGACCTTGCGGTCGAGAAAGGTGAGTTCGTTGCGATCATGGGACCGTCTGGTTCCGGAAAGTCCACCCTGATGAACATCCTCGGCTGCCTCGATACGCCCGATGCCGGAGACTATCGACTACTCGGTGAGTCGATCAGCGAACGCGATGATGCGGAACTCTCGAAGATTCGCAATCGACAAATCGGTTTTGTGTTTCAGAGTTTTCATTTGCTGCCGCGCATGAGTGCGCTGGAGAATACGTTACTGCCCTACCGCTACCGAGACGACGACGTGAGCGATGCACAAACGCGCGCGACCCAAATGCTCCAGCAGTTGGGGTTGCAAGATCGGATGGACCACCGCCCAAACCAGTTGTCAGGCGGCCAGCGACAGCGGGTCGCGATCGCGCGGGCATTGGTCAGCGAACCGCCGTTGCTGCTTGCGGACGAACCGACGGGCAATCTCGATAGCAAGACCTCTGTTGAGATCATGGAGCTGTTCACCAAACTGAACCACGACGGGCAAACCATTGTGATGGTGACCCATGAGGATGAAATCGCGGCCTACGCCGGTCGGGTGGTTCACATGCGAGATGGAAAGGTAGAACGTGATGTTCAGAATCCTCCGCATTAGCGCGCTGGTGTTCGCCGCGTCGCTAGTCAATTCGGCGGCCAATGCCACCCCACTACTGACCGGCGTGATAGAGGACGTGGCCGCGCAGACCATTGAGATGCCCTCGTTGCCCGGAGGATGGCAACGCCGCATCGAGTGGATGGCCGCGGAAGGGACGGAAGTATCCGCGGGCGAGATGGTGGTCCGACTGGATCCCGGAACGCTGATCGGTGAAGAAGAAAAAACCCGCGCCGACCTCGAGAAAATTCGATTTACCGCAGCACGTCGAGTCGACGAGGCGCGACTCGCTGTACTCGACGCCGAGCAAGCGTTGTCGCTGGCGCAAGCACAGACCCGCATCGCGGAACTCGACGCGGTGATCCCGGAACAGACCATTCCGCGCCTGGATTTCGAGCGCTATCAACTGACGTTTGAAACGGCGCAGCAAACGCAACGCCGCGCGAGACAGTCGCTCATCAATCTAAAGGCGAAACTTGCTGATGCGGAAAAGGAAGCCGCGTTGGA
>JBCAZH010000125.1:3649-5437 GCA_038533155.1 Pseudomonadota bacterium | reverse complement strand
ATTGAGCTTGCCGATGCTGTGATCTGGGATGCACACAAGATGCTGCAGGTTTCCGCACTCTGCGCTGCGGTGCTGTTCAAAGATCATCGCAGTTTCGATATCGCGTTCTCACAAGAGGCGAGCTACCTGGCCTACGGCGAGGACAGCGAGAGTTACGATTCGTTGCCGCGGGCAGTTGAATGTACGAAATCGCCAATGGGCGTCAAAGTCTATTTCAATCTCTTGTTTCGCGGCGAGGCGGCACTGGGTCAATTCGTCCGTGACCGTTACGAAATGGCGAAAGTCGCTTATCAACTGATTTCTGCGAGAGCGCGGTTCGAGTGCCCTTACGAACCGGAGTCGAACATTATCTGCTTCCGCTATGACGGGTCTGATGGACTCCAGAAGAGAATTCGCGATTCGTTGGTCACGGATCGGTTGGCGCATCTGACCACGACGGAGCTCAGTGGCCGTGTGTTTCTTCGCTTTACCATAATGAACCCGGCAACTGACGTAGAAGCGATCAATGCAGTGCTAAATCTGATCGAGCAGAAAGCGGCAGAACTTGAGCCCTGACGGGACATTAGGACAAAAGCCCAGTGAAAGTTTGCACAAAAATTGTGCATTGCAGCACTGGTTAGTCTGATCGCTAGACGGTATCCTCTAACACTATCGGAGTCCGCGCCGATAGACAGGATGACGGGGTTTTTGCGTTTCGTTTGAAGCGCGTCTCCAACCTGTTTCTAGTGTTTTGGCTGCCACGGAGTACTGCATGGTTTTTTCTGTGCCTACCGTAGAAGAACTACAAATGCGGCGAGCGGATACCTACCAGCAATGGCGGCGTGCCGCGATGGCGTACGATCGAAAGCATCGCTTGGACCGTTGGAAGAAAAAAGATCATTCCACCCAGTATGATTTTGTTTCCGTCAGAGAACGAGTCACTCGGCTCAAGGCACTGCGCGCCGCGCGTGACAACCAAGCACTGCTGTTTAACCTGAATGAAGGCATACACGGCAATATGGATGGTATGGGGCGACCTGACTTATACCGTCGTGCAAAGTTCGGCACCAAGAAACTCATAACGCAATACGTCGATGAAGTCAGCGATGCCATCGAGTACATCGCCAGTGATCGGGTGAAAGACATTCCGTTCGACGAGAAGCTCGATTTTTTTCATCGAGCGAGTCACTGCTACGGCCGTACTGCGCTGCTAATGAGCGGTGCGGGAAGCCTGCTCTTCTATCACCTCGGGGTCGTCAAGGCGCTATGGGAACAGACTCTGCTGCCGACCATTATGTCGGGCTCCAGCGGTGGTGCGTTTATTGCGGGCATGGTCGGTACGCGCGATCCACAAGAACTTGGCGAGCTCTTTGATACCGATTTTTTGAAGCAACATGCCACGGATCGCAGTGAAATCCGCGGATGGTTCAATGTCATGCGCAAACGCTTCGAAGCGGATGAAGTTTGGGAAGTTATCGAACGACTCATACCGGACATGACGTTTCAGGAAGCGTACGAGTGCAGCGGGATTCACATCAACATCTCCGTCGCGCCGGCGGGCGAGCACCAAGGCTCCCGACTCTTGAACGCCATTACGTCGCCGAACGTGATGGTCCGTGAAGCTGTGCTTGCATCGTGTGCGGTACCCGGCGTTTACCCGCCCGTCACTTTGGCGGCACGCGGCGCCAATGGGCTGCGCCAGGCGTATCTCGAAAGCAAGCAGTGGGTGGATGGCTCCGTCGCGGATGACCTCCCGGCGAAACGTCTTTCGCGTTTGTATGGCGTCAACCACACGATCGTGAGCCAAAC
>JBCAZH010000125.1:0-3549 GCA_038533155.1 Pseudomonadota bacterium | reverse complement strand
CATCAAAGTTGATGGTTGACGGCCATGTCTGGCCGTACTTAGAGCGGGGTGCTACCGGGCATACTGCGGTCATCATGGTGCATGGTTTTGGCGCCGACAAAGATACATGGGTCGGGTATGGCCGGCTGTTTGACCAATCGATGCGTATCGTCAGTCCAGATTTGCCCGGATTTGGAGATGCTACGACCGCGGAGTTCGAAGATTTCTCGCCACGTGCTCAAGCAGAGCGGCTAATTCGTTTCGTTGACGCGCTTGGAATCGATGAGTTTCATATCGCTGGCAGCTCGATGGGCGGTTTTGTCGCAACTTGGGTTGCATTACAGGCGCCGAATCGGGTGTTAAGCCTAACGCTGATGAATGCCGCGGGCGTCTCTGGTGCTGAGCCGTCTCGAATGCAGCCGTTAGTTGAAGCTGGCCAGAGTCCATTGGTGGCGACCAACAACACCGAACTTGAGCAGGTGCTCGCAATGCTCAGCCACCGGCCAATGTGGATTCCAAAGTTCGTTAAAAAGGACTTATTGCAAAGGTACCTTGAGCACGGCGATCTATGGCGCAAGATCTTTGATCAGTTGGTCAAAGCCCAGCAGAGCGACCGGTTGAAAGAGGAGCTGGGTGATCTCACAACACCCACACTGATTGTTTGGGGCGATCAAGATCAGATACTTCATGTCAGCTGCGCTGAGGTTTTTGATCAGCTAATTCCCAACTCACGGCAATTCATTTTGAAGAACATTGGTCACATTCCGATGTACGAAGCGCCTGTCGAGACCATGCGGGCTCAGCTTCAGCTCATTCGTGAGTCGGCGGCGACGAGCTGATCGAGGGTTGCGCCAGGATCTTCCGCAATGACAATCGCATCCAGTTGCGATTGCGTGATAAAGCCTTCGTCGACTTGCCAATAGATAGACGCCATTAGGTGATCAAAGAATCCATCGGTGTTTACGAGTCCTGTGGCTTTGCGCTGCACGCCGAGTTGAGTCCACGTGATCATCTCGAAGACCTCGTCCAACGTGCCGAATCCGCCGGGTAGGGCAAGGAACGCGTCCGCGTGATCCGCCATCAGTTGTTTGCGTTGCGCCAACGAATCGACGAGGTGTAACTCCGTCAAGTTTGTATGGGCGCGTTCCCTGTCTGCCAAACTGTGCGGCAGGACACCGATGACGTCGGCGCCGCCAGCGAGCGCGGCATTCGCTACAGCGCCCATAAGGCCGGTTTGCGAGCCGCCGTAAACTAGGGTCATCCCACGCTCGGCGATGACTTGGCCTAGCCGATTGGCGGCTTCTGTAAATGCGGGTGAGTTGCCGTCGCGAGAACCGCAAAACACCGCAACACGTTTCACGCGTAGATCTCTTTCGTTACCAGCACTGCGCTACGGTGAGACCGGTCACTGACATGCCTTTGGTTCCGGCTTGATCGAACGTTAGGCTACCGCACTTGTCACCCGTCTGGTTTCCAACGGGGTTTGCGTTGATCGTGAACGTGCGCTGCGTGATGTTGTCGACCACGAGAGCGTAGTGCTGAACCGAGCCGTCCTTTGGCGAGGTTTGCAAAATGGCAGGAATTTGTGGTCCCACTGCGTTGCCATCACGGTCCTGGTCGTAGCGACCATTCTCTGTGTAGAACCGCTCCATCCATTGCGCCAACTCCAGCACCACTGCCTGACTGTCTGCTCGACGCGCTTTGCGCACACTATCCTGATAGCTCGGGATCACGATCGAACCGAGGATTCCGATAATGACGACGACGGTCAGCAGTTCAATCAGCGACAGGCCCGCCTGTTTGTTCTTACTCATTGATGATTTGCTCCCACGACAGTCTGCCGTCTAGCACGTCGTTGGTCACGGTAATTGCACGGTTCTCGATGTTGCCGGTACTGCCAGGTGTGTACTGGCGATCGCCTAGAACCGATGACTGCCACGGTAGGCCTTCAGACTCATTGAATCGTTCGCCACCCGCTGCGTTCAAGATTGGATTACCGTCTGAATCGGTGAGGGTGGTGTCTGCAACCAGGTCGCCATTGTCGATGACATTGTCACGGTTACGGTCGAATACGGCTGAATCCGGTCGTGCGCCATCGCAGATCTGAACGGACATCAACCAACCGCCGCCACCAACGACGCAAGGGTCGCCGGAGTCCGGGATGATTGTGTTGAAGAATGTGATCTCGCCCCGGACGAGCGGGTTGGAGACGACTCGCTCACCAGCATCGGGAAGATCCATGTACCAACCGAATTCGGTCGTTGGATCCAGCACGTTGTTCGTCGGAACACGCAACTGCGTCTGATCGTAGGTCAGTGCCGGGTCATGCGCGAGCTGTTGCAACAAATCTCCACGCTCCAATTCGTCGACACCCCGATCCCAGACGCCATAGAACGTTTGTGGATCGGTCGTGGTTTTGTCCCCCTCAGTGATGTATTGCCCAGTACCGAACAACACCATCACGTCAGGTGACACGCTATTGTCGTAGGGGCAGCGAGCCAACACCGGTTTCGATGTAATCGGCTGAGGGTTGCCAGAGGTGTCCTCGGCGGTAAACAGCGGCTCTGGGGAGCCAGCGCTGCCATAAGCGACGCCCCAGAATGCATCGCTCGTACCGTCCAGCTCGAATGCCCACATGTTGCCCAAAAGGTCGCCTGCGTAGGCCCGATCCGGTGTGCCGTTGCCATCCAGGTCAGCGAGCTGTGGCGTCGCCAGGCCGTTGTCGTTGCCCGGCACTTCGATCTTGATGTAGTCAGAGCCCAGCGTCCATGTGCGATCGATGCCACCTTCTAGATAGACGATCCACAGTTGTGCACGCGTCGATCCGGTGTTGTTGTAGCCGTTACCGAAGATTGCAGCCCAGCGACCGTTGTTCATCAAAGCTATCGTGGGTTCCGAGAAGGTTGCGCCGAGATCCGGGTCGTCATCTTCGGTCAGTTCCCACAGAACATATTCATCTGCGTCGCTTTCCCGCATGGCATTCGGATCGGTGATATCCAACGCGAACAAACCGGCACCGCCGCCACGCAAGCCGCCAACGAGAACCGTGCGCCAGCGCAGCGGCGCACTCGTGCTCGTTCTGATGTAAGCGTCGCTAACCGCGGGGGTAAGGTCCACATAGTATTGATGTTGATAATTCTGTTGCGTCAGGGCGTGAAGACCCTCGCCAAACGTCGCATCAAACACGGCGTTCGGGATGTAGCCCATGAACTCCTGACCAGACGTTAGGTTGCCGACATCCGCCCAGATGCCGTGCATCATGCCGTCGTTGCTGCCGGCATAGACCGCCTCGCGGCGATTAGTTAGGCTGGTAGCCCAAGTTTCGTAGCTGTCCGTACCGGTTGGGAACGGCGCCGTGTTCGGCCAGTTGCTGCGAGGCGCACCGACCAAAACGGGGCTAGAGTGAACGATGTCGCCGAGCACGGTACGTGGATCGCGCTCGCGGAACAGTGTATCGCTCTCGAAGGTTCGTGACCCGCGGATGTAGTCGATGACGTCTTCAACGGCTAGTCCAGTCGGGATGTTCGTCGACAAGTCAGCCAACTGGTTCGCCGTCAAATCGCCGACTGC
>JBCAZH010000124.1:4154-5745 GCA_038533155.1 Pseudomonadota bacterium | reverse complement strand
TGAGCTTCCACCGATCGAGAAGCTCTCGGTGCCCCCGGGTTTTGAGGTGTCGGTCTTCGCGCAGGTCGAAAATGCTCGACAGCTAGCCCGTGGCGAGGACGGCGTGATCTACGTGGGTAGTCGCCGCGCGGGTAAGCTGCATGCGGTCATTGATGCGGATAATGACTACTCTGCGGACGAGGTCATTTTGATCGATGACGGTTTGCAGCTACCGTCGGGTATCGCATACAAGAACGGAGACCTTTACGTCGGCGCTGTGTCGACGATCTATCGCTACTCGGATATCGCAAAGACACGCGCGCAGTCGCCGCGTCCTGTAGTGATCACCGATCAACTGCCAACCGAGGAGCATCACGGTTGGAAGTACCTGAAGTTCGGGCCCGACGGCATGCTCTATTTCCCAGTGGGTGCGCCTTGCAACATCTGCGACGCGGGTGACCCGTACGCAACGATTCTGCGCATGGACGTCGAAACACTCGGCGACCCGGAGATCGTCGCGCGAGGTGTGCGCAACAGCGTCGGCTTCGACTGGGATCCCAAAACGGGCGACCTGTGGTTTACGGATAACGGTCGAGATCTTCTCGGCGACGATATTCCACCGTGTGAACTTAACCACTTGTCCGAAGAGGGTCAGCACTTCGGATACCCCTACTTTCACGGCAATGACATCGCAGATCCCGAGTTCGGGGAGAAGGGCGGCGACTTGGCCGATTATCGCAAGCCCGCACTGACGCTCGGACCGCATGTTGCACCTCTCGGTATGACCTTCTATAGCGGTTCACAATTTCCAGAGCGCTATCGCGGCGACGTCATTCTGGCCGAGCACGGCAGTTGGAACCGGACGCCGGAAGCAGGCCCAATCGGGTATCGGTTGATTCACGCGCGTCAGGATAGAGGCGGGCTTCAATATGATGTCTTTATCGACGGCTGGCTTAACGATGACGGATCGCGTTGGGGGCGCCCGGCTGACGTTCTGATGCTGCCGGATGGCAGTTTGTTGATCGCCGACGATGAAGCAGGCGCGATCTATCGGGTGAGCTACAGCGGCGCGACGTAGGCGACTTAAGCCGGAGATTTGCAAGAACGTCGGATCGATGGAGCGAATCGAAAGAACACTCTCGATCTACGCGAGCGGCGTCGTTGGGGTTATCGTTGGTGGACTGCACTTTGGATTGTCCATACTGGCGAATCGTTTCCAAGATCTATATTCAGGCTTCGGGGCAGAGTTACCGACGCTTACGCGATTAGTGCTCTTCGATTCGTTTTTCTATTGGGCTATGCCGCTTTTCATAGTAGTGATTTTGCTCGCTCATCACGCTGGATGGGTATCGAGAACCGCGGTACTGATCTGTAGCGGCCTGGGTACTGTGACAAGCATTCTGCTCACGGTCCTTACCGTGTATCTCCCAGTCTTTAGTCTAGGTGCGGTCGTTTGAAGTCACTCGCGACTTTCAATGACGCGAACAGGTAGACCCAAGCTTGAGAATTTTGGGATCGCGAATGCTAGTTCCAATCGTATGGTCAGTGGTCTGTGCGCCATGACGTTTTGTTGGTTGCTGAGACTCTCGAAATGCTTTCTGGGGATTCGAAA
>JBCAZH010000124.1:0-4054 GCA_038533155.1 Pseudomonadota bacterium | reverse complement strand
CCATGACGTTTTGTTGGTTGCTGAGACTCTCGAAATGCTTTCTGGGGATTCGAAAAAAGGTCTTTTTGTAGCGCCACAACTCTGTTCGACTTTCGCGAACTTTTCATCGCTCACCATGAATACGAATTCATCAGTTATGTCACTCGGTATGAATACGAATTCAGTGCATTGACTCCATCTCTGGTCGTCCCCTACCGTTTTTGCGGGGATTCAATCGCATTGTCCGGGGGGACGACATGCACTCAACGACCGCGTTTTTTTCACGGGCCGTTCGCCTTTTTTGTTGTGCGATGTTGGCGACAACGACCACCTTTGCACAGGATTCGGATAGCCCAAGTGGCGTTGCACTAGTCGGAAGTCTGCAATCCGAATTATCGGGTGACGGCTGTGGTGACTGGCAGCCGGAGTGTCCGCTCACTGAACTCATCAACGTGCCGGGTACGACGCGTTGGCAAGCGACGTACACGGTGCCAGCCGGATTCTGGGAATGGAAAGTCGCGCTGAATGATTCGTGGGATGAGAACTACGGAGACGGCGACGGTAACTTCCAACTTGATCTCACCGAAGCGCGAGACATCACATTCATCTACGACGATGCGGATAACGCCATCGAACCCGCACTGGTGACGGTGGCCGGCAGTCTGCAGTCCGAGTTGGGCTGTCCGGGAGACTGGCAACCCAACTGTAGCGCGACATTCCTGACCTACGACGCTGAAGACACGGTTTGGCAAGGTACGTTCAACGTGCCGGCTGGTGAATGGGAATACAAAGCGCCACTCAATGGAACTTGGAACGAAAACTACGGGGTCAATGCGGAGCGTAACGGTGGAAACATCCCGCTTAGTCTCGACGCGCTGACGGACGTGAAGTTCTATTTTGAACGCGGTACTAATTGGATAACCAGCAATCGAAACTCTGTGATCGCGTCGCTGCCAGGCAATTTTCAATCCGAGCTAGGCTGTTCGGGTGACTGGCAGCCTTGGTGTCTGCGTTCCTGGTTGCAAGATCCGGACGGTGATGGGTTGTATACCTTCGCGACGCGTGACATCCCAGCAGGAAACTATGAGTTCAAAGTGGCTCATGATGAGGACTGGGCTGAGAACTACGGTGCCGGGGGCGTTCAGAACGGTGCCAACATACCGTTGACCGTGCCGAATGATGGTGATCTTGTCGTGTTCACCTACGATCCGGTAACTCACATCGTTGAGGTGGGTGGCGAGTTGCCACGCGGCAACATCGACGAGGCGCGCGCCCATTGGTTGGCACCCGGAGTGTTCGCTTGGCCCATTGCAGACGGGAGCAACGTTGCGCTGCACTACAGTGCCACCGCCAGTCTTTCTATCGCTGGCGAAGGCCTTGTCGGGGCCGACGGTGTGATTGAACTCGTCCGAGACGGTGTGGTTGACGGTGCCATTGCCGAGAAGTTCCGCCATCTCGCCGGCATGCCAGTTTACCGGCTAAGTGACGCATACCTCGCCGAAGTTCCTACTATCTTGAAGACACAGTTCGCGTTAGCGGCCACGGATAGCAGCGGCGCACCCGTCGATGCGACCGGTATCCAGCATCCGGGTGTGCTCGATGCGATGTTTAGCTATGACGGTGAGCTTGGTGTCAGTTTCGAGGATGATTCGCCGACGGTGCGGCTGTGGGCGCCGACTGCGCGTTCAGTGAATCTTCACTTGTTCGACACCTCGGACAACGACGCGCCGGCAACTTTGATCGTTCCGATGACGGAAGATCCAACGACCGGAACCTACACGGCGGTAGGTAACCCTTCATGGGATCGCATGTACTACCTCTTCGAGGTCGAGGTGTTTGCGCGCTACTCCGGACAGGTTGAGACGTTCATGGTGACCGATCCGTATTCGTTGAGCTTATCGATGGACAGCCGCCGATCGCAGATCGTAAATCTCAACGACAAAGACCTTAAGCCAAGTGGTTGGGATCGGCTTAGAAAGCCGTTGCTTGCTGCGCCAGAGGACATAGCAATTTATGAGCTTCATGTACGCGACTTCAGCGTACATGATGACTCGGTACCGGATGCGCTTAAAGGCACGTTCGCCGCGTTCGCCCAGAGTCGGACCAATGGCATTCGACATTTGATGCGCTTGTCTCGATCCGGGCTGTCTCATGTTCACCTATTGCCAGCATTCGATTGCGCGACGATTCCCGAAAATCGCAGCACACACGCCGATCCCGGGGATCTCTCTGTGTACGCGCCCAACGGCGAGGAGCAGCAGGCAGCGATCGACGTTATTCGTGACCAAGACGGTTTCAACTGGTGCTACGACCCGTTTCACTACACGGCGCCCGAAGGCAGCTATTCCACGAACCCGGACGGTCCGACACGCATTCGTGAGTTCCGCGAAATGGTTTCCGGTCTGAATGCTATTGGTCTGCGGACGGTGATGGACGTGGTCTACAACCACACCAGTGGTAGCCAGGGCGGTGACAAATCCGTCCTGGATAAAGTTGTTCCGGGTTACTACCACCGGCTGAATGACACCGGCTACATCGAGACCTCTAGTTGCTGCGCTAACACGGCGACCGAGCATTACATGATGGAGAAGTTGATGCTCGATTCGCTGAGAGTTTGGGCGGAGGACTACAAAGTTGATGGGTTTCGGTTCGATCTGATGGGCCATCACACCAAAGCCAATATCGAGAATGCACGCGACATGCTCCAGTCAATGACACTTGAAAACAATGGTGTCGATGGCGAAGCCATTTATCTGTACGGAGAGGGCTGGAACTTTGGTGAAGTCGCCAACGACGCGCGTTTCGAGCAAGCCACTCAGGTCAACATGGGCAGAGGCACAGGCGTGGGTTCGTTCAATGATCGTATGCGCGATGCGGTCCGCGGGGGTGGGCCGTTCGATTCGGGCGAGGATCACGTTCGACGGCAGGGCTTTATCAATGGGCTTTACACCGATCCAAACGCTCTGAACAGCGGCGCGGCTGGCGAGTTGGAGGAGCTCCTGCGACTGACGGATTGGATCCGTCTTGGTCTTGCGGGAACACTCGCGGATTTTCAGTTCGAAGATCGATTTGGGAATATCGTCAGCGGTCGGGATATCGACTACTTTGGCAATCCAGGCGCGGGCTACACGAGCGATCCTCAAGAGATCATCAACTATGCCGCCGCCCACGATAACGAGACGTTGTTCGATATCAGTCAGTATAAGTTGCCACTAGCAACGAGCACGGACGATCGTATCCGTGTGCTCAATCTCGCCAACAGCATTATCGCGTTGAGCCAAGGCGTACCGCTGTTCCACGCCGGTCAGGATATCGCTCGTTCGAAATCGCTCGATCGGAACAGCTTTAATTCGGGTGATTGGTTCAACTTCCTCGACTGGACGTACTACGACAACGGGTGGGGGCGGGGACTGCCACCGTTTGGCGACAACCAAGCGAATTGGGAGGAGCAGTCGACGCTACTCGGCAACGTAAGTCTTGCAGATATCGACAAGCGCGACATTTGGAGAGCGAAGGTACACACGAACGAAATGTTGCGAATTCGTATGAGTTCACCGCTGTTCCGATTGCAAACCGGACAGGCCGTTATGGATCAGGTTGCGTTTCACAATACTGGGCCTGGGCAAATTCCTGGATTGATCGTGATGAGTCTACTCGGTGGTGACGGCATCGAGATCGTCGTTGTGTTCAATGCGTCGCCAAGTGGTCAATCGGTGCGTTTTAGCGACGCAGGGAATACCGATTTCAGATTACATCCAATTCAAAAGCGGTCCCTAGACTGGGTGGTCCGCAAGTCGAGTTATGACGGTGCGAGCCAGACGTTTGACGTGCCAGCTCGTACGACTGCAGTGTTTGTCGCGAACTGACCCCCCTCGGTTGGTGACGGATTTCGGTCGCCGGCAGCAAAGGACCATGCTGCCCGGCGACTGAAGTTCTTTGACCAAAGTGTCGACGAAAGAAGGGGGGCGAACTGATCTTCCCGGGGGACTGTGTGGTTTGTAGCGCTCGGTAGTGAACGACAGCTAGAGACTGTCGAGGATCTCTTCAAGCTGCGGCTTTACCCGGATTCCTCGTC
>JBCAZH010000123.1:0-5956 GCA_038533155.1 Pseudomonadota bacterium | reverse complement strand
ATCGAAACCTCCCTGGCTAGCGAGCGACAACCCCAGTTGGGCGATCTCTTAGATTCCGCAGGAAAAGTTCACGGCATCGTTTGGGTGGGTATCGGTCTCGCGGTGTTTCAACAACTGGTCGGCATCAATGTCATCTTCTACTACGGTTCCGTGCTCTGGGAGTTCGTAGGCTTCACCGAAGAAGACAGTCTACTAACCAACGTCATCATGGGCAGCGTGAGCATTCTCGCGTGTCTCGTCGCTATCGCATTGATCGACCGAGTAGGACGCAAACCACTGTTACTGATCGGCTCAATTGGAATGGCCATTACGCTAGCGATCATGGCAGTCGCGTTTTCACAGGCGACTGTGACGGAGACCGGGCTGGAACTCTCGCGCACGTTGGGCGCGTCGGCTTTGCTCTCAGCGGTTGCCTACGTGGCACTTTTCAACTTTAGCTGGGGCCCGGTGATGTGGGTGTTGCTCGGCGAGATGTTTCCGAATCAACTGCGTGGGTCTGGCCTTGCGGTCAGTGGTTTCGCACAGTGGATTGCGAATTTCGCAATTACCATGACGTTCCCGATCATGCTTGCCGGCACAGGACTGACCAGCGCCTACGGCTTCTATGCGTTGTCGGCTGCGATCTCCGTGATCTTCGTTCGTCAGCTTGTTCGCGAGACACGAGGTAAACGGCTGGAGCAAATGTCGGCTTGACTGGAGCGGATGTCGCTATCAAGAACCCTCTAAATCGATGCCGCGAGAGTGTTCAAAGGGCGGCGTCTGCCGGCGTCTAGCTACCGCATCAAGATAGCCGTCAACCGGTCGTCAATTGCCCCCTGACTGGACGCACAAAAAGACTGTCTTAGACGCGCGTGACGACACACGAAGTTGTTTGCGAGAGGCAACGGCTGTTGCAATAGTGAATCCAACAGCGTTCTAATTCGATAGGTGGAGCGAGTAAACATCATGGCGCACCGGGGAGAGATTGATGAACACATCGGGTCAATGTTTATGCGGCGCAGTCACGTTCAAAGGCAAGGGCGAGCCCGAAGGCGTACATTGTTGTCATTGTCGGGACTGCGCGCGATGGAACGGCGGACCCCTGATGGCAGTCGAGTTTAGCGAGAGCTTCGAGTTTTCCGGCCCTCTGCATTGGTTCCAGAGCTCGGACTGGGCCGAGCGGGGATCGTGCAAACGATGTGGCAGCGCGCTGTTCTGGCGCATGCGTGACGGCTCGCATTTCTCCGCGGCGACCGGTGCATTCGACGACCCGTCGATTTTTGAGGGTATCGAGAGCCACATCTTCTATGATCAGAAGTCGCGTCACTATGAATTTGCCGACGCTGCACCGCGCCTTTCGACTGCTGAGGTGCTCGCCAAGTTCAATGCAGACGCCTGAGAGCGAGGGGCCTGCACTGCGCGCCGCGTCTGCGAACACTGTCTCAGAGTCTCAGGCTTGAGCCCGACGGCGCATATCAACGGGCACCATCGCGGCCATCGGTAGCGTAGATCGATTCGGCATCATCGACGACTGGGTTCAACCCTTCTCGTTTCGGCAAAACCGATGGCGTTCGAATATTCCAAGCAAGACCCAGGCGCTTGAGCCAGCAAATGAACGCGAAACCTGGATCGCTTTGGCCTGGATAGAGGCCGTGTTTCGCCGACGCTGGAAACGCATGATGGTTGTTGTGCCAGCTTTCACCCATTGAAGGAATTGCAGCCCAGGGCACGTTGTGCGCTTGAATCGAGCCCCAAGCTTAGCGACCAGCGCTGGGTTTCGCGTCCTGTTTAGTAATCCGGGAACATCACCACTCTCAACCTGGACATTCTGGATCCAAGCGGCGCCATTGTTGAAGTCGCCTACACTACGTCGGGCTTTCGCGGGCCCTATCTACGGAGCCTGATAGCTGCTAGCTATCGGCGTCGAAACAATCAACGTCATCGCCCGCGACTGCGGCTTCGACACGGTTAGCAGTTTCAATCGCTGGTTTCAACGACGAACAGGGGTGGCACCCCGAATGTTTCGACAACGGGTTGCCAATCAGTCAGCAGGCTAGTTGATATGCCGAATGATTTGGCTATTGACCGCTCGCGTTGGCGAGCAACTGACCCAGCTCCGCCGCTTGCTGCAGCAGCGGGTGCTCTGAATCCAGTGCATGCTGAAGATGCGGGAGGCTGCGATCGAGGTCCGCGCGCGCGAGCTCCCGGTGTCCAGCTTCAAGCTGGATCCAAGCGCGCAACAAGTGTGCTTTTCCGAGCCGAAGGTTACCGGGCGAATCGTCCATCGCTTGCGTGGACAACAGTTGAATCACCGCGTCAGCCAACGTCTCGGCTTGTTCGAATTGCTCCTGGGTACGATAGATCTCGGCCGCTTCAACCAGAACCTTGTTCAGCCCCGAGCCCTCGTCCGATTCTGGATAACCAAGGTCTGATAGCAATCCATCGATCGTCTGTCTCGCCGCGTCAAGGTCACCCTCCAGTCGATATAGTTTTGCCCATCGCATGCGTACGCCGTTCGCAAGTCCGACGGGCTTTCCATCCTTGATATAGGTATCCGCTGCTTCCAGATGTTCTCGGGCTGCCGCCAGCTGCCTATTGCCGAGGCTCGCTTTCGCAAGACCGAGCTGCATCGCACCAGCGACTCTGACATAGCCCGTTGTATCAGCAATCTCGAACGCTTGGGCGTAGGTTTCTGTCGCTCGGTCGAACTGCCCGATGTCGACGAGGAGGTCAGCATATTGTGCAAGTTGAATCGCGTTGCCTCGTCCATCGAACTGACTGCTCTCCGAACGTCGCCACAATTCGTCGAACGTCGCGAGTGCTTCGCGGGTGCGACCAAGTTCTTGTTGTGCCACGGCTTTGTTGGCAGCAAATCGTTGGTATAACAACGTACGGCCTCGACCGGCGTTATCGAGCAAGTTCAGCATCTGATCTAATTGATTGACCGCTTCTGTCAGTTGGTCGTTACGAAAATAGGCCTGCGAAAGATTACTGAGCACAAGCACCCGGAGCCGAACGCTCTGTATCGGACTGTCGTCGAGGACGTTCAACGCATTCGACAAAACATTCAACGCCACGTCGTTGTTGCCCGCTCTGACTTCAATTCGGGCATGGGCCACCGCACACTCGACGGTGGTCTCAGGATTCGGCGCGGACAACGTCTCATAGAGCGCGAGACCTTCCGCCAATTGCTTGGACGCCGCCTCGGGGTAGGCCATTCGATTCGCATTCGCAAGACCGCACAACGCAGCTGCCAGCATATTGTCATCGCTGTGCAATCGCGCGAGACGTTCCGCCTCAACCAATAGGGTCCGTTCCTGGTTGCGCTCTCCGAGATTCGCGTAGCGCTGTGAGACATCAAAAAGCACAGAGGACATAAACGGCTGGTCGTCGCCGAACTGCGCTTCCAGCATCGAGCGTCCGCGATCCAAAAGCCCAATCGCGGTAAACTCACCATCACCCATCTCTTCGAGCATCAGACTGAAGAACTCGCTGGATGCCTGCACACGTTGCTGCTGATACAGCGCGAGATCGCGCTGCTCCTTGGCAACGATAGTCTGTTGTGTGGTGACTATCGTGGCACCGATCAACAGCAGGAACGTCAGCACGCCGCCAGCCACACCGCCCCAGTTGCGTTGCACAAATTTGCGGAGTTTATAACCCGCTCGTTGCCCGGCCGCACGAACCGGGTAGCCTTCGGTGTAGGCTTCAAGGTCATCGCGGAGTGAGTTTGCGCCTCGGTACCGTTCGCTGGGGTCCACACGAAGACACTGCTCGATGACCAGCACCAACTCGGCAGGCAACGAACGCCGCATATGATCAGGTAGCGTCAGCAAACGGCCTTCCGCACACCGTTGAATGGCCTCGGTCGGCGTTTCTCCATCCGTCGGCAGCCCACCACCCACGATCATCGCAATCAATAAACCGAGTTGATAAATATCCGAAGCAGTAGAGATCGTTTGGTCGAGCAGTTGCTCAGGGCTCGCGTACTGCGGCGTCATGGCACGCAATCGTGTCGCGTCATCCGAATCGTCTTCCAGTAGCTTGGCAATACCGAAATCGAGCAACTTCGGATTACCGTCCGGATTAACCAGAATATTCGAGGGTTTGATATCGCGATGCACGATCAAATGGCTGTGAGCGAACTGAACGGCGTCGATCACCTGCTTTACGAGTTCGAGTCTCTCGCTGCGGCGGAGGTTCAGCTGTTGGACGTATTCATCGATGGGTTGCCCATCCACATACTCCATAATCAGATAGGGCCAGCCTTCCTCGGTCACGCCGGCATCGTACAGTTGCGCGATCGAAGGATGCGTCAGCTTAGCCAGAATACGAACTTCCAATCTGAACCGACGGGCCAGCTCCGAGGTGTGGTGACTGGTCGCAACCACCTTGATCGCTGCTTCACGATCAAAGTCGCCTTCCGCCCGTGTGGCACGCAACACACAGCCCATGCCACCGACACCGACAACCTCGCCCACCTTGTATCCGGCGATCACACGGCCGCGAAGTGCGCTCTCGATGTTGGTTTTTTTCTGCGGCAATGCATCGAATGCGCCGCCCGTACGTAGACGATCATCGGTCGAATCGGTCATCGCAGTGCTCCATCCCAATCTGATGCTCTATGGATGAGCGGGTCTCCTAACGAACCGCCCGCCAGCGTCAGTGCGCTGTTTCTTTTTCTCTGCTTGTAGATTGGCGGTATTGGTGCCAGGTCGCAACCGAGAGTCACTAGCCGGTTTAACATCATGTAGCCCGACAATACGGTCGGTCGACTTTGTACTGGCGACGACAATCGACCGTCGTATAATCGCCCACTCACCGCGAATACTGAGGACCACTGAGCAACCAGCGATGCTTCGCGACGAATCTCGCGCTTACGTGTGTAGCGTCGCGGAAAAGGAAAACCATATGTCACAGTCTGTCACCGTTCTTTTGAAGTCGCATCGCGATGGTGACAGTCAGGCGCTCAATCAGTTGGCGGAGCTGATCTATCCCGAACTGAAAGCACTTGCACGAAACCGAAGCCGAAACTCGAGCACCGGTGCAACGACCTTGGTCAATGAGACGTTTGTGAAACTGTTGTCCGGTGGAGCGCTGACCACAGAGGATAAACGTGAATTCTTTGCGTTGGCTGCAACGATCATGCGGCAGATCATCGTCGATGAGGTGCGTTACCTCGTTGCGGATAAGCGTAGCGGGCGGGACGTGACGCTGGCTGAGACGATACTCGGCGACGACGGGCATGAACAGGCTGAGTTTCTTTTGCAGGTGAACGATCTGATGTCGATCCTTGAAAAGGAGAACGAGCGGCACGCGAGAGTCTTCGAGTGCCGCTACTTCGCCGGCTTCACGACCGCTGAAACGGCCGAGGTATTGGGCATTTCAGAGCGCTCGGTCGGACGCTCCTGGTCAGAAGCAAAGTCGCGAATCGCTGAACTGATCGACAAGGACAACGCGTAGAGTCTCGCATGCGACGGGGCTGGGCCTTGATCCTCGAAGGCATCGGCTAGCACCTTCAATGCACCGCCGGGGTTAAGGTGCTTTGTAATCCTGCTAGACATGCTGGGTTGCGCCGCTAGCGCAAGCTGTGGGACAGCCGCAGCGTGATCATATTGCGGTCGGTAAACTGACCAAAAAACCCGCGGCGGTCGCCTCGAAACGTCAAAGCCTCGATCGACAGGGACGTTCGTTCGCTAAAGCTATGACGTAGAGATGCCGTCAGCATACTGTCGCCGTCGGACAAGCTTCTATAGAAACGGGATTCAAGCTCCCAACGGTCAAACCCGATTGCTTTGCGCAGCGCGAACGTGGCGATTCGATCCTTATTGGGGCGGACCAAGCCCTCGGCGGGACCGCCGACACGATCCTCGAAGTACTGCGTGTTGATGAACGTATCGAAAGGCCCGGAAAAATCGAAACCGATGGCGGCACGCGACTGATCGCGGCGTGAACGATCAAGACCTTCCTGGCCACG
>JBCAZH010000122.1:0-6193 GCA_038533155.1 Pseudomonadota bacterium | reverse complement strand
GCCCTAGTGCGCGACGATGGGCGAGTGTGAACTCCGCACGACGTTCAGTGATCTCAGTCTCAAGCGGCGTATCTACCAACAGAGTGTCTGCATCGTTCGGGTCGGCAATCGCGAATCGTGTCGACAAATCCAACGTGTTCCAAGCGCCTTCCAGGGCCAGTTGCCAACTGTTCTTCTTGTTGTCTTCCCAGGATTGCTCCAACCGCAAGATCGATTCATCTTGGGTGCTGTCGTCGCGAAATCTACGGTCTGCGATACGGTCTTGGGTCGAGTCATCGATAGTGACGCGTGTACGACCGACGCTGGTTCGTCGTGATACGAACGCAATCAGTTTTTGTATACCGCCTAGAGCTGGAAACCGAAAGTCCGTATCTAAACGACTTGTCGTCTGCGCGAGACCAAATGTCGCCCGATTGAGGCTATCGACACCGCGTGGTGTGAGCGCCTGTGTGATCGAATCTTGGGGGCGACTGAGATCGAGTCGCGTGACCGAACCCTTGGCGTTCAGAATGCGTTGATTGCCGATCGTCCATTGGAGACTGCCCGAATATGACTGCTGGTTGCCATCGATCAATCGAAGCTCATCCCGTCGCTCGAATTCGTTACCCGCAGCATCTACGACGACTTCCGGACCTTCGAATTTAGCGCGTACGATGGTTGACTCGAACGCGGTGGTGAACTCCAGGTCGCCGACACTGCCCGACGCATTGATTTGGCCATTGAGTAACTCTGGCTCGTTGTCGCGCCGCCATGCTGGGCGCCATTCGAACGCTCCTGCAATCGTGTCCTGGCGTGTGACGATATTAGCGACCAACCCGCTAAAGCCAGGTAGGTCGAGCGTGCCAGCGTCAATGATCTCGATGCGGATCACATTGGCGGCAGCGATTTGCCCGATTTGTGTAGTCGCGGTCTCTCCTTTGCCGATGATCGGTTGCTGGTTTACCAGGATATTTGTTCCGCCCTGACTCAACCCGCGGTCGTCGTCGGCTTCGCGAAGGACGAAACCGGGGATTCGGACGACCATCTCGAGTGCCGTTTGTGGGGCAAACTGATTGAAGAACGTCGCGTCGTAGGCTCGCGGCCCGGCGTCTGCGGCATACGAACCATTGGTACAAAAAAGTACCACTATGGTTGCGAATCGAACCATACTGAGTTTGTTTCTCATTGAATTAACTCCTTTTTTGCGGATGCACAGAAGTTTGATCGGGAAGCGATACGCTGTCGCGGATTGTTCGCACGCCTTGTCGGTACGATAATGCACCAATGAATTGGGATGATTATCGATTGATTCTTGCGCTAATCCGGCACAAGACTGTCCGCGGCGCCGCGAAGGTCTTGGGTGTCAGTCACGCCACCGTGTCCCGACGGCTTGCGCATCTCAACGGTCGACCAGGCGGGCCCTTCATCCAGAAATCCCCATCAGGGTTGTGGCCGACGAAAAGCGGCGAGGTTGTTTTCGAGGCGGCAGAACAAATGGAGCGCCTCGCTGACCAAGCGGCACGCAAACATCGAGCATCACGGACCAGCCTTGCGGGACCGCTTTGCATTTCGATCCCGAATCTCGTGCTCGAGTATGTCTTGTTCGATGCTGTAACGGAGTTCGCCGAAGCCTATCCGGATATCGATCTCACGATCGACGCGTCAGACAATCTGGTCGATCTGGATCGAGCCGAAGCGGATATTGTGGTGCGAACGTCTGAGCATCCACCGGAGCATTGGGTCGGGCGACGGCTATTCCCTTACGCTCTGTCGGTCTATGCGCATCGCCAGTATCTCGAAGTCACTTCGCCGGATGCATATCGCTGGATAGCGCCGGAGCAGGACAGTTCACGTTGGCCGGGTTGGCTCGATGAGTCGCCGTATCCGAGCGCGCCCATCGCGCTGCGGATCACCAGTATTCCCGGCCGTTTCCACGCGCTTCGACGAGGGGCTGGTATCGGTCGCGCGGCCTGTTTTATGGCAGATCAGTTACCCGAGCTCGTTCGACTACCGAATGCCCCTGTCATTGCCGCGGAGACATTCTGGGTGCTCAGCCACCCAGACTTCGCAAAGACCGACCGTGCGCGGGTTGCCATCCGATTTTTTTCTGAGCGACTGAAGCAGCGACAGGCTCTGATACAAGGGAGTGGGTAAAGACTGGCCCAATTCTGTACCGGGTGCGTAACGAAACGGTCCACGCAAAACGCGAGGGACGCGACTAGGGTTAGAGCCTCACCACGAGGAGGTGTTGCTCATGTTTTTTTCAGATGTTTCATTTACTACCCGTCGCTCGCTCGCTTTGGTCATATCCCTGCTGTTACTGACGCCGTTGGCCTCCTTCGCAGGAGAAAGTCCTCGGGTAGTTGAAGCGGCCTACCGCGAAGGCGAGTTGATTTCACTGATTGCTGTCGTCGCAAAAGCTGGGGATGATGCTGCGGCCGTTCGAGGTCAATATTTGCGCAATGCGTTCGGACTTGCAGAACGGCACGGTATGAAAGTGCTCGGCTCGCTGAACGTCACCGAGGTGATTTCGGGTGACTTCAAACCTCAGGCACTCGCGTTCTACTCTTGGCCTAGCGTTGCGGCGGAGCAAGCATTTGATGCCATACCCGAGTGGAAGCCGATTAAGGCGACTCGACCCGATGGTTGGGACGATCTTCGGTTTCACGACGCCACCGCGCGTGACGATTTGACGCTGCGTTTCGCTTCCGACAAATCGTATACGCTCGCGACGGCTTGGGTGAATCCTGAAAACCCGGATGACTACGACAACTATTTGAAGGGTATCGAGCCGGCGTTGAATGCGTTGGGTGGTCGTTTCGTCTATCAGATGCGTGATCCGGATTTCTCCGCTTTGGTATCAACGAAGTCTCCGCCGTCACGACTGACGCTGGTTGAGTGGAAATCCGCCGAAGACCTGGACCTTTTTCTTCAGTCCGACGAGTTCAAACAGCACTCAGCGCTGCTGACCAGTGGCACTGTCGGATTTGAGTTGGTTCGATTGGAGGTCAGTGCCGCGGCAGGAAGTCGGAGTTAGCTCTTTTGAGTTGTGGGCGAAAAGTCCTTAAGCCGTCGGCTCGGCGCGTTTGCGCCGGGCCGGTCTTATCTAAGTCCCGCAGAAGGTCCGTGTCACTCGCTCGCTGGGCTCCGGCGCGGATGCATACTGCGAGAATTCGATGTGCTCCGAGAACGGTGTTTGTAGAACCGTATTGAGTTCGTTGAATACGGTGTAGTCACCCTGGACGGCCGCTTCGATAGCTTGTTCTACGCGATGGTTGCGAGGGATGAACAAAGGATTCACCGAGTCCATGAGACTCTCGATCTTATCGGTCGGTGCTTGTGATCTCTTAATTCGCCGACGCCATCGGCTTTCGAACTCACCGAACTGAGGCCTGTCATGGGAGTCGATTCGAGTCGAAAGTTCGCGCAGGCTCAGCGTATAGTCCAGCCCGTTTTCGTCAAGGTATCGTAACCAATCGACGATCAGTTCGATGTCCTCTTCTTCGGCATCCAAGATACCGAGCTTTGGAGCCATGAGCTCGAGATAGCAAGACTCGTAGTGCTCCGCAAAACGGTCGAGGGCGGCTTCCAAGGATGCTTTGTCGGCACCTGCGAGCAGCAACGTGTCGGCGAGCCGCGCAAGGTTCCACTGCGCGATGCTGGCTTGATTCCCGTATGCGTAACGGCCATAGCTGTCGATCGAGCTGAACACTTTATCGAAACGAAACTCGTCCATGAACGCAGCCGGGCCGTAGTCGATGGTCTCACCCGAGATCGATGTGTTGTCCGTGTTCATGACGCCGTGGATAAAACCAACCGACATCCAATGGGCGATCAACTGGGCTTGCCGCTCGACGACTCGGCCGAGCAGCTCAGCGTAGGGTTCGGATTCAGTCGCAGCCTCGGGGTAGTGCCGGCCGATGGCGTAATCGGCGAGGATTCTGAGCGATGCAACGTCTTCACGTACCGCAAAAAACTGAAAAGTTCCGACCCGCAGGTGACTGCTCGCAACGCGCGTGAACACCGCGCCAGGCAGTGGTGATTCCCGCAGTACCGTTTCGCCGGTCGCAACTGCCGCTAGCGCTCGTGTTGTTGGAACGCCCAGACGATGCATCGCTTCGCTGAGAATGTATTCGCGCAGGACTGGACCCAACCACGACTTGCCATCGCCGCGCCTTGAGAAGGGTGTGCGGCCTGAGCCTTTCAACTGCACATCGAATCGCTGTCCCGAGTCGGTGACGACTTCGCCGAGCAAAGCGGCGCGACCATCGCCAAGCTGCGGCACCAAGTGCCCAAACTGATGGCCCGCGTAGGCCATCGCAATGGGTCGACTGCCAGGTAACACTTCAGTCCCGCCGAACAGCCTCGCGAGGCGCGCATCGTCGTCGGCAAGGTGATCGAGCCCTAACTCGCGGGCGAGTGCTTTATTCCATGCGACTAATTCAGGCGCCGCTGCAGGCTCCGGCGTCACGGGGGCAAAGAACCCATCGGGCAATGCGGCGTAGGTATGGTCGAACATCATGTTGGTCAGTTAAGCGCCACGGGGGCGGAATGCCTTGATGACGTTCTCGTCGGTCTCGAGACGCGGACCTTCGATGAGATCGATGCAGTAGGGAATCGCTGGAAACACCGCGTCGAGGCATTCACGAATCGCCTTGGGTCGACCGGGCAAGTTGACGATGAGCGTGCTGCCGCGCGTGCCTGCTGTTTGCCTCGACAGAATCGCAGTCGGCACGTAGTTGAGTGAGGTTGCACGCATTAACTCGCCGAATCCTGGCAACATTTTTTCACACACGGCCTCAGTTGCTTCCGGTGTGACATCCCTTGGTGCAGGCCCAGTGCCACCGGTCGTCACCACAAGACAACAGCTATGTTCGTCGGCCATCTCGATCATGGCAGCCTCGAGCTCCGGCTGCTCGTCCGCAATGACGCGATACACGGGTTCGAACTCGGTCGTCAGGTACTCGCGCAGTGTCGCGACGACCGCTTTCCCGGGCACGTCGTCATAGATGCCCGCGGCCGCCCGGTCCGATACGTTGATCACGCCGATACGCGTTGTGCTCATCAGTTCCCATCCTACGAATTCGCGCGCAGCGCGGGCGGCGAATCTCGCCCGCACGGAGGAAACTGAAGTTTGTGCTACGAGCGCAATTTTTGAAAGCGTTGGCGCGAATCAGTACACCCGATTGAGTTGCCTACCATCGATCCCACTATCGCGGAACGGTTGGTATGACGGGTCGTTGCTGAGTGCATAGTCGCCGTTGTCCAGCACCCAGATATCATCGTATGCGGTGGAGAACATGCGCTCGCCATCCGGCGTGTCGTAGGTGTTGGTTTCCCACACGCTTTCGGTGAGGCGGCGCTGCGTCCGGTCGCCAGACGCCGAGCGTTGCTGGAAGCTGTCATGCGCGGAATCCAGAATCGACGAGTTGCTGCGGGCCGCTGCCTGACTCGCGTTGAACAGCGCTTTTTGTTCATCGAATCGGATGCCCCGCAGCTTAGCCATGTATCGACCGGTTGCCAGCATCCAGTCTTGCTCAATTCGCATGTTTGACATGACGGTCGCTAGCGCCGGTGGTGGATCCTGGTCGAGTTTGCCTTGCTCTGTACTGATCGCGATCAACGCAGCGAGATAACCACCACCGCTTTCCATCATGCCACCCCAACCATCGGGCGTTGCGGCATACCAATGCGTCGTCATCGCGATCATGTAGGAATCGCTTTTTACGTCGCCATCATCACTGCGTACTTTCAACACGGCGATATCTGCCCATTGCTGGCCGACCGGTCTCGTTGCTTGAATTTGCTGGTTCATTTGTTGAATCAACGGTTGGATCTCGTCGGGCCTTGCGACATCGAGAATCTCCGCCCGCACGCCAGGTAGATTTTGCAGATAGAAACTCGCGACTTGTGCTGCATCGTCCAATCGTGTCCGAATGCAACCTTTAGGCGGGACTGAGCTGGTGGTCCAGCCCCACGATATCGGCGGAAACATTGCAACGGCATGTTGTTTGTCGGGCGAATGCGCGGCCCACGACAGCGACGGCTGCTGCAGGCAACCCTGTACGGTTGACCAGTCCACCCCGCCGGTTGTTTGCCAATCGGCGGGGACCAACGTGGATACCGCGACCATCGCGCCGTTCGGATGCTGCGTATCGCGGATTTCAGCACGCTTGAGACGCAGGACGTCAGGACGGCCCGAGTTCGACGCTCG
>JBCAZH010000121.1:1815-6452 GCA_038533155.1 Pseudomonadota bacterium | reverse complement strand
GCACCACGGCATTGACGCTACGGAAATGGTAAGGCGCGGGTGAGGGCGTTAGAATGCCGCGCACTCGGCAACGGTCCTCGCTGTGATCCACTTAATCAAAAACGCCCAAATCTATGCTCCAGAACCCCTTGGGCTCGGGCATGTGTTGATTGCGGGTGGGCGGATCGCCTATGTCGGTCAGGATTTGCCCGAGATCGGGTCAAGCCTATTGGCGAGCTCCATCGATGCGCAAGGCGCAGCGTTGATCCCCGGATTGATCGACATTCATTCGCACCTGACCGGTGGCGGCGGCGAGGCAGGGTTCGCCACGCAAGTACCGCCGGTACCACTCACAAACTTCACGAAAGCGGGCGTCACATCGGTTGTCGGACTGTTGGGTACGGATGACATAACGCGCTCAACCGATTCATTGGTGGCCCGCACCCGTGCGTTGCGCGAAGAGGGTCTGTCCGCCTGGTGTTGGACCGGTGGCTACCATTGGCCAGCGACAACACTGACCGGATCCGTCACGCGTGACATTGTAAGTATCGATGTCATTGTTGGGCTGGGTGAGTTAGCGATTAGCGATCACCGATCGTCGCAAATGACGGATGCCGAGTTGGCGCGTGCCGCTGGCGAAGCGCACGTTGCCGGGTTAATGACCGGCAAGGCCGGCGTATGCCATCTGCATCTTGGCGATGGCGAGGCCGGTTTGGAGATGGTGCGTCGCGCACTCAAACAGACCGAGATCCCTGCTCGCGTTTTCAATCCGACGCACTGCAATCGTAAGCTGACGTTGTTCGATGAGGCTTGCGAAATTACGAAGGAGGGTTGCTACATCGACATCACCGCGTTTCCGGTCGAGGAAGGCGAGGACGGTCTCGAAGCAGACGATGCGCTGATTCAGTATCTTGAGCGGGGACACGATCCCAGCCGCATTACGATCAGTACAGACTCTGGCGGCTGCCTCGCTTGCTTTGATGAGAACGGCTTACCTCATGGCCTCGACTACGGCCGTGCGGATGACCTGGCACTGGCGCTTTCAAAATCAGCGAAGGCCGTTGGTTTAGATCGTGCGCTGCCAGCCTTTACCCGAAACCCCGCCGAGTTGATGCGCTTTCATGCGAAAGGCCGCGTCGCGGAAGGCATGGATGCGGATATTGTGTTGATGGATGAAGACTTTGGTATCGCTAGCGTGATGGCGCTGGGCGAATGGATGATTCAAGACCGCGACGTGAAGAAGCGCGGCACGTTCGAATAACGGAGAAGATTGAGTGTCGGAGTTGGGAAAACGGGGTTGGTTGATTCCGATCGGTGGTGCGGAGGAACGTCACACCGACGCGGAGATTTTGAACCGCTTTGCAAAGCTGTGTGGCGGGAACGACGCCAAGATTCTTGTGATTCCTACGGCGTCTGAGCTCGCGGACACCGGACCGAAGTACGTCGAGTTGTTTGAGTCGATGGGTGCGCGGTCACGGTTCATGCCGATCGACGAGCGTGAAGACTGTTTTGATGACGATCTGGTCAACACACTGAATCGCGCCAACGGGGTGTTCATCACCGGCGGCAACCAACTGCGATTGTCCACGATTCTTGGTGGCACGCCGGTTGCTAAAGCGATCCGAGATCGTCACAACGAAGGGCTGCATGTTGCCGGCACATCCGCGGGCGCTGCGATCGTCCCTGAACACATGATTGCTGGCGGTCCGACCGGACCGACGCCGACCGAGAACGGTGTGACGATGGCGCCCGGTCTTGGCCTCACGAACAAAGCGATTGTCGATCAGCATTTTCGCCAGCGCGATCGACTGGGTCGACTGTTAACGGCTTTGTCGTACAACCCGTTCGTGACGGGGCTCGGGATCGACGAGGACACCGCGGCGTTCATCGATCCGCATGGTGAATTTGAAGTGGTTGGCAGTGGTGCTGTGACCGTTGTCGATCCCTCTGGATTGACGCACTCGTCAATGTACGATGCCAACGAAGATGATCCTATTAGTCTCGTCGGGCTCACGTTACACCTGTTGACGGCCGGCGATCGGTACAACCTTGAGACCCGTGTCGCGACGGCGCTAAGACTGCAATAGACCAACCAAACAGAGTTCCCATTTAACCCCAGGCGTTCAGACTGCTACAGTCGGGGGAAACAAAAAGGGACTCTGCATGAAAATTCTCAGCACGAACGTCTATCGTGGGCCGAATATCTACGCCCATTTTCCTGTGATTCGTCATCAGGTGGATCTCAAGTCCCTCGAGCAATGGCCGTCCGGTCGTCTTGGTCAGGCTTTTGTGGACGGGATCATCGAGGCGCTGCCCGGGCTTGATGAGCATGGTTGCTCGTATGGCGAACATGGCGGGTTCATTCGCCGCATGCGCGAAGATGATGGCACCTGGATGGGGCATATCTGGGAGCATCTCATTCTGGAGCTGCAGTGTATGGCGGGCTCCGACGTCACGTTCGGTCGGACTCGTTCGATCGAGGGTCAACCGGGCTGCTACAACGTAGTATTCGAGTATCGCCAACATGAGGTTGGACTCGAAGCGGCGAGAATTGCACTGCAATTGATTTTCTCACTCTTGCCGGACTCGCTCAGCGATGAGTTCGGCGACGATGTTGATCGACGCTTCGACTTTCGCGATGAAAGGGATCGGTTCATCCGATTCGCCCAGCGCAAGGAAATGGGTCCGAGTACGGCGTCTCTGGTGGCGGCTGCCGAAGAACGCGACATCCCTTGGTTACGTCTCAATGAATACTCGCTCGTGCAGTTCGGGCACGGCAAGTATCAGCAAAGAATTCAAGCCACCATCACCAGCAAGACGACCAACATCGCGGTCGAGATTTCTTGCGACAAAGAGGACACCCACAATCTGTTGAATGACCTTGGGCTTCCGGTCCCGCAACAACGCATGGTGTATTCGCCGCGCGAAGCGGTTCGTGCAGCCAACCGAATCGGCTATCCCGTTGTCGTCAAACCATTGGACGCGAACCACGGTCGTGGCGTCACGATTGACTTGAGCGATGATGACTCGGTCGCTACCGCGTTCGATGTTGCCAAAGAGAAGGGCAAGTCGCGTGCGGTGTTGGTCGAGTCATTCATCTCTGGCATGGACCACAGGATGCTCGTGATCGGTGGTGAGCTTGTCGCGGTTGCTAAGCGCGTGCCAGGCCATGTCATCGGTGATGGTCGACATACGATCAAGGAACTGGTTGATATCGTTAACCAGGATCCCCGTCGCGGCATTGGTCATGAGAAAGTGCTGACCAAGATTGAAATCGACCAGCAAGCCGAACGCTTGATGGAGCAAGCAGGGCTTACCGTCGATAGTGTGCTCGACGAAGGCCACGTGTTCTATTTGCGTTCGACCGCCAACCTGTCGACTGGCGGTACTGCGATCGACATGACCGACTCGGTCCATCCAGACAATCGAGCAATGGCGGAACGTGCAGTGATGGCGGTGGGTCTCGACGTCGGCGGCGTGGACTTCCTCACAGACGATATCTCGCAGTCGTACAAAGACATCGGTGGCGCGATTGTTGAAGTCAACGCCGCACCCGGCTTCCGTATGCACGTGTCGCCGTCCGAAGGTGAACCGCGTGACGTTGCCGGTAAAGTCCTCGATATGCTGTTCCCAGAGGGCACGCCAAGCCGGATTCCGATCGCCGGCATCACTGGAACGAACGGCAAGACCACGACGTCCCGTATGCTCTCGCATATTTTAAAAACGGCAGGCCATGTCGTTGGCTCGACGTCCACCGAAGGGGTGTATGTCGATGGCCACCTAACAGTGAAAGGCGACATGACGGGACCGTCTGCCGCGCAAATGGTGTTGCGCGACCCGAGCGTCGATATCGCGGTGATGGAAACTGCCCGAGGCGGGATTCTGCGTGCCGGACTGGGTTATCAGCGCAGTGATGTAGCCTGTTGTTTGAACGTTGCATCCGATCACTTGGGTCTGCGCGGCATCAACACGCTGGAGCAACTTGCCGAGATCAAACGCGTTGTCGTGGAAGTTGCTGAAGACACCGCGGTGTTAAATGCCGATGACAAGAATTGCTTGCTGATGGCGGATCACACCAAAGCGCGTCATTTGTGCTACGTCACGATGAACCCCGCGCATTCACTCGTGCGTGAACATATCCGTGAAGGCGGGCGCGCCGTTGTGCTCGAGCAGGGTATGAACGGCGACATGATCACGATCTACGATAAGGGCAACCACATCCCGTTGTTATGGACACACCTTATTCCCGCAACGCTCGAAGGTAAGGCGACGCACAACGTACAAAACGCGATGTTCGCGTGTGCGCTTGCGTTCTCGCTCGGTCACCAGCTCGAAGACATCCGCCACGGGTTGCGAACCTTTAGCACGAGCTTCTTCCAGGCCCCTGGTCGGATGAATGTGTTCGATGAACATCCGTTCCGCGTCATTCTCGATTACGCGCACAACGCTCCCGCCATGGCTCAAATGTGTCAGACGATTTCGCGTTTGGATGTGAAGGGCCGTCGAGTCGCAACGCTGGCAGCGCCGGGGGACCGTCGCGACGAAGATATTCATGCGCTTGCAGAACAGGCCGCGGGTCATTTTGATCACTACGTTTTGAAGGCGGACGATCATCGTCGCGGTCGCGGGCCTGATGAAGTGCCGAAAATGATGAAGGC
>JBCAZH010000121.1:0-1715 GCA_038533155.1 Pseudomonadota bacterium | reverse complement strand
GAGGATGCTGACTAGTCGCTATGCGCATTGATGAATCGAGGCGACTCACCGGTCCGAACCTGTTCAGTGATCTGCCGGGCGCTATTTGCGATGTCGAGGTAGAGCCCGAGGCACAGTCGCGATTGATCGAGGTTTGGCGGGAGGAAGTGACGCGTTTTCTGGAGGCTGTCGGCTGGGCCGATAGTCAGTTGTTCACACGCCAGCATGCGACCGGCGTGAGTCTTGTTATGAGCGCGCCGATTGATTGTTTGTATGCCGCGACCGATGTGAATGAGGCAGCGTTCGAGGCGGCACGTGATCGGATCGAGGAAAAAACACCGCGGGAGTTGGAACGAGTTGTCGAACGACTGAAGGGTCTCATCGACAAAGAGCGTAACCCTGCGTTGGTAGCACTCGCGAGCGACGCTGCGAACCGCCATGTCCCATTTCTGAGTGATGATGACGATGTGTCTTTAGGCTATGGTGCGAACGCGCGTCTATGGCGGTCGGATCGTGTTCCTGAGACGTCTGAGCTTGATTGGGAAAGCTACGGCAGCTTTGGTGATATTCCCGTCGCTTTGGTGACAGGGACGAATGGTAAGTCGACGACCGTCCGCTTGGCGGCGTCGATCATCGCTGCCTCCGGACGAACCTGCGGTGTTACGTCAACCGACTACATTCGTGTTGGTGACGAAGTGATCGACACCGGCGATTACTCGGGACCCGGTGGCGCACGCCAGTTGTTGCGACATAAAGATACTGAAGTGGCACTCCTCGAGGTGGCGCGCGGGGGCATGTTGCGTCGAGGTCTCGGTGTGACTCATGCGGACGCGGCATTGATCACGAACGTGGCTGCCGACCATCTCGGTGAGTACGGTATTCACACCGTGCCCGAGCTGCGCGACGCAAAATTTATCGTTCGACGTGGTCTTGCATCCGATCACCCATTGATCCTGAACGCTGACGACGAGGGAGTCGTGCAGTATGCGAAGGCACTCGAGGACTACCGAATCATTTGGTTTAGCGAAGATGCAGGAAATCCCATCGTCGTGGACCATTTTGCCGGTGGCGGCGTAGCGTTCGTGGTTGCTGGCAATATTCTTTGTCGCCTTGACGATGGTGTGCAGCATGATGTCGTTCATGTTGAGAGTATCCCGGTCACGCTGGGTGGTAGTGCGAGACACAACGTTCAGAACGCGCTCGCTGCAGCCGCGCTTGGGTATGCCCTGGGTTGCGCCGACAACGCGATTCGCGACGGGTTGATCCAGTTCAAGGGTGGACAGGACGATAATCCCGGCCGAGGTAATTTTTACGAAGGCAATGGGGTTCGTGCGGTCGTTGACTTTGCGCATAACGAACACGGCCTTCGAGCAATGGCTTCAACGATCGCCGCGATTCCAGCCGAACGTCGATTGGTGCTCATGGGGCAGGCGGGTGATCGCAGCGATGAGTTAATTCGCGGTCTGACCCTCGCGGCACTGGAGGCTAACCCTGATCATCTCGTGATTTGTCAGCTACCAGGATACGAACGAGGCCGTGAACCGGATGCCGTTCAGAAACTGATTCAACAAGTCGCCATTGAGGCGGGTGTTCCCGAGTCGGCGATGACGCTAGCGGACAGTCCCATCGACGGTACGCGCTTTGCTTTGGATTGGGCCGAAGAAGGCGATTTGTTGCTCATTCTCGCGCTGACGCAACGTGGGCCATGTACTCGTATGGTCGAGCGGGCTTTGACT
>JBCAZH010000120.1:0-6482 GCA_038533155.1 Pseudomonadota bacterium | reverse complement strand
CCAATGGATTGCAATCGAGCGATTTCTTCAACTACACCATCACCGACAGCGGTGGATTGTCCGACACGGCCAGCGTGTCGGTCACCTTCTCTGGCGGTGGCTTCCCACTGTTCTAGGTCGTCATGAACTTACGACACGAGCAGCGCATTCAACCAATAGCTATGAAAAACGGAAGCAAAAATATGAATATTGAGTTTGACCAAATGACAGCGACTGCCGCTATTGGCGGGGCTATCGAAGTGCCACGATCGTGCGTGACGTCTGTTGCGACGGATTCGACTCGAGAGGGTAGGGTTCGCACGGGAAGCGAGACTCGAGCAGTTGGAAGACTCTCACGGGCATTGGTGGCGACCCTAGGACTAGCGGCATTCGTGCCGGTGTTAGCCACCACATCTCCAGAGGAACCTCTGGTCGAATGGGAAAAGCGCCAAAACGCAGAGGATCGATTGCGTGCTTACGGGACCGATCTACTAGGCGACGGTATTGATCCGCACACGGGATCCATCAGCTTTCAGCACACGGATGTTTCTCTACCCGGCAACTCGCATCTAGAAGTCGCGGTTCGACGCAAGATCTCACAGGGCCAGCACTACTCGAAAGCGATCAACGTAGAGTTCGGCGACTGGCAATTGGATGTGCCGCGTGTTGATGTGATCCATACGTCGGGTACGTTTACCGGCAACCGTTGTTCAAACAGCTTCAATGTCAGCATGCCGGCGTACAACACCTGGGCGGGGCAGACGACCACCAACATGGAGTACTCCAATGGCGTCACGGTAAACGCTCCGGGTACTGGTTCAATCCAGATGTTAGAGAATCCGCAGACTCCAGCATTGTGGCCGGCCGGTGCGACACACGTCTCCACAGAGGGGTGGTGGTTCGAATGCATCAACGGGATAACAGGCGGCGGGCAAGGTTTTAAGGGTCATGCTCCTAATGGCGATCAGTACTTCTTTGATCGTGTTTTCGTGCGGAGTGCCCCCTCGCTAGGCGCCACACGAGGTTCTTACATTCCCAGGCAGCGTACGATCATTGTCGCCACTAAGGTTGTCGACGTTCATGGGAACTATGTCGACTACACTTACGACAGCTCTGGACGTTTGACACGGATCGAGGGAAACGACGGGCGTGTCATCACGCTCGGCTATTCCGGGACCTTGATCTCGACGGTGACTGCTAACGGCCGGACGTGGACGTACAGCTACTCACCGTCGACCTACGACGACCCCAGCTGGATCGATACGTATAGCCCTGCTGATCGTCAAACGCTCGACAGTGTAACCCGTCCCGATAGTCGATCGTGGACATACGATCTCGACGCGCTGCAAGCGCAGCCCGGTCCCGGTATCAATTGCCTGCAAGCACCGGGCACCGTCACGGTGACGCATCCAACCGGTGTTGTGGGTACCTTTGATTTTGTCGAAACTCAGCACCGTCAGAGCTACAGCGCGTTAACATCCACAACAAATCACTGCCCGTCGGAACCTCCCAATGGAAACGGCGGCAACGTGAATCCGCCGTCGGATGTGACTTACATGGAGACGATGGCGGTCTCCTCGAAGACACTGACTGGCCCCGGGCTTCCTACCGGACCCAACGCGTATACCTGGACGTTTCAGTATGAGCGGGATTTCAACGCGACACCTGGACCACTGAACACACGTTGCTTCGCGGGTGCCACTGATCCAGCAACGCAATGCACGAACTGGACTCGCGTGACGGAGCCCGATGGTCGGCACCTCACTTATTTCCACCTTTGGACCGGGGAAGAACTGGGCGGCAAGTTGATCCGTCTGGAGATTCGACAAGACAACCAATCTGGCACGCTGCTAGAAACGAAAGATGTCGAGTATTTGCTCGAAGGCGGGATGGGTACCACATACGCTCTGAACGGCCCATCGCCCCTTACGACCACCGCTCCTGCGAGGATGGCAGAGACGGTCGTCACGAGAAACGGCGATACGTTTACGACCACGAATACGTATAGGACCGACCCAACCGACACTCGCTACAGCTGGGGCAAGCCGTCACGAGTCGTAAAGTCGACGTCGCTTACACCCCGACAACGAGTCGTCGACTACACGTACAACCATGACAAAGGCGATTGGATTCTTGGGCTGACTAACGCGGTCGTGCGAAACGACAAGATCTTTGATGACTTCGACTACGACGGAAAAGGCCGAGTCATCGTCCACAAGCGGTTTGGACAAGACTCAGCGCATATCTGGCGCGAGTACGACTATCACACGACCGGCGACCAAGCAGGCCGGGTCTCTAAGGTCACCGATGCACTCGGTTATGAAACGGACTTGAACAATTACAAGCGCGGCATGCCGCAGCAGTTGATTCGTCCAGACAACGAAGATCTCAACCGTGTTGTCGACAACAACGGATGGATCACAAGTTCGACCGACGCCGAAGGTGAAACCACCACGTTTCAGTACAATGACATCGGTTGGTTGGAACGCATCGAACCACCGAGCGGCGTCACGACCGCTGATACGGTGATCAGCTATGTGTTCAACGCAAGTGGCGTCCAGCAAACGATCACGAAGTCGAACCTTGAAACCGTTGTGCAATACGACGGCATGCTTCGATCGACATCAGAGACCACTCGCGACACGCTGCTCTCTGGAACGACAATCTACACCCGTTCTGAGTATGACAGCCAAGGGCGTCCGACCTTCCAGTCGTTCCCTTCCTATTCTGTATCACCAACAGCCGGCATAAACACTGAGTACGATGCTCTGGGTCGGGAGACTCGAAACGAGCAAACCGTCGCCCCGTTCGCCGTGAATCGGACTGAGTACTGGTCAAACTACAGGGTGCGAACAGTCGATCCTAGAGGCAACGGAACTCTGACGCACTACCAAGCCTGGGGTGCAGACGCTCCGGCAGCGCCAGGGACTGATAGCGATGCGCCGGCATGGGGCAAATCTCTGGTTGTGAGAGTCGATACACCCCTCGGCGCAGATCACGTCAGTACGTACGACGTATGGGGGAATGTCGAGACAGAGACGATTGATACAGCGACGACGACCTATGATTATGATTCTCGCAATCGACTCGAATTCGTTACTGATCCGGACGGCGGCGTAACACAGACCGTCTGGGGTAAGAACTACTGGCCCGTAATCCGAATCGACGGCGAAGGGCGCGCGACGAGAACGGTGTATGACACGCTTGGACGGGAGACGAAGATCATCAAAGCGTGGGCGGGTGGTACGAGCCCGTTCGGCGCAACGCTCGATTGCACCCAGATGCGGATCGATACGCAGTCAAATCCTGCAAGTCTTCAGCAGTGCTACAAGCTGATTACTTACACCACCAACGGAAACGTCAGTTCCGTGCTGGATTCAAACAAGAACTTGACCACGTATGAATACGACAAACTCAATCGTCTAACACATACCTACTTCCCATCTAAAGCGCAGGCTGGGCTTGATTCTCGTTCGGATAGCGATCCAGCTACCGACTACGAACAGATCACTTACAGTGCGCTGGATCAGATAACCGCAAGACGCACCCGCAGCGGTCAGAACATCACGTACACAAACGATGCGCTGGGCCGCTTGAGAGATCGACACGTACCCGGCGCGCCCAATCACTCGGCCAACGGACGCACGGTGACGCATTCCTACACGCACGATGCGTGGGGTCACGTACTCTCGGCGACGCACGATGGTCAAACTGTCACGACGGGCTACGACGCGATCGGCCGCGTAGTCGCTCAAACCTACGCTGGCAATCGTACGGTCAGTTACCAGTGGGACGTGGCAAACAACTTAACCCGTCTCACTTGGCCTGATGCCTATTTCGTCCAGTATCGCTGGGATGCTAATAACCGGGTCGAAGATGCCTATATCGGTTCTCGTGTTTTGGCACACGTCGACTACGATGCACAGTCCCGCCGAGAATGGGTGACGTATGACAATGGCAACACCATTTATCACGGCTACAGTGGTCGGGGTGATCTGAACAATCTCGATCACACGTTCGGCAGTGCTTCGCTGAACTATAGCTTTACCTACAACGGTGTGGGGCAGATGCTATCGAGGACCATGTCAGATCCGACTTTCGGATGGGACGAACCAGCCGCTCAGTTGAAGAGTTATCAGGTCAACGGGCTAAATCAGTACACGGATATCAGTGGCGTTACTCCCGGATACGACGCGAATGGAAATATGACGTCGAACGGGCAAGGTCGGACATATACCTACGATGCAGAGAATGTTCTCCGCTCCGCAAGTGGTATGCCGAATGGCACTGCAAGCTACCGATATCACCCTGATGGCAGTCGTCGAGTGCGGCTATACAACGGAGTTCAAACGCTCCACTACTATATGGGAGGGCTTGGTTACCTAGACGAGGACGACAGTGCCTTCGCCGCGGATCAGGAGATCGCCGAGGCGTATCCGACCGGCCAGCTCAAGAAGCGCTTCATTCGGCTTCCGGGGTCCATCGACGAGGCATTTCTGATGGTTGATCTCTCGTCGGGATCCCCAGTCGAGACTTGGACGCATGCCAACCGTATTGGATCGATCGTCGCGACAACGAACTCCAGCGGAAATCTTGTCGACAAGTACCGCTACTCGCCGTACGGCATATCGGGCACGGAGGGCGATGGTGGATTCCCATTCAGATTCACAGGGCAACGGTTAGACCCTGAAACTGGGCTCTACTACTACAAGGCACGATACTACGACCCAGAACTGGGGAGATTTCTACAGACTGATCCGATTGGGTATGAGGATCAGATGAATCTTTATGCGTATGTTGGGAATGATCCGGTGAATAGTGTTGATCCGAGCGGCTTATTCGGGGAACAAGTAGTTCCAGTTCTCATTGCCGCAGGTGTTTGCGCGGGTGTTCCAGCGTGTCGTGGAACTGTCGGAGCAGCGGTAGGCGCAACCGTGGGTGCCGTTTCCGCAGGTAAGGGAAATCGAGTTAAAGGGGCCTTGAAAGGAGCGTTTGTTGGCGGCGTAGGAACGGCATTTGGACCGCGAGCTGGACTTGCAGCGGCTGTTGGCGTTGGCATGACAGATGGCGCCGCCACAGCCTTAGCTGATGGCAAATCAGGATCGGATGTTACAAAAACTGCGCTTACGCAGGGGTTAAAGGACGGCGTGGCAGAGGCGCTTGGCGGACGAGCCGGGAGGCTCGGTAGAGACGAGCTCCAAGAGCTAGGTATAGGGACTGGTGTTTCAACTGCTGTCGGAGGCTTTCTTGAAAGTGATACAGTTCGTGGTGCGTTGGAGACCGTCCAGGAGCATTTGGAGGAGCTGCCAGCCTATCCTGGACAAAAGGGAATAAGAGTTCCATCTGGTATGGGCCAAACAAGCGCTGGTTCTAACCTATGGATTCGTCCTCCAGCAAATCAGACAGAAGAGCAGCCCTGGTTGCGCCAGCACAACGACTAGGAGGACTTGGCGAAAAGTAACTATGGATGACAACCAACGGAAACGGAGATAACGAAAGATGAGAGAACGAAAAGATGAACCTGACACGTTGGCTATGGTTGCTGCGACTCTCGGGAGCCGCAGCTGGGGTGTGTCTCGTTACAGTTTTCGTGGCTATCTAATATGTGTTTCTTGGTTTTTCAATATTGCTTTTCTGTCTTGCATTGGCATTTTCATTAGCTCTGGAGAAGCTATCAGTGAGTTTTTTGCGAATGGAAAGCTCTTTGTTCTCATTGGGGTCGTGGTGGGAGTGTCCTTGGTCGGTCCGTTAGTTTTCGGCCTGGTTGTCTATGGTTTGTTAATCTTCTCAAAAGAGAAGAAGTCACTGCTCAAACGGCGCAGTTCAGACCCGGAAGACTAGTGCGGCCTCACGTTCCGTTGTTCATGGGTGGCGTTCTTACGGGTTTTGGCGAGTGAGCCGGAGCACTCTATTGGCCATGCAGCGAGCTTTGAGGCTAACTTCTCAAGCTCTAGAATCACCGTTTGGAATTCGAATTCCGCGAAAAGCATGACAGGTTGTTACCTATGTACGATCCACCTAACTCTGACATAAACCAAGAGAGTACGAAAAGGACTGTACCAAAAGGCATTATTCTCATTGTAGCCATTCTGGTAGTGCTGAATGGCGTTTTCGTCCTTGTAAATCTTCTCGGTGCTTACGAACACCGACCTCTGGTTCTTCTGAGTTGGGAGGGGGTTTCCGTTTATTTTGTCATTTTCGCACTGCATATTTTTGCAATCTACTGCACCGTCCGAGGAAAGAGACAAATATACTGGTTACTTAGTTTGATGTTCGTTGTAACGGTATTGTCCTATGGGCCCTATTGGGTGAGATCTGGAGTTTTTTCTGGTTGGACTGAATTTTCTACCTTAATCATTCCTATTCTTTCATTGTTCGCGTTAGGTATGGCCAGACGGCACAGACAATGGTTCAGCAGTTCTTAAGTCACTTAGCGAGAAAGTGCAGGACGAAGGGGTCGAACCGGTTCAGCGCGACCGTGACTGATCGCACACCGATTAAGG
>JBCAZH010000119.1:4955-6487 GCA_038533155.1 Pseudomonadota bacterium | reverse complement strand
ATACCCATTCGATGAGTTCGTCGCGTACCGTGATGCCCGAGATGCGTCCAGAGTACGTCTGTTCGAACCAATCGACTTTACTGTTCGAGAGGATTCCAATCTTGCCGTCTTGGTTGCCGACGTAGACAACACCACTGGTAGTCCGTTCGACCGCCGTGATTTCAGCGTCGACCAGCTCGATCCGGTGGCCTTCCTCAGGCATGAGTCGATGGAGCCCCTCCGTACTAATCACCAAGATGCGTCCCGCGTTATCAACGACAAGGACCAAAGTTTCGGATGGGCTCCCATCGATTGGCTCCAGCTTGGCATCCGGGTCATCGAGGTCCAGCGTTTGAATACCGCCGGGCTGAGAACCGACATACAGCGTCTGCCCGATTTGAGCGATTGCACGCACCACACCGCGGGTTTCACCGGTCGGCTGATAGGTCCGAACGACACGGCCATCCTGAATGACGGTCAGACCGCCGCCGGCGTCGCCCGCCCACAAGCGGTTCTCGGAATCAACGAACAGCGCCTGAACGAGGTTCTGTCGAAGCCCCTGCAGCGTGGTGTAGCCCTCGAACTCGCGACCGTCGAATCGATTCAATCCGCCAAACGTGGCAACCCATAGGTAACCGTCTTGGTCTTGAGTTGTCGCGAGGACAGTGCGTTGGTTGAGCCCATCGGATACCGTGTAAGTCCGAAAGGGTGGTTCAGGCTGGATCGGCAGTTCAAACGCCGCGGCCGGAAGCGCGATAGTCAGTATGACGCCAATGATGTACGCGCTGATTCTGTGCATGGATCCGGGGATATTCAGGGCCACAAACAATAGCGTAGAGTACGAAGATTCCTTAATAACCGCTGGGTCGCCGGTCACGGTTTTCATCATCCACCAATCAGGCCTTGACCGAAAAGACCATAAATGGGAACCAAGTTCCGATTTTCGATTGCCGCGGCAAAGGTGGCGTGGGTTCAGCTGCGGATCGCAGCGCGGCGCTACGACCCGCCGTCCTTGGATTGGTGACCTCCGCAAACGCCTGATACGATGCGCATCGCGCTCAGCGCAGAACGGATCGATAGGAGTGAAATTGGATGCCCGCTTTTCGAAGTGAAAAGGTACTGACGACCCATCACTGGAACGACAAGCTGTTCAGTTTTCGCACCACGCGAGACCCTGGATTTCGCTTCCGAAACGGTCAATTCATCATGATCGGACTGCCCGGAGAGAAGCGACCGATTACCCGCGCTTACAGCATCGCGAGCCCGAATCACGAAGAGCACCTCGAGTTCTTCAGCATTAAGGTTGAGGACGGCGCGCTGACCTCCAAGCTGCAGCACATCGAGATCGGTGACGAGATCCTCATGAGCTCGAAGCCTGTTGGGACTTTGGTGCTCGATGACCTCAAGCCGGGCAAACGGTTGTTTCTATTCGCAACGGGCACAGGCCTCGCGCCGTTTCTGAGCACAATCCAAGATCCGGAGACCTACGAGCGGTTTGAGAAAGTCATCGTCGTGCACGGCGTTCGACGCGTTGAGGACCTCGCGTATCGCGA
>JBCAZH010000119.1:0-4855 GCA_038533155.1 Pseudomonadota bacterium | reverse complement strand
AGAAAGTCATCGTCGTGCACGGCGTTCGACGCGTTGAGGACCTCGCGTATCGCGAGTTCATCGAATCCGAACTGCCGGCACACGAATTCCTGGGCGAGTACGCGACTGAACAACTGATGTACTACCCGACTGTGACTCGCGAGCCGTTCCCACATACCGGGCGGATTCCGGAGTTGATGCTCAGCGGCAAGCTGTGCCGCGACATGGACGTCGGCGATCTCGACCCCGCCACCGACCGAGCCATGATCTGCGGCAGCATGGCCATGCTGCGCGACACAGAAGCAGCTCTCGAGAAGTTGGGCTTCGAAGGGTCACCGTCGCAGGGCGTGCCGGGAGACTTCGTGATCGAGCGCGCGTTCGTCGACGCACCGTCGCCGACGGGCAGTTAGCAACAAACAACGCCTCGGGCTGAACCGACTAGGCCTTAAGAGACTACTCGCCGAAGAACCAGTTCACTTCAATGCCGGCCACCCGCGGCTCTGCTGTGCGTCCCTGCGGTATCGGCGAGAAGCCGCCAGGTGCATTGCGCTGGGTCAGATACTCTTCATCAAACAGGTTTCGAGCAAACAAAAACACGGACCAGTTATCCTGGCTGTAGCCCGCTTTCAAGTTGGCGACAACGGATGAGTCGACCGTCGTGCGAGGATCGTTGCATGGCTCGGCAGAACACACCTCACGCTGTCCGATCACGACCCCAGCATCGTTCAAAATATCGGCAGATGTAACGCGAGCGGGATCGTTGTCACTGACTGAAAAATACTCATCGCGGAAGTTCACGTCGCCAGCGACGCTAAACCCGGCAGCGTTGCGCCAGCTAAACCCGATACTCGCGGTCACCGGCGATGCGTTGTTGAATTCGTTGCCACTCAGCTCTGCATCCGCTGTGACGAAGTCCGTGAACTCCGTTTCGACGAAGCCCACCGATCCATACACTGTGAACGAATCCGTAATCGCGGCATCAAGCGACAATTCAAAGCCATACAGCTCGGATTGGCCTGCATTGACCGGCAACGTGTCGATGGGGATGCCATTGGCGCGCCCGAACGGCGTGATTTGAGTGACGATCTGGTCTTCCCACTCGGTATAAAAGACGTTGGTCTCCAGCCCGATCGTCCCGCCGGCGTACGACGTGCGAACCGACGCTTCATAGGTCCAGGTGTACTCGGGGTCGAACTCACTGATTTCCCCGCTGACCAAGGCGACCCCTGTGCCACCTGCGCGGTAAGCGCGTTGCGCGACGAATCCGAGTGACGTGGCATCGGAGACACCGAATCGAATACCGACCTTCGGTAGCAATGCGTCGAAGCTCGTGTCGTTGTTGAGGAGTTCATCGGGCGGCAAGAACGGTTCGACCAACGCGTTGTCCGTCGACGTCGTCGACAAAGTGCTGAAATCTCGCGACTCGTTGTCATAGCGCAAACCCGTGATCAGCGTAATGCTGTCCGTCAGATCGAACTCGGCTTCGCCGAACAACGCGATGTTCTCTTCAACGGTTGCAAAGTTACGCTCCTGGAAGATTAGTCCGGGTGGTAACTGCGGATTCAAGAATGCAGTCGGGACCGTAATGGTATCGAAACTACTGTTATCGAAATCGCCGTAGTATGCACCGACCAAAGCACGCCAACCGGCACCTGTGTCGATGGTCGCGCGAACCTCTTGCACGAAACTGCTGTCGTCTTGGACGCGATCAATGCTGCCGAGGGCGGCCGGCGAATTATCAACATCCTCAACGCGAACATAGTCGTGTTGATAGAAGGTCGTCAACGACGTGATGCTAACTGAATCGCTCACATCCCAATTGAGCTCGAGGGTATTGATCAGGTGCTCTGAACCTTCCTCTGCAGGTCCGTTGGAAAAGTTCAGGCGGTCACCCGGAAAGCCACCAAGATCCACGAGATCCTCACCGCCTGAGCTGTCAGTAAAACTCAGCGTGTACTTAGCGGTGAAGGTGTCGGTCACGCGTAAGAGGCCTTTGCCACGCAGCGTCAAGGCACTACGCGCATCGTAGTCCTCGTTTCGAGTCGGGTTATCGACCCAACCATCTGATTCTCGCTGGTCGGCAGAAAAGCGGAACGCCAGACGGTCCTCGATCACCGGAATATTGATTGCACCCGCTGCTTGGTAGCTACCCAGCTCGCCGTAGGATGCACGAAGCTTCCCTGACCATTGATCGAGAATCGGGTCGGCTGAGTTGATGACGATCGCTCCACCGATAGCGTTTCGACCCTGCACGGTACCTTGCGGTCCGCGAAGCACTTCAACTTGCCCCAGATCCCATGCGGAGTACGGGCCAAAAAACGTCGATTGATTGTTTGGCAGAGACGCACCATCAACGATCGTATTGATCAACAAACCGCCACCAGCACCCAACCGTTGATCGATGCCGCGAATCGTAAAACCCTTTTCGCCGAAGCTCTGTGTCACATTAGGTGTGCGCAAGATAGCGTCATAAAGATCTTCGACGCTACGAGATTCGAGTTCATCGCCCGTCAGCACCGCAACGCTGGTCGTGGTTTCCTGCAAGGTTCGGCCGAACTTCTCACCGGTCACAATGATCTCGTCAATATCGCTGGAATCCGACTCTTGCCCCCAAGCCGGCGCAGATGGCGCGATGATCAAGCAGGTCACGACGCCAAGCCCTATATGTTTTTGCATTTTTTGAATCCGAATCGAAAGGAGTTGGAACTGCCGAAGCTTCTGCTAAGTATGATTTCGCGAACGATAACGCAAATGATTAGCATTTACAATTTGACGGATAGAGCGGGTCTCATTGGGCTTCGCCTCAGCCGGCTGCAGCCAGCGAGTCGGCGGATGAGTTGACCGTTCGACGAGATCGAGAATCCTTCCTGCGACCTCGCGGGAGCCGTTGGGCAACAATCAAACAGACGACACCGAGGCAGAACAGCGTCAGATCGACCGCTGGCGATGCCACATGACCTTGCGCGATCAAAACCCAAGGCGTCTGACCGTGGACTAGCGCGGCGAATCCGGGCAGGACGATCAAGAGGATGCCAGCCAGCGCCAACACCCCTCGGACAAATTGGTAGGTGTTTTTTAGCGCGAGCGCAGCAACGAGCACCAAGAGCCAGACAGCGAAGTAGGTCTGTCCAATACTCACAATGCGGCGCGCTTCGTCGCCGGCGTAGAGCAGATCGGCGTAGAAGATCGCGGGGGACGCGACTACCACTCCGAGGCACGCGCCAGCGGTGAATCGCGCGAGTCGCGCGTAGTACGCCGGGGATTTCGACCCTTCCGAGCTGTTCGCACGTCGCTCGATCCAGACCATGTTTCCCAGAGCGATCATTGCGCTTAACGAGACCCCCAGCGCGAAGTACAAAAACTTAAGGAGAATGCCGCCATAGGTGGCGTAGTGGAGCGGTGTGATGGCGGCAAGAACGCGAGTTGATGCGGACGGCTCTAGCAATCCAGTCAGGGCGAGGCTTTCGCCCGTAACGCCACTAATCCGCTCGGACTCATAGGTCATTAACTCAGTGTCAGGCTCGTATTGCACTAGGTATTCTGCTGTCGCATCTCCCCAGTTCTCGATACTGACGAATGCCGGAAAAGCTCCACTCTCTGTGTGAGCACGATTGGCGACGAGATCCAAACTGAGCATCTCGGCAGGAATGCCAGAACGATCGTTCGGCTCGCCAATCACCACCGCAGCGACGGCTTCCGTATCGCCTTTGAACACTAACAAGCCGGTAATCGGAAGCAGTAGCGCAACAATACCCAACCAAGCGCCGGTGAACGCAATGACCGTTGAGAACGGTAGACTCCAGATCCCGATAAAGTTGTGGGCATCCTTCCATTTGACGCGCACAGATTTCTTGCGCCGAAAGGTGAACGCTTCCTTTAGGATTTTCCGATGCGTCAAAACGCCGGTCAGGATCGACAGCAGCATAATCACTCCAGCAATCCCAACCAAGCCGCGCCCAATCTGCCGCCCGCCGAGAGAGTCGGGCCACATCAAATCGCGGTGAAAATCGAGCAACCAAGTCGAGAGCCCATCCCCGCGCGCGGGAAGTTCTGCGCCGGTTTGAGGATCCCACTGCTTGCGCAGAAACTGAAGCGCTTCGTCATCACCCGTGGCGCGGAAATTCACTAAACCCTGGTAGTAAGGTTCCGCGTCGCTCGGATAGAACAACCCAACAAACGTAATCTCCCCATCAGGGAGAGACGCGATCCAGGACTCAAACAATGGGTGCACTGGCGTGACTTCGGTCGCCGGCACCAGACGTCTCGCGGGGTCCTCCCAAGTCTGGATCTCGTGGTCGAATAAAGCCAAAGAGCCGGTGAAGCAAACGACGAACAGGAACACGCCGAGCGTGATGCCGGTCCACGAGTGTGCATCATATATGCGAACGCGTCGGTCTCTTTGCATCCCTTCAGCCTCCTGTCGGCGCGGGCAGTTGCAACACGACAACTGCGCCGATAACCGTAATTGAAACCAATGCAATCGTTGGTCGCATTGGTCTCGCGTCCCAATGGCACCAAAAGATGAACAACATCCAGATAAACGGCGTCGCGACAGACATCCAAAGCAGTGTCTCTTTCAAATCCGTAGGCAGGGCCAAGATTAGCGCTGAAGTGGAGGCGACTGTTGCTGTCAGCGACCAAAGGATGCTCGACGTCAGACGCGGCTTTTTCCAGCTAGAAAAAACCACGAACGCAATCGCGGCGGCGAGAATCGCCCATTTCATGTTGTGCGCACCGCTGTCACCATGAATACCAGCCCAGCTAAAGCCAGAGTCGCCCAGGCGCTAGCAGCTAGTCGTTTTGGGAAAAACTCTGCGACCAAAATGCAGGCGATGCCGGACAATGCGACCAACCCGATGACGATCGGCACAGCTTG
>JBCAZH010000118.1:5322-6555 GCA_038533155.1 Pseudomonadota bacterium | reverse complement strand
AAAGAGTTTCAGACTTTCAAATCGACGGTACGCGACGCGTTGAAGGCGCTGCCATAGCTGTCGTCGGGCGCCGTAGATGTTGGTCGACTGCGCCTGTAGTAACGAGACCGCAGACCAGCACCTCACGCTAGTTTGAGAAAGACAATTCCAGTCGGCAGGTTTCAGCACCTTCGTGCATGCATTGATCATGGGCGATTGTCACCCCAACACCGAAGTGCTCGCTGCAGCCGTTGATGAGTCCTTCTGCCAGATGACACAGCCTTCGTGGGGAGTGATAGTGCATCACCAGTCCATTGTGAGCGGGCTCTTCGTAAGTGAATTTCGGCAGTAGAGCGTCTGGATGCAGTTTCTCCACCTCGACATGAATGACGTCATGGACACTCTTCAAGAAACTCTTAATTGTGTGCCCTTCGAAAAACTCTGGATGAATCTGGGAAAAACGCTGCAGCATAAAATGACCAAACGCACGCACCGCGTCAGCAGCCGGTATCCCGGTGCGGTCGGAAAATGCGTCGACGTACGCCAGTAACTCCTCGTCCGGGTAGAGCTCTACGGAAGTATAGATCCCCTCGGACTTCGGATCCGTCGCGTCGATAAGATCGTCCCAAAGATCCATACCGTATTGCGCTTCGACCATCTCGTTGAGCATGTTAAACACGATGCCTTTCATTTCTGTCTCGCATTGATGGGCCAGTTCCAAAAACTGGCGTATATTTACATTTTTATCATTTTATCGGATGATTCAGTGGAGTTTTGTGATCAAATTCACAATAGAAGACGAAATTCTGCAACTGTGAACCGAGTCTCAGCATAGAAGTGGCGGATGTATAAAATGAAAAAAATGAAATCAACAGAAACGCAAAATCAATCTTCTGAGGACCCGGGGGCCGTCATGGGCACCCGCAGAGCCGCTGAAGTGCTTGGCGTCTCAGTAAGAACGGTGCAGTTGTGGGTTGAGAACGGCACGCTATCTGCCTGGAAAACACCCGGCAACCATCGGCGTATTCTGAAGTCGTCCGTGGATCGAGTGCTTGCCGAACGCACATCGACTGTTCAAGTCGAAGTCCAAGAGCCGAGGGATATCTTGGTGGTTGAAGATGAACTTGCGATGCAAGCCTACTACGAGGCGATGCTAGAGCTGTTGCGTCCTGACGTCGCTGTGCGATTCGCGTCCAACGGTTTCGATGCTTTGGTGGAGTTTGGCCGATCCGAGCCTGCATTGATGCTGACAGA
>JBCAZH010000118.1:0-5222 GCA_038533155.1 Pseudomonadota bacterium | reverse complement strand
TGCAACGATGGGAACAGCGCTTTGATCGGGAGCGCAAAGCACGCCAGCAGGCGGAACGAATCCTTGAGGAACGCAGTCGAGCCCTCTATGCCGCAAACCGTGCGCTGGAAGACGCCAAAGCAGGCCTCGAGGATCGTGTCGCGCAACGAACCGCCGCACTGCAAGAGGCAATTCAGAAGCTTCGCGTGGAAGCAAAGAAGCGACTGGCGATCCAGGAAGAGCTTCGCGCAGCCCGTGACTCCGCGCTTGAACTTGCGGACGTCAAAACCGAGTTTCTCGCACGAATGAGTCATGAAATTCGGACGCCGCTGAACGCGATCATCGGTCTTACCAGCGTCCTGCTCGAATCGGACATCAACGCGAAGCAGCTACATCGCTTGGAGACCATTCGCACGAGCGGGCAGATGCTGCTGCGGATCATCAACGACATTCTTGATATGTCCAAGATCGACGCAGGCAAACTGGAGCTTGAGTTTGCGCCCGTCGACCTGACTACGGTGCTTCAGCAAGCATTTTCGCTATTTCTGCTAGATGCGAAAGCAAAGAACATTCGTTTGCACCGCAAGAACCAGCGCTTGCTGCCTACTCAGGTGGTAACCGACGGCGGACGCATTCAACAAATCATGACCAATTTACTGAGCAACGCTATCAAATACAGTGACAGCGGCACGGTGACTGCCGGGCTGCGCATGCACCCCGTAGACGACAGTGAAGTCGCTGAGTCATTGAGACTCGAGAACCCGGAAGCTGCGGGCTTTTGGCAAATGGTTGAGTTCACTGTCCAAGACGAAGGACGCGGTATCCCGGCACAGCAGCTTGAAGAGTTGTTTGATCCGTTCACACGTGTCGATGACGGTGACGATTCCAATAGTGCTAGTAGCTCGGGCCTGGGGCTCGCGATTTGCAAGAATTTCGCAGAAATGATGGGCGGCAGTATCTCCGTCGAAAGCGAAGCTGGCGTCGGCTCGACTTTCTCAGTCCGTATACCCGTTTGGCTGCCGAACGATGATCAGTTCGTCTCCTCCGATCAGTACGATGTCACCGAGATCTCGGAGGTCCATCGAACACGCGTCGAGCTGCTAGCGAGTAATGAAAACCAGGCGCGACTCGACGATTACCTATCGATGGCGGTTAACAAACCTTTGTCCGTGCTGCTCGCCGACGACTACGACGTCAATCGCATGGTTATGCAGTCACAGCTTGAGACACTCGGATACCGCGCCGACCCAGTGGCCAATGGCGAAGAAGTGCTTCGGGCTTTGCACGCGCGACCCTACGATGTCGTGCTAATGGATATCCGTATGCCGATCATCGATGGCGTTGAAGCCACCAAAAGAATCAGAGCGCGTGCGGATGGCCACCAGCCTTACATCGTCGCTGTCACAGCAAGCGCTTTGAAAGGCGACAGAGAGCGCTACCTGGCAAACGGGATGGACGCCTATCTTGCAAAGCCCGTTGATATTGTGGATCTCGGGGTGGTGCTCGAGGCGGCGTTCGAGGCGTCGAACAGCAGTCCCTCGCCCGTGTCCGATGACAAACTCCGTGATGTCGACCTCGATCTTATTCACGTTGAGTCGCTGCGTACACGCCTGGGCCCCAACCTCAACGCAATGCTAAAGAAAGTGATTCCTGTCTATCTTCGCGAGTTGCCACGCCGCTTGAGGCATCTAGATGAGGCGATCACCGCGAACGATCTTGAGGCCTTTACTCGCTACTGCCACGGACTCAAAGGCACAAGTAAGAGCGTCGGTGCAGTTGACCTCGCGGAGAAATGTAGTCGACTCGAGATCGCCGGTTACCAGGGTGAACAACCCACGCGCGCAGAGTTGTTGACACTCAAGAAATTGGCGCAGAGAACCGCCCTAGCACTGCAGCAAACGCTTCGTACTTTGTAACGTAGCCGATGCTCGAGTCACAACACACTTTCGCGAAGAATTTCGCCTGGCTCGTGGGGTCGGAAGGTCTCGTGCGAATGACGCGATTAGTGACCGCCATCGCATTGGCTCGATACCTGACTATCGCAGAGCTAGGCATCGCTGCATTAGCAATCGCCTCCCACGAGTTTCTTCGATTGTTTGCCGCGAACGGCTTTGGCCTGCGGGTCATTCGGTGCAGTGAGTCGGAGTTGGACCCGCTGTGCCAATCCGTCAGTGTGTTGAACTGGGTGTGGAGTATCGGCTTGTTCGTACTCCAGGTCTGCGCATCTTGGGGCATCGCTCACTATTACGGCGCGCCCGAACTCAAAGACATGATCACGCTGCTCGCTGTGATCTACCTGACTATGCCATTAGGTCTTACTCAGATGTATCGCGTCCACCGAGCGCAGAAACTGAAGCTCACCGCGTGGATCGATAGCTGCCAGGTGATGGCGGACAACATTCTGACAGCAGTGCTAGCTGTCGCCGGATTGGGTGCTTGGGCAATCGTATTACCAAAGTTGATCGTCGCGCCGATCTGGGTCATCGGCTATCGCCTAGCTTGTACGTGGCGCTTCTCCGCGTCCCGTCCGAGGCTACCGTTTCGCTCGGCTTTCTCCGAAACACGGAGCTGGCTCAGTGCAGAGTTCGCACGCGGCTTACGATCGCAGCTTGATGTGTTCGTCATCGGTCGTGTGTTGGGGGCCGAGGCACTCGGCTTGTATTACTTCGCGCGTAACGCGGGGCTAGGCATCAGCTTGTCGCTGCTCCAAGCAGCCACACACGCGATGCTGCCAAGGCTAGGTCAGATCGCACGGACAGTCGGCACGTCCACCACATTTTTGCGGGAGTGTCGTCAGGTCGTGAATCTTGTGTTGCTGGTTACCCTGCCTATCATCGCGGCTCAAGTGCTGCTCGCGCCGTGGTACGTTCCGATGGTGTTCGGAGACAAATGGACGGCGGCCGTTCCGGTTTTAGTGTTGCTGTGCCTCTCCGCCGTGCCGCGGGTCATCGGCGAGAGCGTGACACAAATTGCGCGAGTCGCCGGGCTGGCTAACGACGACGCGCGTTGGAATACGTGGAGTGCCCCACTGTTTTTCTGTGCAGTTTGGCTGGGTTGTCACTTCGGTATCGTTGAAGCCGCGCTTAGCGTTCTCTTATTCCATTGTCTCTACCAATTGTCATTCGTGGTCGCGATCCATCGAAAGGTTCATAGGCCTTCCGATATGTCTTCGCTAGGTGCGGATGCGACAGTCGCCTAGGAGGTGTCATGCCAAAAGTCTCAGTCGTCATGCCATCGTACAACGTCGAAGCGTTTATCGCCGGCGCCATAAAGAGTGTTCTCAACCAAAGTTTCACCGATTTCGAACTGCTGATCGTCGATGATGGATCTACCGACGGAACACGGGCGATCTACGAGAGTTTCAACGACTGTCGAATACGCGTTGTGCGACAAAAAAACCGCGGCCTCGCCGGCGCAAGAAATGCAGGTATTCGAGAATCGCGCGGCGACTACCTCGCGTTTCTCGACGCCGACGACCGCTGGCGCGACGATAAACTCTCGCGCCATGTAGCCCACCTAGATCGCGATCCGTCGGTTGGCGTCAGCTTCTCAGCATCGCAGTTCATGGGCGAAGATGGCAGCCTGCTCGAGTTGTTTCAGCAGCCCAAGCTCACTGGCCTAAACGCTGATTCCATTCTGTGCCGTAACCCGATAGGCAACGGATCAGCTCCCGTCATTAGGCGTGAAACGCTGTTGGAGGTCTCCAAACTGGATACGCGCTACGGCGCGCCGGAGCCTGTCGTTTTCGATCCAGACTTTCGTCAATCCGAAGACATCGAGTGCTGGGTACGCATTGCTGCAACAACCCACTGGCGCTTTGAGGGACTGCCAGAGCCACTAACACTGTATCGACTTAACAGCGGTGGACTCTCCGCAAGTGTCGACAAGCAGCTCGCGAGCTGGGAGCGATTTATCGACAAGGCCTCGCGTTACGCACCTGCGTTAATTCAACGCTCGGCGAACATCGCGCGTGCGTACCAGTATCGCTATCTCGCAAGGCGTTCGATTTGGTCAGGTGAAGCGGCGCTCGCGTGCCGCATGATGACTCGAGCGTTGATCAGCGACCGCAGGATACTCTGGCGTGAACCAGGGCGTACGCTCTCGACTCTGTTTGCATCAGTGCTGCAGTATTGTTTACCGCTTCGCTGGTATCGCGGTCTCGAGACCCTCGCGATCAAGACCCAGCGCGCGAGCCGCAGGTCACAGGCCTGATGGACTCACGCTTCTAGGCAGCGCTTTTTTCGAGCCACATGAGCTGAAGTCTGCGGACAATCCACTTCACGGGAAATAGACGACTGCGGCGGTCACGCAGCAACGCTCGTGTGGCGGCAAAGTGTCGTGACCTGAGGTTCTCGCGGGCCAGGTGCAAGAGGTGACCGCCGATGTACCGCTTGGCCTGCCACCTCTGACGCCATGATAGTCCTAGCGACGGCAGCGCTTGCTCCAAACGCCGCGCGAAAGGCAGCATAACTCTGGGTTGATCGCGCACACACAGACGATTGTCAGCATCCCGATGATACGTAGCGAGCACACGTCGGTCGCATGCGAAAGGTTGGCGGGTGCAAATTTGCCACCAAACCTGTTGGTCCTCACCCATGTTTTCACCCAGCGGGAATCCTCCGACTTTGACCAGATTCGCTTTCGGGATCATTACGCTTGAAGCGGTAATCGGTAACTCACCGTTTGCGCTGATTCCAAAGTAGTTGCGAGTGAGAAATCGCTGTCGCAGCAACGGCAGTCCGCGGACTCTTGCTTTCATCTTTTTAGTTTCGCCGATTTGGATCACATAGCCGCTGCAATAAATGCCTGCCATTGGGTACTTACGATGCAGCGCCAACATGTGCTTCAAGAAATCTGGATGCCAGGCATCATCAGCATCGAGAAACGCCACGAGCGAAGCTCTCGCAAGATCGATCCCTGTGTTTCGGGCTTTGGAGACGCCGCCGTTCGACTGTCGAATTCGGCGAATCCTTGGATCGCGCAAATGCTCGAGCGCGCCCAGACTACCGTCCGTCGAACCGTCATCCACCAAGATCAACTCGAAGCCTCCAACCGTTTGTTGAAGCACGGACTCGACAGAACGGCACACATGGCGTCGCTTGTTGTAAATTGGAATAACGACCGAAACCAACGGCAACGCGTCGGTTGAGAGTACTTTTGGACGGCTCATGCCAGCATCCTCGACCAAGCGTTCAGAAAGTCTTGCCAGGCAAACCGGACACTTCGTCGACCCTGCTGACCCA
>JBCAZH010000117.1:0-6642 GCA_038533155.1 Pseudomonadota bacterium | reverse complement strand
CTGACCACCTGTTGCTCGGCGAACACGTAGCCGACTTCTGGGTGGCCCGACAATTCGGTTTGCTGCGCCGGCGACAAATCGGCGCTGACCGCCTCAATCAAATCGAACTCGGCAACGACATAGCCGCCAGCGGCGACAACGAGGTCACGGGCGGCGTCGACACTCGCCGCGGCTACGATGTAACGCTGCGATTCGACCGCTTGGACATTGTGGGTGACTTCGGTTGGGTTGTGCGTTGCGACGCAACCCGCGACTGCGAGTACCGACGCACAAAGCAAAATCCTGACCATGATTGTGACTCCAAAGTGCTCGTCCAACTTCTTGGACGCTTGTATTTCGATGGAGCGTATTCAACCAAAGCGTGTTGGGGTGCGTCATGGAACCAGTTGCCCAAACACGCGCTGGCACGTGACGTGAGTCACATAATCATAGTGTCAAGGATCTGTATGCCATCCGTTTAGTCAATGTCGAAGTTTTCGTACGGGTCACGGCCACCTTCGGCAATCCACTCGTCTAGCTCATCGGCCAGTACTGACAATGGGACGGACCGCAGCGACAAAATCTTATCGTGGAAGTAGCGTTGATCGAAGTCTGCGCCAAGCTGATCAATCGCGGATTGGCGTTTTTCGCGGATTAGCAGCTCGCCGAGTTTGTACGCCAAGGCTTGCCCTGGCCAAGAGATGTATCGGTCAATCTCTGTCGTGACCTCGTGCTCAGACAACGCGGCATTGTTCTTCAGATAGTCCAGAGCTTGATCGCGGGTCCAGCCGAATTGATGCACGCCCGTGTCGATGACAAGACGACAAGCACGCCACATCTCGTACGTCAGTTGGCCAAACTTCTCGTACGGCGTGCGATAGATGCCAAGCTCGCCACCGAGCCATTCGGTATACAAGCCCCAGCCTTCGCCATAGCCTGAGAAGTAGTTCTGCGCGCGGAACTCAGGAATCTCTCCAGGTGCTTCAAGTGCAATCGCGAATTGCAGTGAATGCCCGGGAGAACACTCGTGCAGCGTAAGTGCAGGCAACGTGTAGAGGGGGCGCGCCCGCAAATTGTAGGTATTCATCCAGCAACGACTGAAGCCGCCGCGGCCACCCGTGTAAATCGGTGCGATGGCATCAGGCACCGGGGCAATCGTATGTCGCTGGCGCGGAAGAAATCCGAGCACGTCATGGATCTTGGCGGCCATGCGCTTGTCGACGTAGGCGGACACGCCCATCAGTTCGTCGGGCGTCCTGGCATAGAACTGCGGGTCGGTGCGCAGGAAATGGAAAAACGCGGCCAGATCACCGTCGAACTCGACTTCGTCGATGATCGTCAGCATCTCCTCGCGGATACGAGCGACTTCGCGCAACCCCGTTTGATGAATTTCCTCCGGCGTCAGATCCAGTGTCGTGAACTCGCGGATCTGCGCGGCATAGAACGCTTCGCCGTCGGGCAGCTGCCGTGCGGCGATCTCTTTCCTCGCGCCAGGCAAGTACTCGTTCTTCATGAAGTCACGCAGCTTGGAATACGCCGGCACGACCGCGCTGTCGATGAGCTCCAACAGTCGCGTGCGAATCGCGTCGCGATCCTCGACCGGGATGTTTCGAGGCATTAATGTGGCGGCCTCGAAGAATGGGTTGCCTTCTCCACTCACCAAGAACTGATCGATCGAAGCATCGCGCCCAATCAATGTCACAGCGGGCGGGGTATAGCCGCGGGCAAGGCCAGTGCGCATGTTGCTGATGTTCTCGTCGAAAAAGCGCGGCAGGTCGGCAATGCGGGCGAGGTAGTGGTTGTAACCCTCAAGATCGACGAATCCTCGATATTGCTGGTGTAGCCCCATCCAAAAGAACGTGTCGGAATTCAGCGGTGCCTCGTAGGTGCGGAATCTCGCGTTGCTGGCGTTCGACTCGGTGATCTGTCGGAATACATCCGCGTTGATACGTTCCGCTTTACTCAGCGCGTCACGTGGGATCGCGTCGAGCTCGGCCAGCGCTTGCTCCCAGTACGCCAAGCGTTCTTGATAACGTGCTGGCGTGACATCAGGGAGTCGACCGTCGCGAGTCCACTCATCGTTGGAATTTTTGGTGTAGCCAAACTCCGCTTGCCGCCAGCTGTATTCGCTCTCATAGAGTGCTTGCAGGCGTTCGTCTGCGCTTTGTGTTTGAGGCAAGGTGCTGCAGCCGCTGGCCAGGAGTGAGGCGAGGGTGACGGTGAGGCATAAAGCGCGCATAGCAAACTTCCGAGACGACCAGCCTCAGACCTTACGACAGATTGTCTCGGTTTCGAAGCCGGGGGTTATCCGGTAGCTCTGGATTCGGTCGACAGCATTGTGTCGATGGCGCTCAGCAATTCGGCGAACAAACAAGGTTTGCTGAGATAGAAGTGCGCGCCGGCGGCCATGCATGCCGGTTGTTCGTTCAAGTTGCCACTCAGGATGCACACGGGAATCTGGTCGCGCGGCGTCGGCAGTTTGCGAATGCGTTTTAGCACTTCGACGCCGGACTCCGAGCCGAGATTGAGGTCGAGAACAACCGCATCACATGGTTGATGGACGATGTGGTCGATCAATGCGACGCCGTTGCTCGCGTGGTGCATCGTATGGCCGTGCAGTGCGAACAACTCACGAAACGCAGAGGCGATACGCTCGTCGTCATCGCAAAGTACAATATTCCATTGCGGGCCGGCCGCGCTTGGCTTGTTGTTGGGAGGGTTCGCGCGTTGCGGCGCCGATGCGTGAGTCGACAGCGCATGCAGCAGCTCACCGAGTGTGACCAGGGGTTGCCGCGAAGGCTTTGGCAACTCGAGTGGCTGGCCGTTGCTACTACGAGGTCGAATTGCCCAGAGGTGTAACCATCGCTCCGCCCACGCCTCGACCCGTTCGCAGGGCGTACTCAGTACTACGTCGGTTGGCCATTCATCGGATCGCGGGTACTCGTCGATCAGACGTTGGGGGCCTATTGCGTGCGCCGAAATCGAGAAAATAAATCGCGCGCCATCACCGGGTTTCGAGATCACATTGATGTGCCCGCCCATCGCTTCTACGTAGCCCTTACAGATTGCGAGTCCCAGCCCAGTGCCAGCGAGTTGATGGTCGTCGGCCTTTTCGGTCAGTCGCTGGAAGGGCTGAAATATTTGCGCCTGATCGGTCTCGCTAATGCCGATGCCGTTGTCGCCAACCTCGAAAATCAGTCGGCCATCCGCTTCTTCTATCGTTAGCCAAACGCTACTCGCACGCGAATGTGCAAGTGCGTTGCTGATAAGGTTGTTCAAAACCTGCCGTAGCCGAGCGCCATCCCCCACCCAATTTGCATGTGTCTCCGGCATTACGCCGATAAACATTGCGCAGTCGCGCGTCTGGGCGACGGACTGCATGATCGCGTTCACGCCGTCAGCAATACCCTGAATGCTAAATCTTCCTTCGTTGAGCGTTGTCTGATCCGAGTCACTTCGTGCGAGTTCGATGACATCGTTGAGCAATACGATCAGCGCACTGGCGCTCTCGCGGATGTTGCCCGTCCATCGACGTTCCTCGATGTCGTCTGTTTGATGCTCGATCACTTCGGCGGATGCGAGAATACTCGCTAAAGGCGTGCGCAATTCATGTGAGATCGAACCAAGAAATCGTGTGATGGCGGCGTTGGCTGTTGTGAGTTCTGCTTGCGCACGCTGTCTTTGGTTGGCTTCCGCTTTCGCAGCCTCTAATGCCTCGCGCAGCGCTCGTTGTCGCCGGTCTCGCTGGGTGATGATGCCGAAGGCCGCCGCCGAGATCATCAACGCCGTGCCGATGAGATTCCACAGGCTTAGAGGGTGCGCCATTGAGGGGTACTGCGCGTACAACGACCAGTTATAGATCAACAGCGCAACGATCAAGGGCGTCCAGATGACGATGTGCAACCGGTTGCCCAGCAGTGCGACCAACGTTGGTATCGCCAGGAACCATATCAAGCCGATATTCGGCTCGTCTGTTGTCCCTCGCAGAAGCAAAGTCTGATAGAGCACTAGCGCGAAGATGAACAGGTGCAAAGTCACCGATTGCGCTTTACCGCGGCGGAACACAAATAGAAGGCCAGTGAAGAGCGTGAACACTGCCAAAGGAACGGCGGTGGACCAGGCGCCGTTCGCAACGGCGATAAGCACAAAAGCGCCTGGCGCGACCAAAGCTATGGTCCGCAGTGTCCGAATCGAATAATTCGATTCGTCGCTCATACGTCAGTGTCCGCAACCAAAGACGTTCATTTCCGATCCTGGAAATCGAAGCCCCTATGGTACTGTAGCACTTCTGACGAAGTAGTAGGCTATCTCGGCACCCGCGGATGGTCTTTATCCGCCAGGTTCGGTCTGCGTGTTCGAACCCACCCTGTAGCACGTTTGGCTCACCTCGAACGATATCCGCCCGCAGCGCGATAGCCAGACTGGTTTCGCCAGTATTCCAAGTGCGTTCGAGTGATCGCACTGCGAAACTTGGTAAACGAACGTTGTGCTTCTACGATGGTTTCGCGCGCGCAATTAAGACTGACCGCGAGGCCGATGCCAAGTGACGCGACCAGTCCGACTGCGAGCAGCAGAGCTGTCGGTGAGCGCTACAGCGGACTGACGTACTCGCCGTTCTTGAATTCACAATCAAAATTGGGCGGGAAAATTTGTTCTTGCGGAATCCAATGCACGTCGCCATGTCCGTCGACCGCCTTTTGAACTCGCAACCATCCACCCTCGGCAGCCAGCACAGGCCCACAATTCGTATTTGTGCCGGGTTTTACGTTGGCTCGAAACGATGCGAGATCATCCGCACTTGCTTGCGCCTTCCTGGCTTGAAGCGTCACAGGATCAATACCTTGTCGCGCGAGTTCCTCTTTGTAGAGCAACGCATTCCGCCGATCGATCGCTTGTGAGATCAATCGGTCTGGATCATCGCGCGCATACTGGTCGATGAAAAAGGAGAAGTCCGCTGCGGTCTTCGCGTTATCGAACGTCGCGCGGTACTCCTGGTATTCGATGTCCGCGACCTTCTTACCGATGGTCGCCAAAAGATCGGTCTCCGCGATCGCTTCGGCGACCGCGTCGTGATCGAGGGCTTTGTGTGTGCCGGCACTCATACCCATGTTCGTAATGATCGACCAGGCAGACTTGCCGAGTGACATGAACGCATTGTTGGTCATGAATCGGCTCGCGCACGGGTTGTATAAATTGTTCTTATTGAAAAACGCATCGCAGTTCACGGTTTCCAGACTGATCTGCGATTGATCTTCGAAAAACGGTTCCGCGAAACGCAGGTCGGAGCTGATGAACAACACCTCTTGACCCTCGCGGTCGCGCAGTGAGACCTGGCGCCCTGAGCTCCGTGAATCGACGATTTTGACCGCTTGCCAGCCGTCTGAATTGCGTTCTAAAACGGCGAACATCCCATAGTCGGCGCGACCGTAGGCGCCAAACCCGATTTCGATTTCGCGATCCGGTGCTGCTTCGGATTCCACTGTCGCCACTTCCCGCGTGTTCGTGGCGCAGCCCGCTAACATCAGCGCGCTGGTGGTCATGAGAAGGGTCCACTTATTCAAGGGAATCTCCTGACAATGCAATAGCCCTGCCGAGGCTTAAACATAGCAAAACCGCCGAGGTCCTGCAGGTCGCCCGGACATAAGCTATTGGACCGCGCAACGCGCGGTAGGTTCAGCGCCAGCGCTGGATTCAGCGAAGCTGTCGGCCGAGCTCGCCCAGAACATCAGCGAGCGCCGACAAACGGTCCGCATCGCGGCCTGACGCGTCGACCCGAGCAACTTGCTTACTCAGCTGCATCAAGCGTTTGCTGAGGGCACGGTCCTTCGCGTCATTCTGTAGCGCAGCACTGGCTTTGGTGAGCTGCTCGGTCACTTCTGTACTGAGTTCAGCCTCAAGCGCCGCGCGGCGGTTCAACTGATCGATGTAGGCCAATGCGACCACCGGGTCAGCGGGCCACCCAACGGGCAGTTGTTGCTGCGGATTGAACACGTCGCCTTGATCCGCGAGTTTGGCGGCTGCAATTTCGTGCGGCGTTAGGTACTCACTGGGCACCAGTTCAAACACGTCGATACCGCGAACGATTTCCGTCCCGTAGATACGACCGTCATACCAGTACGTCGACCAGTAACCACCGAGAACGAGTTTGTCCTCATCGATTGGACCGCGGTCGAAGTAAGCGATTTCGACCGGGTTACTAGAATCGGTGAAGTCCACAATCGACATGCCGCCCTGATACCACGCTTGGACAAATAGGTCGCGGCCGGGGACCGGAATGATCGATCCATTGTGGGCAACGCAGTTTTCGGAGTCGACCTGCGGTCCCGGCAATTTGTAGTGCGCCTGGTATTCGAGTTTGCCGTCGACAATGTCGTAGATCGCGTCGGCGCCCCAATCCAACGGATCATGTGCTCGGCAGCGTGGCCGGCTGCCGCCGCCCCATTCGTCGGTAAACACGACTTTCGTGCCGTCGTTGTTGAACGTCGCTGAGTGCCAGTACGCAAATCCTTCGTCGGTCACCGCGTCGATGCGCGTTGGCTTTCTCGGATTTGAGATATCGAAAATAATGCCGTTGCCCGAACAAGCGCCCGCAGCGATGTTGGCCGTCGGGAACACCGTGATGTCGTGACACTGATCCGTGGTTCGGGTCTCCTGCGTCTCGTC
>JBCAZH010000116.1:2308-6671 GCA_038533155.1 Pseudomonadota bacterium | reverse complement strand
TTGTACTTGTTGGCAACACGCCGGATAGGAGCGCTAGACGTCTGCTCTCCGTAGGGCAACGCACGCCATGCGAAGCCTCGGTCTCACGGCCGGGGCTTTTTTCGTCTATGCTTGCGGCGCGAATATTCGAGGGGTCGCGGTGATGAATTTACGGCTTTGTTTTGCGCTCGACGTTCCGTCTCCAGATGGAGGCCGTTTATGACTAGCACTGTCGAAATCGTTTATACGGACGAAGAGCCGCTCGATACGGACCAGTTTATCGACTTGTTGAAGCGTTCCGGCTTGGCCGAGCGCCGCCCCGTCGGTGACCGTCCCACCATGGCGTCGATGGTCCTGAACGCCGATATTCTAATGACGGCCTGGGCCGGCGATACGCCGATCGGTGTCGCACGATCGGTCACGGATTTTTCCTACTGCTGTTATCTGTCCGATCTCGCCGTTGACGAAGCGTGGCAACGCCAGGGCATCGGTGAACAACTCATTAATGCGACCGTCGCGCGGTTGTCGCCGCAATGCCAACTGATCCTTCTGAGCGCGCCCGCAGCTACCGAGTTCTACCCTCGAGTGGGTTTCGATCCGCACGACAGCGCGTGGGTGCGCAAACCCGGCAAATAGCGCTCAATCCGACGGCGGCTGGGATGCGGCTTCGGCGCGTTGAAACGCAGGTCGCTCCGCGCAACGCGCCAAATAGCCGTCAAGGATCTCCGACTCGGGCATGATGCCGAACGCCTTCATGAACCGGACACTGCTACCCAACATGACATCCGCCGCCGTAAACGAGTCACCCATGGCCCAGGTGCGCGACCCAAGGCGTTCGGTCAGCGCTGCGATCATCGTCGGATAGTCGCCCCAGCCGTGCTGGATGCGATTGGCCTTTGAGGTCCCAAAAGCCTCTGCCATGCACGGCTCGATAACAGCAGGCGTGAACATTAGCCAGAACAGAAACTCGCCACGAGTCGGATCGTCAATAGTCGGGCTCAACACGCCGGGGCGGTATTTGTCGGCAATGTACAAGCAGATTGCCGATGACTCGGCCATCGCGGCATCGCCGTCGAGAATGGCAGGCACCTTGCCAAGCGGACTGGCTCGCTCGAAACCCGGATCGCGTGGGGTGTCCTGCTCGCGAATGTCGACAGGCACATTCTCATACTCAACGCCCGCTTCCTCGAGCATCCAAACGCCCCGCATGCCGCGAGTCTGGGGGAACGTGTATAGCTTGATCATCGTTTGACTTCCTCCGCGAGTAGCGTTCGTGCGTCGATTTTCGTTTCGATGAGATCCAATTCAAGCAGTGTGTCCGCGACCGATTGCATTTCAGTTACCGTCGCCGCCACGCTGTCCGGCCAGCGAGTCTCAGAGAGCCAGCGTTCAACATCGCTCGTTGCGAGTTGATACTCGTCCACGAATTGTTCTAGTGCGTCGGGCGCAGACGCGATCTCGTTGGCTTTTTGTAGCGCTTGCTGCAGGCGGTCGGCGTACGCGGCCACGGTCTCGGGTGGCAGGTCGCGGCGACAGCACGCGACAAAACACGGCCACGGCGTGGGCAGAACATCGATTCGCCGAAACTCCCCCGAAGCGACCAAGGGCGCTGTCGTGGCACGCTCCCACAGAAATACATCCGCCTCGTCGGCCGCAAACGCTTCGCGCGCGCCATCCAGCGTGTTCACAATCTGGTATTCGACCGGCTGCGGCCATGCGTTTTGTTTGGCGTAAAGTCCGGCCATCAAGTGTGAGCCGCTGCCGAATCGGCTGATGGCGACCCGGGGGGTCTTCAAGTCATCAGCGCTCTGGTAGGCACTGGATGCGGGTACATGGACGCCCCAGTACAATGGCGACTCAACCCAAACGCCCAGAATCATGAGCTGCACGCCCCGCGCCGCACCCGCGATCGCGCCTTCAGTCAACAGAATCGCGATATCGGTATCGCCATTCTCAAGCAGCTCCAGCATACGCCCGGTGCCTTCCGGAACTTCGCGCCATTGTACGTGTCCTTCAGACGCCAATCTTCGCCATGCCCGATTGAAATGTTCTGGCACACCGCAAACGCGCGGAGTTCTCGACACGATTCCCAAAGTTGGTATCCAGTTCGTCAAACGAATGTCGTTCTACCGGCAAGCCTGCAGAACGCATGACAAGTGTATGAAAAATTGAAATAAAAGTGTGCGCTAGTTCACAGGTGCTTTTCGGCTGTCACATTCCTGTAACAAACGCGTCACTTATGCGTCATAGATCGCTCTTAGTCTCTCGCCGTCAATTCGCGGGTGGGCGTGCTCATGCTGGCAGCAAATAGCTGGCGGCACGTTGTCCGCGGTTCAAATTCAATCAACAGAATCAGCGGAGTTTGCATCATGATGCGCAAGAGCCTCCTACCCGGCGCGGTCGCGCTGGCCCTTCTCGCCGGCTGTGGCGGCGGTGATATCAACATCGAGCCAAGCACCTCGGTGAACAACAGCAACAACACCACGACCACGAACAACGGTACCCCTCAGGATGCTGACGCGGTATGCGCTTCCTACACCAACTCCGGTGGCCAAGAAATCGGCGGCTCGTTTGATGGCACCAACTGTGTTTACGCACCTTCGTTCTCGGATGCGGGTAACAACATCACGGTCGATCTCACGATTCCGGCACTCGACAACGGTGGCGCCCACATCTTTGAAGGCAGCCTCTTTATCGGCGAGACCTTCGACAATGACGCGGCTTTGGCAGCAGCGGGAATCACCGAGGGTGGCGATGGCCCCGTTTTGACCGTTGAGGCAGGCGCGACGCTCGCATGGCAGACCAGTGCCGACTTTTTGATCATCAACCGCGGCTCACAGCTGTTTGCGGTTGGCAGAGCTGATGCGCCGATCACATTCACTTCGGTATCGGACGTCAACGGCACTGTCGCTTTTGACGACGTTCAGCAGTGGGGTGGCATGGTTATGAACGGCTTCGGCGTGACCAACAACTGCCAGTACACCGGATCGGTCGCTGGCGGCGATCTCGCGACCGCTGATTGCCACGTCGACGCCGAAGGCGCGGCTGGCCTCGATGAGTCGCAATATGGTGGTGCGAACAACGCTGACAGCTCCGGTCGTATGGAGTACGTTCGCGTTAAGCACACCGGCGCCCAGGTGGGTAACGGTGACGAGCTGAACGGTATCTCGTTCGGTGGTGTTGGCAGCAACACGATTGTCGAAAACCTGCAGGTTTACTCGACGTTTGATGACGGCATCGAGATGTTCGGTGGCGCGGTGAACTTCACCAATTTTGTCGGTTTGTACGCACGTGATGACACCATCGATATCGATGAAGGCTACGCGGGTACGATCACGAACGCTCTGGTCATCCAGAACGAAGCGGACGGTAACCACTGCATCGAGGCAGACGGCATCGCGTCCTTCTCGAGCTTGGATGCTGCTGGCGTCGAAGCGATCATCGACCAGGGCATCAACTCTCGTCCCGTCATCAACAACCTGACCTGCATCGTGAGCGCCAACGGCGCGGCGACCGCTACGCACGACCCTGGCGCTGGCTGGCGTCTGCGTGAAGGCATCTTCGCGACGATCAACGACTCAATGGTCATTGCGAGCTACGGCCCGAACGACGCGACGAGTGCGAACGACAACTATTGCTTGCGTATCGACAACCGGTCGCAACAGGCTGCGCTGGACGGCGATCTGAGCCTGAACTCGGTGATCTTTGCTTGTGAAGAACAGACGCGTGGCCAAACGTTCCCTGACGGCACGACAACTGAACTCTCGTACGCTGAGGGTGCTGGCAACGTGTTCGCGACAATCGCGGGCGTGGTTGATCCGACCGCTGCTGCAAACGCTGAGCTTCAGTTGCTCGAAGGCACTCCTGGCATCTACTCGGTACAGGCGAGCACGATTCAAGTCGACGGCGCAGATCCGATGATCATGCCAACGGCTGGAACGATTATCGGCGGTGTCAGCCTCGCCGACGACTGGACGACCGGATGGGTCTTCGGACTTGGCGATGTAGCCGGCGGTAACGCACTGGCTGATCTGTGGTTCGAATAAGCCGATTCGGCAGATGATGAACCAGGGTGGTCGGGCGTCGCCAGATCATCCACAACAGTCCAGAGGTGCCGCACGGTGGGTGCGGCACCTCTGATCGGTCACGGTGCGATGCGCTGCTGGCCGGTGTGAAACAGAACCCAGGGTCGTATGACATGAAACAGAACAAAAGAACTGCGCCATTGCTGCTGATCGCATCGCTGATGTGCGCCACTTCTGCCTTCGCGCAGGATGAGCCGGAAGACGCCGCTGAGGAGCAGTCCGGAGTCTCCCGTCCTCAGTTGCCTACGACGATTGATGAAGTTGTAGCTATCGGTCGATTGTTGAGCAACGGCCAGGCG
>JBCAZH010000116.1:0-2208 GCA_038533155.1 Pseudomonadota bacterium | reverse complement strand
GATTCCAGATGGTTTCACCGCGTTTTGGGAGATCGGCACCGGCTTCAACACGGCTGTCAACGGTGACGTGAACAGCTACGCGGGGAGCAGCGAGGACGCTTTGGGAAGCGACGACGGCATTCGTGCTCTCTCAGCTGATCTGCTTTCTCAGCTAACTCGCTTTCAGGGCAACGTGGATACTCAGGGCGGGTTGCTTCAGATCCTGCAAAGTGAGAACCCGAATGCGACGGTTGCGGACGCGGAAGCACTGAACCGTCAGCTTGCGCTCGAGCTAAACCGTGGGCTGACGATCGAAAACAAAGATCCCCTGCCAGATTTTGATTTCAAGGGCAGTATTGGGAACAAATTTTTTCTGAACGATGATTGGGAGTTCGGATTCCTCGCCGGTGCCACTTACGCGCACAACTGGCGTGAGGAAGAAACCGACACACAGAACTTCCGTTTCCCGGATCAGATTAACGGTCGTGAGCTTGAGTCGACGCGCAACGTCAACATCTCGGGTATCTTGAACTTCGGCCTGAACTACGGCGACGAACATAGCCTCGCAACCACCTCGCTGTTCCTCCGCAACACGGATGACGAGACGGTTGTTACCGATTTCTTCAATGAGAACCGCCTTCAGGAAGATGGTCTTGGATTCCGCAACTATCGCTTTTTGTTTGAAGAGCGCACGATGCGCGTCAATCAGATCAGTGGCGAGCACAGACTTGGTGCCGAGACCCGTGATCGGTTCCAGTTCCTGAACTTCCTGTGGAATGTGATCCCGGAAGACACGCAGATCGATTGGTTCTTCTCGGACTCGACGTCTCTCACGGATATCCCGAATCAAGTCGACATTCAAGGGCAGACGGTCACCGACCCGGTAACTGGCGAGGTCCTCAGCGAGAGCGTGATCAACGCGCGCAACGTTGCGGTATTCCGTTATACCGATCTTGAAGACGAGGTGGATAGCAGCCAGATCGCGTTCACCATTCCGTTTGAAACCGATAAGAGCTCGATCGACTTCAAGTTTGGTTTCGGAAGTGACCGGAAAGCGCGGACGTACGAGCAGTACCAGTTTGGCCTCGGCCCTGATAGCACGGACAACGTCGCCGGGTTGAGTGGACCTCTGGGAACGGTGTTCTCCGACAGCCGGATTGTCGATCCTACTAATGAGTTCGTGTTCGACGTGCTGGGCACCGACAACCAGTCCTACATCGCGGCGACGATTACGGACTCGAGTTTCGCGATGGTCGACTGGACGTTCGATGACACCTGGCGTGTCGCAGTCGGCGCGCGTTACGAAGCCTACAGCCAAGTCGCGGTTGATTTGCGCTTGCTCGACTTCGATCCAACCGACGGCACCCAGATCGTCCCGACGGATCCGGACGTGCTGGAGGAAGCGTCGTTCCAGTCGGATGACATCTATCCGTCGGTCCAATTGACCTACATGGGGGATTGGCTGGCAGAGACGTTCCAGTTGCGATTTGGCTACAGCCAGACCGCGATTCGTCCGGATCTGCGTGAGATCGTTGCAGCGAGTTACATCGACCCGATCACCGGCGAGATCGTTGACGGCAACCCAGGCGTGATTCCTGCTACAGTTGATAGTTTCGACGCGCGCGCCGAATGGTTCTTCAGCGAAGGTGACAACGCCACGATCACGCTGTTCTACAAAGAAATCGCAGATCCTATCGAATTCTTCGAATCTGCCGCATCGGACACGAACCGCGCGCGTGAGATCATTAACGCGGAGTCGGCAGAGTTGTACGGCATCGAGCTGGAGGGTCTGAAGCGCCTAGGTTTCCTCGGCCCTGCATTCGATGGATTCTTCTTGCAAGGCAACCTGACACTGCAGGATACCGAGCTTGTCGCAGGTGCAGATGCTCAGAACCCGACCAATCCTGTCCGGTCTTTGACGTCCGCGTCAGACTATGTCGCCAACGTCACGCTGGGCTTCGATTCGGATGACGGCAGACACACCGCGACGTTGGTATACAACGTGTTCGGCGAGCGACTGTATAGTGCGGGCCGGAACTTGCAGCCGGATGAATTCGAGCAACCGTTCCATGGGCTCGATTTCACGTACAGCTGGTTCCCAACGGATCGTCTGGTCGTGAAAGCGAAAGCGCAGAACATCTTGGGCGATGAGATTGAGATCGAGCGGCAAGGCGTGACGACGTTTACGCAAGATCCAGGATCGGCGTTCGCGTTCTCGGTGCAATGGAC
>JBCAZH010000115.1:0-6768 GCA_038533155.1 Pseudomonadota bacterium | reverse complement strand
AACCCCCGACCTTCGCGGTGTAAACGCGACGCTCTTCCAGCTGAGCTAAGCACCCTTCAGCGTGCGTCGCAGTCTTCGGATTGGTGCCCCGGATAACCCCCGGATGCCGTTCCTCCGCTGCGAAGGCGCGCTAGTTTACGGCATCCTTCAGGGCTTTGCCAGCCTTGAAAGAAGGCACGTTGCTGGCCTTGATCGGGATCTCCGCGCCGGTCTGCGGATTGCGTCCCATGCGAGCGGCTCGATGCTTCACGCTAAACGTACCAAAGCCAACCAGCGAGACACTGTCCCCTTTCTTGAGACTGCCGGTAATGCTGTCGAGCACGCCGTCCACTGCTTTGCCAGCATCAGCTTTTGAGATGTCCGCAGCAGCTGCCACAGCGTCGATCAGGTCGCCCTTGTTCATATTGAGTTCCTTATCAGAATGTAAATGCCGCGCTTCAGGAGTTTTCTGTGTCTCCGCGGCGCCCCCCTCATGATTGAATGCCGATTAGACATTAATCACAGATTCAAATCTTTATACCAAGCGTAAAAAAACACTGTCAACACAGCGTATAAGTTGGCTCGGAGTATACGCTAGTGCGCGGTAACTTCACCCTTTGCGGATTTGCTCCGTTTCTTACCCGCTTGCGATTGGGCGCCGGCCGCCTTAGGCGTGGGCATGTGTTGCAGCGCAACTTGCAACACTTCATCGATCCACTTGACTGGAACAATGCTGAGCTTGCCTTTGATGTTCTTAGGTATTTCCGTCAAGTCTTTTTCATTTTCTTGCGGTATGACAACCGTCGATATGCCACCGCGATGTGCCGCAAGGAGCTTCTCTTTGAGGCCACCGATCGGGAGTACCTCTCCTCTGAGCGTGATCTCACCGGTCATCGCAACATCGGCACGAACCGGGATGTTGGTGAATGCCGACACCAGTGCCGTACACATGCCTACCCCCGCGCTCGGGCCGTCCTTTGGCGTCGCACCCTCAGGTACGTGAATATGTACATCCGACTTTTGGTGGAACTCGTCATCCAACCCAAGGGTATCGGTTCGGCTACGGACAACCGTCATCGCGGCCTGAATCGACTCTTGCATCACGTCACCCAATTGACCGGTGTGCATCAGTTTGCCTTTGCCGGGTACCGTCGTCGCTTCAATCGTCAACAACTCGCCGCCGACTTGCGTCCAGGCAAGCCCAGTGACCTGACCCACTTGATCTTTGTCCTCTGCCTTCCCATGGCGGAATCGCTCCACCCCCAGGTAACGTTCGATATTCTTGGGCGTAATGCGTACCCGTTCCGTGCGCGATTCTAGGAGCAATTTTTTGACCGCCTTACGGCACAGCTTGGAGAGCTCACGCTCAAGACTCCGCACGCCCGCCTCGCGCGTGTAGTGGCGAATCACGTGCGTCAGCGTTGCTCTAGATACGCTGAGCTCGCCTTCCTTTAGGCCATTCTCGCGGATTTGCTTAGGCAGCAAATAGCGCTCCGCGATCGCGAGCTTTTCATCTTCCGTGTACCCAGGGATGCGAATCACTTCCATCCTGTCGAGCAACGGCCCGGGTATATTCATACTGTTGGCCGTGCACACGAACATCACATCGGATAGATCGAAATCCACTTCGAGGTAGTGATCGTTAAACGTTGCGTTCTGCTCGGGATCCAGTACCTCCAGCAACGCCGACGAAGGATCGCCGCGGAAATCCATGGCCATCTTGTCGATTTCATCGAGCAAAAATAGTGGATTGCGATTCTTCACTTTTGCCAAGTTCTGAATCACCTTGCCGGGCATTGACCCGATATAAGTTCGACGGTGACCTCGAATCTCAGCTTCATCGCGGACTCCGCCGAGCGACATCCTGGCAAATTTTCGATTCGTCGCTCGTGCAATGCTCTTGCCGAGCGAAGTCTTACCAACACCGGGCGGTCCGACCAAACACAAGATCGGGCCTTTCAGTTTCTTCACGCGCTGTTGCACGGCGAGGTATTCGAGGATTCGCTCCTTCACTTTATCAAGCCCGAAGTGATCTTCTTCGAGTACCTGTTCTGCCAGTGCGAGGTCTCGATGAATACGGCTACGTTGCTTCCACGGCGCCTTGACCAACCAATCGACGTAGTTTCGGACAACAGTCGCTTCAGCCGACATCGGCGACATAAGTTTGAGTTTGTTCAGCTCAGAGTTTGCTTTCTCCAGCGCTTCCTTCGGCATTCCCGCCGCTTCAATTTTCTGCTCCAACTCAGCGAGTTCGTTCGGCGCATCATCCATCTCACCGAGCTCTTTCTGAATGGCCTTCATTTGCTCATTCAAGTAGTACTCGCGCTGACTTTTCTCCATCTGTTGTTTAACGCGGCCGCGGATCCGTTTCTCGATTTGTAAAAGGTCAATTTCGCCCTCGATCATCGACAAAACCGTTTCCAGGCGACCTTTGATATCGCCGATCTCCAACACCTTCTGTTTGTCGTCGAGCTTCAAGGCCATGTGCGCCGCGACCGTGTCAGCCATACGTCCAGGCTGTTCGATCCCGTTCAACGACGTCAGGATTTCCGGTGGCACTTTTTTGTTCAGTTTTACGTATTGCTCGAACTGCGAAATGATTGATCGAGTAAGAACATCAACTTCACGCTCGTCGTAACGCGTCTCTTCTTCGAGAACGGTGATTTCGGCCGCGAAGTGCGGGCCGCTATGCAGTGCGTCGATTTGCGCTCGTGAGCCACCTTCGACCAGCACCTTTACCGTGCCATCGGGCATTTTTAACAACTGCAGAATCGTCGCCAATGTGCCTATCTCATACATATCCTGCGGCTTCGGATCTTCAAGATCGGCACTGCGCTGTGCGACTAGCAAAATCTCTTTGCCACTATCCATAGCGAGATCGAGCGCAACCTTGGACTTGTCTCGTCCAACGAACAGCGGGATCACCATATGCGGATAGACAACGACATCCCGAAGCGGGAGCACCGGCACAAGCGACCGCTGATCGTCACTGAACAAGCTGCTGGTATGTTGATCGCTCACTACTTATTGCTCCGGGTAGGGGTCAATCATCAAGATTGATGGAATTCGAGGGTACCATCCTCAGGGTGGGAATGGGGCCGACCGCTGCAGAATCAAGAGCGTCGTGTATCTCAGCCGACACTAACGAAAAGAGCCGACGAGTCGGCTCTTTTGTAATCGCTTATGACTCAGCGGCTTAGCAGCTAATCTGAACCTGTTGCACGAGGTTCGACTTCGGGGTCATCAGACTCGTAAATGATGTACGGCGCATTCTCGCCAACGACCACAGATTCATCGACGACAACCTTGCTGGCACTGTTGAGTGACGGCAGGTCGTACATCGTATCCAACAAAACGTTTTCCAAGATCGTGCGGAGGCCCCGCGCGCCGGTCTTACGTTCCATCGCTTTGCGTGCTACAGCCCGCAACGCATCCTTACGAAACTCAAGCTCGACCCCTTCCATATCGAACAGCTTGCGATACTGTTTGGTCAAAGCATTGCGCGGCTCGACCAAAATAGTCACCAACGCATCCTCGTCGAGCTCCTCGAGCGTTGCAACGACCGGCAAGCGGCCGACGAACTCCGGAATCAAACCAAAGCGAATAAGGTCCTCCGGTTCAACGTCATGCAGCAGCTCGCCAATAGCGCCGTCGTCCTCGTTGTTGCGGACTTCTGCGACAAACCCGATTCCGCTTTTCGATGACCTGTCGCGAATGATTTTTTCGAGCCCGGCGAACGCACCACCGCAAATAAAGAGAATGTTGGAGGTGTCGACCTGCAGGAACTCCTGTTGCGGATGCTTCCGGCCACCTTGAGGCGGCACCGAGGCGACCGTACCTTCAATCAGCTTAAGCAGTGCTTGCTGAACCCCTTCGCCCGACACGTCGCGAGTGATAGAAGGGTTGTCCGACTTGCGGGAGATCTTGTCAATCTCATCGATGTAGACAATCCCTGTTTGGGCCTTTTCGACATCGTAATCGCACTTTTGCAGCAACTTCTGAATGATGTTTTCAACATCTTCACCAACGTAGCCGGCTTCCGTTAGCGTCGTCGCATCTGCGATCGTGAACGGAACGTTCAATAAACGCGCAAGCGTTTCAGCCAACAACGTCTTGCCGCAGCCTGTCGGGCCGACCAAAAGAATATTGCTCTTGGCGAGCTCGACCTCGTCCTTTCCGCGGTCGCTAGCTTTACTCTCAAGTCGCTTGTAGTGGTTATACACCGCTACCGAGAGCACGCGCTTCGCCCGCGCCTGTCCAATGACATAATCGTCAAGCGTCGCGTTGATCTCAGCCGGCTTCGGCAGTTTCTGATGGCCAAGCTCAGAGCTCTCTTCCAGCTCTTCGCGGATAATGTCATTGCACAGCTCAACGCATTCATCGCAGATGAACACAGAGGGGCCCGCGATGAGCTTGCGTACTTCGTGCTGGCTCTTGCCGCAGAAGGAGCAGTACAGCAGTTTACTGTCGTCGCCTTTGCCGCGCTTTTCGTCTGTCATATTTGCCCTTACCTGACACTCGGACCTTGCTCACTACAGAAGACCCGATATTTAACTCGTATATAACACGCCTAGCTCACCGGCCGCAAAGACTAATAGGCAAGCCTGGGTGACTCATCACACAACACGCTTTGGCGGTGATCCCGCTTGTCAATCTCCTGTCGACAAACTCTCCGGGCGACGCTCCAGCACCGTATCGATCAGCCCATAGTCACGCGCTGCTTCACTGCTCATGAAGTTATCGCGCTCGGTGTCTTGCTGGATCTTTTCAAACGGTTGGCCTGTGTGCTTCGCCATAATCTCGTTCAGACGCTTTTTCATCTCCAAGATCTCGCGCGCGTGAATATCAATATCCGTCGCCTGCCCCTGAAAACCTGCGCTTGGCTGATGCACCATAATTCGTGAGTGCGGCAACGCGAACCGCTTGCCTTCTGCACCACCGCATAACAACAGCGCGCCCATACTGGCGGCTTGTCCGACGCAAATCGTGCTGACGTCGCACTTGATGAATTGCATTGTGTCGTAAATCGCAAGGCCTGCCGTTACCGCACCGCCAGGCGAGTTGATGTAGAAATGGATATCTTTTTCCGGATTCTCGGACTCGAGGAAAAGCAACTGAGCCACGATAAGGTTCGCCATGTGATCCTCGACCGGACCTACCATGAAAAGTACTCGCTCTTTGAGCAGCCGCGAGTAGATGTCATAAGACCGTTCCCCGCGGGCGGTTTGCTCCACCACCATCGGAACGAGGTTTAAAGCTGTCGGGGATGTTTGCAAAATTTGCTCCACTACTTTGTATGACAATGCCTGCGACTATACGCTTTGACGCCGAATAGGACTATGAGTTCTCTCTCAATAGTTACGGCGCGTCCATGTAATCCTTGAAAGCCACTGCGTTATCGACCTCTTTACCCTTGGCGCGCAGGGCCTCCAGGGCCTGTTCCTCCATCACCATCGGCTCGATTTGCTGCAGAAAACGCGGATCCTTGAGGTAGTTAGCGACCATTTCGTCATTTTCATCATAGCCCGTGAACAATGACTTCATTTTTTCAGGTACTCGGGCCTGATCGAGCTCGATTCCCTCGGAGCGAATGAACTCCTGAACCAACAAACTGATTTGAACCCGGCGCTTCGCACCTTCCAGGAACTCGCCAGCGGGTGGCGCCTGTTCAGGCTCCTGAATCCCCATTTGGCGCATAGCTTCCTGCTGCATGGACTGCGCCTCCTGTCCCACCAACGACTGCGGCACATCGATCTCGTTATGTTCGAGCAACTGTTCCAACGTTTGTTGCTTGAGGTCCGCCGCAACCTTGGTTTGTAGCTCGGCCTGCATATTTTTCTGAACCTCAGCTTTCAAGGTATCGAGCTTGCCATCCTCAACACCAAACGACTTCACAAACTCGTCGTCAATCTCCGGCAACTGACGCTCGTTGACCGCGCTGACGGTCGCGGTGAATTGACCGGTTTTTGCGGCCAGTGCCTCGGCCGGATAGTCTTCGGGGTAGCTCACATCAAAGGTTCGTGTCTCGCCCGCCTTAACGCCTGCGAGCCCCGTCTCAAAGTCCGCCAACATCTGGCCTGCGCCCAACTCTACGGGGACGTCTTTTCCTGACCCATTCTCGATCGCTTCACCATCGACGCTGCCATCGAAATCGACGATCACTTGGTCGCCGTCGGCGGCCGCGCGATCCACTGCATCCCAGGTCGACCGTTGTTGTCGCAGACTCTCGATAACGCGCTCGACATCTTCATCCGTAATCGAAACATCCGGCACTTTCACTTCGATTTTGTCGAGATCCTTGAGTTCAATCTCAGGGAATACCTCGAACGTCGCTACGTAAGCGAAGTCCTCGCCGGCCTGGATGTTCTCGGTTTCGATGCTCGGATTCCCCGCCGGGGTCAAGGCTTCTTTTTGCAGCGCTTGCGTGTAGCTCGCTTGCATCACTTCAGAAATCACTTCCTGACGAACCTGAGCCCCATAACGTTTTGCAATCACCTTGGCCGGGACCTTGCCCGGACGGAAGCCCTCGACTTTGGCCTGACGACCTACCTGCTTCAACCTCGCTGACACCTTCTGATCGATGTCCTGCGCGGGGACCTGTACACGCATACGACGCTCCAACGCGCCGCTGGATTCAACGGATACCATCATCGGTACTTACCTTCCGACCTATTTGAGTTATGGGGAACTAGCAGTTTGGGCCATATTCACAGCCTTTCACGAGCGATTGAGGCTGGTGCGAAAGGAGAGACTCGAACTCTCACGGGTTACCCCACTGGAACCTAAATC
>JBCAZH010000114.1:0-6992 GCA_038533155.1 Pseudomonadota bacterium | reverse complement strand
CGTTGCGCGTCATGGGGCCCACATGATCCATCGACCAGCACAGCGGCACAACGTCGGCCTTGCTGACCACACCGAACGTCGGTTTGAAGCCGACGATGCCGCAACAATGCGCCGGATGGCGAATCGAGCATCCTGTGTCCGTACCAATGGCGCCATAAGCTAGCCCTGCCGATACCGCGGCAGCCGAACCACCGCTCGAACCGCCCGGTGTGCGGGACGTATCCCACGGGTTCCGGATGGCGCCGAAAAATGCGTTGTCGCTGTCCATGCCATAGGCGAGCTCATGCATGCCTGTCTTGCCGAGTAAAACCGCGCCGGCGTCACGGAGTTTGCGTACGACTGTTGCGTCACTCTCGGGAACCCAGTTTTCGTAGAGTCTTGATCCTGCGGTCGTTCGGATGCCGGCTGTCGCGCACAGATCCTTGATCGCGATGGGTACGCCGTGCAGTGGGCCTCGATCAATGCCTTGCGATAGTTCGGCATCGGCGGCACCGGCAGATTCGAGCGCCGCATCCGCGGTCACCGTGGCGTAGGCGTTTAAGGTGTCATCGAATCGGGTGATCCGCGCGAGGAGTTGTTCCGTCAATTCACGCGATGTAGTCGTGCCATCGCGCAACCGTTGGGAGATCTTGGAGATGCTGTCGAAATGCATACTCAGATTCTAATTCAAAAAGTGTCGAACCGAATTCCTGGCACCTTCAGATCGAGCGGAAAAATCGGTTCGAACTCTCTTGCATATGCACAACGCATCGCCTACCTCACGACTTTCGCAGGAGTCTTTGTGATATGCGACACTCAGGCGAGTAATCGAGCTTGGGGAGAATCACATGGTCGCACGTTGTCTTCTTGTTTCGTATGTCTTGCTGTTGATGTGGAGTTGCGCTTCGAGCGCGGAAGCGCAAGACATTGACGGCGCTATCGAACATGCGATGATCGAGCGCTAACCCCGGCCAGCACATCGCGTGGCAAAGCATCGATAACTGGGCGCCATACAAGGTCCCTATCGGGCCCGTGACAGGCTATCGTCGGATTTCGGACTGGATCGAAACAGAGGGTCGTGTAACGAGGACTTTCTACACTCGGACAGGTACCGATCGGACGGCCTCGGAGATTTTCCTAAATTATCGCGAAGCGCTTTCGGGAGCTGACTTTGAGTTGTTGGCTAGTCGTTTTGATGAAGACCGTCGAGGGAACGATATAGGCTCCAACGCTTGGCTAACGGTCGTCTATCGAGAAAACTCATTGTCCGGGAGCGGACCCGCACGCAGTCTGTTGGCTGGTAATGCCACGCAGGGCGGTGTCGGTTCGATAGTTGCGAGAAAGGACCGTGCGGCGGGCACTGCCTACGTTGTTATTACTGTTGAGCAGGACTCCAGTGATGTCATCACTGCACTGGTTGATATTGTAGAAGTCGAGTCCGCAGAGACAGATCTAATAGCAGTCGACGCGGAGGCGATTGGATCAGATATCGAGGAACTTGGTCGTGTTGTCCTTGATGGCATCGTGTTTGATTTTAACAGCGCAACTCTGTTGTCTGAATCGAAGGCAGCGCTTGACGCAATGGCGGAGTACCTCGAAGAGAATCCAGAGAGACGATTCTATGTCGTGGGACACACTGATGCCGTCGGGACATTAACGTTCAATGAGAAACTTTCACAAGAACGTGCCCTGGCGGTTGTCGATGCGCTTACGGAGAACTACTCCATCGCCCTCGGCCGACTTGAACCGCATGGTGTTGGACCGCTAGTACCGGTTTTTAGCAACGACTCTGAGTCTGGCCGCGACAGAAATCGACGTGTCGAGCTCGTTGAACGCCTGGAGTCTCAATAGATTGAAGTGAGGACGAAAGGAGTCGAACCGATTCACTGCCATCGTCAGAGCGCGTAGAAAACCGGTTCGACCCCTTTATTTGATCAGAGGGGCGGCAACCCAACGACGGCACGCCCCTCATCGGTTTTGATGGAGAAGTCCGTGCCTGCATAGGGTTCGCCGCCGGGTCCGCAAAGAAACGCGATTGCCTTCGCGGCCCATTCCGGCGGGATATGAGTCGACCAATCTAACTGGCTCACAGGATTGACGCCGGACGATTTGATGCTGGACATCATGTCCGTTGCCACGGTTCCGGGACTCAGCCCCACCACCCGTATGCCTTGATCCGAAAATTCTTTATGGGTGCATGCCGTCAGCATTTTTACGGCGGCTTTGCTGGCGCAGTAATGACTCCATCCCTCCAAGGTACTCGTCGCAGCGCCCGAACTCAGATTAACGATGACGCCACCGCCTTGCGCCGTCATGATGGGTAGAGCCGCTCGAAGCCCGTGGTACACGCCTTTCAGATTGATGTCGATTGCCTTCGACCAGAGCTCAGGGTCGCTCTCGTCAATACGCGAAATCGGATTGATCGTGCCCGCGTTGTTCACCAGTATGTCGAGTCGGTTCAACGTGGCGAGTGTGGATGACACTGCAGCCTGGACTTGTTCAAAGGACGCGACATCGCATTCCACGGCAACCGCATGACCGCCGTTTTCGCTGATTTGAGTGGCGACTTCCTGAATCGGCGCTGCCGATCTTGCTGCGAGCACAACGTGCGCGCCGAGTCGCGACAGCTCGTTTACCGTTGCAAGGCCGATGCCTCGGCTGGCGCCAGTGATGAGTGCGACTTTTCCATTAAGGTTACTCATGAGGAAACTCCAGCGTGTCGTTGCGGCCGTATTGACAAGGAATATTGTCGTCCTTGGCGGGCTCGCAATCCACCAGATCAAAGTGAACGTCAAGATCGATGAATTGTCCGAGCGGACTTCCAGGGAAATTCAACACGTCGAAGCCATGCACCAACCGGTCGAGACGCCCCTCGGCTTCGATGCCGATGGCACGTAGCTCATCATATCGTGGCAGAAAGGCGGCGAATGTTGCATCGCCGGTGATCTGGAAAGTCATCGAGAAGGGCTTGGTGATCCCCATGAAGGTGAGATCGCCAGAGACAACGCCGTGGGTTTCGTCCGACATTTCGATGTTCGTGCTAATGAACTCAATGGTTGGAAACTCCGCGGTGTTCAATAGATCTGCTGCTCGAAGGTGATTGTCGCGACCGAGATGGTTGCTTGCGATGCTCGCGGTTTGTACCACGAAGCTGATTTCGCTGTTTTCGAGATTGTCTGTATCGACAACGAAAGTGCCGTCGAATTCGCGAAACTGTCCGATGGTGTTGGAGTACTCGAAATGGTCGATTTCCCAGCCGAAGTAGGCGTGACCTAGATCGAGTGTTAGCGGTTTCGGTTCTGCAAATGCCATCGAGCTGCTAGCGAGCACGAGGGCGGTCAATACGTGTTGTGATCGGTTCATGATGTGCTCCTGGTTAAGACAGGCGCTAATTTGCGGGATCCTTTTCTGGCAATAAATAGAGAAAAAATCAATTGAATATTGCACAATACGCAATAATGGAATTACAGCAATTGAGATTGTTCGTTGCGGTCGCCGATGCCGGCGGTTTTGCCGCCGCTGCACATGCGCTTAATCTGGCACCTTCCACAGTGACTCGGTCGATCGCAGCGCTCGAGCAGTCTCTGGGTGTTCGTTTGTTGAATCGAACCACGCGATCGGTTTCGCTCACCGAGGCGGGAACGCGCTACCTGTCGCAAGTGACATCGGGTCTGGACGCGCTCGACGAGGCGGCGGAAATGGCCCGGGCAGACACTAGCGAGCTGAGTGGCACGCTGCGTGTCGGTGCATCGGTGTCTTTCGGGCAGAGTGTGATCGCGCCTGCGCTGCGATCGTTCTGTCTTGCGCATCCCGAGCTCGGTATCGATCTCGTACTCTCTGATTCAGTGACGGATGTCGTCGCAGAGCGCCTCGATGTTGCAATCCGCCATGGCACGCTCGATGACAGTTCGCTCGTCGCGCAGCGGCTCGCTGGTGTTTCGTATCGACTCGTTGCCGCCCCTGAATATCTCGCTCATGCACGTCCAATCGATGGCCCGGAGAGCCTACCCGACCATGCATGTTTGACGTATCCCTATGAGGCCTTTCGAGCATCATGGCGGTTTCAGTGTGGCCGCGCTTCTCGCGACATTCCAATCCGACCCAAAATCAAGGTGTCCAATGCGGCTGCTTTGCTGACCTGTGCTGAGTCCGGCATGGGGCTCGCGATTCTTGCAGATTGGTTGGTCGATGCACGGATCGAGGCAGGTGCTCTGGTCGAAGTGTTACCTGACTGGAAGGTCACTATGGGCGGCGCTACCACGGAGTCATCACTTTGGGCCGTGACGCCTTCCCGAGCCTTCATGCCGCGCAAGACGCGAACCTTTATTGCGTTCTTGAAGGATAGAGTGGGTTCGACTCCATAAACGGAGGAGACAGGGCGACCTTTTCTGATGTCCTATTCGGTCGCCAGAAAGTCATTGGCGAACACCTGGAACTGACTTAATGTTGGTTGGCATTAGTGACTCACCAACTCGCGTATGACCATGACTAAAGCCATCAATAAATTCTGCCCTCGATCCGGAAAACCCGTTGAAGAAGACTCACTAACGCAGTATCGAAACCACACTGTCGGGTTCTGCAATCCTGGCTGCCGGGATCATTTCGAGAATAACATGCAAGATAGCGAGCGCGACCGCGCGTATTTCGATGTCGTGATCAAGGAGCGCGACTTGTAGTCGAAGCGCCCACGACCAGTCAACGTAAGCGAGGCGGGCACGTCTATGAGGCGGTGCTACCGCGCTCGGATCGTCGGTTGCCTGAGGTCAGCGCAGCGCATTACGCGAAGCGTGATGACTGAGACTTTGGACCGGAGTCGTTCGACCTCGTTGCACAAGTCCGCAAGCTGTTGCTACGGTTGAGCGATGAGCTGGTCGAAGTGTCTCGTCCCGACTTTTTTGATTCTTGCGTGTGCCGGGTGTGCGCTTGCGCCAGGAAGCCCGTTCGCAAATTCGGCATCCCCATGGCTATTGGTCGACGATTTCGAGTCCGGCCTTGATGCCTGGACGCATATCGATGTGGACAACAACACCGATCCTTTTGTCCCGAACCCACAAGTCGCGGACCTCATGCGAGAAGTGCGTTCATCAAATCAATACCTGCTCACCAAACCTGCGCCCGACGGAATTGTCGGCAATCGCAAAGCGATCGGTTTTCGACCGCTGCCGGTAGCGATTGGTGTTGGTGAGACTTACACGATCTACACGCGTATCAACGTTGAGTATTTTCCGAACAACCAGTCGTTTGGTCTGGCGAACATAGCCGCCGACAAGATCGGTCAATTCAACTACAACGCGTTCGAACCGATGATCCGCGTGACGGACAAGTATGAATCAGACGGCCACAAGAATTCTGGCGCGCTGCAGGTTCTGGGCGGTGGCCAAACTCGCTATAGCGATATTGTCAATCCGACGACGGGGAGTCCAGCCCGGCCCCTTTCGATCGACGAGTGGTACGAAGTCTGGATTGTCGTGAACAACGGATCGCTTGACGCGGGTGGTCAGCGCTACGATGTGTACGTCCGCGGCGGTGAATTCAGTGAGCAGCAGCAGGTGTTCGAGCGAGCGGTGTTTCGGATGCGACGCGTTCAACCGTTAGCGTTTTTCATGACGATCTGTAACACGGGACCTGCAGACAAGCCGTACGGCAACGGTGGCGTTCGTTACGATGACATTTTCATGGCGAAAGGCGAGAGGCTGACTTCGCCACTCGAGGGCTAGCTCAGATTCTGCGGCTCGTGGACGCGCCGCTCAGAGCTTACCGCAACTGCTTCCGCTCACCGGGTGCATAACGCTCGGCGGCTCGCCGCTCAATGTCGTCTCGATAGAAGGCGACGTCTTTGAATTTGTGGTCGGCGTACAACGGCGCCTGGTCACTAAAGTGCGGCGAGTTCGGGTCGTTGCTTTGGCCGCCCACTAGGATGGTTTTCGCTCGAAGCGTTTCGCCAAACTCGACGACGGCGACAAAGCTATTGCCATTGCTGCCATACAGTTTCTTTGTACCATCACGCCGCGACGCGCCGAAATCGGCCAATGCGCCCCAACGACTGTTGGCCATGCCGATAGCGATGCTCGGTTTGCTGTCGTCGTAGGCGAGGTCGATATCCCCAGTTAGGCGCTGGAAGCGATTCACGTCGCCCCACGGCGTTTGCCATGTGCCGAAGTCAGCTTCGAGTCGATCGACCACGTCATTGAGCGCATCGAGTTGCGCCGCCGCCGGTAGGTCGCGCGCGAGCGATTCGATCAGTGCCATTTCGCTCGTACCGCGTTCGCGTTTTGTGCCCGAAAGAAGTTGTTGCCCATAGAAGTGAGCGAGTGTCATCGCGATCGACGCCTTGCCGGTGGCAAAGTCCCAGTCGCGTAGTGTTTTGATTGGTTCGACCAGCTGAGGATAGGCATCGCCGTTTGAGTCCCAAGCGGCCGAGAGACTTTCTAGCAGTGCTTCGAACCCGGGCAGGTACGGGTCATGCGCAAGCTCGATCAAGTTGTCGAGCGTCAGGTCGTCGATTTTGGACAACACTCGAAGTGCGTGCACACCACGGAAGTTCTCGAAATCGGGTGCCATGTAAGCCGGGTAGTCGTCTCGCTTGGGGCTGTACTCGGCCGCTGCAGTAAACGGCGTCGAGTTGGCGTTCTGAATGTACCCGTTCGGTGGGTTCAAAATGGTGATCATCTCGTCCACGGAATGCAGTCCCTGCCAGTCGGTGTCGGGATTGCTGCCGTCAACGGGCTTCGAGTAGTCGAATGACGAATCACGCCGTGGCATGAAGTTGCCGTGGAAGTAGGCGATGTTGCCTTCACCGTCCGCGAACACGGTGTTGTTGGACGAGTTTGTGCGGATATTCATCATCTCGCGGAACTCGGCGTAGTTCTCAAGTTTCGTGCGCGTGTAGGACTGAGTCAGTGCATTCACGGGATCCCAGTTGATTTTGGTCGCGACCCAGTTTCCGTCGATCGAGTGGGTGATCGGGCCATGGTGGGTGTGGTACATCGGGAACGTACGCTCGCCAACGGTCT
>JBCAZH010000113.1:1163-7198 GCA_038533155.1 Pseudomonadota bacterium | reverse complement strand
ACGTGCTGGCAGATTTGTACGCGAGAGAGTCAGTGTGAGCGTCCGCTACTGGCCGAATCCCGACTCTGGGCGTAATAGCTAACCTTGCCGTCCAAGCGTCTGCTGCTCGGCGAAAGCGGAAACCCAAGGCGCAATCAGAGCGAAGACTAGACGCCAACTACTACACCGAGGGAACACGAAACGCACCTTAGTGTTAGCTTAGAAAAACAAGAACGGCCACCCACAAACTAGTCGGTGGGGACTTCCGCGCTAACCGCCCCTACCCCGCCGCGTAGGCGCCCAAGGTCCGCCGCATACCGAAAGGTCGGTGTGTCATCCAAGAACAAAGCGTAAGCCTCTCCAAGGCGCTCTGCGCATCGCTCGAACTCAAACTTTGCCTCGGTCGAATACCCAGATTCCCCGAGCGCGATTCCGAGGTGATAACGAAGCAACCAAACATCCGCAAGTTCCAGACCAGCCTGTAACTCATCAATCGCGACAATCTGATCGCCTGCCTTCAGTGCAACCAAACCACTCAACAACTTTCCGTATGCGCGAGACTGAGCATCGAGCTTCGCTGCCAATTCAGATGCAATCGCCTCGGCTTCTCCGATTAGTCCCAACTCGGTGTATATCAAGCCTGCCGGAACAGACTGAGCGGTTCCCGATAAACCCTGCAAAGACTCGTCGATCAGCGCCATGATCTCATCTGGATCACCTGACTGCTTCACCAGGCCGTACGCCAACATCATTTTTTTCATCGCGATCGCACGGGTGTTCGAGTTCAGCCGATCTTGCTCGATGCCTTCGCGTAGCGAACGCAACGCCGCTTCTGTTTCACCCAGAAAGAAGAGCATGTCCGCGATGCCAATATTGGCCAGCGACTCACCTCGCTTTCCAGTGGCTGCCATGTCTTCGTAGGCTGACCGAGCGCCATCACGATCACCGGCAACCAGCGCTGCGCTGGCGAACGGTAAGTAGGCCATTGGGTAATTCGGATTGAGCTCAAGCGATTTCTTAGCCGCTCTCGTCGCAGTTTCAAAGTTACTGGCGTACATCGCAAAGAGTGCGTAGTTCGCGTGGAACACCGGGCGATTCGGATTCAGCTCAGCGAGCTTGCGACCTGCCTCCAGTGCTTTTTCGAACTCCAGCGCAAAAAAATATGAGACCGCCAGGTTGTTGTAGCCCACGTCATCCGCCGGGAACTTCTCCACGAGCAATTCGTAGTTCTCGATAGCCTTCCTGCTGTTGCGATTAACGATGCTGTAGTACACACCCATCGTCCGATAGCGTTCCCGCTCGGTCATCCCATCCAGCAAACCCAAAGCCGTTTGCCATGCCTGGTCGGCTACCTCACTCATGCCCAGCCTTGTGGCCGTCAACGCCAAACCCGAGTAGGCACGACCGAACTCCGGGTCATAGTCGACAGCGGACTGATAAAACGTGATCGCCTCATCGTCTTTGCCGTCTTTCGCTAAGCGCTGCGCCATCACGTAGTCGTGCATGGCTTCAAGCGAAACGGTCGTGAATGTCTCCTGCCCTTGCTCAGACTGTTTCGCGTTGGTGTCGCCCAGCGCTTTTCGCAACGCAACCGCCAGTTCTCCAACGACCATTAACACTTCAGATTTGCTATCGGCTTTTCGCGTCAGCTCCGTGCGCAGATCGCCGCTGATTTGATCGATTTCGTAAACGGAAACCTCGTACTTCCCGTCAGCGCTTTTCACCTCGCCACCGACGACCACCGAAATACCCTCGCGTGCAGAAACCAATCTCGCGCCCGCAACGTCGAGAGTGGCGGTTTCGTCGATCTGACTCAGCACTTGTGTGGCGGACGACCGTTCAAACGCTTTGACGAACGATGATTCTTCCAGACCGATCGTCAAAACTTGCTCGAGCGCCCCGCTGAACACATCGTCACCCGTAAGATTCGCAAAATCTGCGATCAGTACAGAGACAGGTTCCAGCTCCCCGGCCACCACGGTTTCTCTGGGTTTCAGGTTCAGGAACAGGGAACCGGCCAGACCGACCAACAACAGGCCGATGATCGCGAAATCCACTTTGCGACCGACGCTCAGGCTGCGCTTGTTAGACTCCTCGCTAACCTCGCTGTCATGCTGAATCCCCTCGTCCGTAATTTGGAACGTCCAAGAAAGCACAACGGCAATCGGCAAACCGATGATGGAGACTGTGACGAGCGCCTTCATGATCCAATCGGGCGCGTCGTAAACCGGCAATAGCAGGTCGGCAACCTGCAACACGATCCAGACGCCACCGATGTACAGCCCGGCGGTGCGGAAAACGTGGCGTCTCCGGAGTTCCGTAATCAGTTTCTGCATCGTTACTTGTTATTCGATCGGAGACTCTTAGTTCGAAAGCGGCACTACAGCAATCGGAACATTCGGAATCGATACCGAAAATACTGCTGCGCTATCACTCGACAAAATTATCACAAATCGCTGATAACTTTGCTGATTCTGAGCTCATACCGCTCTAGAGACCCGACCTCGCGTAGGGCACGGCATCTACGCTCACTGGGATCCATTAGTCGTGAAAACAAGATAAGGAGCCCACCGGATAACCGATAGGCCCCTTCGCTTGCAGCTCCACCCCTAGCGTACCTTCACAATTGAATCAAACCAGCACATTTGCCGATTATTGATTCAAATCGATCGTTGCGTAGTCTCCCGGAACGCCACCACCACCAGCACCGGTTTGGTCCGCACGAATCTGCAACGTGAACGGGCTTGCATCCACCCCCGCAGGAATCTGCACCCAGTACGATGAGCCGTTCGTGCTGGGACATAGACCAGCCGTTGAGCTCGTTCCAGTGCCGGGCTGTGTCGTCAGAACTCCGACGAGAGCCGTCGCAGAGTCGAGCCCTTGCGCGGCTACACGAACCCAGTCGCCAGCAACAATCGTATCGGTGAATGGATCAATAGCGGCCCCAGAGCTGTCCAAACACGCGCTAGCGGTGAACACGCCGTTGATCACTGGCGCTGCAGGCACCGCGCTGAATGTAATCGGGAAGTCGTTACTGCGATCACCGTTTCCGTACTCGATCCAAACTGTACCAGGCTGGGTTCCCGCAACCGGGCGCAACGCGCCGTCCAATCGAATTGTCGTGCCGCCGAATACAAAGTTGCTACCCGACGTCGTCACGCCGGTAATGTCGTTTCGAGCAAACACAATATCCGTGCCACGAATCAAAGGCGGTGATCCCGGGACCGTAAACGTCACTAACTGACCAAACCCGGGAGCCGGCTGACTCGGAATCGCCGCTGTAATCAAAGGACCGACCGGAGCGGCCGGTTCGAACGCCACATGATCAAAGAACACACCGTCGCTAAAGGTTGAGCCCGGCTGTTGCTGGATCAGGACCGTGGTGATGGGCTCTCCAGGGGGTGCATCGACTCGTATGTAGACATCCCGGAAGTTGTCACCCAGCTTCCTAAAGTTGGGCAAATCTACGATAGCGCCCAGGTCGTCGCCGTTGACGATCAAATTGACGTTGGAGATGTCGATATCCCCGAGACCGATCCCGAACGAGTTCGTGCCGCCGGCAACGTTGAACTGCACACCGCCACCTGTGAGCACTTGATCCACGTAGTAGCTAACGCCATCCCAAAGCGCATTAGGGAACGCCGACGCAATGTTCAGGCCGAACGCACCGCCGGTGATCGTGAGACCAGGAACCAGCGTCGTGTCCTCAAAGTCCTCTATGGTGTAACCCGTGACGCCTACGGCTGCATTCAGAGCATCCTGCTGCGCCGGACTTGTGCCCGAGTACACAATGGACGGATCGAAACTGTTGACGATGAAAGTGGGCTCCAAAAGCGGCGTCACCGACACATAGAACGCACCGGTATTGTCTGAATAGCCATTGTCATTGATCCCGAATTCCAAATCGCCATCGACGCTCGCCGTCAGAATGGTCGGGCCTTCGCCAACCAATTCCCACGGGCCACTGCCAATACGCGCGACAAGACTCGCCGCTGGCGCACCTGGCAACAAGCAGTTCGCAGGACACGGAGCGCCGTTACCGGCTGGCGTCGATAGTGGGAAACCAAAGCCCAGACTGATGAAACCCGACGCCGACACGGAAACCTGATCGCCGGTTGATAGCGTTGCGGCCGCAAGCGGCGCGGTACCGCCTGCACCGATCACAGTGCCGCCCGCTGTGCTGAGCACGAGGTTTGCTGGCGGCCCAAACTCGTCGGCCGGGTTACCCGCTGTTGCATCAGAGTTCACCGGCTGCGCACTGACCAGCGCACCCAATTGTTCGACGTCGAAGTCACTGACAGGGTTCAACGGTACGTCTGCTTCTGCATCCGGTAGCACTCGGAAGGTCACCAAGACCTGCTCACCCGGCTCAAGATAGAAACTGCCATCCAGATCCGAATTGAGCGGATCGACCTGACGGAAGATCAGTTGTTGCTGCGCTTCAGTGGTGAGCTCACACCCCTGGGCGACAGGTGTCTCATTGAGGCGATAGACAAGTAGTTCATAACTCAGCCCCTCTAGCTCCGGAGCCGCCAAGTTCAGGTTATAGGCTGTCGTTGCGTTGCCTTCGTTCTCCACCGCGAACGTCACATCAACCTGCTGCGGAGCTGATCCTGGCGCCGTGTTCAAAATCGCTGGATTCAGAATCGCCGGATTGAAGATCGCCGGATTCAGAATCGCGGGATTCAAAATTGCGGGGTTCAAGATCGCTGGATTCAAAATCGCCGGATTCATGATGGCCGGATTCAAAATTGCCGGATTCAAAATGGCAGGGTTGAATATTGCGGGATTGAAGATCGCGGGGTTCAAAATCGCTGGATTGAGAATCGCCGGGTTCATGATGGCCGGGTTCAGTATCGCGGGATTCAGAATTGCCGGGTTAAAGATTGCCGGATTCAGAATCGCCGGATTGAAAATCGCAGGATTCAGGATCGCAGGGTTAAAGACCGCTGGATTGAGAATCGCAGGGTTCAGGATCGCGGGATTGAATATCGCAGGATTCAGAACACACTTCACTGGATCGTCGGTGCACGCGGTTCCGGCAGTCGCATCGACTGAGGCATTAAGAATCGCAGGGTTCAAAATCGCCGGGTTCAAGATCGCTGGGTTGTGTACCTCCGACGTCCGCAGTGACGCTGCTAGAGGAGCAGGCGCTTCAGAATCACTGTTGAGCAGCACCGAACCACCGAGCGTCCCGTCAACTTCCTGAACGGCAACACGAATCGCCTCACTGGTCGGTGCGAAATTAACTGACGCGAACACGGAAACGACGCTGCTGGAGTATGGAGCAACGCTGATTCGCTTGGATGTAATGACCTCATTCAGGGCCAAAGACGCTTGCACCCCACCCGCTGTCGATGGCAAAGAGACATCGAAACGGCGCAATTGAGCTGTCGTATTCTGCACATAGACGACGAAGCTACGGTCCAACGGCTGCCCATTGCTGTCGAGCGCATCGAGTGGTCGATTGTTGCCGGGTGCGGCCACGATGACACCGTTGCTGATGGAAGCGCTGTAAACGTTTTGATTGCGCGTGCCGGTGTAAAGCGAACCGTCGGGAAAATCTGAGTCTGGAAAGCTGACGTCATTACAGCTTGGGATGGTGACGGCTGGATCGAACAGACTGGGCTGCGCTTGCGTGATCGGCGCGACGTACTTCGTCCAGTCACCGTCCGGCGGCGGAACGACATCGCGGTTATCAGCCCAAACTGCCTGCCAAACCTGAACATCGCCAGGATTCGTAGCGAATCGCCAAACGCCATCGTCATTGATCAAATTCGGCGCCGCGATATCAACATAGTCGCCGATAAACGGCGTCGTGCCATCAGCAAACATCGGGAAGTTGGGCACCATGTACTCAAGTTGCAACGTCTCTACATTGCCGGTATCGCCGGATGCTACGAAGGTGTAGCGCGACGCCTGACTGGACGGTCTGGCCGCCTCATTGTCGCCAGAGACCAGACTGTAGTCGGTGAACATCGGCGCAGCGGCCGGAAGCGCAGTAGCTACACGAACATCCACCGTATGACGAAGGCGGTCCTCCTCCGGGAAATCGA
>JBCAZH010000113.1:0-1063 GCA_038533155.1 Pseudomonadota bacterium | reverse complement strand
GTAGCTACACGAACATCCACCGTATGACGAAGGCGGTCCTCCTCCGGGAAATCGACGACGAACTCATCGAAGATGTTGGAGACGTCTTGCCGGAAATCGTAGAACACCAATGTGAGCTGCCCGCCAGCAAACAACAACGACGGTTTGATCTGATGACCTTCTCGGTTGGGTTCGTCGACGGCCAGTGGATTGCTCCAGTTCACACCATCGATCGACGTAGACATGACAATCCGCGCATCGCCGTCCGACACCTGGTTGCGAATCGTCGCGAAACCGCGCGCCGCCCAAGCGACGTAAACGCGACCGTCCGCATCGGTCGTCACGGTCGGGTAAGCAGTCGTTCGGAACGAAAACGTCGTACTGCCCTGATCGAATGTGTTTGCCTCGTCCACGACGTTGACAGCGCCAAACGTTTCGCCGAAGTCGTCCGAACTCGCGATCAAGATCGCATTTGATCCTCCGGTCGTGCCGCCCGCCGAGCCTGAACCCTCTTCCTCGCAGGTTCCCGAGCCATAAAGAATCTTTCGAATTCTTCGTTTGATGATCTTACCTTCGAACTTTTCCCATCGCTTCGGCTTGGACCCGATCGGGTTATCGACGAACCAGGCTTCGGCATCATCGATGAGCCCTTGCAGTGTCTGAGACCACTCATACGGATTGAATCCATCGACCGGGTCACCGCCGCCGGTCAGCAAATTGAGTTTCGCAGCGATCACGTTCCTTGCCAGTCGAATCGACTCGTCACCCCGATGCCGTCTTCCCAACAAGGCTTGAGCTTGCGCCATCGTGTAGGTGTGGCCGCCAACCGTGACCGAAGAGACCGGCCAATTGCTATTTTTGCGCCAGCCTTTCGGGCTTGCAGGACAGCCGGTAGGGGAAATTCCGAGAAACGCTTCGACAGTGTCGAAGCGACGCCAAACAACGTGCACATCGCCTGTCACGGGCTGAATCGAGATATTGGCGCCCTGATTCAACGTATTCGGTTCGCTGATCGCCTGGATTCCCCAGGTGTTGCCGCAATCCGCTGACGTCGCCATACGAATCTCGGATCGAAGGTCCTCGT
>JBCAZH010000112.1:0-7217 GCA_038533155.1 Pseudomonadota bacterium | reverse complement strand
GCGCTGAAAGAGCTTGGGTGCCAGTTTGCGTTGGACGATTTCGGCACAGGCCTGTCGTCTTTTGGCTACCTCAAGCATTTCCCCGTGGATTACCTCAAGATCGACGGCAGTTTCGTCAAAGAGATCTTGCACGATCCCATCGATCGAGAGATGGTCCGTTCGATTAACGAAATCGGCCATCTCACCGGCAAGAAAACCATCGCCGAATTCGCTGAGAATCCGGAGATCATCAACATGCTTCGCGGCATGGGTATCGATTACGCACAAGGCTACGGTGTGTCGGAGCCACAGAAGGTCCTGCAGGCGATCGCGTAACCTCGCTTGTCCGCCGTCAGGCGAATCGAAACCGCATCGAGAAGTCGGTAGCTCTCAGGTGTTTGGTCAACGCGCCGATTGAAATGAAATCGACACCGGTTTGAGCAACTTGGAGGAGTGTGTTCTCCTCGATACCGCCAGACGCTTCAAGCTCAACGGGGTCGCCGCAGTTTTCATTCAGCTCGACGGCGTTCTTAAGATCGCTGATCGAAAAGTTATCCAGCAGCAACCGCTCAACCCCGACTTCGAGCGCTTGTTGCATTTGAGCCAGTGATTCGACTTCAATCTCGACGGGCAGGCGTGGGTGTTTGGCACGGACGCTGCGCACTGCTTCGGCAATCGAACCCGCCGAGGCAATATGATTTTCTTTGATCAATATCGCGTCAAACAGGCCAATCCGGTGATTTTTCGCACCGCCGGTCTTGGCAGCATATTTTTGCGCGAGGCGAAGCCCTGGAATTGTCTTGCGAGTGTCGAGAATTCGACACTTGGTATCTTCAATCAGTTCTGCGTAGTGCGCGGTCACTGTGGCGGTGCCGGAAAGCGTTTGAAGAAAATTCAGTGCAGTTCTTTCCGCGGTTAAAATCGATCTGGCCGGTCCGCTGATATCGCAAACGACGTCGTCCGGTTGGGTGCGATCGCCGTCCGCTTTTCGCCAGACAATTTCGACTTCGGCATCGACGGCAGCGAAGACGGCGTTGAACCACTCGGTTCCACATAACACTGCAGATTCGCGCACAACGACCTCGGCTTCGGCCATCTGCGCGCTCCCAACGAGTGATGCGGTGACGTCGCCTGAGCCAACGTCCTCTGCCAGAGCCTGCGACACTGCGCGGTCTCGATCTGCCGCCAGACGCTCGGCGGTCACCTTCGCGTTAAAATGTGATTTCTTCATCGGGCGCGAGTTTGGCATACTTTACGGATGGCCAACACCACCAAAGCACAATCCCCGTGCATCAGTGTCTGTACGCTGGATGACTCTGATATTTGCATGGGATGCTTCCGCTCACTGGATGAGATCATTGACTGGACAATGCTCGATGAGGCGGGCAAGTTGCAGGTGCTTGAGAACGTCGCACAACGAGCGGCCGAGCGTCGGAAGACAGGCTAATGCGTCGAATTAGTTTAGTGTTGGTTGTCGTGGGACTCTGTGGATTAACGGGGTGCACCGCGTTGTTGACCGGTGGTAAAAAGCGACAGAAGCCGACGACCACCATTGAATACCAAAGCACGAGTCCCCATATCCGCGATTTGAGAACGGAGATTTAACGATGGACGTGAACGAACGCATCAAGCAACAACTCGATGATCATCCCGTGATTGTCTACATCAAGGGCACACCCGATTTCCCGCAGTGCGGTTTTTCTTCTCAAGCGGTTTCTGCGTTGAAGGCGTGCGAGGTTCAGTTTGCGTACGTGAATATCTTCGAAGATGAGGAGATCCGCCAGGGACTGAAAACCTACTCCAACTGGCCGACGTTCCCGCAGCTCTACGTCAAAGGGGAGTTGATCGGGGGCTCCGACATCATTGTCGATATGTATCAGTCTGGCGAGCTGAAATCCCTGTTGGATGAAGCCGCTGCGTAAGACGGATCGCGCTCAAAGATCGGCGCGTGACGCAAAGACTGGGGCAAACCGGTTGACGACCGTGCAGAACAAATCTGCGGTTTTCTCAGCATCGTAAGCAGCCGAATGGGCCTGTGATTCATCCCAGTCAATCGCCGCAGACTTCACAGCGCGCGATAGCACCGTCTGACCAAATGCCACACCCCCCAGAGTCGCGGTATCGAAGCATGAAAACGGATGGAAAGGACTGCGTTTGATGCCGCATCGAGCGATCGCTGCGTTCAAGAAATTCAAATCGAAAAACGCGTTGTGTCCGACCAGCACAGCGCGAGTGCATTCGTGCTCACGCACTTGGGCACGAACCTCACGAAAGATCCTTTGTAGCGCATCACGCTCGTCGATTGCAGGCCGCAATGGATGGTCAGGATCGATGCCATTGACCGCCAGTGAGGCGGGCTCAAGGTTCGCACCGGGAAAGGGCTTAACGTGAAATCGATGGGTTTCGTCACGATGGATCTCACCGTCGTCGTTCATTCGTACGCAGACAGCAGCGATCTCGAGTAGCGCATCCGTTTGAGCGTTAAATCCGCCCGTTTCGACGTCGACGATGACAGGCAAAAAGCCACGGAATCGCTCGCGCATAACAGTGATCGTCATGCTTTAAGCCTTAGCCTTTGCAATCGTCGAGGCATGCGCCAAGAGTAACTCTGTCGTGTATGCGACACCGTATCCGGTGATGTCGGTCGCCACAGCGCCTAAGCCACCCTTATGCTCGACGGCAGACAGGTCCATGTGGACCCAAGGAATAGTGGGGGTCACGAACTCGTTAAGAAACGTGGCGGCTAGAATGTGATCGCCACCACCACCCGGTGCGCACTGCATGATGTCAGCGGTTTTGCTGTTCAGAAGCTTGCGGAATTCACCCCCAATCGGGAACGGCCAGACGCGCTCTCCTATTGCGACGCCGTGTTCGATCAGCAAAGCATGCAAAGATGCTCGATTCGTGAACACACCTGCATAGCGTGGGGTCACTGCGTTGACACAAGCACCGGTGAGCGTCGCGAAGTCGAGGATCAGCGACGGCTTTTCGCGACTCGCGAGCGTCAGTGTGTCCGCAAGAACCATTCGACCCTCGGCGTCCGTATGGATCGTCTGAATGGTCGTGCCGCTCAGTGAAGTCACGACATCCTGGGACTTGTACGCGCGTGGGCCGGTCCGGTTTTCTGTGATCCCGAGCCAAACGTCGATGGACATGTTCGCATTGAGCTCGGACAGCGTGAGCAGTGCACCCATCGCGACGGCGCTACCCCCCATATCGACATGCATGTTCAACATGCCGTCGAAGGGCTTTAGATTGGTGCCGCCCGTGTCGAAAATGATGCCCTTGCCGACCAGTGCGACCGACATCTTATTGGCTTTACTGCGCGCGGCTCTGCGGATATGCACGATCCCAGCGCTGTCGTCTTCGTTGCCTTGCGCTACTGCGGTGAATGCGCCAGCGCCGCGACGTTTCAACATGCTGGCCGAGTGGAACCGGTAGCGCCAACCATTTTGCTTGCTGAGGTGCTCCGCGATCGCGCGATAGCCATGACCATCGAGGTGGCTGGGCGGCATCGCCGTAAGCCAGCGAGCCAGGCAATTGCCTCGAGCGGTCGCGATCACTTTGTGTGTGTCAGGTCGTGACTGCGTGTACAGCGTGAGGTCCGCGAACACTGCCGGTGGAATTCGTTTGCCTGAGAACTTTGGCAATTGGAAAGGCGCCAACGTGGTCGCGTAGACCGCGGCCTCCAGCACTCTTGCCTCGTTGTCGGATTGCCCGAGCGCGATCAGCCCGACTCGCTTGGGTTTGCCCGCCGTGGCAGCGGTGGCAGCCGCGCGGCAACGTTCTAGCGTGTCGAATTGACTCGCGTTCCTATCGATCCGACAAGCGACGACCAGGGTTGCATTCTTGCCAGGAAGTGCTGTCGTTGCGACCTGTCCGTGGCCTTGGCGCTCCAGCAGTGCGACTAGGGTCGCACAGCCGGGTAGCTTGCTCTTAGCCAGTGTCGTTACGTGGTCAAAAAAGACGACGAAGGCGTCCATTCGTTGCAGCGATTTTTCCGTCGGCGCGGTTCGAGTCTTTCGAACCGCCGGCTTAGGCAGTTTCGGCAGTAAGTTTTTCGGTGTGTCCATCGGCCTATGCTATCAGTCAGGGGGCAGCACTGCAGTCCGCGCGCGTATATAATGCGTCGGCTGTTAGGGGACATAGCGAGAGTAAGGCATGACAGAGCACAGCCGCTTTGACGATATGGATCCGGTGGAAACCAACGAATGGTTGGAGTCCATCGATTCGGTTCTGAAAGTATCAGGGCCAGAACGCGCGCATTTTCTTCTCGATAAAATGATCGACTTTGCGCGTCGATCGGGCGCGTATTTGCCTTACAGCCCGAACACGGCTTATCTGAATACGATTGCAACGGGCCAGCAACCGGAGTACCCGGGTGACCGCTCGATCGAACGTCGGTTGGAGGCGTATTTGCGCTGGAACGCCATGGCGATGGTGGTACAGGCGAACCGCGAGAATAGCGAGTATGGCGGCCATATAGCGTCCTATGCGTCGTCGGCAACTTTGTATGAAGTTGGCTTCAACCATTTCTGGCGAGCACCGTCGGACACGCATGGCGGTGATCTCGTGTTTATCCAAGGACACTCTTCGCCCGGCATCTATGCCCGCGCGTATCTGGAAGGGCGGCTTACGGAAGCGCAATTGAACCGGTTCCGCATGGAAGTAGGCGGCGGCGGTCTGTCGTCGTATCCCCATCCCTGGTTGATGCCCGACTTTTGGCAGTTCCCAACAGTGTCGATGGGTCTAGGACCCATGATGGCGATCTATCAGGCAAGGTTCATGCGCTACCTCGAACACCGCGGCATGATTGAACCTAACGACCGAAAAGTCTGGTGCTTCATGGGGGACGGCGAGACGGACGAGCCGGAATCGCTGGGCGCAATCACGATGCCGGTTCGTGAGGGACTCGACAATCTCGTGTTCGTCATTAACTGCAACCTGCAACGCTTGGATGGACCGGTACGCGGCAACGGCAAGATCATCCAAGAGCTTGAGGCCGCGTTCTCGGGTGCGGGATGGAACGTTGTCAAAGTCGTTTGGGGATCGCGTTGGGATCCGCTGCTCGCAAAAGACCACAAGGGTCTGTTGCGTCGGGTCATGGAAGAGACGGTCGACGGTGAGTACCAGAACTACAAGAATAAAGGTGGCGCCTACACCCGTGAGAATTTCTTCGGCAAGTACGAGCAGCTGAAGGCGATGGTGGCCAATATGTCCGATGAGGACATTTGGCGATTGAACCGCGGCGGTCACGATCCGCTCAAGGTCTACGCCGCGTACGAGAATGCGACTACGCATAAAGGCCAACCCACAGTGATCCTGGCCAAGACGGTCAAGGGTTTCGGATTGGGCGAAGGCGGCGGCGAGGGTGCCAACACCACGCACCAACAGAAGAAACTCGACGAGGATGCGCTGCGTGCGTTCCGCGACCGATTCAATATTCCGGTCTCGGATGCGGAGCTCAAAGACGTGCCGTACTGCAAGCCCGAGCCGGGCAGCATCGAGATGGAGTATCTCATGGAGCGCCGCGCGCGGCTGGGTGGTTCGCTGCCGCAACGTCGCACGGTGTCACCGAAACTGAAAACCCCGGCACTCGATGTTTTTAAGACCCAGCTCAACGGGTCTGGCGAGCGAGAGCAGTCAACAACGATGGCGCTGGTACGTATGTTGACCACGCTCGTCAAAGACAAGGGGATTGGCAAACACGTCGTGCCGATCGTGCCTGATGAGGCACGGACTTTTGGCATGGAGGGGATGTTCCGACAAATTGGAATTTACTCGTCGAAAGGACAGCTGTACACGCCGCAGGATGCGGACCAGTTGATGTTCTATAAAGAGAGTAAAGAAGGTCAAATCTTGGAGGAGGGCATTAACGAGGGCGGGGCGTTCTGTTCTTGGTTGGCTGCTGGTACCTCCTACTCCAATCATGGGTTGCCCATGATCCCGTTCTACATCTACTACTCGATGTTCGGCTTCCAACGGATCGGCGATTTCATTTGGGCGGGCGGCGATATGCAAGCACGTGGTTTTTTGATCGGTGGTACGGCCGGTCGAACCACGTTGTCAGGCGAAGGGCTCCAGCACCAAGATGGACATTCGCATGTCTTGATGTCGACGGTGCCGAATTGCCGTGCTTACGACCCGGCGTATGCGTATGAGCTAGCCGTCGTGGTTCAGGATGGGCTGCGGCGCATGTTCGATGATCAGGAGAACGTGTTCTATTACATCACCACAATGAACGAGAACTACGTTCAGCCCGCGATGCCGGAAGGCGTCGAGGAAGGCATTCTGCGCGGCATGTATCTGTTGAAAAAGGGCAGCCGTGGCAAAGTCCGTGCGCAGTTGTTTGGATCGGGCACGATTCTGCGGGAAGTCCTGGGTGCTGCAGACATGCTGAAGGAGGACTTTCGTATTCCGGCCGATGTCTGGAGTGTCACGAGTTACAACGAATTGCGGCGTGAGTGTCTCGAGGTCGAGCGCTGGAATCAGTTGCATCCCGACGATACACCACGGCAGAGCTTCCTCGAGCAGTCGCTTGATGGCATCCAAGGTCCATTCGTTGCGGCCACGGACTACATGAAGATCGTCCCTGATCAGATCCAGCGCTGGATCCCAGGTCACTACATCACGCTCGGCACGGACGGTTTCGGGCGCAGCGATAGTCGCAAGGCACTGCGTGAGTTCTTCGAAGTGGATCGTCGCTACATTGTGATCACGACGCTCAAGGCGATGGCCGATGAAGGCGCAATCGATCAAGCCACCGTGGCCCAGGCGATCGAGAAATATGGCATCGACCCGGATCGACCTGATCCGGTGACGTTGTAAGCGAGGCACGACGATGGCGAATGAGATCGAAGTCCGCGTGCCGGACATTGGCGACTTCAGCGACGTAGAAGTGATCGAGGTCCTCGTGTCCCCGGGCGATACCGTTGCAGTTGATGACGGGCTTGTGACGCTGGAGACCGACAAGGCGTCGATGGAGGTACCCAGCACGGAAGCGGGTGAAGTGCTCTCTATTAGCGTGGGCGTCGGCGACACCATCAGCGAAGGCGATGTTGTCGCTGTACTGCGTACGAGTGCCGAAGCACCGTCCGCACCACCGGCCGATCCGGAGCCCGAACCATCCGTTGAGGCAGCTGCCGCGCCGGTTTCATCCGAGTCGAGCGAGTCGCCGGCGGCCCCAAGCGCGCCGACAACCGTCACCGTGCCCGATATCGGTGACTTCGACGCCGTGG
>JBCAZH010000111.1:3346-7264 GCA_038533155.1 Pseudomonadota bacterium | reverse complement strand
CGGTTGGTTAGAGCCAACTCACCGCCGATTTGCTCAGTGAAGGCTTTCGCGATTGCAAGACCCAGGCCGGCGCCCCCGGTGTCCCGTGAACGGGACTGCTCTAACCTGCTGAAAGGATCAGTCATTTGCTTTAGGTAGTCTTCAGGTACGCCTGGCCCGTCGTCATCAACGCTGATGTGAGCGAAACTCGCTCCTCCATTCTCTAACACGACATTCGCTTGGCCTGCATATCGAATGGCGTTGTCGATCAAGTTGTTCAACGCGCGCGACAGGGCAGCGGGCGCGACCTCGACGATCGGCGCGTGCAGGTTGATGCGCAAATTTATCGGATCGCCTGAATCGACACGATGCGCCACAAATGCCTCAAGCCAGACCGCCAGATCGAAGCGTTCGGACAGCGAAGGCTTCGTTACAGACTCGCCGAGTGAAAGCGTATCTTCGATCAATTGCGTCATCTCTTCGATGTCCCGAATGCTCTTGGCTTTTTGTGTATCGTCGTCGATCAATTCGCTCCGCATTCGTAGGCGGGTCAGGTAGGTCCGAAGGTCATGCGCGACAGCAGCCAGGGTATTCGTGCGTTCAACGGTCAGGCGGACGAGCTTCGATCCCGCCGTGTTCATAGCAACAGCGAGGTCGCGAACCGGTTTTGGTCCCGTTTCAGGCAAGGGTTCCAGCGGCGAAGATGTGTTGACGGCGTCGACGAAGTTCTGTGACGCCTGCGCCAGCCGCGAGAGCGGCCGTGCGTAGGCCACACTCGCCCAAACCATGAGACCTGTGATGAGAAGGCTCAAGAACCCAATGACCAGAGCTATTCCGAATAGGCCGACATTTCGCTGAAACTCCGCTCCGCTTTCCACGACGAGCGCTGATCCGTCGCGAAGTTGCATGACGATGATCAGATCGTCGGTAAGCAGGGCCGCTTGTCGAATTGGCTGGCCATCATCTGATTTGCTGTAGACGCTGAACGGCCTGTCGCCCAAAACGGCCTTGTAGATTTCGATGACTGGAACGAACACCTCGATGGGGTTTTCAACTGGCGGCGTCGCCGCGAAGTCCAGTGCAATCGTCATTCGAAGCCCGCTCGAATTTGTAGCCGCCAAGGCAAGCGCGCGCCCTTCTTGGTCAAGCTGGTCCAGTAACTCTGCCGTTGCGGCGGCCTGCCGCACCAAAGGTGGCGCGACAAGGCTTCGATCAAAATTCGAGTTGGTTTGGCTCAGGGCGATGAGAAACGCGATGTTGAGAAGCGCGATGATCAGAATAGTCAGAACAAGACCGCGAATTCCAAGCACCCAGAATTGCAGGAGAGCCCGGGGAGCCAAGAACATCTTGTCCCGCCGCTTGCTATTCATAAAGCGCTCAAGTTGTATTATTTCGACAGCGCCGCACCTCGGCAGAAAAGAGATAGCCATCGCCCCTGATCGTTTTGATTAGCCCGTTGCCTCCCCGCTCCGATAGTTTTTTTCGCAAGCGGGAAAGCTGTACATCTATGGCGCGATCGAAGGCGTCGTATGCGTCTCCGCGCGTCCAGTCCAGAAGCTGTTCGCGTGACAAGACGCGTTGCGGACGCCGGGCGAATTCGGTGAGGAGCGCGAATTCTCCTGACGAGAGTGGAACCTCAACTTGCGACGCATCCGATAAGCGACGGCCGTCCACGTCAAGCGTCCAGACATCAAACAAAAGGACCTCGCGATCCGGTTCGGTGTCCTCGTCGGCTATCGCATTACTGTGGGCGACCGCTGACATCATGGCAGCTGGTGGCATCTTATCCCTCCGACGTAAGACGGCTCGAATGCGTGCAACAAGCTCACGCGGATTGAACGGTTTGGACAGGTAATCGTCCGCACCAACCTCAAGTCCGACGATCCGGTCGAGCTCCTCCCCTTTCGCCGAGAGCACTAGGACCGGTAAGTCGGGCGATATCCTTCGACAGATCGACAGTCCATCCTCACCCGGCATCATAAGGTCGAGTACAATGATGTCGGGCTTGAACACAGAGTGGCCTTGATCAAAAACGCCGCCATTGGGATAGCCTGCCACCTCGAACCCTTCACGGGTAAGATAGTCGACGACGAGTTGACGTATCTCATGATCGTCCTCGATGACGGCAACGCGTGTCATCCGGTTTGTGCGCCCGCTGTCGTCTTGCACCGTCATAACTAGAAGAAACCGTCATTCATTTCACTTTACGTCCTTATTCGGAGACATAACCTTCGCGTGTTTCGTCAGAATGTCAGGTTGCAACAATCTGAAACATATCAGGTGAAAATTTTTGCTCCATTGAGATGTTCTTGAAATCGCGCTGCAAAACGTGTCCGCCATGTTGATTCCATCGCAAACATGCCTCGCCACCACTCACGACACAAGCCAAGCAGGAGAACATGAGATGGAGAACTCCAAGAAAAGGTACATATCAGCCCGTGGCACGCGGCTGCAGACGTCATTGGCATGCGCGGCTTTGAGTGCATTGATGCTGACCGTACAGGTAGTACCGGCTGCCGCCGACGGGCTTTTCGTTCGCAAGGGGCTGGCCGTGGGAGAGAATGGTGTCGCTGCGCGGTCGCGTGGCGGCGTCTTCAACGGCGAGGGCCAAGGTGCGGTCCGGCGCGGGGGAATTGCCTCCGATGACAACGGCAACGGCCTTGCAGGCTTTGGAAGATGCGCCAACGGCACGACCGCTTCGGCTTGCCGAGGGGGGACGGCCACCTGGCAAGATGACGGATCGCTGTCGCGCACGCTCAAAAGCGGCGGTAGCGGAGAGAACGGCTCGTTCACCAGCCAGCGTTTTCTAGAGAGGAGTGCGGATGGCGTTTGGGGGGGAAGCCGCAGCACCGAAGCTTCCGGGACCAGTGGGTCCTACAGCGGAGCCGCGACCCTTGATGATGGCACCTACAACCGCGACGGGACTTACACCGGAAATGAGGGCCAAGCGGCAAGCGTCGACAGCACATATGAACGCGGCTCTGGCGGGTCTCGAACAGTCACATGCATTGATGCGTCGGGCGCGGTCGTCAATTGCCCCTGACAGCGCATCACCACCTCTCAGTACACGACGTCACAGGAAACCCAATATGACAATTACCAGATTTCTCAGCCTCACGATCCTTGCCGGGGTGTCGCTGCCAATGGACGCCGAGGCGCAAGACATGTCCTCAGCCGACCGGCAGTTGCTTCTTGAGAATGTGACCCAGGCCGACCGGAACGACGACGGCGCTATCAGCCGTTCGGAATTCGAGGCTCTTATCGACCTGAACGCGGCCGACAACCTCGGCCGCGCACAACGGGTCAAGAGATCGGGCCGCTACGACATGGTTTTCAATCGTCTCGACGCCAACAACGACGGCTTTCTCACACGGCAGGAAATGCAGAGCTTTGCTGAAGAGCGCGGATAAGTCGTTTCCCGAGTGCGCGGCGCTTCCCGAGCAATTTGCTTCCGGAGTGCCGCGCACATTTCGAGTTTCAAAATCGAACCTTGGATGAAATAGATGACGCCACAGACTATTCTCTTGCTATGCCTGCTGTCGCTCATGGCCGTCCAGCCCGCTGCCGCACAGACCGGCGGCGGACCTCTGCGTGAGCGCCTCCAGGATAGGGTGCAGAGCGAAATCGACAGGAAGGCTGCACAAACCCGGACCCAGATCGAACAGCAATTGGCGGCGCGCCCCTCTCCGGCGGAGATTGCTCAGGTCCGCCAAGTCCAGACGGCGCTGACATTTTTCACTTTCGATGCGGGACCCGTTGACGGAATAATGGGCCAGCAAACCCGGACCGCGATCGAAGAGTACCAAGCCTATCTCGACTACCCGGTGACTGGTCAGCTGACCGAGAGCGAAGCGCAATTCCTGCTGGTCGCCTACCAGCAGGCGCAAGCGAACAGCGCACAAGCCCAGCAGATCGCGGACGCCCATCCCGACGGGATCA
>JBCAZH010000111.1:0-3246 GCA_038533155.1 Pseudomonadota bacterium | reverse complement strand
CGGCGGCTCAGAAGGCTCCCCAAGCGCTGCACCGATACCTTCCTTCTCGGTCAGCGAATGATGGCGAAACTTTCAGGCTGCCGACTGAACCTACGCGCGTCATATCGCTGTAGCATGTTCACAAGACAAGATGCGACTTCGACACGAAGAAGAGGAAGATAAATGCCAATCTGGAAACGCCTGCTTGTTCTGCCGCCACTGATCTTGGGTTTTGCGTTGGTCTACTGGGCAACATCAAACCGGTCACAGCCGGAAATTGCGGAGATCACCGAGCGTCAGGTGCCAGTCGCCTTCATCGAAGTGAACCCGCAGAGTTTCGTTCCAAGCGTCACGTCCTTTGGCACCGTGCAACCGTCCCACAGCTGGGACGCGGTGGCACAAGTCCGGGGCCGGATCGATTATCTTCATCCGAATTTTTTGCGCGGCGGAGTTATCCGGGCGGGTGAAGACGTGGTGCGTATCGCGGCTGACGAGTACGAACTGGCAGTTGCGCAGGCCGAGGCCAACATCCTGAGCGCAGCGGCCCAAATCGAAGAGCTCGACGCAAGCGCGCGAGCCACTGAAGCCTCATTGGCTATTGAACGACAAGCGCTGGAACTTTCCAAACGTGAATTGGCCCGCCAGCAGGAGCTGGCAGAACGCGGAGCCGTGTCGAATGCAGTCGTCGAAACGCAAGAACGCTCCGTTCTGGTGCAGCAGGCATCCGTTCAATCTTTGCAAAACCAGTTGGAACTGGTCCCGTCGCAGAGAGGTGCACTGGAACAATCGCTTGCAGTCTCTCAAGCGTCCTTGAACCAGGCACAGCTTGACGTCGAACGAACCCGCATTCAGGCACCCTTCGACGGACGGGTGGCAGCGGTGGATGTCGATGTCAGCGAATTCGTTAGTTCTGGCGCGCGCATGGGCACCTTGGATAGCTTGGCCGCGGCGGAGATTGAGGCACAGATCGCACCTCGGCAAATCGCTCAACTGTCGCGGCTTTTGGCCCGCCAGATGGGGTCCGAGGTCGCTAGCTTGGTCGATCCGCTGAGCGAAACACTGAGCGCGCGCGTCCGGCTCACGACCGATGACATCAATCCGGAATGGGCGGCATCTGTGGACAGGATTACTGACGGCGTCGACCCTCAAACGCGCGCCATTGGCGTTTTCATTACCGTTCCCGATCCTTACGCGGCGGCACAGCTTGGCACGCGGCCGCCGCTCATCAAGGGTATGTTTGTCGAAGTGACCCTTGATGGACCCGCCATTGACGGAATCATGGCGCTTCCGCGATCGGCTATCGATCAGGGTCAGGTGATGGTTGTCGACACCGATGAGCGCCTGTCCTTCGCCGCTGTAGATGTGCTTTTTGCTACGGATGACTTCGCGATCGTCGACGAAGCACACTTGGCGCCGGGGACAAGGGTCATCGTCAGTGACCCGTCGCCGGCAATCTCCGGCATGGCGCTTTTGCCCAGACGCGACGAGGACATCGAATCGCGTCTCGCGGCCTCGGTGGCGCCGAAAGCCGGACAGGCGGCCGCCGAATGATCCGCTATTTCGCGACCCACCCGACGGCCGCCAACCTGATGATGGTCGCCTTGCTTGTGGTTGGCCTTGTGTCTTTGCCATCCTTACTGCGCGAGACTTTCCCGAGGATCGAGCCGCGCAAGGTTCAGATTTCGGTGCCTTACCCCGGTGCAACGCCCTCTGACGTGCTGCGTGGCATCTGTCAGTCCGTGGAAGACGCCATCGACGGCGTCGAGAATGTCGATGAGGTGATCTGTGTCGCCCGCGAGAATATTGCAGTGGTGACTGCCGAAATGCGGCAGGGGCAAAACTTCGAGCGGTTCACGTCCGACATCGAGGCCGAGGTCCAGGCTCTAACCGATCTACCCGAGGCCGCTGAAGACCCTGCGATCGAGCAGCTGGGTCGGGTCGATCAGGTGGCCACGGTCGCCGTAACGGTCGACCAGGAAATCGCCGCCTCGGACCTCAAGGCGCTCGCCGAGGACATTAAAGCACGCATGATGCAATGGGGCGGCATCCCACGCGTCGAAGTGAACGGCTTTTCGGATCACCAGATCCGGATCGAAGTACCGGAAGCTGCGATGCGTCGAATCGGGATCAGTCTGTCGGACATCGCCGGGATCATCGCGCGGCAAAACCTCGACCAACCGGCCGGTGAAGTTACGTCCGAAACCGGCTCGACAATTCTGAGATTGACGGAAGAACGCCGCCAACTGCACGAGTACAGTGATATCGTCATCGCCTCGAACAACGTGGGCGGCGAAGTCCGCCTTGGAGACATCGCGACGATCACCGACACGTTCGAAGACCCCGAGGTCCTGACAACGCACGGCGGTGCACGCGCGGCACTTCTCAATATCACAAAGACTCCAAGCGACGACACTTTGCAGGTCATGGACGCCTTGCGCGCGTTCATCGCTGACGAACAGGCGCGTCAACCGGAAGGCGTCGCGCTCAACATCACTGGGGACACCTCCGGCATTCTCGTCGATCGGTTGGGTATGCTCGTAGTGAATGCGGTGCAGGGGCTCGCGCTTGTTTTCCTCGCGATGTGGCTCTTTTTCGGGGTCAGACAGGCGTTCTGGATTTCTGCTGGTCTACCGGTTTCCTTTCTGGGTGCCATCGCGGCAATGGCGGCCATGGGGTACTCGCTCAACATGCTCACTATGGTGGCACTGCTGATCGTGATCGGCATCCTGATGGACGATGCCATTGTGATCGCAGAAAACATCGCCGCGCACCGCGCCAAGGGTCTGTCACCCGTTGAGGCCTCCATCGCTGGCGTCCGTCAGGTTGCGCCCGGCGTTGTGGCATCTTTCGCAACGACACTGGTTGTGTTTGGATCCTTAGCCTTTCTAGAAGGGGATCTGGGTGAGCTTTTGCGGGTCATTCCGGTCGTCATGATACTGGTGCTCGTCGTATCTTTGATAGAGGCGTTCCTGATTTTGCCCGCGCATCTCAGCCACGGTTACAACCACGAAGGTCCAAGTGAGCGACGGGCCGACCGCTGGCTCGAGAGTTTCAAGACAAGTGTTGTAGGCCCGGTCGTAAACGCAGCCATTCGCCTGAGGTATCTGACGGTGGGGGTTGCCGCTTTGCTGTTCTTGTCCTCAGTCGCAATGTTGGCCGGGGGCCACCTGAAGTTTGAGGCTTTCCCAGAAATCGATGGTGACCAGATCGAGGCGCGCCTTGAACTGCGCGCCGGCGCTTCGCTCGAGGAAACGCAAGCAGAGATGG
>JBCAZH010000110.1:0-7298 GCA_038533155.1 Pseudomonadota bacterium | reverse complement strand
GTTTACATCGCGGTCAACGACGGTAGCGGTCAATTCACGGTGTTGTGTGGCGGCGATCCTTGCGTTGAGGATTACAGTCCTGCACAAGGCTACTCGGACTTCGGCAATAACCCGCGCTATCTGTCCGACATGACCGGTGACGGGCTCGACGATATCGTTGCGTTCAGTGATGGCGGTGTCATTATCGCGCAGGCATCGGGCACCGGTTTCGTTGACCCAGACCCAGGCAACTTTGCGATCCGTCGATTCGGCCCCAACTCCGGTGGTTGGACTGAGGGTGCACCGCGAGTCCTGGCTGACGTGAACGGTGATGGCTTCGAAGACATTATCGGTTTCGGATTTAACCAAACCGCGCTGGCGAGGGCGCGACCAGATCGCACGCCGCCGTTGTTTTCGAACACTGCAACGTACGACACACTGTTTGTCGGTCCTTCTTGGGATGTTGACGAAAACCCACGCGTCATCGTGGATATCAACAACGATGAACAAGACGACGTTGTCGCGTTCTCAAACAACGATGTGCTCTTGTCGCTGGCTATCGATAGAGAGGAAGCACCAAACGGTGCGCTGACGCCAATCGGTTCGGTCCGTACGATCTCAAGTCAATTCTCTATCAATGATGGATGGCAGCCGCTCGAAGATCCGCGCTACTTCGCGGATGTTGATGGCGACGGCTACGTAGACCTCGTCGGGTTTGGGTCTCTGTCACCGACCGAACCGGGTGCGGTTTACTACTCGCTGAACCCTGGACAAGGAGGCGTTTTCGGCACCATTCGCGAGTGGGTGCCAGAGTTCTCTTCCAACCGCGGGTTTACCTTCGATGCGAACCCTCGCTTCATGGGAGACGTTGATGGCGATGGCCGCAGCGACATCATTGTCTTTGATGACTCGACGGTCGAGGTGGTATTTGCGCTGACATCGGAGTAGCGCACGCGTGAACCCGGTCCGGCGTGTGACGTCGGACCGGGTCTTTTTCAACTGCTAGGGATAGTCACTGGGACGCGCTCATGCAGGACGACAATACGACAGCGCAATGGCGCCGCATCCGAGAGTTGTTTCGTGAAGCGCGTCAACAACCTCCCACCTGTCAGGTACGATTCATTGCCCAGTCCGACGTCGATACGGAGACGCAACAAGAAGCGCTCGAACTGCTGCACGCAGCGAAGCAATCCGATCGGTCGTTTCGTCTGATGATCGCTGAAGTCCTAGACGGCATAAAGCCGCTATCGAAGTCAGACGACGACTGCGATCTCTAGCAATTTGATTCCTGAGACGTCACTACAATTCGAGCAGCGGGAACCCAGCAGCAGCCACCAAACTTCTTCGTGCACTTCGTCCGAACACCATCCTGCACAAGGGTCGGTCGTTCATCCGTCGATAGGCGCCCTGGTCAGTTCGAAAAGCAACGCCGTCCTTGGCGTTCACTGGGGGGGGATCAGGGAGCGGTGAACACGTCGTCCGATAGTTCGTTGCCAATACCGGTGTTGTCGCGGATCACCTCGGCGAGCGTGACATTCGTGATTCGCCGCAACTCATCGCGGGTCAGATCGCGCTCGTACCAGAAGCGATCTCCGTCACGCAGTTCCTGAAACTGACGCAGGATAATCGTGTGAAACAGAGGTCCGAACTGTGATTCACCGATCGTATCTTCGGCAAGACCGCCGACCCATAAATCGATGCGATCGACGTCGTTGTCGTAGGCAGCGACGAGCGCAGCCTGGACTTCAGCATCACTCGTAATCTGGTCGAAGCTCGTGTAACGCTCTAGCCCGATCGCCTCGCGGACATCGTTGTAGGAGCCGACGCCGTGATCGCGACCGCGTTGTATGTTCAATGCGGCAAGATCAAGACCACCGTCGCCTGGCGCGCCGAACAAGAAGCTGCGCAGGTCCTCGACGACCTTCGTATCGATCATCTGATGACGCTGCGTGGCTAACCCTCTCAGAATCGGGTCGAGACTGTCTTCGTCAACCAGGATCGAGGGCGCTGTAAAGAAGGCCTGGCGTAGCAACAAATGGCCGGCGTTGATTTCCGTGCTGCTCGCGTCCAGACGCAGGAGTTGTTCGTTCAACAATGAATGGCCAAACCGGTAGGCCGCCACAACAAACTCGTTGTACATCGTCGGGTTGATGCTGGGGTCATAGCCGGAATAAGTCGGTAGCGGATCGGGGCCATGTAAGGCGGGGAGGTATTCCTCATAGGTGATTTTTTGAATCTTAGCGATCACAAGTCGCCGTGCTTGTTGAAAGATCACTTCCGCATCTGTACTGAAATTGTTGTCGATGAGGGACTGCGCAATGCGGTTGTGCTCGCGTACCCAAAGCGTATGCATCGTTGCGAGACCTACTTGTTCATTCGCTCGGACATCGCCCGCCAGGAACAATGAGGTAGGGTCAGTCACAAAGCCCACGGCGTTGCTAAGTTCGTCCGTGTTAAATGGCAACAGGTTGCCCGGGCTCGTCGCGAGAAACGGACTGTCGACGCCTTCCCGTAATGCCAGCGCGCGAACTTCATCAGAGCCATAGATCATTGAACCGTCTATCCAGCTCGTAATCTCATTTTCCTGTTCGCGCGGATTCGTGATGTCGGTGCCCGTGGTCGCGTCGAACAGCGCCCGACTGAACGGGATCACCACAGTGCCAAGGAATCCGGGATCAAAGTCTGGGTCGCCTCGTGGTACTTCGATATCCGCCGATTCTTCAGCGCCGTCGGTTAATCCCAGATCATGATCGATGAACTGACCCCACTGCCAGACCATATCACTGCGATTGAAGGCGTTGGGGATGGAAACGCCTTCACCTTGTTCGATCACCTCATTCGAAATGAACCTTGAGCTGGCACGCTCAGGCCCTGCCAACGTCGACACACCATCGGCATAGCCCACCGGACCGAGCCGCTGCAGATGCGAAAACGACGTGCCCCAGCTCGGATTATCAATGTTGTTGCCGGAGCCATCGTAGCTACGAACTTCACGCCCGCCTGCCATACGTCGGCCATCCCGGTCGCGCATTCGGCGATCATTGCGGTCGCGATCGCCGATTCCTTGTGGCGAAGGTCCATTCGGTCCGTTCGCCACGTTGACGATCGTAACCTGTACCTCGTCGATGGCGGTCGTACTGCCATCGTTCACGGAAAGCTGCAGCACCGCCGTCGCGGTATCACGCAGTCGTGGTGCGGATATGGTGACAGAAAGCGTGTCGGTCGCATCGAAGTTCAGCATAGGACCGGAAATTTGCAGCCACTCGATCGTCATCGTGCCCGTGACGTTCTGGACGCTACCCGTCAGATCGATGCTGGTGCCTTCGTCAACACTTTGATTGTCACCCGCGCTCACGGTCAGCGCCGCAACTGGATCCTCGGTATCAACGGTACCGCTGCTGTCACAACCGGATACCGCTAGGGCCAGTGCGAAAATCAGTGTTGTGCGCAAGTGATTGGGGATTCGTAGATGCCGCATGATGTGATCCGTTGTTCTGTCGGGAACTTGCAGTTTGCGCGGCGAAGTTGGACGCAATGTGGAGAAAATGTGGAGCTGGTGTTGTCAGATTGCGAGTGTGCTGCGAACGAACGGACAACTTGATGAATTTGATCTATAGCGTTTCACTTGCTCGGGCGTCATCGCAGCTAGAGCAGCTGGGACCGAGTAGCAGCCACCGCCATCTTCGAGCAGTCGGCTCGACCCTACTTCGAAAAGGCCACCTTCGCCGTGTTGAGTGATGTGCCCGAGGAGGTCCGCAGGCAACGTTTAGAGAATTTTGCCGCCGAGCGGCCGGAACTTACGTATGGTCGGTGAGATCTGTTGGTAGCGCTGGAGCAAGCATGCGACTCCTATTGCGCGTGGACCGAAAACTCCCTGTTTGTCAGTCGTTTTGATCATGATTGACAGTAAATTAGATTTTATCGAACCAATTCTTCGTCAACTGCATCGAAAACTTCGACGTATGATGCGACAATACATCGACGGAAATTAATTCAACAACGGCACGTCTCAATGGCGTGCCTGGATGAGAGGGAGATCTTTGTGGCAATCACTGAAGCAGAACTGGACGCAGCGAGAGTCGCCTGGGGCGAGGCATTGATCGCCATCGCAAAGGCCTATGATGCCGATGGAATCGAGAGTGCACGTAGCGTTGCGGATGGTGTTCTGGACGCAGCTTATGGTTACAACCTAGGCGCTGTTTTGTTTAAACCGACACTCGCCAGCGGTGAAAAGACGTTCCGACCAACGAAAAAAGGTGCACTTTCCTACTTCGTTGGACACGATTCGGATTATCCGCTCGATGGCGGATTCGCTCTCAAAGGTTGGCGCGAATGCCGGTCCGAAACGTCTGCCTACTTTATTGAAGGCGATGTCGCAATGTGGATGGGCTGGGTCATTATGACCGATAAGGACGGGCAAGTGACCAAAGTCGACAAGAGCTGGGGTTACAAAAAGGATGTCGACGGTACGCTGCGTATCATTCAACACCACTCCTCGCTGCCGTTCGAGCCGCCTGCATAGCACACGCAACACCGAAATAGGGTCGAACCGATTTTCTTGACTAGTCGGTTCGGCTCTTTTTTTGTCTGCGCTTGTTAGAGTTCCAGCACTTGGAACCGCGAAGCGGCTACGGCCTTTTTCGAGCAGTTCGTTCGAACACCGCGCTGCATGAAGGCGGGTCGTGCGTCCGTTTCGCGAAAGCAAAACCGTGCAGGTAACTTCGTGTATAGCGAGCGCGGTGGCTTGCGATCACCCGTCCGCTTCAGCGCCGCACCCGATTCGTGGGTGTGATAGAAAATCCGGCGAATGCCGAGCTGACATCGGATGAACCAAATGCTTGCCGCTAGCATGGTTTCCGGCCAGTGTTGGTGTTTGGAGAGTTCTGTGTCGCAATACTGGATGATGTTGTCGACAGCGACGCAAAGGCCACGCACGGGCACACAGCGTCGACGCTGTCGTGCAACTTCTCGGTAGTGTCGCCAATGGCGCATCCAGTCGGATTGAATCTCTTCAATCAAGACTTCGCCGTTGTTGAGGTCCACATCCATCCGAGACCAAGCCATCGTCACGAACCGTTTGATTCGAACGGGGTGATCCGTATACACAAATGGCATTTGACCTTCGGGATCGATGAGCCTGCGGTAAGTTCGGTTGTGTTCAATCGGAAAATTGAGTTGCAGGACTAAGCTGTACCCTCGCCGCGTGGTTTGCACCCACCAGTGGCTGTGTCCGCCCCAGAGTGCCAGCGTCAGCGGATACGAAACAGGCTCTTCGCGCGTCTCCAGTTCGAAGGCATGACTGGGAGCCGCCCGCCCACGGAACTGTGCCAGAACGGAACGCACGGCCGCTTTGTCCAAGAGTTGCGCATACGGTGACGCCTTGATCACCTGTTTGGAGACGGAGTCGCCGAGCATACTGATCAACAGGAGCGCATAGCGGTCCCGGAAATACCAGAACGGCATCGCGCCCTGCGGCATGCAATCAATGATCTCATTTGCTTCGTTGGCATCCATGGTCATATCTCAAAAAAATGGCCATCCTCAACTCCAGTGAATTGAAAATGGCCACCCGGTTTAGCCCTTCACGCAGACGACCTGTCGTAGCGTGTGGACGATCTCAACGAGATCATCCTGGGCCGCCATCACCGCATCGATGTCCTTGTAGGCGGATGGCGTTTCATCCACAACATCGGCATCGACCCGGCATTCGACGTGCGCCACCGCCGCCTTGTGCTCGGCCAGCGACACCGCCTTCTTCGCTTGCGTCCGCGACATGACGCGACCGGCACCATGCGAACAAGAGCAGAAGCTCTCCTCGTTTCCCAGTCCACGGACAATGAACGACTTGGCGCCCATCGAGCCTGGGATGATGCCCATCGTGCCTTTTGTTGCCTTGACCGCACCCTTACGCGTTACGAGTACGTTCTCACTGAAGTGATTCTCCCGCTCCACGTAGTTGTGGTGACAGTTCACAGCTTCGAGTTCCGCATCGAAGTGGCGTCCAAGCGCATCGCGCACCGCACGGATTGTGTGCAGCATCATCACGCGACGATTCGCCAGCGCGAAGTCCTGCGCCCAACCGACCGCTTCGACGTAGTCGTCGAAGTGCTCGGTCCCCTCAGCAAGGTAGGCGAGATCCCGATCCGGCAAGTGGATGAAGAAACGCTCCATCTCACGCTGAGCCAGCGCAATGAAGTGCATCCCGATCGCGTTACCGACACCGCGCGAACCCGAGTGCAACATGAACCAAACCGATTGCGCTTCGTCCAGGCACACTTCAACGAAGTGGTTGCCTGTTCCGAGCGTTCCGAGATGGTTCAAGTTGTTCGTCTTCGCAAGGCGAGGGTGCTTCTCTACCAGTCGTGCGAACCGCGCGGCGAGGCCGCTACCCCAAGCATCCAACGATGCCTCGGGCGCTTCACCCCATGAGCCCTTATCCCGCTTCCCGCGACCGCTCGACCGACCGTGCGGCACTGCCGCTTCGATCGCCGAACGGATCGCGAACAGGTTGTCAGGCAGATCCGACGCGGTAAGGCTCGTGCGCACGGCCATCATGCCGCAACCGATATCCACACCGACCGCGGCAGGAATGATCGCGCCCTTGGTTGGAATTACCGAACCAATGGTCGAACCCTTACCGACGTGCATATCCGGCATGACCGCGATGTGCTTGTAGATGAATGGCATCGATGCTGCCTTACGCAGCTGATCCAGCGCGCGTTCGTCCGTTGGGACGCCACGCGTCCACAGCTTCACAGGTACACCACCGTCAAATAGGACGTCGTAGTTTTCCGTTACGTTGTTCATTGTTCTTCTCTTTTGTTCGTCATAGCGACTCGACTCTGTGGGCCAACACGCGTTTGCAGAAACGCCATCTGGTCACAGAGAATTCGCCGATTGTTCAAAATCAATCCTTCGGCTCGGTTAGGGACGTACGGTGTTGCCAGCAACGACATGCCGCACTCCGCCAACAGAGAATCCGCCTTACGTTGGTTGCACGCGCGACACGCGGTCACAACGTTCTCCCAGCAGTCCTCACCGCCGCGCGAAACCGGAACGATGTGATCTCGCGTCAACGCGGATCGGCTGAACGATCCACCGCAGTACAAGCACAAGTACTGATCCCGTCGGAACAGTGCGGCGTTCGTCAGCGCCGTTCCGCCGGCCCAGTTGTCTGCTGACTGGTCGATGCTCGTGGTCGCGACGATACTGTTGATCGTCAACGTCGAACGGTGTCCCGTCACACGCGAAAATCCACCGTGCAAGACAATCGTCTGGTCGCCGGCTTCCCACGCGACTTGATCTCTGCAATACAGCAG
>JBCAZH010000109.1:0-7379 GCA_038533155.1 Pseudomonadota bacterium | reverse complement strand
CCTTCGCAAGTTCTGCAATTCTCAACTCGTACAGGCGCGCGACCTCTTCAAACGTTTGGTCAGACTCCGCCATGTAGTTATCCACCCAGCCAGTGATTAGTGCACGGTAGGGCTGCTGCTCGTATTGCTCCGCCAGCGATAACTGGAGGTCAGTCAACGGCGGAGACAAAAAATACAGGAGGTTTCCAAGAAGAAAAATCCCAATAGGCGACAAAAACCGTCGCCGACGCCCTTCGCGGAATTCCCTCGAAAGTAGCCCTGGCGAAAATATCAAAGCCCTGATGGATCGCCACAACCGACTATCGACTGACGTGACCTCTTCAAAACTCGCACGTGCCAAATGCGAGAAACTTCGGTCTTGTCCCTCGGCAACACCCTGTCCGCAAGCTGGGCAGAACTCATCCGTCGGCCGAAGTTCGGCACCGCAGTTTCTACAGTTCATTGGAGGCACTCAGCACCAACACATCGGCCATGACGCAGAGTCGCGCTACATCGCTACATTCCGCAAGCAATTCGCGAACTCTGCATGGGTGCTCCCGCGGAAACTTGAATCGGGAGCCCGACAGCGAGCTTGTGGTTCGCGGACTGCACCTCGTCCCGGTCACGCGGCGTTGCTCCTCGCAACCGCTTAGTCTCCGGCCTTGCTGCGCTCATACGCCTCACTGGCTCGAAGGAGCTCGTCGTACTTGTCGCGCAGTTGTGGGTTTGATTCGATCAACGCGATCATATGCGCATCGGCAGCGCGCTTTTGTTCGCGAGTCTCTGCGATGACCGTTCGCTCGCTAGGCGGTGGGGCGCGCATTTGGATCTCTCCCTTTGGACCACGGCGCAGGGATCGCTCTTGAGTCATCTGCGCAAGTCGATCCGTGAAGTACCCCGGTACACACCGGAGCTCTTTGAAGTTGCTGCGTGACTTCGCGACCCGTTCGCAAGTCATCCGATAATCTGGATTGTCGTTGAGCGTGTTGTACATGGCCCAGAAATCTAAACGCGCCTCGATGACGATCTTCTGCAACTGACGTGGTGTGCGCTGGCCAATTACCTCGATTTCGTCGATGACCTTTTGGTTAGACGTTGCGTCGCGCTCCATCGACTCGTCTTCGGCGACCGCATTCGACATCATGGCTACACCAATGATCATCAGAAATAGCTGCTTGATAACACTCTTCATGCGTCGCACCGTGTGTCGTCAGGAAGGGTCGAACCTGGCTGAACGAAGATAGATCACTGATTCGATCGCCGCAATAACCCCTGACGTATTCGTCATCTCACGATAGTGAGCAGAAACACGAAACGGCGCCGTCACCGAGATCATCTTGACCGGACACGCACGCACGACTTCGAGCGGTCGATGACCCCAATTCGCGTATTATTGCTGCATGATCCATACCCTCGCCGTCGGTAACTATCGCTCTTTGTTGAATCTGCTGGTCCCGTTTGGACCGCTAAACGTTATCACTGGCGAGAATGCCAGCGGCAAGTCCAACCTCTACACAGCACTGCGATTGCTTTCTGAAACCGCTCAAGGGGGTGTCGTCAATTCGCTGGCGCGCGAGGGCGGGCTGAGCTCAACGTTTTGGGCCGGACCCGAAAAACTGACGAAAGCGATGCGCGAGGGACGCATGCCGGTCCAAGGCGGACCCAGGCAGCAGGCGGCAAGACTACGCTTGGGTTTTTCCGGCGACGATTTCGGCTACTCAATTTCATTGGGGCTACCGATTCCCGGCAGCCTCGGACCGACGGCGTTCGATCTTGATCCTGAGATCAAGCGAGAGTGCATTTGGGCGGGCAACGCGCATCGGCCGGCAAGTTCGCTGGTAGATCGAGAAGGCTCGATCATCAAAGTCCGCGCAGGCAGAAGTTGGAAAGTCATCGCACAACATGCCAGCAGCTTCGAGAGCATGCTCAACGAAGCGGTGGATCCGGAACAAGCACCGGAGATCCTTTCGATGCGCGATCAAATCAAGGGCTGGCGCTTTTATGATCACTTCCGGACCGACGCCGATGCGCCGGCGCGTTTGCCGCAACTTGGGACCCGCACACCGGTGTTGCATCACGACGGGCGAGACCTTGCCGCCGCGATCCAGACGATTGTCGAAATCGGTGATGCGAACGCGTTGCACGATGCGGTGACCGACGCCTTCCCCGGCGCGAGTTTGTTGGTCGACCCGCAAGAGGATGGTCGTTTCCACTTGCGGTTCCAGCAAGAAGGACTTCTGCGTGCCTTGTCTGCCGCCGAGCTTTCCGATGGCACGCTGCGTTATCTGCTGTGGGTCGCCGCGTTGCTGACACCTCGACCGCCACCGCTGATGGTCTTGAACGAACCCGAAACGAGCTTGCATCCCGACTTGCTACCGGCGCTTGGCCGTTTGATCGTTCGGGCATCGCGGACCACTCAAGTTTGGGTTGTGTCGCATGCACCGAGGCTCATCGCTGCGCTTGAGCGGGCTGACGACTGCAATTCTGTTCATCTGGAAAAGTCGCTTGGACAGACCCAGGTGGCCGGACAAGATCTTCTAGACCAGCCGATGTGGCGCTGGCCTGACCAGGGGAAGTAGCGTCGTGGGTATCGAGATTTTTTTGGTCCGACACGCAGAAGCCGCCGCCGACTGGGGTAGCGACCCGGATCCTCGGCTCAGTTCGCTCGGTCGTGAGCAAGCGCAAAGCGCTGCGACCGACTTGCGTACGCAGCTGCCACCCGACGTCGATGTTCTTACCAGTCCGATGCTAAGAGCGCAGGAGACCGCAGCGCCGCTTGCTCAAGTCTTGAACAACACACCGATTGTCGATGCGCGCTTCCGTGAAGTGCCAGCGCCCGTGCCGTTCGCCGAACGAGCGACCTGGATTCGCGAATTCTTCTCGCAAAGCTGGCAAGTACAACCTGAGCCATTACATCAATGGCGGGCCGCGATTCTCGACGCGTTGCACGGACTGACGCAGCCCACAGTCGTGTTCACTCACTTTGTTGTAGTGAACACAGTCGTTGCAGCAATCAACAATGACGACCGCACTCTGATTTTCAGGCCGGACTACACATCGACCACCCGCCTCGTTTTGGATGACGACAGCCTGCGACTGACATCGCTAGGCGCCGAACGACAGAGTGTCGTGAACTAGTCCGAGCCGCCACCTTTTAAATCCGCAGCCACACGAATTCCGATGTTCGCAAACGTTTGAGCACTGTTCCACGCGCCTCGATAGCCGGTGCGGAGATAAAACGATCCATAGTCTCCCCAAGCGCCGCCTCGAAAGACGCGCTTCTCGCAATCATCCGCGGTAACCGGTGTTCCATCGGCTGGGTGCGATTCATAGTTGTCGACGTAGCAATCGGCGACCCACTCCCAAACATTACCTGCCGTGTCATACAAACCGAATGCATTCGCGCGCCCATAGCGACCCACCGGTGCGGTATAGAGATAGCCGTCATTGCAATCGCCGGTGCGTTGCCAACCCGGATACTCGGCACGAGCGGTTTTATCCGCGCCGTTGGTCAGTTCGCAGAAATCATCCTCACGTGCGCCCCACCAATACGGCGTTGTCGAGCCCGCACGGCCGACATACTCCCACTCACTTTCGGACAGCAGTCGGTACGCGGCGCCTGTCGCCTGAGTATTCAACCACCGGACGTACGCATCGGCAGCCGTCGCACTGACGCAGGTCACCGGGTGGTTAGGTTCTTGGCTGAAACCCGGACTTTTCCATGAGGCTTCCGGGTCGAAGTTCCAGCCACCTCCCTCGCCCATCACGAAGCAACCGATGTTGTCATCAAATCCGGTATCCGAAACGAACGCTGTGTATTCAGCCACCGTGACTTCGTAGCGCGATACTGCGAACTCACCTATGGAGATAGACTTCTGCGGCCCCTCGTCATGCACATGGCCGGGCTCGTCTTCGGACGTACCCAACAGAAAAGTCCCTGCCGGTACTTTCACCATGGGCGGACAGACATCGCAGTCCAAGACCGCCATATCAGCGTCGACCGGATCCATAGGCGTTCCGGCGGCACACCCAGCCGCTGAAAAAAAGCCGACAAGAACGATAACGAGGCGCTTGACGTCAAGCGAGGAGAGATGGTGCATGTCGTAACTCCGATTGCAGAGACTTAATCGTGTTATAGACGGTGCAGTCACGTTTGGTTACACCCAATCGAAACATTGTCTTCGCGATTCACACAGCAGTTGATCAGGTTGGCGCCAGACTTGTGATCAACCGACTGAGATAGCGCATCAATGTCCGACGCAAGTGATTCAGAAACGGTCCAACGCACACCAGCTCGTGATCAACGCGGGTCCGTAGTGGCCAGATCACTACGATTCACGGTTCTAACCGTAATCTACTGGGTGATCACCATGGCGTGTACATACAACCGGCTTGACGATCAAGCCTTGTTGTAAGGATCGTAGCCACCTGCCGCCTCGATCTCTTCCATAAGCTGCATCTCTTCCGATACCTGCTTCGGCGTCATGTCCGGACGATCGATTAGCACTTGGACCATCTGGGTAGAAACCAACTGCAGCTCCAAGTCGTCGTCGAGACTGTGCATACTGGTTTGTTCGACCAACGCCTGCTGCAGCTCTTCGCCCTGAACTACCTCAAAATCACCATGCGGTTGGTTCGGATTGCGAGCAAGGACTCCGTTTCGAGTCGCATCGATGTCTTTCAACTTGAGACGCACCGTATCCTCGTCGACATCCATCATGACCTCGAGCATTTGTGTCGAAACAAGCTCCAACTCAACGGGTGTGACGTCGTCGACCCAAACAGTGCCGCCGACCGCATCGGTCACAACCTTCGGCTGGCGTACGATACGAATTGTGCTGGTCAGATCATCGTTCATCAGACCCTCCTTCGTTCGACAAACCTCAGGCCCTTCAATCGGTTATCGGCTGACTTTCGAATCATTTGAATTCGTAGTCTTCGAGCAAGATATCCGAATGGCCCTCCACGCCGGGACGATGCATCGCTTTAGCCGCATCCACAGCGGAAATCTGTTCGAACACCCCAATAGGCGGCAAGGCGTTACTACAACGCCGCAAGAGGCGTCGTTGGATCGAAGGGTGCGACTCAACTCCTTGGCGATTCCGTCGACAACAAGGCATAGCCGTAGGTTTATCCAGAGGAACGGACCCTACCCATGAACTGGTTCAACAAGATCGCTGAGCGTAAAACACCACCCGGCTTAGAAGCAGACGTCCTACGACTGCTACCACGTGTAGCAGTGATTGGCGTGCTGAGTCTGTGCGCCTTGAGCATTTTCGCTCGCGTATCGCCAGCCGAACCGGGGGTTGATATCGACAAGAGAATTCAATCCCTCGACATCTTCGCGATGGCCGTCGGGATCTCTTTCCTGAGCTTCGTTCTCTTGACAGCGCTTGGTGCGTTCGCGGTGCACATCATGAAAGGGCCCGCTTACGTCGCCGACGCCTATCCAGTGCCACACTCGGACGAACCGAAAGCCAAGTAGCAACGCTACTGTTCCGAAACCCTAAGAAGCTGTGTGTGGTGACCTCTCCGTTTCAGTGTGCGGAGCAACTCGCGTATCGGCTGAGGCAGCTTAGATGATAGCGCGCGTGCAGCTGAGCCGAACATTGCACCTCAGGACGTTCTAGCCGAATATCACGGGTCAAGACGGTCTCGTACTCAAAAGAACGATGAGGACGTTGACCCAAGTCTGGGGAGGAGCTTGTGATGTCGAAATGTTCTGTAGGGCCATGCAGCGTGGTCGCAATGGCGTTGTTCGCAATGTCGTTAACGACTGATAGCGTTGCGCAGTCGACCAATGATACCGGGGTGGGCTTAGCGGTTGGGATTGGCCAGAGCCGAATTCAGGACGAAGACGGACCGGGTGATACATTCGACGGCAGCGACACCGGGTACAACATCGACCTCGAATGGCGTTTTATTGAATACCTCGCTATCGGTATCAACTACGTCGACTTTGGTAAAGACACCGAGTTCTTCAATGGCGAAGATACAACGATTGAAGTGACTGGCAACGGGTACTATGCGCGTGGCTACTTGCCACTGAACGATCGCTTCATGCTGCATGCCACCCTCGGCGAATTGTCTTACAGGTCAACCGTGAACGGATTCCAGCCTGGCTTTTTACTTCCTTTTGCCGAAAGCGCTACGGCGTTCGGTGCGGGTGCGGATTTCTCGCTCAGCAAACATTGGAGCTTGCGCTTCGATCATCGCTGGTACGACGGCGACAACCGAGAGGAAGGCGCGATGACAACCCTCGGTATCCGCTGGCAATACTAGGGACCGGCAGACGAGGCGGACCGATCAATTTGTAAATCGGTTCGACCCCATTACCGCGCGCGCTACCTAGTCCGGTGATACGATCACAGCGATTGTCATCACCGCAAAGGCCATATCGTGACTCGGAAGTTTCTGTCGCCACTATTGATGCTTACGACACTCCTCGCAGCCGGATGTGGCAGCGACACGGAAACGCGAACAGCGAAGGTCGACCCGCTTGCGGCGCGCGCGGCTCGAGTCGAGATCATTCGGGATGACTTTGGTGTTCCGCACATCTACGGGGAAACCGACGCCGATGCGGTATTCGGTCTGTTGTATGCGCAAGCCGAGGACGACTTCCCGCGCATTGAACGCAACTACATCTGGGCCACAGGACGACTGGCGGAAGTCGAAGGCGAGGACGCACTGTTCAGCGACTTACGTGCACGCCTATACATGACCGTACCTGAGGCCAAAGCGGCTTACGAATCCGCACCCGATTGGTTACGCGAGCTGTGTGATGCCTGGGCCGATGGTCTGAATTACTACCTGCAAACGCATCCGGAAGTGAAACCTGCACTTTTGACGCGATTCGAACCCTGGATGCCCATGTTCTTCAGCGAAGGCTCGATCGGCGGCGATATCGAGCAGATTCCATTGGCGGGCATCGCCGAATTCTACGGCAATCTAAATCCGGCCTCCGCGATAGCAGCGGTGCGCGCGAGTGAAGCGATGTTTAGCGTGATCGGCGGCTCCAACGGCTTTGCTATTTCAGGAGAACACACGCGTTCGGGTGACGCGATGTTGTTGATCAACCCGCACACATCATTCTACTTCCGTGGCGAAGTACACATGGTCAGCGACCAAGGACTGAACGCTTACGGCGCGGTTACTTGGGGACAGTTCTTCGTCTACCAGGGGTTCAACGAAACGACCGGTTGGATGCACACGTCGACCTATGCGGACTTCATCGATGAGTTCGTGGAAGACGTGAAACGCGTCGAAGGTGAGCTGGTTTATCGCTACGGCGATGAATGGCGACCGGTGGAGATTTCCGAAGTCACTCTACGTTACAAAGACGGAGAGACCGTTGGCGAGCGTACGTTCCCGATGTACCACACCCACCATGGCCCGATCAC
>JBCAZH010000108.1:0-7515 GCA_038533155.1 Pseudomonadota bacterium | reverse complement strand
CAATAGCGAGTAGGAACCACCCGATCCCATATCGAACTCGGAAGTGAAAATGCTCTGCGCCGATGGTAGTGTGGGGTCTCCCCATGTGAGAGTAGGACACTGCCAGGCATTTATTGCGAAAGGCCGTAGCCCGTTTGGGTTACGGCCTTTTTCTTTGGCAAGTACGTCGCCGTATCACGGCACGAGTTTGCGCTTTCGTCTGGCGTGTATGACCCCACTGAGCGGGTAGCACGAAAAGGCCTGTCTGTGTCGTTATGAGAGAGCCTCGTATGAGCGAGCCGATACTTCGCCCCTTCCATCTGGCACTGCCGGTCAAAGATTTGGATGAGACGCGTCGCTTCTATACGGGTCTGCTTGGCTGCGCGATCGGTCGGGAGGCCTCGCGGTGGGTGGATCTCAATTTCTTCGGTCACCAAGTTACGCTGCATTTAGTTGATCGCGTTGCGATGGCCGACGCCAGCAATGACGTCGAAGCAGATGCTGTCCCAGCGAGCCACTTCGGAGTGATACTGACCCCGACGGACTGGCGTGCGTTGGCGGATCGCTTAATCGCCGCCGACGTGGAGTTCCTGATTCCCCCGAAAGTGCGCTTCGAAGGGCAGGTCGGAGAGCAAGCGACGATGTTCTTCCGGGATCCATCCGGGAATGCCCTCGAGTTCAAGAGCTTTGCCGATGACAAGGCGATTTTCGCCGCCGAAGAACAGTCGTAGCGCCTCATCCTGTGTGCCTGGCAGCACAGACAGCCTTCGATCCGAACCTCCCGGGTTCGGACGAGTGCTATGGGCCCTAAAGAAGATGGCGACTGAGTTGTAACCAATCGCTGCGACCCTCGACTATAAGCATCTATCGGATAACGTGCGTGCCGCTTTGGAGGTTAGAGATGGACTTGGAGTCTCAAGCAGGGCGAGCCTCTACCTCGGTGATACGTCGCGTCATCGCTATTGCGATGTTGGTCGCTGCAATTCCGGCGGCACTGGCCGCTGCGGTCATCGGCGTGTTCGTGGCAGCATCGCAACTCTCGGTGCCTTTGATGATTTTCTTCGCAGGCTTGGCATCAGCGGCACTTATGATGTTGCTGCTCGGGTATGTCGCAGCGAAGGTACTTCGGAGCGCCCGCCCTTTAGGGTTCGCGTCGGTTGGTTCGATCGGTGTGCCCGCAGTCCTGGGCATCATCGCGCTGACCTATTTGTCTCCCGAGGAGGCGGCGCCTGAGACGCTTCGCTCGCCCGCCGTGCCATTTCAACTTTGGGATCTTGATACCGGTACCCGAGCGGCGGTCCGCCAGGTGACCAGCCGCGGCGTGACGGAACGGCCACCCATTGTTTTTCTTCACGGCGGCCCCGGCGGCTATAGCGTGTCGCTTGAGGCAACCGTCGCTGCGCTGGGCGGCCTCGCCGACGATGGCCACAGCATCTACTTTTACGATCAAGTGGGTGGTGGGCTGTCGACCCGCTTGGCTGACATCACGCAATACACTCTCGACCGTCATTTGGCTGACCTCAATGCCATCGTTCGTCGAATCGATGGTGGTCCTGTGATTTTGGTCGGTTCATCATTCGGTGCATCCTTGGCTGCGAACTACATGGCCCGCTATCCGGACCATGTGGCTGCCGCGATCGTGTCAGGCGCTGCACCAATGTTCTATCCGCACTATGCCGAGATCGGCGACGGCAAGATCGACGACGTGCTGAGCGACAGCCGGCGGGCGAAGATGCGCGAGATTGTCGAAACGCCACGTGTGTTCACGGCGCTTGCGCTCGCGGCGGTCAATCCGAACGCCGCGGTGCGCTTCGCGCCCGACGCTGAACTGGGCGCGCTGTTCGACCGAGTCGCCAATGAAGTTTACTTACCGGCAACTGTCTGCCCCGGCAACACGGTCGGGTTCCGCTCGAAAGGATATGGTTTTTGGTCCAATCGGATGACGGGTCGGACGCTTTCCAATCAGGCATACGATCCGCGACCGGATCTCTCAAACAACCAGACGCCAGTTCTTGTGATCCGAGGCGAGTGTGACTACAAAAAGGCGGACGTCGCGCTCGAGTATGTCGAGGTGATTCCGAACTCGCGCATCATTTCCATGGCCGGTGCAGGCCATATGCCGTATCTCGAGCGGCCAGACGCATACCTTGAGCACGTCCGGCAATTCCTGAAAACGACCCTGCGGAGAGGTGAGTATTGAACGCGGTGCGTGCGCCGTCAGCTGCAAACGTGTTCTTACATGCGATTACCGACAACTGCTTGTACGTTGGGCTATTCCGGTCAGAAACGGTCAGCGTGATTTGTGGTGTCGCGCTAGTCTCGTGCGAGTGACGACGCTTGTTTAAGCCGATCTCGAATTTCAACGACCGCAGCTTCCCGATCACGTTTGATCTTCTTGGTGACAGCGTGGGTGACATCAACGTCGGAGGTGTGGTCACGACTCCAGACCATCAGCTCCAGCAGCACCGGAATCAACCCGAGGCCATGCCGCGTTAGTGAGTAATTGCGCTTTCTGGCGTCGTGCGAATCCACACGCTTCTCAATGATGCCAGATGCCTCGAGTCGATTGAGCCGGTCGGTCAGGATATTCGTTGCGATGCCCTCAGGCATTTCACTGAGCTCCGAGAAGGAATTCTTGGCGTGAAAAATCATGTCGCGGACAACTAGCAATGTCCACTGATCGCCCAGGATCTCGACGGCATGATTCATCGGGCAGCGCGAGCGATGCTTACCCATAGCTCAATAGCCTTGCCAATTGATTACCTCTCCCATCATGGCTCTATAGTCTCGCAAACGCGGCAATTTCCCAAGTAGGTCGTCATCAAAGAACTTCAACCCCCAATGCAGAAATACATCGGCCGCACACATGCGCTCACCAAGCAGGAACGGTCCGCTTAACCGCTCTGCAAACATGCGTAGCCCAATATGTACCCTTCGCCGAGCCTCTGGATCATCGATGTTCCGCCAAAGTTGAGCCACAAGTGGCTCAACCAATGCGGAGGACAATAGAAACATTTCTACATAACGAGCCCGACTCGGCGAAGTGGGGTGCGGTGCCAAACCCTTTCCCCAATGCCGATCAGCAAGAATGATGATCTGCGCCGCTGACTCGACAATCAACTCGCCATCGACCCGGAGACTGGGGACCAGTCCGAGAGGGTGGACCGCGCGATACTCGCGGCCCTTGTGCTCGTCGGCTTCGAAGTCGATGGTTTCAAGGTCGTACTCGACATCTAGCAGATCCAGGACCATCTTAGTGCGACCGGATCGCGTACCGGGTGCGTGATAGAGGAGGTATTCGGGGGTTGCCATCAACGCGAAACCGATTGAGTCAATGTTGCGACCGCCGCTGGAGTTGCCGGTTTTCCCGTTGCAAGAAAATACTCAATCCCCGCCAGCATGTTCGACATGTCAGAGCGGATCTGCCCGCTGGCGAACAGAGCAAGAAATCTTGGTGTCGTTCGAAAGTACAGCGTGATTTGCATTTTCGCGCGATCGTTGCCCAGCGGGATTACCTGCGATTGGCCAAAAGATACCGATGTGTCCACTGGCACCTCGCGAGCCTCGATGATGTCGAAACGCATTGAGCGAGACTGAGGGTCGACGCGCACTAGTTGCTCATGCAGTCCTTCGGAGCCTTCCTGGTTGTAGTACATGTACCGCTGCGCACCGACGATGGGTTGCTGGACTTCACCGAGGTAACCTGAACGCACGACTTTGGGGTTAAATTTCTCTGCACCGCCGTAGTCCATCATTACTCGTTCCCAGATTAAATCCGCCGAGAACGGTAACTCGCGCTCAACTGTGACACTGCGCATATGCTTGTTGCCGTCGACCGTCTCTCCGCCGCCAGTGATGACGGCGCATCCCACCAGTGTCATTAGGACGAATCCAACCCCGATTGTGCTGAGTCCTTTACTGTTCATTGACGCCCACCTTTTTAACTTGTGAATTGCAACTCAAATATCTCAATTTAAATTGCAAAACGCAAGTAAAAGATAGTGACCGTTATTTTTCAGCCCGACGAGAGCTGCCATAAGAGTGAAGAAGCGGCAGTCCTAAAAACTGATGGGCCGTCCGAGTTCCGGTGCAATCCAGCAAAGTTGCGATCCTGGCCGTGATCCAAGTGAGAAATACGATGAACGGCGAGGGCGACGTATAGTCCTCACATGAACTACCGAACGAGCGCAGGGTGTCCGGGTTCACTACCCCGCTCGGCGATTAACGGTGCTGCGTGCGCGATTCCACCGAAGGTCTCTGGGGTCTAGCCACTGAAAAAGCTTGGTTGTGATACACTGCCGCGCGTCTGGTCAGACCGGTATCGGGACAAATAGCCGGTTTCAAGACAGCTTTGCCTGTCCGGCCTGCCAGTACAAAAAAACAGATTTCAATCTGTCGGGGGGGATTTCGACCACGTTCACATAGTCCGGGTGCAATACATCGCACCTCATGACGCTGTGTGTCGTGTCGAACTTCGGACGACAAACACGGAGTAACCATCAGCATGTCTATTGCGATTATTCTGGCCCTGTCCCTGTTCGGGCTTGCGGTGGCCTTGTTCTACTCGCGCTCGGTCAGCCGCGTGGCGGTCGATATGGGTGTCGAAGACGCCGACACACGTAGCAAGCTGCGTAAGATTCACTCGGCGATCGCCGACGGTGCCATGGCGTTCCTGAAACAGGAATACAAGTTCATGGCGATCTTCATGGTCGTGTTCGGCATCGTCATCGCACTGTTGATTGATGACCACCACACCGAGAACGTGAACGAAGGTCTGTATACGGCCGTGGCGTTTATTTTCGGCTCGATCATCTCAATCGTCAGTGGCTTCATCGGCATGAAGATCGCGACGGCAGGCAATGCTCGAACGACAGTCTCAGCGAATCAGTCACTGTCCAGCGCGTTCAACATCGCGTTGCATTCTGGCTCGGTCATGGGCTTTGCTCTTGTGAGCCTGGCGTCACTTGGCATGCTGCTGATCTACCTCGGGCTTAAATATGTATTGCCGGCTGATTTACCGCCGCACATCCTAATGGAAGTCATCGCAGGCTTCGGACTCGGCGGCTCAGCCATTGCATTGTTCGCCCGCGTCGGCGGCGGCATTTTCACGAAAGCTGCGGACGTAGGCGCTGACCTCGTGGGTAAGGTCGAAGCCGGTATTCCGGAGGATGACCCGCGTAATCCGGCGGTGATTGCCGATAACGTCGGCGACAACGTAGGTGATGTTGCGGGCATGGGCGCTGATTTGTTCGGCTCGTGCGCGGAGAGCACCTGCGCGGCGATGGTCATCTCGGCGATCGCGTTTGCTGGCAACGTCGATGCACTGCTCTACCCTATCGTGATTTCGGCGATCGGCATCCCGGTCAGCTTGATCACGATCCTGCTGATTCGTGTGAACACCGAAGCGCAGGTTGGGCCGGCGCTGAAGCGGATGCTCATCATCTCCAGTGTGATCATGGCGGTCGTCATGTATTTCGTGACCGATATGCTGATCCCGGCAGACTTCGCGATCGCCGGTGTCGAGTACACGTCGCTGGGTGTGTACTTGTGCTTCCTGACAGGTCTGATCGCTGGTCTGGTAGTAGGCCTTCTGACCGAGTACTACACGTCCGATCAGTATCGACCGGTGAAAGAAGTCGCGGAGTCGTGCCAGACCGGTACGGCAACCAACATCATTTTCGGCCTGGCGCTCGGTTACAAGAGTGCCGTTGGTCCGTACCTTGCGATTGGCCTAGCGATCTACATTCCTTGGATGCTTGCCGGCATGTACGGCGTCGCGATTGCGTCACTCGGTATGCTCGGCACGTTGGTGATTGCATTGACGATCGATGCCTATGGTCCGGTCGCGGATAACGCGGGTGGTATCGCCGAGATGGCGGGTATGCCCGAGCATGTTCGCGAGCGTACCGACGTTCTGGACTCGGCGGGCAACACCACGGCGGCGATTGGTAAAGGCTTTGCCATCGGTGCTGCGATTCTGACTTCGCTAGCATTGTTCGCGGCGTTCCTGACGCGCGCCGATCTTCTGTTGAAAGAACAGGATCCGACTTCGGATCTTTTGGGTTCGATCAACTTGCTCGACCCGATGGTGTTCAGTGGCCTGTTCATCGGCGCGGTCTTGCCGGCGCTGTTCACCGCGATGACGATGAAGTCGGTCGGTTCTGCAGCGTTCAAAATGATCGAAGAAGTCCGTCGTCAGTTCAAAGAGATCCCGGGCATCATGGAAGGCACCGGCGACCCCGACTACGCGCAGTGTGTGGCGATCTCGACCCAAGCCGCGGTGCGTGAAATGGTTGCGCCTGGCATTCTGATCATGGGCGCACCTTTGGTGACAGGCTTCCTTTTCGGCATCCAAGCGACTGCGGGTCTGCTGGCAGGATCGCTGGTTGCTGGCGGCGTACTCGCGATCTCCGCATCGAATTCAGGCGGCGCTTGGGACAACGCCAAGAAGTACATCGAGGCGGGTAACCTCGGTGGCAAGGGCACCGAGAATCACAAAGCGGCAGTTGTTGGCGATACGGTCGGTGATCCGCTGAAGGATACGTCTGGCCCGTCGCTGAACATCTTGATCAAACTGTCGGCGATTCTGTCCCTCGTATTCGTACCGTTCTTCGTACAGTACGGCGGCATCTTGCTGAAGTTCTTGTAGGTTCGTTCAGAACGTGACGCTGAAAAGCCCGGCCATGTGCCGGGCTTTTTTTTATGGGGTCGAACCGGTTTTTCCGAGATGCCGAGAACCGGTTCGACTACCTCTAGTCTCTAGTACCCCGGCGGATGCTCGGCGACGCCAAGCGCGCCCTCGACCGCATTGGCTCGTGATAGCAAGTGCCAATCGTCGAAGCGGCGGCCGGTCAGCATCAGCCCGACCGGCATGCTGTTGCTATCGAAACCGCAGGGCAGGCTTATCGACGGCTGACCTGTGAAGTCAGAGATGTTGGTGTTGCGTGGTGAGAAGCGAAAGAAATCGTCCCCGAGTGCACCGATTTCTGGTGTCGAAACGCAAGCGGTAGGCGTGACCAACACATCGCATCGGTCGAGCAATCCATCCATGTGGACGCGAAACGCTTGGCGAAAGTCCTGGTCTGCGGCGTAGTCGAGCCCGCTGATTCGGGAGGCTGCGATCAGCTTTTCGCGAACTGCATCGCTGAAGTTTTCGGGTTGTGTTTTCAGTACTTCGGCGTGGAGCGCCGCTGCCTCGAGAAACACGCGTCGGCACGCTGCGTAGGCGGTTTCAATGTCCGGAAGTTCAAGTTCGACAACCTTCGCACCGTGTGCCACCAATTGTTCGATCGCTTGATCCACGACTCGAATCACTGTCGGGTCGCCTTCGAAGAAGTGTGTTCGAACGATGCCGAGGCGCATGCCATCGACCTCAACTGTCTGCAACTCTCCGTCGTCAGCGATGGGCGGCATCGCAACGGACCACGGATCGTTCGCGTCATGTCCAACAATTGCCTCAAACATCAAAGCCGTATCGGAGACGTTGCGCGTCATGGGGCCCACATGATCCATCGACCAGCACAGCGGCACAACGTC
>JBCAZH010000107.1:0-7617 GCA_038533155.1 Pseudomonadota bacterium | reverse complement strand
GTTCGTCCCGTCCGACAGTTGCACCTGCTGCTCGTAGACGTTGTCGGCGTTGCTGTCTTGAGGATCTTCGAAATTGAAGCTGTTGTTGGCCGTGTTTGCGGTTATCACACCGCTATTGGTATCCAACGTAAACAGCCCGCTGTCGCCGCCGGCCACCTCAGTAATCGTCACGGTAGCGCTGTCAGGGTCGGTAACGTTCAGCGTGAAGGTCACCGCAACGTTTTCGGCAAACGAAAAACTGGTGGGGCCCGTGAAACTCGGTGGCTGGTTCGTGGTACCGCCTCCACCGCCGCCCCCGTTATTGGAGCCACCGCCTCCACCGCCGCCCCCACAGGCTGTCAATATGGATGCGCACAACAACCCCAGCAGCCGAGTGGCCACAACTCTCCCCTTCAACATAACGTCCCCGTCATCTTCTTGTTCTAAACGCGGCTTGAGTTTCTGTGGATTCGCAACAAAACTCAACTGCGCGACGCTCGAATCTGTCGTTTTCTACGCCGTCCGATCAACCTAGCCTAAAACAAGTGCATTCAAGAATCGTGTCGCAATGGTGACACTATTCGACCCTTATTCAGCCGAGACCTGCCGGGCCGAAATTGACAGCTACATCAGATGCTCTTCTAAGAATTCAAGCAACGACGAGTAGAGGATTTTCTTGTTTTCCATACTGCCCGCACCGTGCGCACTGCGCTTTATTTCGACCCACTCAACCTCGTGACCTGCTTTGCGCAGCGCATCACGCATCGCCTCGCCATGCTCAATCGGCGCGCGCACATCCTTGCTGCCGTGGATCAGAAGCGTTGCCGCTTGGATGCGATCGGCATGATTCACGGGGCTGAAGTCTGCGAGCTTCTCCTCATCCCGACCGAGCACCCGCCGAAGGTAGGCAAGTCCGCCATAGCCTCGCGGGATATCGCCCTTCTTGAACATCATCGGTAGATCGTAAACGCCAACATATCCGACTGTGCAACGAAGCAACTCGGGATAGCGCGCGGCTAGCATGTACGACGCGTAGGCGCCGTAGCTCGCGCCATATGCACACACTCGTTCGCGATCAATTGCAGGATTCTGCATAGCCCACTCGGTTGCCGTTGCAATGTCAGCGATCATCGCGCTGCCCCATCGACGGTAACCCGCCTTTTCGAACTTATCGCCGACGCTGCCGCTCCCACGAAAATTGACTTGCAGGACGGCGTAGCCACGGTTCGCCAACAGTTGGACGGTTCGGTCGAACCCCCAAGGGTCAAAAATACCGTGCGGTCCACCATGCGGGTGCACGATCAGCGGCGCGGGTCCATCACTGTCGGGAAGCGTCAATCGAACCGGAATACTCAAGCCATCATCGGTCGGGATCTCATCGACCAGCATCGGGCGAAGTTTCCTCGGATCTACCCAAGACATGTTCGCCCAGAAAAAAGCTGCGTCACGCGTCTCCGTATTGAAAATGTAGTATTGACCCGGATCAGTGTCGGCTGACACTCGGACCATAATCTCTTTGCCGTCTTGCGACGAACTCGCAAACTCGACCGCTTTTCCGTCGAAACCGTTCACAAGGCCTCGGTGAAGTTTCGCGAGCGGATGATCTGGGTCAGCGTAATGGTAGAGAGGTTTACCCCGCTCACTTCGAGCGCCGACGACTCTGCCGGTGACCGGATCGGAGAAATAGTTGGTGATATCCGCATCAAGATTGTCGAACAGCGGTACTAGCGCCTGAGTCTCGAGATTGAACCTAAAGAGATTGTTGTATCGTTCAAGCCCCCATGGCCCGGAAAGAAATAGCGTCTTCCCGTCACGGCTCAAACTCAGCGGTGCCATCTCATCATTCAGATCAAACGCATCGACAAGATCCTGCCACTCGCCGTCGGGTGATGCGCGATACGAGGCTTCCCAGAACCCATCTTGACGTTGGTGCGAAACGAAAAGCACGTTGCCGTCGCTGTCGGCAAGCGGACGCACGCGTTTGAACGGCAGGATCTCGACCTTACGCTTTTTTCCGGTGTAGACGTTCAGTCGATGCAGGATCGCGGGATTCATCCTGTCGTCGGCCCACACTCTTGTCCCAACGCTCCACGGATACTCGATCACTAGAATGTGTCGATCATCCCCGTCGAGCGGGTCCACCATAAAGAAACTGGATTTGTCCGCCTCTTTCGCTCCGAGTCTGGATCCCGTGTACTTGTCCGAAGCCCTGAATCCCGCGAGTAGTTTTTGGCGCTTGCCGTTGTAGTCGATCGCATAGAGTTCACCCGTTGCGAACTGCCTATCAATTCCGTACTGCTGCTCCGCGAAAGTGAAGACCAAGCGCTCGTCATTAATCCAGAAATAGGAATTGATGGCATCCCCATCATCCGGTCTGACCCCACCCAGCACTTCGTTGGTTTGCCGGTCAATGATCGCGAGTACGACCCTACCTTGCGTGAGTACGCGCGCCGCTAGCCGCTCTCCAGATGGAGCGAGTTTAACGTCCAGATAATCGCCATCTTCAAGGAAGTACTCCATCGGCAGGACTTCCGCTCGCGCCGGCGAGGCCATTAGCAAGACCAATGCGAGCGCTTTGATCACCTTCTTCATTGCAGTCCCTTACATGATGTGTGGTGTTAGACGTTTTTGGAGGCTACCAAACTCAAGTCGACGACCTCAAACGGTGTCAGGGATCTGTCGAAAGCGCTCAAAGACCGAGACGTTTCCATTCACTCGACGGGCGACTTAACACCGCTCTCGATCGTCAAAGATCGCAATGTAAGATCACCGGCCGCCTTTTTTGCGACATAGGCGGCGGGCGTAATGCCGGTAGCTTCTTTAAATTCTCTGATCGCGTGGGGTTGGTCCGCGAACGCGACGGGCATTGCTGCGAATGCGTCAGACTCCCAGGCGCGAGGATGTAGTTGTCGGATCATACGGTCCACTCGAGCCAGTTTTTGGTAGCGTTTCGGGGACATCCCAAAAGCTGCCGCGAAACGCCGACGGAACTGTCGGGTCGACAAACGCATGAGTTCCGACGCGGCCGCAACGGCACCTCCGCCATCTGTTGACAGCACGGCCAAGGCTTCGTCTGAGATTGCTGGCACGGAATCGACGTCTCTAAATACTCGGCCAAGGCGGTCAGACGTAATGCTGCACCAATCATCGAAACTGCACTGTCCCGCGTCGTCTCGAAGATAGCGCAACTCCGGATCGCAACTAAGGTCATAGACGTGATTGGGTTCGACGACTCGCGTGCCTCGAAGAAGTGTCTTCAATCCCAAGGGCGTGAGTCCAAACGCGTAGACCTTGATGTCGCATTTTGCATGCCCGTATCCCCAAACCGTCCTCGGCGTCCATAACGCAATTTCTGGGCATCGCCGCCAGGGCGCCCGATCTTCTCGCTCACGGACCCAGTACGGGTCCGCTAAGCTAACCTGAACGGATGACCGCAACTCCGGTAGTAGGCGAACGACGTCTGCGTCGACTCGATCCTTCCTACATACGAAAACACTGATGAACGCAGACAAAGCCTCGGGAGGACATACTGAGCGAAGCTCGGCAGTGTTTTCGTCCGATTCCTTCAATGCATAGCTCCAAACAAGCGGTAGTCTTTGTGGACGTGTGCAAGTGCATGTTTAAAACAGTTGGTCTTAAGTGAGTGTAACTTCAAACCAGTCGCATCGAATACTCGTCGCCGTCATAGTTGGGCTGGGTTGGACGGTCATCAGCGGTGATGCAGCCCGCACCCTAGCTCCAAACGGTATTGCTGGCTTGCCCTACAGTCGGTCTCTATTGGCTTCACTTAGCGACACATTAGTACTTGTCGGATTGCTTCGTGTAGTGGGTGGCGTTCGGTTGGGGCGCATCGTATCGGTGATCGGACTACGCAAACCCGATTCCCGCGCGATGGCTGCTCTCGGCTTTGTATTCGCAAGCGCCTCTGTGGCGTGCTTACTCGCAAGCGGGCCATCGGATGCGCTACAAGCGAGTCACTTGCTATGGTTGGGTATCGGTGGACCTGTATTCGAGGAGATTGCTTACCGAGGTCTAGCCCTCGGTGGGTTGATTGCTTTTGCAGGCTGGCGATTCCTTCCTGCGGCGTTAATTCCGTCCATGGTTTTTGGGATTGCTCACGCCTCACAGGGCCAGTCTCTGATCGAAGCCGGCGGCATCGCGGCGATTACCGGCATCGGCAGCCTTCTGTTTGGTTGGATGTACATACGTTGGAAGCGAAATTTGTGGCCAGCGATTTTGGCCCACTGCGGGATGAATACGCTTTGGGAAGTCTTCGCGCTTGGCGATAGTGCTATGGGCCACTGGTACGGCAACGTAGTGCGCCTGACACTGGTAGTCGCTATTGTCGGCAGCACCTGGTGGCTGACACGTGCAAAACCGGTTCCGTAATCAGTAGGACGACCGACAGGGGCTTGGAACTGAGGACTCGCTCGTCGCTTCCTACTCCGCCTTATTGAACTTCACGCCGTACAGATACAGGCCACGCAACTCGCCATCGACGTAGCTAAAACGAATCGTGCCACCGTTCCGATTGAAGATGGATCGTTGGTCCGGGCTCATAAACACGGCGTGCGGCTTGATTCCAAGGTCACTCTCAAGAGACAGACCACCATCGATCACGGAGATCACAACTTGATGCATCTCTCCACCGAAGTCACCGACGTAGCGACCAACAAAGCGGCCTAGCTCAGCCTCACTGAGATCCGCCGTATCACGTATCTCGCTAGCACCTGCGGGCCAACCGTAGGTCTCAGCGAGCGCACTCTGCAGCTCGCGTGCAACGGAATCACCGCGATCACTGTTTGTCATTATGGCGACGCCGTAGTTGCCCTCCGGATGAAAACTGAATACGGCTCGAAAACCATGGTTGCCGCCTGTATGACTCAGTACTTGTTGATCACCGTATTGATGCACACCGAATCCAAGCCCGTAGTCACTTCCGCCAAGTGGTGTCATCATCTCGACCAACATCTGTTCGCTGAGCATCTGCTCGCCATCGTTTCCGCCGTTTGCGATCGCAATTGCGAGGTTCGCGAGATCCGTCGGCGTGGTCCACAGCCCTGCGGCTGCGAGCTCTGGGTATCGATGGGAGTGGCCATCAACCTTGTTTCCTTCAGCGTCATGCGCCGCCGACGCAATCGGCGCTTTCAACACCGGCAACGGTTGCCTAAAGGAACTTACACTCATATTCGCAGGCTTCAGCACCAACCAATCGAGTAGCTCCTCAAACGACTCCCCTGAAACATCCTCAAGCATCACTTGCGCGATCGTGTAACCACCACCTGAATATCGATGTACAAGGCCAGGGAACTGATCAACCACGACGGCATTGGTATTCGCCGGCGATGCTCCGTTCAACACCTCAATCGCTGTCGGCAACGGATCGCCTTCCGGGTATCCAGGAAAGCCATGCACAGTCAGTCCACCCGTATGGGACAACAAGTGCCGCAACGTAACCGGCACTTCCTGAGTAAAGACGTTGCTTGGGATTTGCCAGCGAGTCAGATATTCATTGACGGGCGTATCCAGATCGATCAACCCCGCGTCGACCAATTGAAGCGCTGCCAATGCCGTAACGGGCTTTGAGATCGACGCAGCTTGAAACAGTGTTTCTCCGGTGACCGGAATCTGTTCGGCAGCATCTGCATAGCCAAAAGCTTTCGCCCACGCGATTTTCCCGTCGAGAATCACGGCGACGCTGACACCCGGAACACGGTAGTGCGCCATCCGCTCCTCGATTGTCCAGTTCGGTCGCGCTTCCCCTGCGAGCAGGATGGGCGGAGCGAGACTGCTCAGCACCTCCGTCGCCTTCGCTTCACTCGCGCTCGACGTCTTTGGATCAAGTAACGTGTTGTCCGAAATCTCCGAGCTCGATGACTGCGAGGTGCTGCACGCAGACACGATGACCACACACAAAACGTACGTGACGAACCAACCGATTTTCGACAACATTAGCTCTTACTCCTACTCATTCGCGGTATTGAATAAGATCCCAAAGGTTGCCGTACAAGTCTTTGAATACGGCAACGGTGCCGTATGGCGCCTCGAGAGGTTCGCGCACAAAGGTAACACCACGAGACTGAAACAAAGCGTGGTCACGCCAGAAATCATCGGTCGACAGAAAGAACGTTACTCGACCACCGGTTTGATCACCGATGAAATCCTTCTGACGATCATTGGATGGCCGCGCAAGGACTATCGATGTGGCATCTGACCCGTGCGGTCGAACAACGACCCACCGCTTATTCTGTTCAGGCTGGTCGATATCTTCGATCAACTCAAAATCGAGCACCGTGGTGTAGTACTCGATTGCTTCGTCATAGTCTTTGACGACAAGGGATATGTGGGCAAGCTCACGTTTCATCGGCTTAGTATCTCAACTGACAATCCAAGTCGCGACCTACAGCCCCAAATAGTACCGACTCGCCGCCGCGGCGTTATGACTTCACGATATCAATCGACGACGGGCAACACCATACTCAGGAACCTGCTATTGGGATCTTCAGTATACGACCCAAATGGACCGCAGTACTGAAAACCGGCGCTGAGGTATAACCGGTGCGCGGCATCGAACGTCTGGCTCGAACCCGTCTCTAAACTCAAGTGTCGATACCCTCGCTCAGTAGCTTCACGAATAATGTGCTCGAGTACATAGCGCGCTGCACCTCTTCGCCGCTTCGCCGCAGGAGTCCGCATGGATTTGATCTCACCATGATCGCTGGCCAACTCCTTGAGCGCACCGCATCCTAGAAGTTCGGCCCCCGACCACACCGTCCAAAACGTGATTTCCGGTACTCGGAGTCCATCGAGATCGAGTGCATGCACGCTGTCGACCGGCGACAGTTGATGCATATTCTCAAGGTGCTCAGCCAGGAGTGCATGCACCTCGGGACGAGTCAGATCATCTCGCTCAATTCTCATTTCTAAACTCTCAGATCGCCGTCCGATGTGGTCGTAATCAGCAATCCAAAGCAAAAGGAAAGAGTGATCAATACCCTCATCTCTAGATAAACTCCTGCGAGTTTTCGTGATGCCATGCTACGCCCATAGTGCATCCAACGTCGCGCTCCAAGATGGCAAGCGGTTCAGAGCATCGTACCATCGCCGAATGTTTTGATATTTTGAGAACGGGAACTCCGTATGGGCGAAATAAGTTGTCATCCCGCCGACACAGAAGTCCGCGATAGACAGCTCCGCCCCGGCGATCCATTCCGTCTTCAAAGCATCATCGAGGAAGGTCAACTGCTTGTGGCAATCCACAGAGTTCCAATCGACCGAGTATTCCGGCTTTGGAACAACATCGGGCAGTAGCCTATGTCCAACCTGTGGTCCCATGACTTCGGCTAGGATGCGCTGCCAATGGCTCGCTTCCCAAAACAGCCATCTATTAATTCCCGCGCGCCGCAATGCGTTAGTACCGTACAGCAGGCCTTCCCCATATCGTTCAGCCAGGTAGATCGCAATCGCATTCGACTCGCTCAATACGACGCCATTATCGACCAACGTCGGAATCTGCCCCAACGGATTGAGCTCCAGAAAAGACGGGTGTTGACCGGCGCCACTGTATACATCAACTTCTTGCACAGTGACTTCAACATCTAGGTGGATGGCCAGTGCCATCACCTTGCGGAAGTTGGC
>JBCAZH010000106.1:2108-7689 GCA_038533155.1 Pseudomonadota bacterium | reverse complement strand
GCGGTACTACCGAGTCCTCGAGGCCATGGATCAACAGCAATGATCCTGTGTAGCGCTCGATGCCATCGAGTGCGCGAGCGGCCTCCAAATCGGCAAACCATTGCGGGCCGAGTTCCTGTTTTTGACCCCAGAATGTCGTAAACGGCGCGAACCCGTTGGTCGCGGCCTGCTGTTTCATCTCGTTGTATCGCGCCTCGCCTCCTAACATCTCGACCATATTGGTCACGCCATTGTCGATGGCAGGCGCCCATAAGACCATCGCCGCGAACCGATCACCCTCACGAGTCATCTCTACGGCCAAGCGGCCGCCCATACTGAATCCGACCACACCAACACGCGCCGGATCGAGATTCACCCACCGTTGTATGTAGCCCTGTGCAGCCCGCACATCGGCCTTCATGTTAGTGAGATTATTGACGCGAAATGACTCAGTGCTCTGGCCGCAGCCTGGAAAATCCATACGGATTGATGCGATCCCACGCTGAGCCAGTTCCGCCGCAACTCGGGCAAATCCACCCGCCTCTTCCCGCGTGCCACCATGACCATGCACCAGCACCACCAGCGGCAGCGCCAGTTCTGGCCGACGCGGCGGTATCACCATGGTTACGGGTATCGTCACATCACGAGACGGAATCATAGCCTCTTGAATCCACGTGCCTTCAGGGACGGGAAACTCAGGTGTCTCGACGACAGGTTCGCGGACCAATTCATCGGTGCTGCACGCAGCCAGGCCTACAATGAGAATCGCGGAGAACCACAGTCGCGTCATTGCTGGCGCTCCAGTGTCACTTTCCAATCGACGCCGGCTTCGATGAAATACTTCTCAGCGAAGTTACCTTGATTGATCGCAACGCTGAGGTCCCCACTAGAGTTGATGAACAGGAGATTCTCACCCACTTCCACCGAACCGAAACTTCGCGCGTAAGGAATCGCTCCTTCGAAATAGGTTTCACCCTGATTCGAAATCACCACATCGTAGAGATCGCCGTACTGCGCTTGATCGAGCTCAAACATCGCCCGGTCGATATTGAAGAACGCATTGCCTAGCCGATCGACACCACCGAGTACGTGACCACGAAACACGCCATCCTCAAAGCTACCCGGCAGCGTCTCTAGCGTGATGATCTTCGCTGGCAGCAACGGCCCGACTTCATCAAACGAAATCACACCGGCCGCCAATCGCGCACCCGTGTAGGAATACACATCGCGCCCGTGAAAGGTATGTGCCCACTCGGTATTCGGTCGTCGATTCACCGTCTCGTCGATCTCTCGGACCGCTTTGATCCCATACGCACGCGCCGGACCTGACAAAGAGCCGTTGTCAGGGCTCACAAAATATAGGTCGTTCTTAGTCTGCAGCACCACCGATTTTCGAGGCGTTCCGACCCCTGGGTCGACGACGGACACAAACACCGTACCGGCAGGCCAGGTCTGCGCGTTGTATTCGAGCGAATCACTCGCCGCACGTATGTCATACAACGGAATCAGCGGACGAACGTTGAACACATCGAGTTCGGGGCACACGCTGTAAGCGACACCGGTCATCACCAAACCCTCAAAGTCTGCTTGAATCACGAGCGCACGTTTCGCGCAGCTTTCTCCCGACATCTCATGGTGCTCAGCAAGTCCGCTGGCACTGGCGAGCACCGCCAAGATTCCGACCAAATGGCCCATCCAATGTTTCATGTTGAACTCCCCCTTAAATCTGTAGCGCGGCACTCAGTGTGTTGACACCAATCGCTTCGCCGCCGCATCGTGGCGCGCCCGAAGCGATTTCAAGTCAACGCCCGGAATCTCCCCTGCCACGACTCGCCACACGCCGTTGACCATCAAATGTTGAACCCGATGCGCCCCACACAGCACCAACGCCGCAACTGGATCTCCGGCACCTGAGAATCGTAGCTCGTCGAGCGAGTAGCATCCAAGATCCGCAAGTTTCCCGGGCGCTAACGTCCCCAACGAAGGACGACCCAAAACGTTCGCGCCGCCTTGTGTCGCCCAACGGAGCGCGTCCTCATGTGTCACAACGTCGGCACCGTCCTGAAGTCGTTGCAACAGAAACGCCTGGCGCACTTCACCGATCATATTAGAGCCATCATTCGAAGCTGAACCATCAACACCAAGCCCTACGGGGCAACCCGCCTGCTCAAGATGACTCGCCGGACAGATTCCCGATGCCAAAATCATGTTGGAGCTCGGACAATGCGAGACTCCAACCTGCGCCGCACCCAAGCGCTCGATTTCGTCAGCCGTGAAGTGAATGCCGTGCGCGAGCCACACGTCACTGGCAAGCCAGTCCAATGACTCAAGGTAATCCAACGGTCGTTGGCCGAAGCGCTCCAGGCAAAATGCATTCTCATCCTCCGTCTCGGCAAGATGCGTATGCAATCTGACTTTTTGCGCCCTCGCCAACGCCGCACTCTCGCGCATGACGTCTGGCGTTACAGAAAACGGCGAACACGGCGCCAGCGCGATTTGCACCATCGACTCGGCGCCAGCGTCATGCCAGGACTCGATCAGTCGTTGGCTCTCGGCGAGAATTGTCGATGCATCCTGCACGACTGAGTCGGGCGGCAGACCTCCCGCTCGCTCTCCGAGGCTCATCGACCCCCGCGTCAACGTGACACGAACCCCCAGGCGTTGAGCAACCGCAACCTGGATGTCTATTGCCTCGGCCACCTGGGATGTAAACACGTAGTGGTGATCGCTCGCCAACGTACAGCCGGATAACATCAACTCGGCCAATGCGAGCTCCGTCGAGACGGCGATCGCCTCCGTATCGAGGCCCGCCCAAACCGGGTACAGCGCCTTAAGCCAAGGGAACAACGGTTGGTTTAAAGCGGCAGGAAACGCGCGCGTCAGCGTTTGATAGAAATGGTGATGGCAGTTGACCAAACCAGGCAACACAACAAGGCCACTCGCATCAAAAACCTCGTCAACCGGCGCCGCAGGTGCTTGGCCGCTCGACAAACACTCAACAATTCGAGGGCCGTCGACGACAACGCCGCCAGAAGCATCCTGCTCGCAACCGGTCCACGCTGCGGCAGGCGATCGGATCCACAGTCTCGTCATCGAATTGCGCTTCGATTAGGCGGCGTACGCTTCGGCGAACTCGTCGATTTCGCGATGGTAGGCAGCGCGTTCCGCATCGCTAATCCAAGCGACGTCGAACGCGTTGCGCGTCAGCTGAAGCATCTCATCCTGAGAAAAACCCGCTTGGTCCTGCAACGCGCGGAAGTTGTCGGTCATGTACGCCCGAAAGTACGCCGGATCATCAGAGTTGACTGTGGCCTTCATCCCGAGCTCAAGCATTTTGCGAATCTCATCACCTGTCAGCGACTGTGCACAGAACGTATTCGACACGGGGCATACGGTGAGACCTAGGCCTCTTGCCTTGATCTCATTGCACAACGCAGAGTCCTCTAATGAGTTGACACCATGGTCTACCCGATCCGCCTCAACCGTTGTCACAACGTCCCATATATTCGACACGCTGTTGTCCTGATTGACGTCGCAGTGCATCGTCAGTTTCAAACCCATCGACCGCGCGCGAGCAAACACGTCGGCGAACTTCAGCGGCGGGTTGTCTTTTTCATCCGAGTCCAGACCAACCCCGATCAGACGATCCAAATAAGGCTCGGCCATCTCAAGATGTGCCATCGCCGACTCGGCACTCATGTCCCGCAAAAAACACATGATGAGGTTGGACCGGATGCCTAAGTGCTGTTCGGCGTCCGCTTGCGCGCGACTGATGCCATCGATAATCGTCGAAAACTCTACGCCTCGAGTAGTGTGTCCTTGCGGATCGAAAAAGGGTTCGACGTAACGGACGTTGTCGGCGTGCGCACGCTCGAAGTAGCGATAGGTGAGATCGTAGAAGTCTTGCTCAGTCTGCAATACATTCATGCCCGCGTAGTAAATCTTCAAGAACGAAGGCAGATCGTTGAAGTCATAAGCGTCGATCACGGCTTGCGGGCTATCGTATTCAAGATCGATACGATTCTTCTGCGCCAGTTCGAAGATGTGTTCAGGTTCCAGTGTTCCCTCAAGATGTACATGCAATTCTGCTTTCGGCATCGCAGCCACGAAATCTGCCATTCTCATCGCTCCTCGAATTCACTCCCGGCACATCACGCGATGCTACGCTGCGCGAAGATAGGTGTGCAAATGGAAGCTGCGTCTTGCGCGTCGGCTGTCGTATAGTCGTAGCCCATGAGTTCTTCATCGGTTCAAGCTGGTTACGGTATCGACGACAAACCGCCGCACCGAACTGCGGCGCTGATCGGTCTACAACATTTGCTCGCAGTGTTCGGTGGCATCGTTACCGCGCCGTTGCTTATCGCGTTGGGTATGCAACTCGATGCAGATGAAACCACTTATCTCATCAGCAGCGCGTTGGTGGTTTCCGGATTCGCGACGCTTGTCCAGATCGTCCGATTTCGCGGCATCGGTTCTGGGATGCTCAGCATCCAAGGCACGAGTTTCACATTCGTCACACCTCTGATTTTTTTGTATCAGATGAAAGCGAATGCGCTGCCGCCGGATGTTGTGCTGGGACAAATCTTCACGGCTTGTTTGGTGTGTTCGTTGTTGATGGTCGTATTCGCGCAGGCGATTGACCGACTACAGCGGATCATCACACCCGCGGTCGCCGGCAGCACAGTGGTGTTATTGGGCGCATCGTTGGTTTGGGTCGCACTGCAAGGCCTGCAACGCGACTTCGATAGCTACGGCCTACCTGCGCTGGTCAGCGCTGCCGCGGCGATCGCTACGGTTGCACTGATGGCATTTTCGGGTCGACCGACGCTCCGACTCGCATCAGTCGTTGGCGGACTCATCGTCGGATCGCTGGTGGCATTCGCCCTCGGCTTGTTGACACCCCCCGAGGTTGCAACCGCCAGCGGCTTGTTCATTCCCGAGCTGCTGCGCTACCCGGTGGCTTTAGACATCGGCATGGTTTTGGTCTTGCTCCCGATCTTCATCGTCTCGGCGACCGAATCGGTGGGTGACCTGTCGGCGACCGCCCAACTGTCCGGTATTCGGTTGCGTGACCGTGATTTTCTCCGCCGACTGCGCGGCGGCGTTACGGCCGATAGCCTGAACTCATTTTTCGCGGCCGTTTTCTCAACCTTCCCGAATACGACCTTCAGTCAGAACAACGGCGTGATCCGACTGACCGGCGTCGCAAGCCGTCGCGTGGGGCTTTACACCGCCGCCATGCTGATACTGATCGGCGTGGTGCCAGTCGTGGCAACCGTCATTCAGACACTGCCGTCCAGTGTGGTTGGGGGCGCCACATTAATCATGTTTGCAATGGTCGGCGTTTCCGGCTGGCTGATGCTCGGCGGTACGCAGATAGATCGGCGAACGCTCGTGATTGCTTCGGTTGCCGTGATCGGCGGTCCGGTCTTGTCACTCATTGCCGGACGCATTTCGTCCGTCCCAACGATGTTGAGCACTTTCCTCGCATCTCCGGTGTCAACTGGCGCGTTCATCGCCATGTTGCTCGAACTTCTCATCCCCCGCTTCACGATCTTGGAACCCGCTCAATGAAACGACTGATTTGTCTGTTGCTTACGCT
>JBCAZH010000106.1:0-2008 GCA_038533155.1 Pseudomonadota bacterium | reverse complement strand
TGCGAACGATCGGAATTCACCGCATTCGATGCGTTGACACCTGCCGAGCAGCAGGGCTGGCTCAACAGCCTTAAGCTCGATAACGAATCCGAAGGCCGTGAGGAGTTCTTTCAAAAGCATTGGCAGCGCATGGGCGCCTTAACGGAGAACCCCTATCTGCGCGCTGAGATTCTGTTTCAGAACATGAAGGATCTCGGCGACGACGGTGCGATCTATCTTGAAACACAGGCAGCGGTCGGCGGCGCGCGGCGACCTGATGGCAGCGCATTCACGATGGACGAAGTTGCAGACATCTACCGTGAACGACTTAGGCAACCCGATGCGGCAGAAACGGGTGTCACAGTGCGACTGCAACTCATGGTGTTGAGATTTGCACCGAATGCCGAAGACAACCTGCGCGATTTGTACGAATTCGCACTGCGCAATCGCGACTTGTACGTTGCCATCAATATGGCCGGTCGAGAGGATAACGACAAAGGCCATCCAAGGCGGTTTCTCGAGACTTATCGCGAGATGCGACACAAAGGCGCCTTGCCGCTTTCCATCCATGCCGGTGAAGTTGACGAACCGAACGATCACATCCACGACACCCTGTTGCTAGGCGCCAGTCGAATCGGTCACGGCATCAATTTGATCACCGACGACGAGCTGATGGTCGATCTCAGATATGGCCCCTATCTGATTGAAATTAACTTGATTAGCAACCTGCTGCTCGAATACGTTGTGGACTATTCGCAACACCCATTCCCCGAGTTTCTGAGGACCGGTATCCCCGTTGCACTGTCCACTGACGACCGAGGCATGTGGGACTCGACGCTCACCGATGAGTTCTTTGTCGGTGTTAAAGAATTCAATCTGAGCTGGGACGAGATTAAGACGATGGGTCGCAACTCGTTGCAACACAGTTTCGTCGAAGCGCCGGTCAAAGAGCGACTACTGGAGCGTTTTGGACAGCGAATGCAGGCGTTTGAGCGCCGCATGCAAAGGCGCGGACTTGCAAACACCGACGACTTCCCCGACACTCGAAACTTCATTTGTGCCCGCTACAAGATCTGCGACTAAGCGAAGGCGCGAACCTGGGGGGATACAGGTTTGCACAAGCAGCACGAAGCCGCGATGGCTCGTGTGAAATAGCAGCGCGATGTGCTGCTTGAGCATTTTGCTGGTAGGGCTCCCAGAGTGTTACCGAAAAACAACAGATACCACTTAAACCGTGGTGTCGCATTGGTGTGGTTATCCACATTGGGTTCTCGTGCGTGTGCGAGAACACAAATCTGCGCCTTCAGGAGGGTGAGCGAATGAGACGAAACTGGGCCCTGTATGCCGGGGTTATGACGGCGATTTATGCCGCAACATCACTGCCGGCTACGGCACAAGAGGAAGAGATCGACGAGATTGTCGTCGAGGGATCACTGAACAGTTTGCCGACGCAAGACGTGGGCTCGGTGTTCGGATTGGACAAGACGCTGCTCGAAACGCCGCGTTCTGCGTCCACCATTTCTTCCGACCAATTGGCGCGTTTTGATATCCGCGATATTGACGAACTTGTGAGTCTTGCCCCCGGCACCTTCACACAGTCGTTTTTCGGCGTTGCGGGTGCCCTCGATATCCGCGGCACGTCTGGTGAGACCTATTTCCGCGGTGTGCGACGTCTCGACAACCCAGGCAACTACCCGACACCAATCGGTGCTTCCGACCGGATCGATATTGTTCGTGGCCCAGCGTCTGTCGTCTACGGACCGGCGAAGATCGGCGGCTATCTGAACTTCGTGCCGAAGTCTGCGCGAGCGTCAGGTGGGCAGTATCTCGACGAGACCGAAGGCCGTGTGTCCTACACAACCGGCTCTTGGGACCGTAACGTCGTGACCGCCGAGGTGGGCGGACCGGCTGAGGTTGCTGGCCGCGACTTTGGCTATTACTGGTACGCAGAGATCGAAGACTCTGGTAGCTTCTACCAAAACACGGCAACCGATCAGACGCTGCTGCAGCTCGCGATCGACCATGACGT
>JBCAZH010000105.1:0-7865 GCA_038533155.1 Pseudomonadota bacterium | reverse complement strand
AATCACTTGGCCGCAGCATCAAAATTGATGACCGGTATCCCTGTTACGGACATCTTTGAGGTCCGGGCGACGACTGAGGACGAGTAACCCGAGCGGTTGCTTCTGGCCGGCACGAGAATTGAGCCCTGCGTCAGCTATACTCGCGGCTGTTGGCCGTGTCCAGAATCAAGCCAAGCGTTGGCCATACTTACGGCTGTTGGCCGAAGCTAACGGAGGATCGTGCGATCAGCGACCCAGAGAAAGAAAATAGAAACGTAACGCCACTAGAGTTGATCCAAGCCGCTATTGTTGTCGTTACATTGTTAGTGCTTGCCTGGTTCAAGGAGTCTGGTAATCAGGCTGCGTCCATTATTTGGATCGTGCTGGTTTTTGCAGTCGGTGTTTGCTTCTACTTCATTCGCAAAACGCTGAATCAAGACAAAGACGAGTGACCGGCCTCTTCTGGCCAGATCGAGAAACAAACCGACCGTCAGCTATACTCACGGCTGATGACCCTTAGCTGTCGTTCAAATGGTGAAGCTTACGAGATTCATCGGAGAGTTTTCTTGATTACTAGCAGCGGCGCGGGAAGGCGCAAATGACGATTGAAGACGCCTTGGATCAGTTTATGAGGGACGATTCCGAGACCGCCTACGGTGATTTCTTACGAAGCGTCGAGCGTTTTGTCAAAACGGGGGGAGACATTGATAGGCGATTACCGAGGAACGAGACTCTGCTACATGTCGCAGCGGAGAGTGGTTTTGACGAGTTGATTAAGTTTCTGCTGGAAGCAGGGGCAGATCAGCTGGCGTTAGATTTTGCAGGGCGAGAACCTGCGGTTGTTGCTCTCGATTTGGATATTGACAGCGCGTTGCAACAAGACGAGTCTGAAGTGTCGTTTCAAACTTTCCGCGTGTTCAAGGAGCACGGCAACGAATTCGTTATGAAAGAGCTCCAACCCAAGTTCAGAGAGGTTGCCAGCGCATACTGGGTACTGCAGAGTTTTGATGAATTTATGGGTACCTAGATGGTAGTTGAGGAAACAAAGAGGAGGGGAAATGGGGGCGTAAGCTTGAGCCGCAGACCAGTAGTGCGCATCGTTTGCAGCAACACGTTGGATGCTGGCACGCTCAATAAACGTCATGAAATTGAATTTTGATAGAGTTGAAAAGACTTCGATAGCAGAGTTCTTTCGTGAGGTAGCTATATTTTTTGCTGTGATGACGCCTTTTATTTCTGCGGTGCTCTATTTCGCCGCTCCAGACGTGAGGCGCCCTATAACAGGTGGGATACTAGTCGCCGCATTTCTGTCCTTAAATGCGTGTCTTATAGGCGGCATCCGTCTCGTTTTCATGATTCGTCGCCACAGAAGATTCATGCGTAGCCAGGGCCGACGAGACTATGTCGCAGAGTTCCGTAAACGTGAGAAAGATCAGTCAACGCTTAGTGTGCTCTTAGACGATTGGCAGGACTCTTGGCCCAACGGCGCTTAAAGGGTATGCCGCGTGAGTGAGGCAAATTCTCTAGAGGACCTCGAAAGTCTGCTCGGCATCTCTCTACGAGCGTACTACCCTGTCGAGTCGATCGACCACCCTGCAATTCTGCTCGGGCGCGTAACAGACAGCCTTGCAAGTGCTGTTTCTGACGGCATCCCACGCGCAGTCGAAGATGCTTGTTTACTGCTCTCGCATGATCCAAAGCTACCTTTCGGGAAGGGGACAAAGGCGCGGCTGGCAAGGGCGCTGAAGAAACAGTCAGGAAAGTTGAACGAAGTCGATCGATCGCGAGTTGTCGAATGTACCGCGAAACTACTAAGTCTCGAGTTTTGCCCTACGGAAACCGATGAGTATTGCAGACTAATCAGACACATCAGCCCTGAGGCCGTCAACGCCGTCGTCGCTTCAGCGACGCCGATTTCGGACAAGGGTCGTCATCTATTGAAGGTTATGCAGACCACCGTCGGATGACCGCTCTTGGCCGAGTCCTGCAAGCAATCCAACGTCAGCTATACTCACGGCTGTTGACCCTAACCAGCCGGTCGAGTCAAGGTCCGAAAAATCCGAGGTTTCGCCGAGTTTTGTCTGAGAGAATCTTGCGCCTGCTCAAAGGAAAGAAGTCTTGGTGGCTCGCCGACGCCCAGAAACTCGCTGACGATCATCCATACACCTTCCACAAACCATCTTCCGAGGCTGTTCAAATGTTGAAGCCGGAAGACGGGGTCAAGCTGATCTTCCGGTTTGAAAGTGAAGACCCGGAAGCTCCGAATGCTGAGCGCATGTGGGTCGAAATAACGAAGGTCTCAGATCGTAAGTTCGAAGGTGTACTCGATAACGATCCTGCGTACATTAAGGACCTAAAGTGTGGCGATCCTTTGACCTTCAAGGGAAAGCACATCATACAAGTCAGCATCGATGACCCGGTTCCGAGCAAGACCGACAAGTATCTGCCCCGGTGTTTTGTTACTCAGCGAATAATGAGAGACGGTCAGAAGATCGGGTATCTGTATCGAGAAGAACCTGACAGGGAAGAAGATAGCGGGTGGCGATTCCTGTGCGGCGATGAGTCGGATGAGTACATGGATGACTCCGAGAACATTTGCCTTGTGTCACTTGGGGCTGTTCTCAGGGAAGATGACAGGGTTCTGGGCCTGCTCGACGCACCAGTTGGTGCCGCATTTGAATTTGATGTATCTAGAGGCGACTTCGTGCCGGTGGCCGATTAATCGCGTCGACGCGAACGGCTGGTTCTGGCCGGATCGAGAAACGACTCGAGCGTCGGCTATACTCACAGCTGATGACCCAACGCGGTCGTTCACCCTCACTAATTCGGAGTGTTCAGCATAATGGTGCAGGACAGCCTATGAGACTTTCTGCCTTCGCGACATTAATAATTTGCGTCGCCATCTTTGTTCTCGGCCTTCTCTGGTTGTTCCAAACGGCCTCCTTGAGTGGCGCTCCAAACTACTCAATTCAACGTGCCAACTACAATGCGAACTGTGCTTACGCCGTCATGGCCATCTCATTCCTCTTGGCGTCCGTGGCTGGAATTTTCCTGTGGAAGCAGAGAAAAGACTGATCGAACCGGCCGCTAATGGCCGAGTCCAGCAATAAGCCGAGTGTTTGCTATGCTCGCGGCTGATGAGCCTTGTAGACGAACGATCTTCTTCGAAAACGGTGGGCCCTTCGTGCTCGGATGCTGGCTTATGAAGTAGTTACAGAAGTCGGAAGAGACTATTAGATCAATGATGTTTGACGAACCAGAAGTCCAGTTTCTAGACAGCGAGCTCGAGACATACGCTCAGATGTCTTATCTAGACTTGATGAAGCTCAAGGGGCGTGTGGTTGTAGAGCCACCCACTCATCTACAAGGTGTGTTATTCAACAGACACATTCGAGAGACGTCTAATGGCGAGATTGAGGTAAGGATGCTCTGGATCCTGGAGCGGTCGGAGGGCGTGACCGAAGAACAACTCAGCAACGCCATCGACGTCACCGCCGATGACTTTGTATGGCCCGACGACATAGATGAGGACGGTGAAATCGAATTCCTGGAATCTGCGACGCAGAAGTGGTTCACGATGGACTCAAGCGACAGAATTGAATGGCCTTCATTTGAGCACGAAGATGACGACTGATAGGCATCTTGGCCCGCTCGCTTTTATTTGGACCAACAACAACTGAAATCAGTGGCTGCTTCTGGCCGAGTCCTGCAACAAGCTGATCCTCTGCTATGCTCACTGCATCAACCCTTTTCCGATCATTTGGTAACCTCACTGTCAGAAGGGATTTCTTCGTGTTGAGACTGATCGCCATCGCTACTCTCGTTTTGCTGACAGCCAGTGGCGAGGAGGCTGTCGGCGAGCGCACCGAAATGATTCAGAACGACGATTTTGAGAGATTCTTAACCGCGGCACGTGCGTGGCACGATCCCAACGACACTCTCGACGGTGACTACCTTGTTGATCCTCCTGAGGACGACTACGGATATTTCAACACGCCTGCAAACTCACTTACTTTTCTGGCGATGGGAGTCGACGGAGTTCACACGGCTATGTTGAAGCTGGATGGCGCAGTTCGTAGAGAATCTCCGGTTATTTACGTGTCGCCGACCGACGGCGCGTGGACGATTCTCGCCCCGACTTTTATTGACTTTCTCTCAGATGGGTGTGCTGTCCCGCCACGAAAGATTGGTGAGCTTTTGGATACTGTCGATTCCGACCCGGCGATACTGATGAGATTTCTGCAATCCAATTTCGATGGGACGAGACTGCAAGAGGAAGATCGCATCAAGAGACTAAACGCGCAGTTTCTCGATCTTGTTGAGAAGAAGGACGAATACAAGGAAATGGAAGCGAGCTGGGGTAATCGTGACTGACCGCTATTGGCCATCTCGAGAAACCAACCAGACGTCAGCTATACTCACGGCTGAATCCACAACCCAAAGGAGCCGTTGAGAACGGCCCAAGAATGCGATGCACGTTCTAGCGATCACCGACCAAACCGGAACACAGTCGCTTTTGATAGGCTTTAGACCCATACCCATCCAACTACTTTGAGATGCTCCTTGGTCTCGTCTAGCTCAACTACAAGCTCTCCCACTATTCCGTAGGACTCCCCGTCACGGTCGCCTGACTGCTTGGATCTCAGAAGAATGGACAACCCATCCTTCGCATATCTCGAGGTCGTCCATCCTCCAACTGCTTCGCGGGAAACCTGAGGTACAGAAACAAACCCTGAATCCAACCGAACCAGACACGTATAGAGGTACTCTTTGGTCGATACGTCATATACCCACGATTCCAGAACTAAACAAATTCCTTCTTCAACACCCGAATGAGCCTCGGCAACGCAAACAACAGAGCCCTCTGACTCAAAACCGACGTCGGATGAATTGAAAGCTAGAAGCGTTTCTCCGCAAATCGCTTTGGCCGGGAGGCCTGTCAGCGCAAGAGCGATTAGCACTCGAACACTCATGGCGTACAACGCCCAAGCTCAGCTGCGCATTTGACGCAGCGAGTGAAGTGCAACAGCAAGACTCGAGCTGGGTCCATCAGCGTCAGCTGCAGTGACTGGTTATGTTTCTCTCTCGAAGACAATTCGATGTAGCTCTTTCGTGTATTTGCCAAAGTACGCATAATCATTTTTTGATTTGAATCTAATGTAGAGCCGTCTTTTTTGCTGCATTTCTTCAGACAGATTCTTGTCTAATGCTGTTGCAAGCAGTTCATCCTCGAATACAACTGTCGTTACGTCCTTCCCATCGTTAGAGAAAACAAGGCTCAAGAGTTTTTCTTCGTCACTCAAATCCATCGACAGCTCAACGGCGTTTCGAAAAGGCTGGATCACTAAATTCTTAACTCGTATTTTCTCACCTGAATAGTAGCCGCCGCTCACCTCAACTTTGGAAGGCCCTTTTCGAACCCTATGTCGCATGACTAAAGGTACGAGCCATAACGCCCAAGTTCAGCTGCGCTTGAGGCCGGCGCTGCAGAAGCGATAGCCATAGCTGCGACAGGGTCAAGTGTCAGCTGCAACGTCTTGTTAGATTTCATAGCGCGCGCAACCTATCTGCCCGCTTCATTGAGTGAGTTGATTCTCTTGGTGGCTCGTTTTCGCAATGCTTCAGCAGCGACCTCTTCATCGCAACTCTCGGCAAGAAACAACATCTCGAAAAGAACCTCCGCGACCCTGCCACGCTGTGTATCAAGCCTCGCCACGAAGCCCGGCTCATTACCCAGAGACTCAGCACGGCGAAGAAGCGGCCTAAATGACTCCCAGTGGAGCTTATAGAGTCGATCTAGAAAAACTGTCGCAGTATCAATCTCACCACTCAGACGGAGGTCCAACAGGTACTGTCTCCAGAATCCGTTTTCGATGCCGTCTGCGAAAACTTTAGGGTACAGCTCCTCAAACCGTTTTGCTTCTCGCCATTCCCAAAGCAATCGGTCCTCGATCGAGGCACTCGAGAGGCTATCGACAATACTTGATATCTCTTCTTTGTTTGCATCTACCAGTTGTTGAACTAGCTCGTCCCGCTTGGCCTCGAGCTCCTCCGCAAATTGGTTGAGGGATTCTGCATCGTTGATCCGCATGAAATCTAACAGCTGATTCTATGGATTGAGATGTTGATCCGGTTGCAAGTGTTCGACATCCCAAATCCCTCTGGTAAACGACGTAAGTGCCAGACGCATGTCAAGAAAATACACCGTTGCAGTGATGCACCGCAACGGACAAATGCGTCGCCTGCAACAGTGGTTTCTTCAATTTTTGTCGGGAGACTGTTTTACGTCGTGCCGTGTACCACTTTGTAAACTAACACTATCTCACCGGAACGTCTTATATCGCCACGGGCAAATGCAGCGGAGTGTGCTGAAAATCCGAAGCCTGACATCAGGAACTTGTGAGCTTCCCGCGATATGCGACAGCGATTAATTGAGATTTTCGGTACGGACCTGGAGGAGTCCGTCGGCACGATGGACAGTGGAATGAGTGACCGCTTCTGGCCGAGTCCCGACTGTGAGGATAAGTTAAAACTCGCCGACTACGGACGGAGCTGACGTTCAAAGCACGACCTGGTCAGACACTCGCTACAAGCTGAATTACCAACGACTGCAACTAGCACTGATCGGTGCCGGCGCGTGGATGTTCGAAGGTATCGGCATCGTCCTCACCCTCTCGCGGCGTCAGGCACGCAAAGTCTTTTTCGACCAAGATTCGTGGTTCTGTTGTACGAGGTTCAGCCAATGCAACGCGATCGCCGGCGCCCCATTGCTTGAGGTCATCGGCGGGTGCAAGCACGGTGAGTCGGTGCCCGTCGAGGTGAGCTTGTACGCCGTCCACCGCGCCTGGACCCAACGCGTACTCGAATCTGTCGTGTGCCGAAATTTGAGTGGTTTCGATCACGGTCTCGCCCGCTGCGACCCGAGCGACCTCACTTCGGGTCAAACGCAATCGTATGGTGTTGCCTAACAGTCGAAGCTTCATATCTCGCCTGAGTCCGCCTTCTTGCCAAGAGCTGGTATCCGGCTAGTCTGACAAGGCAACAGCGACTGCGCAAACTGCTGACCAAGTCGAAGATTTATCGCGTCGTCTCTGGCTCAATACCCGTATGTTCAAGCAAATCCGAATTTTCATCTTGCTCGCGATTCTGCTGTTCGTGGCTTTGAACGCTTGGCTTACGCAGCTGAGGTCCACCGACTGGAACAATAGTCTATGGATCCGCGTCTACCCGATCAATGCAGACGGACACGCCAACACGGATCGTTACATCGCTTCGTTGTCTGAGCGCTCGTTCGGTGATGTTGAGGATTTTCTACAACGAGAGGTTCAGCGATACGGCGTGTCATTGGAGCAACCGGTCAGGATCGAACTCGGTCCGCAGCTCGATCAACAGCCGCCGCGGATGCCCGATACGCCCAACGTGCTCGACGTAATGTGGTGGTCCCTGAAAATGCGCTGGTGGGTCGGTGACGTTACGGACGGGTTAGAGCCGATCGAGCCCGACGTGCGGGTGTTTGTTCGGTATCACAATCCGGCAGACTTCGTGCTGCTCGAGGATTCCGTTGGCGTTCGCAAGGGCATGTACGGCATCGTCAACGCATACGCAGCACGGCAGTATCGCGGTTCAAATAACGTGATTCTCGCTCATGAGTTTCTGCACACGATTGGTGCATCGGATAAGTACGATCCCTCCAATAGCCAGCCTTTAGCGCCGATCGGTCTGGCAGAACCGGACCGGCAACCTCTGTATCCGCAGCGTTTCGCGGAGATTATGGGCGGACGCATCGCGCTATCAGCAACTGATGCGCGAATCCCGGGTAGCTTGCAGCAAGTGGTCATCGGTCCTGAGACGGCCCTTGAGATTGGGCTGATCGAGTCGCTCGACGA
>JBCAZH010000104.1:0-7915 GCA_038533155.1 Pseudomonadota bacterium | reverse complement strand
CCTCAATAGCGGGGCTATTAAAATGACCGATGCTGAGGTCATGGGTCGAAAACCCACCAATCGCTACCGTCGAGAAGCTGTGGCAAATCGCGTCGAATACGCCCATCCCCGCAGACCAGTAAGCCAGCGCGCAGAACACCGTGAATCCGAGATAGACATACCAAAGCGCTTTCGCGGTTTCGGTAATCCTCGGCGTGAGCTTCGTATCCTTGACGGGACCTGGCGTCTCGGCGCGATAGAGCTGCATGCCGCCGACGCCCAACATCGGCAGGATCGCGACAGCCAAGACGATGATGCCCATACCGCCGAGCCACTGAAGCTGCTGCCGGTAGAACAAGATCGACTCGGGTAGCCCATCCAGACCGATGATCACGGTCGCGCCCGTCGTCGTCAGACCCGATATCGATTCGAACACCGCTTCGGTCAACGTCATGCTCGGCTCTGGCGACAACCACAACGGAGTCGCTCCGATTGTCCCCAGTACGAGCCAGAACGACGCGACGACCAGAAACCCGTCGCGCAGCCTCAAGTCTTTGCGCGCGTTTCTGACCGGTAAGAACAGCAACACACCGAGCGCGAGAATGAGCAGAAACGAATACAGGAAGGGTTGCCAGACACCATCGTTGAAGATCAGCGAAACCGCGATCGGCGGCAACATCGCAACACTGAACATCGTCAGCAACAAACCGAGAATACGTTGTATGACCGACCAGTTCACGGATGTATGGACGCAGTTACAGGAACGACACGCCGACCTGGAACAGCGCCTCGACCTCATCGATCTTGCGCCGGTCACTCAAGAAGATGATGACGTGATCATCTGCTTCGATGACCGTGTCGTGATGCGCGATGATCACTTCGTCGCCACGCACCAGCGCTGCAATGGACGCGCCCTTCGGCAACGCGAGACTCTCGATGGTCTTGCCGACGACCTTGCTGGTGCCACTGGCGCCATGCGCAACCGCTTCGATCGCTTCCGCTGCACCGCGGCGCAATGAGTGCACTTTGACAACGTCGCCGCGCCGCACGTGCGCAAGCAAAGAGCCGATTGTTATCTGTTGCGGCGACAAAGCGATGTCGATGCTGCCCGATTCCATAAGCTCGGCGTAGCTCGGCCGGTTGATCAGCGCCATCACCTTGTTGGCACCGAGCCGACGCGCCAGCATCGCGGATAGGATATTCGCTTCCTCTGCATTGGTCAGTGCGCAGAACACGTCCGTGCTGTCGATGTTCTCCTCGAGCAACAGGTCTTCGTTCGCTGCATCACCATTCAGCACGATTGCTTTCGACAGCTGCTCGGAAATCACCCGGGCACGTTCCGGGTTACGCTCGATGATTTTGACTTGGTTGGTTTGCTCCAGGGTTTGTGCAAGCCGTAACCCGATGTTGCCGCCGCCGGCGATGATGACACGACGCACCGGATCTTCGAGTTTGCGCATCTCGCTCATGAACACCCGGATGTCCTTCCGCGCGGCGATGAAGAACACCTCGTCCCCCTCGCGAATCACCGTGTCACCGTGGGGCTCTATCGAACGGCCGTCGCGGTAGATCGCAGCAATTCGTGCCTCGGTGTTCGGGTGGTGCTCTTTGATGTTTTTCAGTTGCTGACCAACCAACAGACCATCACGATCCGCGCGTGCGCCGACCAGTCGGACACGGTCATCGGCGAACTCAAGAACCTGCAATGCGCCCGGGTATAGGATCAGCTGCTCGACGTACTCACAGACAAGCTGCTCTGGACTGATGCGCACATCGACGGGCATCGATTCCTGTGCAAACAACTTCTCGGCGGTCATGTATTCGGCGGCGCGAATGCGAGCGATTTTGGTGGGCGTCCGGAACATCGAATAGGCGACCTGACAGGCCACCATGTTGGTTTCGTCTGAATCGGTTAGTGCGATGATGATGTCAGCGTCGCGACCGCCGGCGCGCTCCAACACATCCGGGTAGCTGGCGTGGCCTACGACGGTGCGAATATCGAGCCGGTCCTGTAGCTCTCGAAGCACCTCGGCGTTGATATCCACCACCGTGACGTCGTTGGACTCCTCGCGGGATAAATGCTGTGCGGCGCTCGCACCGACTTGCCCCGCGCCTAGAATGAGGATCTTCATCGACCGAGATTCTACATTAACTCAAGGTTGGCGTAGTTCAGCATCAGACACTTTGTCCCGGCCGACTCGAAGTTGACCCAAACTCGGGCGTGCGCACCCTGACCTTCACAATTCAGTATCACGCCATCGCCGAATTTCGCGTGACGAACAGGACGCCCCAGTTGAATTGCTGGCGTGTCATCAACCAAGCGCCCCGATGGCGATGGCCGCGTGTTCGAGCTCATCGGTCGTTGCAGGTTGGCTCGGGGTCGAATTTCCTCGATCAACTCGTTGGGAATCTCTCGGATAAACCGGGACGGTGCGCCGAAGCTGTCCATGCCGTGCAGCCGGCGCTGCTCGGCGTACGTGAGGTACAGCTCCTGCATCGCTCGGGTGCATCCGACATAACAGAGCCGCCGTTCTTCCTCGAGACCGGCGGGGTCGGTCACTGATCGTTGATGCGGGAAGAGCCCGTCTTCCATCCCGCAAATAAACACCAGCGGGAACTCAAGGCCCTTGGCGGAATGCAACGTCATCAATTGTACGCAGTCCTCCCACGCGTCGGCTTGTCCTTCGCCCGCTTCGAGCGCGGCATGTGCAAGGAATGCGTCCAACTCACTCATGTCGTCGGCATCATCCTGGTCTTCCGGCGCAAATCCGCGTGCCGCGCTGACCAGTTCTTCAATGTTCTCAATACGGGTCGCGGCTTTTTCTTCGCCTTCTTTGCGATAGTGCGACGCCAAATCGCTGGTGTGGATTACTTGGTCGACTTTCTCGTGTAGGTCGAGGCTTTCGCAAGTCGCAGCCATGGTCTCGATCAGCGTGATGAATCGGTGAATGGCTTTGGCGCTTCGGCCGGCCAAGGGGTCCGATGCGACCGCACCTGCTGCGCGCCACAACGAACAGGCGTTGGCGCGTGCGTAGCTCCGCATAGCTTCAACACTTCGTGCCCCTATCCCGCGCGCCGGCACGTTCACTACGCGCTCGAATGCAGCATCGTCGTCGCGGTTGCTGATCAGTCGAAGATAGGCCAGGACATCCTTAATCTCCTGACGCTCGAAGAACCGAAGTCCGCCGTAGACCCGGTAAGGAATCCGCGCATTGAGCAGCATTTCTTCGAGAACGCGCGATTGGGCGTTGGATCGATACAGGATGGCGGCATCATCGCGGCGCTGCCCCTGGGCAATCCAATCTTTCAAGCGATTGACAATAAAGTCCGCCTCGTCGCGTTCATTGAACGCAGCGTAGAGCTTGATCGGCGCGCCGTCCTTGCCATCCGTCCAAAGGTTCTTGCCAAGCCGGCCGCCGTTGTTGGCAATGATCGCGTTTGCGGCATTGAGGATATTGCCGGTTGAGCGATAATTCTGTTCGAGCTTGACGACGCGGGTGCCCGGAAAGTCCTTTGAAAAGCCGCCGATGTGTTCGATGCGCGCGCCACGCCACCGATAGATCGATTGGTCGTCATCACCGACCGCGAACGGCACACCACCTCCGGCGGTCAAGAGCTTGATCCAGGCGTACTGGATCGCATTGGTGTCCTGAAACTCATCGACCAAAACATGGCGAAAGCGCCGTTGGTAGTGGGTCAGCAGTTCCGCGTTGTCCCGCCACAGCTCATGCGCACGCAGCAGAATTTCCGCAAAGTCGATCACGCCACTGCGTTCGCAGGCAGCTTGATAGTCGCTGTAGAACTCGATCAAGCGCTTACGATTCGGATCACCGCCGCCATCCATATGGTCTGGACGCAGACCCTCGTCCTTGGCCCCGTTGATAAAGCTCTTCACTTCGCGAGGCGACCACTCGCTGTCCGCCGCGCTGCTCTCGCGCAACAGCCGCTTGATCAATCGGTCCTGATCGGCGCTGTCTAGAATCTGAAAATTCTGCACGAGCCCCGCTTCTCTCCAGTGCCTGCGAAGCAGCCGGTGCGCTAACCCATGGAACGTACCCACCCAAAGGTGCCGGGCGGGCATCGCGATTAAGTTTTCGATACGCGCGCGCATCTCGCTGGCCGCTTTGTTGGTAAACGTCACGGCGAGCAGGCTCTGCGGTGAAACGTGTTCGACCTGCATCAGCCAGGCGGCGCGGTGGACCAGGACACGCGTCTTGCCACTGCCGGCGCCGGCGACGACCAGCACGGGTTCCTGCGGCGCGCTGACGGCCTCGCGCTGCGCTTCGTTCAATCCTTCAAGGAGGGCGGTGACATCCATAGGTTCTTTTGCAATGGCTCATGCGGCACGGGGCGTCCCGCGGCCGCTCATGGTAGCCAAAAAAAAGCCCCGTTGCCGGGGCTTGGAGGAGATCAATCAGGCGGAAAGGGAGAGGATTAGCCTGATTGTTCCATTCCGTTCAGAAGTCCAACGATTTCCTGCTGGCATCGTTCGACATCCAATGGGGTTTTGATTACCGGGAGCCAGCGCGGCAGCCCCCGGGATCGCCGATCGATCAGAAGAACGCGGCGATTAAGAAGGTGGCCTAAGCCTGCATCGAGAAAGTCCATGGCCCGAAGGCCTGGCATGTTTTCGGCGTGAAGAATGAGATCAGGTGCATGCATAGCACCCAAGCGGATTGCGGCGCCGCCATCCGTGGCAGCGACCGCCTGGACCCCGAGACCGTTCACGATTTGTGCGATAGTCCTACATAGGCCGCGGGACGGATCACAGATAAGGACACTCCGCTGTCTTATCTGAGGCGACCCCGTTTGCCGTGTGCCTTGCGGCACGAAGAGCATTGCACCAGTCGTTGCCAAGCTTTTTTCCCTAAAGTTTACGCCCAATCCATGGACTGACCTTTCCCGAGAGTTCTTAGGCTACTCCTAGACGACGAACCCGGGTATCGGTGAAAACCCTGATAATAACCGCCAAAAAATCGTCGAAAAAACAGAAAGATAGACGAAGAACACTGTCTATGTAGGACGAGTAGATATATAACTCATTGATTTGTATTAAAAAATCAGAATATTATGTTTAATATAGTCTGATTTCACCAAAAACGAGCGTTTTGTCAGGGTTTTTACTTAGACAGAGGTCAAATTCCGTCGAATTGCATACTTAGTCAGTTCCGCAACACTAGAAATCTTGAGTTTCCGACTAATTTGGCGCCGGTGGGTCTCCACCGTCTTTTCGCTAAGAAAAAGGTCCGCAGCGATTTCTCTCGTTTTCTTCCCTTCGGCGATCATCGTCAGCACTTCGGTCTCTCGCGCGCTGAGCGTATCGCTGCGCCCGTGGTCGCTCGCAATTTCTTCAATGCCCGCGCCGAGGTGGACTCGCCCTTCGATAACCTCGTCGATCGCCGTCGAAATCTCCTCAAAAGCGGATTCTTTGCGGATATATCCCATCGCACCGGCGCCGAGCATGCCGGTGATAAAACTGCGCTCCGCATGCATGGTGACCGCAATTACCCGCACGTTCGGTGCAATTTCGCGAATGGTCTGTGTGGCATCGATACCGTTGATATCCGGCATCGCGACATCCATCAGCATGATGTCGGGTTGCTCTTGTTCCGCAATTAGGACAGCTTCTGCACCGTTCGCGCCCTGTCCAACGATTTCTACATCGGTGTCTAAGTCTTGCAGGAGCGAGGCTAATCCGTCGCGAACCAGTTGATGGTCGTCAACAATGGCGATTCTAATGCTCACAAGGTACCTCCCCCTGGTCGGTGGGCCAGGATGACGAGATGAATGGCTACCTCTTGCTTGATTAGACTATCACGGCTCTGGTGCCGCCGCCTGGCCGAAAGTCGAACTTGAGTTCGTAGCCGAAGCGTCTGAGTTGCTCGCTGACGCCAGCCAAGCCGAGTCCAAGATCTGCCGACTTGCGTTTACCGAGCCACCAACCTTGCTGAATGCCATCGTCGCTGACTTCGATGGATGCGATTCCACGCACGCTATCCCATTGCACGATCACCCACAGATTGCTGCAGTCCGCATGCAGTCTTGCGTTCTCGATCAATTCCCGGATCGTCGTGAAAATCATCACGCGTAAAGGTTCACTCAGGTGAACGCGTTCGCCCTTCTCCTCCAACGAAATCGAAACATCGCCGATTTGATCCAGCGTCTGTGTCAGTTCCTGAAGCGCGGGAATCAGGCCAAGCTCGTACAGCACGGAAGTCGACAGGTCGCGGATAATGCCGCGGGTTTCGGACAACGCGTCATCGACGATTTGGGTAATCGACTCGATCGTCTTCGGTGGCGAGACTCGTTGCATACTGAGTTCGCCCAGCTTCATTCGTGCAACGGCCAGTCGTTGCACCAAACCGTCGTGTAGCTCAACGGACGTTTGGCGCCGAACTTGCTCGGCGGAGTCGGCGAGGCGCGCGGTTAGCTCACGTAGCTGCTTTTGGTACAACGACATCGAGCGGACCGCTGCCGCATGGTTCTGATAGCCGAGGTAGTGATCACGAATCGTGCCGAGCAGCGAATCCACATCGAAGTCGCGAATCCGGGCGCGTGGATGACTCACCATGACGAGTACACCGACCAAGTTGCCATCGAACGCCATTGGCATGATGCTGACCTGAACCGTCAGGTCCTGAACAAATGCGGAAGCCCATGCGACGCGAGACTTCGGTTCGGCCGGAAGGAACCACAGCTCTCGTTCCAAGAGTTGTTCGAGCAGACCGCTGTGTTGTCGCGAATCGATGGAGGGCGACAGAATACTGGTCGACAGAAAAGGATCATCCGCCGCTGTCCACACCTGCTCCATGCTGAGCACGATCTCGTCCCGCGACAGTGTTTCGCAATGATAGATCGCGCACACCGAAGCGCCGCAGTAATCGCCAGCAACCTCCAGTGCGCGTTCGATTTGCGAAATTCGCGCGCGCACTAGATGTTTTGGAATGTTGGCGTGCGCTTGCTGAACCCATCGAGCGATTTCGCGGTTTGCACCGGCGAGTCGGCGTGTCCGGCGTTGACTGTTCATTAATGCGGTACACAGCAAAGTGATCGCGGTAATCGCGACTATGAGCGCTTGGCCTTCGACGAGGGCGACCAACCCGTCTTGAGCGGTCGGCAGTGCCAACACGCGTTCCTTAAGCAGGATGCCAACCAAAACCACCATGACCAATAAGGTGACTACTACCTGAACGGGTCCGGCGATCAGGGTCAGCAGTACCCCGCCGCAGACCGCGAGCGTCCGCCAGGTGTATTGATACGGCTCCAGCAGTTCAAACCAGTCGCTCGGAAACCGCGCAACCGCAACCGATGCGCTGACCATCAACACGCCAGTGGCCAATGCCGTCATCGCTCTCCGTGTGAGTGAGCGCCGCAGTCCGCGGCGTACCGGCATGCCCAAAAGAATCCCGACACTCGCCGCGGTGGCGACGCCGATACAAATCCCCAGCGCGTTGGCTAGCGGCGAATCCTCAGCCGAGTAACGATCACCGAGTAGCCAATAGGTCCCCAATCCATAGCAGACCATGGTCAGGAATGTCATCAGACCCATCAACGGGAAGATGTATTGGGCAACGGCGCCCCGGTGCTCCGGTCTCAGGAAGAACTCGACAGAGCCCCCGATCACCAAAGCGGTCAAAATGGTCGTGCTCGCTGCCCAAATGGCCTGGCTCAACGGGCTGGCGTATATCGTCAGATACCACAGCAGCGTCATCGCGAACGCAATGATCAGTGCGAATGGCCAGACGCGCAGGTGATGCACAACCAAACCTGCCGCGAGCCATCCCGTCCCAAGCCAAGCCACAGACATATCGAGGTACGGTAGAAAAATCAGCCGTTCCGCGATGAGCAGCACGCCGTAGCCAATCAGGCCGGCCCATAGCAAGATGCCCGTTGAGGGTGTGCGGTGCATCGCGAGCTAGCCGATCCTCGATAGCTT
>JBCAZH010000103.1:0-8036 GCA_038533155.1 Pseudomonadota bacterium | reverse complement strand
AATGCAGACAGCAGCATGAACTTAAGCGTCATGTGACAGCCGAATCTACTCAAGCATACAAATCCACACTGATAGCATTAGCAGTCAGCGTTTCAGTCCTGCTCTCGACTAGAGATGATGGAAGCAGTGAAGGCACTAATAGCATGACTGTGAACTAGTCGTTATGCCGCACGCTCAGCAGCTCGAGCACACAGAAGTCGCGGAGTTCGACTAATTGCTATTCGCAATAATCAGTGTTGTATGCAAACCCAAATGATCGGAAAGTACCTCAATCTTATTGAATTTTGGTGCGTTTCGATCTCGGATGTCATAGCGGCGTCTCGGCTTCGAAAAGTCTACCGTTATTTCATGCTGCGACGAAGGCTTCTGAACAAACATATAGTCAAGAGTTTCGCCAGGCTGTCCCGCGAAATCAGACTCTTCGCCAAGGACTTCTTTGCAGAACTTATCGTTATCCGAAGAACGCTGGCAAATCTGGTCTCGCCGTACTTCGAAGTTTGAAGTCTTTCCTGACGTGTTTGGTCGACGCCATGCCCAGAGATCTAAAAGACCCAAAGGGCGGAGAATTTCAACCATTTCGGCATAGGGTTGATCTGTCGCTGGGAATGCCGGGTCATGGCGCTTAATATTGAAATCGCCAACGACTATGACTACATTCTCGGGCTTGTGATGTTTTCGAATGAACTCAGCAAGCTCTTTAACCTGTCGCAGTCGCGAATTCCGCAATCTAAGACTGTGATCGACTGTATCGAACCCTAACGCTCCAGCCACATCATTGTAGTAGTTCGGGATATCGTTTCCGGACAACATATGAGTGCTGTAAATCTCCAGTTTCCCCCGACCCAGACCCGGGTCTAACTCGGTCATCAAGACACCCTTATTTGCATGGACATCGGAGTCAAACTCGAATTCGCCCCGCTCTCGAAAAACATGACGTTTGGTACGAAGTCGTTGCATGGAAGTATTGAGCGTATATAGACCACTGCCAATGACTGCCGAAGGTGCCTCAGCACCCGAGCCTATACTCTCAGACGGAGGGGTTGTTCCTTTCCACGCCTTGATAATCTCTTTTCTAACTTCTTCAGAGAAAACTTCGCAGAGAGCTGAGACATCGTATTCTTCGCGAAGCATCGTGCCAAGCTCTCTAGCTCTTGGGAATAGTGCTGGTTTATGACCAACTGCAATTTTTGGATCCGGCAAAATTGGTACCGGTAAACTAAATGTAAAGGCCGACAATAAGTATGCGTTCTGAAACAAGAAACGAAACTGTCTAGAATGCGGATCTTGATGTCGTCGTACGAATGCGGATATTGAGACTCTAGTCTTCGAGTTGTTACTTGACCAAAGGTGTTCTCCAGCTAGTGCTCGAACGCTAATAGGACCGGAAGAGTCTGGACACATCGTGGCATGAATTTTTCGGATTGAAGTCATGGACCTCACCTGTTATCTCGCGGAGCTAGCGGCGCTCACTAACTAGAAGTGTTAACTCCAGACCTAAATGGTCGGACACAGACGGAAACCGATCGCGCGCTTCTGAGCCGATAGGTCGTCGCAGATGAACTCTTCGCGGGCGAGCAAAATCCACATTGAATTTGTTTACTGTGAGCGGTTTCTCTAGGAAGAAATAGTCCAGTCGGCTGCACTCACTTGCTAAGGTCGTCGGTAGGATGCCGGCTTCATCAATACAGTGTTTATTGTCTGGTGGACACACAAAACTGAGTAGCTTTGATCGATTTTTCTGCCGTCGATTGTAGTATGTGTAATTAAGCCCGCCACCTCTTAGTGGCCAGACCTCATCAAGATCAATGTTGTCGAGAATGTCAGCCATCGACGTATATCCATCGCTGGGTTGCACAGCATCCGAGAATCGCGATGTCGAGTCGTTCGCGTCGATATTAAAGTCGCCGCAAAGAACCACAAGCCCGTTCTCACTTTGCAACCGCGTTCTTTTGATGAACTGGCGGACTTCTTCGACTTGGCCCAGTTGTTGCTCTAGGACCGCCGCATCACTTGCGAATAGCGTTAGGGCACCACTGGCTAAGTGCGTCGAATAAACATCAACGGTGACAACCCCAAGTTCCATCCTGACATGCAGAACACCTTTGTTCGCTTGCCTGTCAATCAGAAAGCGAGTCCCATGATGGAATGTATGAGTTTGAGAAGCTGCAATTCGGCGGCCGAAGCTAAGTGTTAATAGCCCAGCAGAGAGCTTTCCGCCCGTTCCTTGCGGACCGCGTGAAACCGATGTGGGACTGTGCCCTCTATTTTCGAGCTCTTTCAGTAAGACTTCCTCTGGATTTGGGCGATTGCCTTTGGGCGGGATCATCTCACCGAGACATACCAAGTCATAGGCAGGACTTGCCTCGGCGACAAAAGCAGCGATGTCACGTGCCCGTGCAGCTGTTACTGATCCTTTTACAGATGGCGCGGGCAGGAGTTCCGTATTGAACCACAGAATTCTGATCAGACGACTTTTGGCGTCAAAATGTCGATCACAAAGAGACCTCAGTGACACTCTCTGGGGAGGACGTTGGTCGCGCGTCGACCATCGGTGGAGGTCGACGATACCCCGCATGCGCTTGTCTGACGCTTGTACGCCTCTTGATCGAGAGGGCGTATCAGAAAGATCAAAAAAGTCGGCAATCTGTCGGAGCGATGTCATGATAAAGTCAGACGTCTTTCGCCGGAAACGGGGCTGTAGAGACACGATCGTAGTCACCTGCGCGCCACACCGCGTTGCGTCTAGTGAACTTCTTTCTAAATGCTCTCTCGGTCGCATAGATCGTATGATCGCCGTTTATAGATAACCGGATGTCTGTTAGAACGAGGTCATCACTAAGGCTTCCAAGACTGATTTCTGATTTAACTCTCTTGATAAGCGTGATTTTTTCTATGTCTTTCAGTAGAAGTGGCTTCGCCTCACCTCGATCCTCCGGGAAAGGAAATACAACGAGCGGGTCGATCACGAAGTGATACGTGCGCCCTTTCCGAAATTCGGGGCCATTCTTTGCACTTGCCCGACCTTTCTTCTTGGTTAAATGGAATTCTCGGCCGCCACCGATTCCGAAATAGAGTGCGTTTTCTGTGCCGGCATCTCGGACGTCCACAACTGTAAACGAAAGTTGTAGAACGTCCACGATTCGATGAGGGCTAGCGTCGCGCAACGACATTGCAGTGGCTTTCCAACCAGCCATTCCATACCGCGAAAGCGCTTTTCTTAAACTACGCCCTTTCGGTGCATACTGTTCAACCATGCCACGAACCCGAATCTGACTGTTAAGCGCGGTGGGAGCCAGCATCCGATCGGCATATCGCTTTGCGCCTTCTGAGTTCGGGTGAAAAGTTGCGGCGTTAACACATTTCATCCTATTGACAGTTTCAGCAAGGCCTCGGTGTTGAACGGGGCACTGTTCGGCTCGTCTGCTCATCAAAGGGTCCGGGTGATGCTCATTGAGAACCGAGTAAACATGCGAATTGAAGCCCTTGGCGCCCAGAGCATGCTCTCGACCAAACCCAGGATGCACAAACAGTATGCCAGGACCTCGCAAACTAGGATTGCGCTGAGCACGACGCACGGCTTCGCGCAGCAGGATAAGCTGTCGGTGCGACCAAAAATAATTGTTCAAAATGATTTGATTTTGGATAGCCTTCTGGACAGCGAATGACACACCGCGACCCGCCAGATTCCCGGCTGGATCATGATATTGCGACGCGGTAGCGGCCGAACCTATCGATCGCAGTATCGAAGCCGGTGCTGAATCAACTGCCAGCGTGATCAGATCAACAAGCTTATCGGTCTCGGTTAGATCAGACACGCCCAAGTAATAGCCTGTGAATATGATTACTGCGTTTGGACAAGTCCGACGTGCGAGCTTGATCAGGCCTGGTACCTTCTTGCCGATCGCATCAACAGAGTTTTTATGAATTCGTTTTAACGGATTTCCAAAAGGAACCGCTAGATTGCTCAAAAAACCAAAGTCATTGGCACCTCCTGTCATGAGTAACCAATCGACTCTTCGAGGTTCCTCTATTCGCTTCAGTTGTTGTTCGATCGTCGGAAGCCCTGCGGGTATCTCTCCGCGAACGTCGGGAGCACGAATTTCGTCGGTCACGGACGTGAGGTCCGATAAGCCGACCGGATTGATGACCGCGCCGGAGTGTGCGTGCATTTCGACCGATGTACCCAGCCGTTGCGCAAAGATCTCAGCGAACTTTGAATGAGTATCTAACCCTTGGCCCCACATGACCGAATCACCTACCGCAACAACCCGCATTGTGCGTCCTCCGCCTGTGCCTACCGTCGACTGCGTGCCAGAATAGCGATCTGAGCTTTGAGGGCCTTTACTTCCTCTTTCAGTGTCACGATGTCCCTGTGTACGTTGACAGTTTTCGGGCTCCCATCCCGAGACTTGGCGTTAATAGTGATGTCTTTTGCAATTGTGATCATTGATCCTGCAACGACTGCGACCTTTGTCGAGAACACAGTTCCATTGCTGGAGATCTTAAATTTGGAGGTTCCGCGGCCTGCTTTGCATTCGATCAATGCGGGAGTGAATGTCATCTTTGGAAACGCACCGGATGAATGTTTTCTTGGGCTCTTAATTTCGATGGATGGTGTTTGACCATTAATGTAAATCGTTCGGTCTTCTCTAGGCTTGTTCTTCTCGGCACTAATCTCTACGGTTCTCTTGCCTGTCTTTCCATGAATCAGCAAGTCGCCATCTGTTCCGTTTTTGCCAAGCTCCAGATTACCGTTCTTTGGGTCTACTACAACCGTAGATTTCGCCGATGGTTTCTCGTCTTTTTTGAACTCGACCTTTTCCCCAATGACTTCCAGGCTATTCTCGTTTAGTACTATGTCTGACGGCATTTAGGAGTACTCCTCTTTTGGTTATCTGTATCCGTTGCATCAACGACGGGTTTCACTTGCCGTCTTGTCGATCGATGATACTTCTGGGGGGCTGTCGCCGCCAGTCGGGACTCGCAGCAACGCTTCAATCTGATCGAGCATAGTTGCCTGTGGCAACTCGTATGGTCCAAGGCGCTGTTGAGCGGCCACTGGAAGCGCGACTTCTCAAGACGCTTAATCCACAGCACAAAACCCGCTACCTTTTCAATTTATGATCTTGACGAAGGTACGAGCCCGATTTCAGAACACAAATACATCGGAGCTGAACGGGTCGCCGGACATCCCGCATTAATTATGGCCACAAGACCATAGATCGCTTTACGGAGATGCACAGGCTTACTATGCAGTAACACACGGACATAACCGGAGGGTCGGATCATTCAATCTGACTCACCGCATTGACCAAGGAAGACAAAGCACCGCCACTCAGATCACCACGGCACTCGATGCGAACGCCGTTCGGTAAGGTGACGAAAAACTGGGAAGGAACTGACTGCGGCTTGACCGGAACGGCTTCGATAAATTTGGACTTCGGCGCTGATTGTGCAGCACCGTCCATACAATCCATGTACAAGTCTCTGGGCTTCAGGCCGATCGATCGAGCATAGCCTGCTATCGCGTCCTCGCATGAAGCAGCATGCTTAAACATTCTCAAGCCAATACTGCCGTCGCTCGCTGATTATCGCTGCGCTCATCATGTGTCCCTTTAGACAGGAGAGGAGTGTGAACGATCCTACCAATCATGAAAACTCTGCCCGTGGTTCACCGCTTACCATCATGTCGACGGTCTGGGAATCAGAGGTCTATCGTTCGATATCGCGAATACTGTCGAACACTAAGTTGGCGATGCCTTCGCCGAGTCCGGTCTGCTTGCGTCGCCCCATCCAAAGCAGCGTCTTACCGCCAAGCCAGCGGGTTCGTTGGAAGCGTCGAGAGACGATGACACCTGATCGAGGCACCTCTTCTTCCTCAATAAAGTACACCGGTTGAACTTCGCTCAAAATCTTGCCTTGTGGTCCTCTGCCATCGGGCATTCTCGCGCGTTGTAGACGAATCTCGCGCTCCGATCCGCGTGCATGTGCGGGCACAAAGGGGATCCAATTGTCGGGAACGGTATTGCCCAACACGTATCGAATGTTCGAGATTTCGTCCGCCGGTTCAAACTCATCTAGGGACGGCAGTTCGCGTTTCAACAGACGACCCGGACCGGCGTCGCTCGCAACCATTTGTTCGATACCCCAAACAAGATTCGACATCTCATCCCGAATAAAATTGACGCGTTCGATATCTTCGCTTTCCAGGCGCTGTCCTATCGCCGGTGTCAGATAGAACCGGCTCTCGCCTGCTGTTGCGTTATCCCGCTCTGTTTGATGAAACATTGCAAACTGTTGCCAATTCGACTCGGGATCCTGAATGGCCGGCCGCACGGCTAGATGCTGTCCGAATACATCGGTTACAACGATTGTCTTGATATCGCAAAGCGTGTTGGTTTCCAGCTCGTACGGCAAGACAAACCAATCGTTGGAATAGGTCAAACCGAACTGAGCTAGCAAGACGTTTAGGAGCGATGTTGGTGATGCACTAATTTTGCCGAAATTGACATCACCCTCCTCCATTTGCCAAAGCCTTGGATGAGGCATACCGCTAAACTTCAAGGGTGTCGGAATGAAAGTCTGTACGACGCGCTGTGGAATGGCGGTGTCGTTTGCTAACTCACCTCGTGGACGTCGTCGCCGCTCGGTTGTTTGATCGAAGGCAGGCCAGTCCAGCCGACCGCCCGGGTACTGATCGGCGATGAGTCGCCGAGTACCGGGTCCTTCGTTTCTGGCATGAAGGCTGAATTGATATTCCAGGTGAGATGGGGACCATGCGCTCTCCGTGTCGATCGGTTGGCTGTACAACGTGACATACCAATTGAAGAAGTGCACCTCAATCTCAGCCAATGCATCGTGGTCGTCACTGTCAATGTCAGGGTTGGTTGTATAGAGCTCGGCGAACGCGTTTTGGGTCATCAGCTCAAAAAGCCGGAAACCATCTGGCAGGTGCTGACCCAGAGAGAGTGACAAAGCCCTACCCTCCTGATCATCCTCTGCGACACTGTTGTCGAGTGGAACTAGTTCAGCAAACACCTTCGCGTAACGCTTCAGTCGCGCTTGTGTCAGCAACAGACAGAATTGTCTTCCCATCTGCGCGCGCAAGAAAAGCGTAGGTTGCAGCAATTCCTTTTCGACATAGGTTTCCAGTGCCTCATCGGTGTCGAACGGGACAGTAGTTCCATCTGCCATCCCAATCTCTTTGGGTTGGCTATGCACGCCCAACACCCTGGCTTGGGATGGCGTTCCAGCATCTTCGCCCTCGAACTCTCCAAACTGCCATTGTCGGCACAGAAACCACATAGGATCGTGACAAGCCATCGATAAGCTCTGATCAAAATTGCTGGTACGCGGATTCGTTTCGAGACGGTTATAGGTTCGAATATGCGGCGCTACGAACCGCGCACTTTGGCGCTTGAGACGGGCGAACGGTAATACGTCAGGCATAGTGCTGTTCCCTGGTATGACCTAATCGAGGCCTTGGTAAAGTTGGAATTGAGTGCGAAGTCTCGCTACCAACTCATCATTGGTCGCAAGGTAGTCTAACGACAGATTACTTTCATTGAGATCGAAGCTTGCGATCGTCATAGGCAGGAGTACGTCCAGACTACCTTCTTCTAGAATTTGTGCAGGTTCGACGGCTCTCGTTCTCGCGCGATCCATCGTGTCGGTTAAGGTGCCGGTCAGGGCATCCCATGACCAGCGGTCGCTGTTGTTCGGCTCAACGGCAACAAGTATCGCGTTCGGGGCAGACGCATTCGGTTGGTTGTAGTTAAACGCAACGCCTGTGACCTCCGAAGGCATCGGGACTGACTCGGTCCAGTGATCCAGCTTCAGCATCCTGTGGCGCCCACCGACACGTGCGGCGTCCAAGCCGGCGATACACAGGCTGAGTGTGTCATCTTTGATGCTGAACGGTTCGCCGGTGTCAGGGTCCTCCGCTGGAAACTCAACGGATAGCCACGAATCACCCTCACGGTAAGGCAATTGCACGGCATCGAACGACAGGGATTGTCCGCCATTGAATTCCGTGA
>JBCAZH010000102.1:0-8215 GCA_038533155.1 Pseudomonadota bacterium | reverse complement strand
CTGCATGTTGAAATCGCTACGGGCGCGATCCCGGGATTCACGCATCTTTATAGCGGACAGGAGGCGGTCGCGGCAGGCGTATGTGCGCATCTTGCCGATGACGACTACATCGTCTCGACACACCGCGGTCATGGCCACTGCATCGCGAAGGGCTGCGATGTCATCGGCATGATGAAAGAGATCTACGGTCGCGCCGACGGCCTTTGTAAAGGCAAAGGCGGTTCGATGCATATCGCGGACTTCGATAAGGGCATGCTCGGCGCCAACGCGATTGTCGGTGGTGGTCCGCCGATTGCGACCGGCGCTGCGATCGCCACCAAACTCGATGGCAAAGGTAAAGTCACGGCATCGTTCAATGGTGACGGTGGCTCGAATCAGGGCACGGTATTCGAGGCCATGAATCTTGCGGTCGTGCTCAAGTTGCCGACGCTGTTCGTCTACGAAGACAACGGCTACGGCGAGCATACCGGCACGTCCTACTCGGTCGGCAGCAACGATATCGCGGGACGCTGCGCAGGCTTCGGCATGCCCGCCGTCAAATGTGACGGTGCCGATTTCTTCGCAGTTTATGAAGCTGCGGGTGAATTGATCGACGCCGCGCGCCGCGGTGAGGGTCCGGCCGCATTGGAATGTTCGATCACACGTTTCTACGGTCACTATGAAGGTGACCCGCAGCGCTATCGCGCCAAAGACGAGGTCAGCAATTTTCGGGAAACGATGGATTGCCTGAAGATTTTCCGCGCGCGTGTTGCGCAGGACGGATCGGTGGATGTGGCGAAACTCGACGCGATTGACGACGAGGTCATGGCATTGATCGATCGAGCTGTTGCCGAGGCTCAGGCTGCACCGGCGCCTGCATTGTCGGATGTTCTGACCGACGTCTACATCAACTATTGAGGAGCGCTGTATGCCTGTCATGTCCATGCGCGATGCGCTCAACGAAGTCCTGCACGCCGAAATGGCGCGCAACGAAAAAATCATCGTCCTAGGCGAAGACGTCGCCGGCGGTGCCGGGGGCACCGGCGTCGAGGAAGCGGCCGGCGGCATCTTCGGTGTCAGCAGCGGGCTGTACAAAGCGTTCGGCAAAGACCGCGTCATCGATACACCGATCAGCGAGTCAGCGATTGTCGGTGCGGCGGCAGGTGCCGCGCTTGCCGGCTATCGTCCCGTGGCTGAGTTGATGTTCGCAGACTTCATCGGCGTGTCGATGGATCAGCTCTACAACCAGATCGCGAAGTTTCGTTACATGTTTGGCGGCAAAACGCGTTGCCCGGCGGTGATTCGGATGCCGACCGGTGCCGGCATGAACATGGGCGCACAACACTCGCAGACGATCTATCCGATCGTAACGAGCGTGCCGGGCCTGAAAGTGGTGATACCGTCGAACGCTGCGGATGCGAAAGGGCTGTTGACGACGGCGCTGCGCGAGGATGATCCCGTCGTGTTCTTTGAACACAAGGCGCTGTATCCGCGTAAGTGCGAAGTGCCGGAGGGCGAATACCTGATTCCGTTCGGAGAAGCGGCATTGGTGCGTGAAGGAGAGCACGCGACCGTCGTCGCGGTCGCGCGCATGGTCAGTTTCGCGGAGAAGGCTTTAGACAAACTGGAGGCCGACGGCATTACGTGCGATCTCATCGATCCGCGAACGACCTCACCCCTCGACCTCGACACCATTCTCGAGAGTCTCGAGGAAACTGGGCGACTCGTACTGGTGGATGAGTCGAATCCACGTTGCAGTGTTGCATCCGATATCGCAGGCATGGTTGCGAGCGAAGGCTTCGACTTGCTGCAAGCGCCCGTCAAGATGGTCACGGCGCCACACACGCCGGTGCCGTTTGCGCGTGAGTTGGAGCGCGCCTATGTGCCGAGCCCGGACGACATCGAGAAAGCCATTCGCGAAGTCGTGGGATACAGCCGATGACCATCCATGCGATCACCGTCCCCAAGTGGGGCATCGAAATGCAGGAAGCGACGTTGGCTGAGTGGAAGGTCGATGTCGGTGCTGCAGTCGCGAAAGGCGACGAAATTGTCGACATGGAAACCGAGAAGATCGTCAACACCCACGAGGCTCCGGCGGCAGGGGTTCTACGAAAGAAGCTCGCCGAACCGGGTGACGTTTATGAAGTTGGCAAACTGATTGGCGTCATCAGCGATGCCGACGAGAGCGATGAAGCGATTGACCAGTTCGTCGCCGCGTTCGTGCCCGTCGATGCATCGTTCGAAGGCTCGGCGGACGACCAGTCGGCAGAGGCGACGCCGGAGAGCGACGCACCGCCACCACCTACTTCGACAGATGCCTCTGGCGAGCCTCGGATCTCCCCGATCGCAAAGCGATTGGCTGAATCGTTGAATGTCGAGTGGCGCAGCATCCAAGGCACCGGCCGAAACGGAAGAATCTCCAAGCAGGATGTCGAAGCTGCCGCTGCGGCAAACGCGTCAGGTGGGCCGCTACCGCGCAGTGCGTTGCAAAAAACAGTCGCGGCTCGCATGCAATTGGCCAAGCAAGAGATCCCGCACTTCTACTTGGAGATCTCGATTGATGTGGGCCGTGCGCAGACCCTTCGGCGCAGTTTTAACAATGACAACGGCGTGAAGATCACACTCAACGATCTGATCGTGCGTGCGGTCGCCGACACATTGGCTAAGCATCCAAACATCAACGTTCAGTATCGCGAGGACGAGCTGTTTCCCGCGGGCGGTGACATTGGCGTCGCGGTTGCCGCGAAAGACGGGTTGGTCGCTCCGGTAGTGAAAAGTGCTGCAGGTCAGAGCCTGCAGTCACTCGCGGCCGAGATACGCCGTTTGGCAGTGGCAGCCAACGAACGATCACTCGAGGCGCATGATCTCGTCGGTGGCGCTACCACGGTTTCCAACTTGGGGATGTTCGGCGTCGACGGGTTTACGGCGATCATCAATCCACCGCAAACGTCGATCATTGCGGTCGGTGCAGCAAAAGCGAAGCCGAGCGTTCGCGATGGAGAGCCGCATATCGCCGAGGCGATGCGGGTGACGATGTCATGCGATCACAGAGCCTTCGATGGCGCGGCCGGGGCAGCTTTTTTGTCGGACCTTCGAACACTCCTTGAGGCGCCGCACGTCCTGTTTGCCGACGCATAAAAATGTGACATCGCGCAAGTTATGACCCCATCAACGCGTTACCATAATCTGGTGGCATTGATTGGAGTCTCACATGCGTAACTGGTTATTGGTGTTGGTTGCAGTGCTTGGCGCAACTGCAGCGCGAGCGCAGGACAACCCTGTGTTCACGATCGACTCAAATGGCTCCGAAGTCGTCACGATGGCCGTGTTCAACGACGTCACGGAGTTCCAGATTCGAATCGAATTTGTCGATCCGATCGCAGTCGGTGTCTACAACAATCCGGATCTCGTGCAGGTGCAGTATTCGGTGGCGGGTACGTTGACCAACACGACTCCGTCGGGTTTTCCGGCATTCGCGCTCGAGCGAACGATCACGGGTGCGGAGTTCTACGCACAGGGGAGTTCACTGCAGTTTGAGGTCGCCGCCACCGCATTTCTTGATGATGGGGTGCAGGCTTCCGAGCTTGTCGGAACCGGTTCCGATGTGGTGTTCCGGTTCGATGGTCGAGAAGTCAACAACGGTCGGTTCCACCCCGCGTTGCTCGAGCTGCGCGCCGACGGTACCGGCCGGATCCAAAACTCGAACAACTTGCCAGACGAAACCGACCCACCGGGCGTTGCCTTCGGTGAGGAGTACATTACAGATTTCACTTACATCCCGGCCGAGTTTTCCGTGCTGACGGTGACGCCAGTGATACCGGTCGACCCCAACGCACCGCCGTCACAGGGTTTCGGCTCCGGTGGCGGCGCTATCGGTTTCGGTGCATTGCTGGTGCTAATCGGGTTGTATCGTCGTCGCCGGTTCGCCGACTAGGCCGCAGAAAGTTTGATGCCGGTTCGAGTCGTCGCCGCAACTTTCGCGACACTAATCTCCGCGTGCACTAGCTACTCGGAATTGAGTTTCGAAGAGATGGCGACGACGTATGAACTGATTTCCGAATCGTACATCCGAGGTGCAGGCGACACGATCGGTAGCGGCGGGCGCGGTGCGCCTGGCACCACGGTTTGCACTTACTTGAATCGCGAGACCGGCCAGCGTGACATTCGTCGATTTCCGGGCAATATGCCGTGCCCGCCGCTCAATTGATCGTAAACAGCGTCGCGATCAGCAAGATCACTCGGTAAACGACGGCAATGCCGATCAGGCACAGTAGCGCTATCGCAGCGGTAACTGCAGCACGCCACCGCGAAGTCTCGTAGAAACGGAGTGTCGAGAAATACAGGTAGGGTCCGAGCACCAAAATGGGTCCGGCGAACTCCAGCAATACGTGCATCGTCGATCGCACAGCGTTCGCCGCTTGATCGGCGTCGAGCGAGTCGATTAGAGGTCCACCGACTGCGAGCACGAGCCGTGGCCAGATCATCATGAACAGACTGTGCATGACCAGTAATTCGAACGCGTAGTAGTGCAGCGCGAATACAACATGGTCTGCGGTCAGTCTGCCGGTGCCTGCCATCAGTGCGGACATCAGAAGCGCAAACATAGGAACCATCAGGAAGACCAATGACTTTGCCAGCACTTCGCTTTGGTTGTTGTAGACCGCAGCGAATACGTCTTCGGAGCGTCCGGTGACTTGGCGGCTCTCGGCTACCCATTCTGCGACTGGTAGCGTGCGCGAATAGGCCTGTCGGTCCAGTTGGAATTCCAGTGGCGTGTTGTACCCGGAGTGTGCTGCAAACGGTTGCAGCAGGAAGTACACGACGTTGGCCAGAATGAACAGTTGCACCGGCCCGAGGAACGGTTTGCGTTGACCTCTGGCGAATGCCGAGGACAACATGCCCGGCGCCGTGATCAGTGTTCGTAGTGTGCGGTAGACGCGCGAATCAAGATCGGTGACGGACGCCAGGAATGTCTTTGTGAGTGCTGCGACTGTGCGATCGGACGGGTCCAGCCGGCGTTCGCCGCATACCGAGCAGTACACCTGCTCGGAGTTCATAGATGCGCCGCAACTAACGCACTTCAGAAGGCGATCCCGTCGAACAATTTGAGGTCCATCTCCTCGGCAAGACAATCGAGGATCGGTGGGACTAGCTCATCATGAAAATCGATACCCATGTGATGATCAAACGCGGCTTGGTCTTTGAACGCGGCATACACCACATAGGTATTTTCCGCCTCGCGTTGTTTCAGTACATGGTAGGCCACAAGATCCGGTTCATGCTCGATCGCGAGCTCGGTCAATCGCGTTTGGAGTTTCTCGAACTCGTCTGTGCGATCGGCTTTTACGACCAGGGTGGCGACAAAGGACATCATGATGCTTGCTCCAGTTCCGCGATTAGTTGGTCGCGAAGTTTGAATTTTTGAATTTTGCTGGTGGACATCGGCCACTCGGATACGAAGCGTACGTAGCGGGGGATTTTGAAACTAGCAATTTCTCCCTTACAAAACGCCATCAATGATTCGGCGTCGACAGACTGTCCGTCGTGCAGCTCGACGAATGCGCCGGCAACCTCGCCGAGGCGCGCGTCTGGTACTCCGACAACTTGCGCCATTTTCACGGCGTCATGGCGCGCGAGGAAAGTTTCAATTTCTGCGGCAGCTACGTTTTCGCCACCCACTTTCAGCATGTCTTTCGTTCGACCGTAGAACATGATTTGGCCGTCGGCGTCGAGCGAGCCGATGTCTCCCGTGTGGTACCAACCCTCATTGTCCTTGGCCGCAGCGGTTTTCTCCGGGTCTTTGTAGTAGTACTCAAACAGGCTGTAGCCACGGACCAGAATTTCTCCACGTTCGCCGATTGACAGATCCTCGCCACTCTCCGCATCGACAATGCGTACCTCCATGCCAGGGAGCGGTGTGCCGAGGCGCGTTGTCCGTTGCTCCAGCGTTGCGTCCAGTTCGCTAGTGCAAACGGTCCCTGCCGTCTCGGTCATACCAAAGGTGCCAACTTGGATCGTGTTCGGCATCGCCTTTTGCATGGCTTCTGCAATACCCGGTGGTTGCACAGCAAAGTTCGAATTCATCAACCGCACTGCGGACAAATCCGTGTTTTCGAAGTCCGGGTGGTGGATCAGATCCGACATGATGGTCACAAAGCACGGGTAGGTCACCGAGGCTCTTTCCTGCTCCAACATTTTCAACGCGACACCGGCATCGAAGTACGACATCGTCAGATACGCAGCGCCAACGTCGAACGACGCGACGATCGGCAGGATCGCAGCAATGTGGAACATTGGGAGGGGTGACCAGAAGCGATCTTCGTGCGTGAGTCGATAGCGTTGTCGTCCCAACGCAATCGAGTTTCGTACCATCGCCTCGTGGCTGATCACTGCGCCTTTCGGGCTGGCGGTCGTGCCGGATGTGTACAGCATCAATCCCGGATCACGCACCTGCACCCGCATGCGCCGTTCGTGGACGTCATCGTCGCTGACGTCGTCGGCCAAGGCCTCAAACTGACCTTGTGGAACGAAGCCTGTCGGTGTGCTGTGCCCGAGTAAGACAAGATTGCGTAACTTCGGCGCCGAGTCGATCGATAGCTGCATCGGGTCCGTTTGCTCGGCGATGCCGGGCAACCCTCTCGTCATGCGCTCAACAAAATCGACTTGCTCGGCGATCTCGTCCGTCGTGATAACGCACACGAGGTCGCCGTTCTCGATCACATAAGCGAGCTCATGCGCTTGATAGCGTGCATTGACCGGCACGGGCACAGCGCCGCACAACGCTATGCCAAAGAACAGCTCAGGGAAGTCGTGGCACGTGGGTAGCAAGATTCCGACATGCTCACCGCGTGCCACACCAAGCGCCATCAAACTTCTGGCACGTGCCATGGCTCGGTCGCGTAGTTCCGCATACGTCAGACGGAAATCCGGAAAGACGATGGCTGGCGAATCGGCGTGGTGGTCCGCCGCGTTGAGCAACAGATCACCCAGCGTCGTCACGTTGATCCGGTTGGATCGCAGTAGCGAGGTCTCCATCGTTAACCTCGCAGCGGATCTAGATATTCACGGACGTATGGCCCATCCAGGCACTCGACTAATCCGGGGACGATTTGCAAGAAGTAGTCGGTCTTCTGGTGCGCCTCTTCGGCTTCCTCAGTGAGAAAACTCTCGAAAACAGCGTAGCCAAGCGGTTCCTCTCGGAGTTTGTAGAAACGGAAGTACAAACATTCCGGCTCGTGCGCGAGCACCTTTTCTGTGAGCGCTTCACACGCCTCCACGAACTGCTGCTCTTTGTCCGCATGGATAGTCATGCGAGATAGAAACGACACTATCGCCATATCCGATTCCCCCCCCGAAAACGTCGAATGGCCGAGAATAGCGTCCTCTTCGAAAAAAAAACAGTCAGAACTGTTTCTTTTTTGTGATGGCGGTGTAATCTCAACCGAATCAGTCGGTTCGTGAAGGTTGAGGTCTATGCCGAAGGTACGCATCGCGGCCCTCGATGAGGTTGAGGTCGGCAAAACCAAGCCGGTATCCGTCGATGGCCACAAGTTGCTGGTGTGTCATTCGAAATCCGGCGTGTACGTCGTCCAGAATCAGTGCTCACATCAGATGGCTCGACTCACCGGCGGCAAGCTGCGCGGTCACAAGATTTTTTGCCCGTTGCATAGCGCTCCGTTCGATATGCGGGATGGCAGTGCCCTAGGTCCGCCTGCCGATTCGCCCATATGTGTCTTCGAGACCGTGGTCGAAGCTGGACAAGTCTTTGCCACACTTCCAGATTCCGACTAAAACCGTCACTGCTGATTGTTTTACGTACTCGAGTTGCTTATATTTTCGAGCTGCAGCAATGCCGCCCTGGGGGGAGCACACCGATGACTGCAAATTATGAAGCTAAGTGGCCCATGGATTTGGGAGCGCCTGCAGAATCGCTCGAAGCGAAACAACCAGATATCGATAACGGTCTGGAGGTCTACCATCCTTCACGCTATTACTCGCGCGAGTTCATGGAGCTCGAAGAGCAGCGTTTGTGGCCAAAGGTGTGGTTGCTCGCCGGTGTCACTTCAGACATCCCGGAGGACGGTGATTTCTTTGTCTTCTCCTTTGGACGCGAGCAGTTCATCATCGTGCGGCAGGAAGACGACTCGATTAAGGCCTTCTACAATGTGTGTCCGCACCGCGGCAATCGCGTATGCCTGGCTCGCAGCGGCAGCGCCGCGAGTTTTTCGTGTGCATT
>JBCAZH010000101.1:6421-8305 GCA_038533155.1 Pseudomonadota bacterium | reverse complement strand
CTAAACCGTTCCGCCTTCTGCATCGTCTAAAACGCAACATCACCAATGCTGGGAGCTCCGATCATGACCACAAGACCTGTCGCAAAGGCAAAACAAACAACTCACTCACGGCTCTTTCACGGCGCACTGCTGCTTGTTGCCGGGGCGATTCTCGCGACCACAGCGAGCGCGGACGATGACTGCCGCGAGAGAATGGACATTACCGACGAGCTTGAACTCGACGGCATCAGTGAGATTTCGATCGAAGCGGGTGCGGGAAAGTTAATCGTACTCGGTCAACAGGGCCTCACGACTGCCCAACTGGATGGTCGAGCGTGCGCAACCGATGAGGACGATGTACAACAGATCTCCTTGGAAACCAGGATCGAGGGCTCAACGCTAGTGCTGCGTACCGAGATTCCGGAGCCGTCAAAGTCGTTCTTCGGCAACAGCTACGCCAGACTCGATTTGGAAGTTCGAATCCCGAACAGCTACCCGATTCAGATCGTTGACACGAGTGGGTCCATGTCGGTTTCTAGCGTGGCGTCAGTCCAAATCAAGGACGGCTCGGGCTCGATACAGATCCAAGACGTGACAGGCGAGGTGAACATCACCGACGATGGCAGCGGCAGTATCACGGTGGTGCGGGCAGGCAGTGTCCGCATCGGCGAAGATGGGTCTGGGTCGATCACCGCTTCCCAAATCATGAACGACGTCTACGTGGGTAGCGACGGATCCGGCAGTATTTCCGCCAAGGATGTTGGCGGCAGCTTTACCGTCGTTAGTGACACTGGTGGCAGCATCCGTCACCGCAACGTTGCCGGCATAGTGCAGATTGACGAAGACTAAAGATGACGAGACCAGACCGAGCGCTTTCGGCTCGGTCCGGTCCCCGATCTATAGTTTCGAGCTATTGTGACGAAAATCGCTGAGTGCCTACCCGCCGGTACAGCGCTACCGCGCCATCAGCATGCCAACGCTTACATCACCTTAGTGCTCCGCGGCGAGTACACCGAAGCAGGTGATCATGGTCGCTTCAAGGTCAGACCCGGCGATGTGCTTGTGCACGGTGCGTACGCGTCGCACGCGGATTGGATCGGCAGGCGAGGAGACGTCAAAACGCTCAATTTCGAGCTGCAAGGCTGTGTGCCGAAAGCACCTATCGGTTTCACGCCTGAGGTCGATGACATCGCGAGAATCTCGACAAAAGACCCCATCGCGGCGCAAGCGGCGCTACTCGACTCCCTGAAGCCGCGGCTACCCGAGCTTTCCGATTGGCCGGAGATGCTCGCACAAGCTATTCGAGCAAACCCCGACAAGCCCATTGGCTATTGGACGCGTTCGTTGGGCCTGGCACCGGCAACGGTTAGCCGTGGGTTTCGAAAGGCCTTCGGCGTGTCCGCGGCCCAATACCGCGCGACCGCGCGCACACTGCAGGCCTTTCAAGCCTTGATCGACACAAAAACCGCATTGACCGACATTGCGACGCAACTGCACTTCTCAGACCAAGCGCACTTCACGCGCTCTATCCGAGCACTAACGGGTGCGCCGCCTAACCATTGGCGACAGGTCAAAAATCTTCAAGACACGACACGGTACCACGCATAACACTCTGAAACCGTTTCGCCTCGAAGGAAAGACACGTGCGGTTGTTAATCTGTTGTTTGGGTCTGATTGTCGGTGCGTGTTCACAATCACAAAGATCCAGTGTCGGACCGATTGAATCCAACAATCCAATCGCCGTCGCGGCTTCGGAAGTCATTTCGGAAGCGATTGGTGCGGGACTCCAGGGCGACGCTCGCACCGCGATCGCGCAACTTAAGACAATCGATGCGCGGGATCTAAACGAACGTGGGCACGACTACCGGGCCTGCATGCTGCAGCGCTTCGATACATCTCGCGCGG
>JBCAZH010000101.1:1817-6321 GCA_038533155.1 Pseudomonadota bacterium | reverse complement strand
AGCGAGGAATTTCGGGTGACCTTCCTCGCGCATGAAACACAGCACTTTCTCGATATCGAGGCGTATCCCGATATCGAATCCTGGGAGTTGGAATATCGCGCCAAGCTGATGGAGTTGTCCATGGCCGACGAGACCCGATTGCGAGTGCTACAGAAATTTCTCGAGGATCGAGGCGACGACCCCGCGTCGCCGCACTCCTACGCCAACAAGCGACTGCTAACGGAGCTGACCACTCGACTTTCTGTTCGTGACACGCAGGCGCTGCGCTCGGCGGATCCCGAAGCCCTGCGTGCTGCCGCGTACGAGTTGTTCGAGATCGACACGACCCGCCGCGAAACCCGAGTAGGGGTCGAACCGAATTTCTAGAACAAATCGGTTCGACCCCATTCGACCTATCCGCCTTCAACTCACTCGTACGTCACTGTAAGCGTTGGCACGAAAAAGTCGTAAGCATCCAGCGAACTAATGTTTCCCGGGAACACCCCGTAATTCGAGGAAAAGAGTCCTAGACCGTTGTTATCAAAGACCCCGCTCGTCCAGTTCTGCACGACCGACGTGAGATCGATCGTGTAGGTCTGCCCGACAAAAGTCGGATAGCTGATGTTTCGCTGCCAGCCCGCGTTGTAATAAAGAAGCGAAGCCGCCTCATTCCACGTGAGCGTGGTCGGGTTCCATGCCGTCGCCACCGTTCCAATATCGAAGTTTTGCGGTGCGAATCCGACTGGCGTCGTCCGCGCTTCCAACTCGAGAGTTGCCGAGACGATCGTACGCCCTTGGATTTGCGAAAGATCGTATTCGACGAACCCTGCGAAAGCCACAGAGTTCGGCGTAACCACCGAAGGGGCCCAGTTGATTCCTATAGCAGGGAACGAATTGGGGAAGGCAGTATCTGCAACACTGCTATCGAGGGAGTTTATGATCACCGCGTTGCTTGTCACCGCATCCAGCGTCACCGTTTGCCGGCCTGCCTCTGTCGTAAACCGAACACCGGTGTTCTGCGAACTGCCAGCCGAGTTGAATGCTCTGACGAAAATCGCGTAGTCAGTGCTCGGTGATAGCCCCGTAACTTGCAAGGCTGTGATGTTCGCGCCGACCTGTGCGAATTGGCTAAAACCATTCAGACACCGCACCAAGTTCGCGGATACCACCAGCGTGCCAGTGCAAGTCCCTAGCTCGAAGCCGGTCTCGTTGTCCGAGTTGTCTACCCACGTGATCGTGGCGGTGGTTGCCGTTAGGTCACTTAGGCCAGGATCTGTTGGTTCGTCCGGAAAGGCGCTTGGCGGCGGCAGAGTCGTTCCAGTAGCGGATCGCGTTTGTCGAGACTCGCCTGACGTGTTGAACGCCGACACGCGATACCAGTAGTCAGTGGATGGTTGAAGCCCACGATCCGTATAGCTGGTTTCCGATGCCAACGTTGTTGCGACTTCGCTGTAGCTACCGTTCTCGGAAGTTGAGCGGTAAATACGAAAGCCAGTCTCGTTATTGCTGGTATCTGTCCAACTTACGGTCAGCGAGCTCGCGGTTGCGCTGTCCACCGAGGGATCGGAGGGTGGCGTTGGGACCATGACCGGCTCAGGCGCCGTAGTCCCGCTGACAGGCGAAGTCTGCGTCGATTCCCCGGCACTGTTGAACGCGGAAATCCGATACCAATAGGTCGTGGAAGCGTTCAATCCAGTGTTGGTGTAACTCGTCACCGACGCGGCTGTAGTTGTGATCTCGACATATCCCGCATCGCGAGTTGCCGACCGGTAGATTCGGAATCCAGTTTCGTTGTCGCTCTGATCCGTCCATTGCAGAGTCAACGAACTGCTCGTTGGGTTATCTGTCGATGGTGACGTTGGCGCATCCGGAACGCTGACATTCGCGGGCGTTGTGATTTCATGGATATTCGAGTCGAGTGAAGATCCAGCGGAGTTCACTGCGACGACCTTAAACGCGTAGTCCGTCCCGGGATTTAGCCCTTGGATCGTAGCCGAAGTCTCGTTAGCGGCCACTGTGCTGGCGAGACTGAAAGTACCGCCGGCACCGAGTGCTTGGAAGATCTCGAAACTCGCCTCGTCGTCAGAATTGTCTATCCAGAACAATTGAACCGTCGTGCTGTTGATTGCAGAACCGTTCAGATTGGACGGCGCCGCCGGTGGCGAAGCGGGTGCCGGTTCCGTGGTCGCCGTGGCAACACTGGAATATGCCGACTGGCCATCCGAGTTAGCCGCTGCCACGCGGTAGTAGTACGTCGTCATTGGTGTCAGGCCGGTGTCCGCAAACGATTGAGTGTCTGCCGGCACGCTCGCAGCAACGCTGAAGCCGTTTGTGGCAGAGACCTCACTGCGCTCGATGACGAACTCGCTTTCGTTATCCGAGTTGTCCTGCCACATCAGATCGATACTGCCGGAAGAGGTCGTATTGGCATTGAGGCTCGACGGCGCGGCCGGCGGTACTCCGGCAATGCGCGTCGCAGTAATGGAAGACGTTCCACTGCAACTCAGGTTGCCGTCCGTCCAACTCCAGGTCGCCGACCCGGACGCGGTGTCGCCCGAAAACGTCAAAATCAATGATGAGACCGTTGTCGTGCCACCATCCTCAGGGTAGCTACCACTCCATGTCAGTTCGTTCCCGCTCATCGTGCCGCTACGACTCACACCACCGTAGGTCACCACCACCTGTGCGCCCGTTTGGGTCACAGTCGCAATGTAGCTTGTGTTCGCGTCACGATCGCCGCAGTCGTCAGTCAGCGACTCATTGATCTGCCACTCGCCAGCGACTGCAGGAATCGGAATGGGCTGTGGGTCATCCGACGAAGCTCCACCTCCGCCGCCCCCGCATGCCGACAGCGTCACCAGAATCAGGGCAAGCCCCCACGCTCTTATCCAAAATCTCGTTGCCATGTTCCGCTCCTCCTGTTTCGGCACGGCGAGATCACCCTGCAGGGTCATCGTCACCAACACCGCAGCCGTTGATGGACAGCGAAACGTTAGTCGTGCAGTCGCAAAGCGACCTTACGGAAACCTTACATTCGGCTAACTGTTCTCTCCGGTTTCACATAAGAAAGCTTGCTCACGATGGCAACCGAACTCTGTTGCTCAAGGACAAAGCTGAGGATGCCGTCGCCCGTTCTTTCCAGGCTATGGCATCACCACCGCCACTAAAACCGGGCAAACACTGCGTTGCGACCCATCGAAAACGAAACGGTAAGGTTTCCGTAAGTCACCAGTAAGGGACCAAGCAGGCGCTTCTCGGATCCTCGTAACCATCCGAAACAACAGTTTCGTCACTAACCAAAACGAGGAGTTCAGAATGAAGAAGATTATCGCGATGCTTGTCCTATGCACGCTCTCGACCCCCGGAGTCGCCCAATGGGTAGCCGGCGGTGGGTACATCAACCTCTCGGAGGATGATCTCGATGTCAGTGTTGGCGGAGTCTACGGATCGATCGCCTATCAGATCGAGGCGGAGGGCAATTTCATGTTCTTGCCCGAACTACGAATTGGCGTTGGCGTCGGGGATGACACGGTGGACGGCATCACTGTCGAATTGAGCACGTTCCTGGCATTGAGTCTGCGCGGACAATATGAATTCGACTCCGGGCTTTATCTGTACGCCGCCCCATCGTATGCGCAGGCGGAATTCGACTTTTCCGGCTTCTTTGGTTCCGGGTCGGAAGACGAATCGGAAGTGGGTATCGGCGGGGGTGCCGGCTACAAATTTTCGGACAATGCGTGGGGTGAGCTCTCCTACGAAGTATTCGACGGTATCGACGCGGTGAGCTTTGGTTTCAAATACGCATTCTGACCTGGTCAACTGAACGAAAAATCTGGAGGGCGAACCCGTCGAGCAGGGATCGGTTCGCCCTTTTCTTGGGTGGGGTCTTGCCCCCTCCGCCGGCTTCGACAACTCCTAGAAAGTTGTGAGTAGGATCTTTCCGTTTCTGGATCATCCTGTGATAGCCTCCGGAAGCACGGGGATACTCTCGTAAAAAGTTCATAATGACTTGGAGTTCAAATGAATAAGAAGCTCATCCTGGCTGGCGCTGCGTGCTCTGCACTGCTCGCTGCTCCTTCCGCTGACGCGCGCGAGTTTGCGGACATCTACACGGAATGCGGACTCGGTGCGATGATTGCGCCTAACAACGACGCAGTAGCGGCCGTGACGAACGTAACCTGGGACCTTGGTACAACGGCGATCAGCTCGAACGCATCTTCTCCTGAAAGCTGCAATGGCGGCCAAGAAAAGAGCGCAGCTTTGATTTACCGCACGTACCCAGAGCTTGAGCGCGATATCGCGAACGGTGAGGGTGAGCACCTCGACACGCTAGTGACCCTGCTTGAAGTCGAATCGACCGAAGCGTTTGTTGCAGCGTTGCGTCCGGCTTACGCAAGCCTGGTTGAGACCGAAGGGTTCTCTGACCTGGAGCGCGAAGAAAAAGCCGCTCGCCTTTACAGCATCGTGCAGGCCGCTATCTAATCGACTGAGGCTTAATGCTGTTTAAAAAGCAGACCGCTCGGCG
>JBCAZH010000101.1:0-1717 GCA_038533155.1 Pseudomonadota bacterium | reverse complement strand
TGTCTATGTCATTCGCGGGCTATTCGGAGGATATTTTGCTGGGTTCTCTGACAGTACGTTTTTCGCGCATGATCAAACCTACAGCAGGATCGAATTTCGCGACCGCTGGGAATACGACCTAGCACTGACGCCCTACCAGGAACGTCTCCTCGTGTATCACCTTTGGGAGATCACTGGGAAGAAGTTTACGTACTACTTCCTCGAGGAAAACTGTAGCTACCGACTGGCGGAGTTATTGGAGCTCGTGCTGGAAGACGACTTTATGCGCTCGGTCTCAACCTGGTATGCCCCGGTCTCACTGTTCCACGATTTGCACCGACTCGACGAGCAACGCGATAACAGTCTCATTGAGCGAATTTCGTACGTACCTTCTGCCGAAGCGGACCTCAGATATTCGTTGGCAGCGCTCTCACCATCCGATCAGTCGCGCGTGTTTGAGATGATCGACTTGTCGAAGCCACTATCGGCGAGGTCCGATTCCAAAACGGAGATGAAAGGCGAACAACAACGCCTCTCTGCGGCAATCGACTATCTGAACTACGCGCTGGCGCCGCTCGAAGAAGAGGAAGCCCCAGACTTACGCGAACGGCGTCGACAAATCATCGGTCGACGACTGGCCCTGCCACCGGGATCACCCGCAAGCGCCGAACCACCGTTACGCCAATCACCCGCTCTCTTCAGTCCACCGTCCGCGCTCGACCTTGGCGTTGGCTATAGCGAGAACGTCGGCGAGTACGTGCAGCTCGGGACCGCGGCGTTTCGCAAACGCGCTTTCGGCAACAACTCTTTAGAACAGTCATCCCTCATCGTGGCGGATTTAACTTTCGGCGTGTCTGAGGACAGGGTGTTTCTTGACCGCCTGGTTGCCGTAGAAGCACGCAAGCTGAATGCACCGGTCTATCGACTCCCCGAGGAGAGCGCGTCCTCATGGCGCGTCTCCGCCGGTCTCGAGCGAGCACGCAGCACCTGCTCCAGCTGCCTAGAAGCCTACGGCGAGGCATTCTGGGGTTGGGCCAGCGCACTGAACGACAACTGGAAAGTGATTTGGGGTGGCATGGGGCGCCTCTCGAGTCGGGACGCAGCGGTGGAAGTAGGCCCTGAAGCGACCGTGTCATTCGCCCCGCATTGGCGCTTCGCCGGCGAGGTCAGCGCGGGCTGGGTGTATGCACCGGATCGCGATACGAGCCGCGAAAGAGTCACGGTGCAAATGCGCTTCAGCGTCACACGCACCGACGAGCTATCGCTCCTCGCCGAACGAGACTTCGGCAACACCGTGTCGATGGTGTATAGCCATCGGTGGTGAGTAAGCCGAGTGACGCCGGCCGCAAACCAGGTCGCCGTAACGGAGGTTCGCCCTCGCCTATTGCTTGACCTTAACTTCGTCACCCACGGCGACCGTGCCGGGTCGCACGGTGGTTCCATAAACGCCCAGACAGTTTTGCCGCTCGGACGCGACCGCCCGAAGCACCTTCTTGTCGCGCTCGCCCGTTTCCGGATCAATCGTGATCACAACGCAACGACCATCTCGCTTGTCGACGCGAAGATGAAGATCGCCGACGGTGAGTGTCTTTCCGACCCATTCGTCCTCCGGAAACTCGCTGTTGCCAGTTGCATCAATCAACAGGTTGGGGCGAAACCTCTGAACACTGAGTTTCAGTCCAACCATGTTGCCCAGACTCGCAATCGTTTGCGTTGTAATCAGTGAAATCGGAAAAGT
>JBCAZH010000100.1:7036-8547 GCA_038533155.1 Pseudomonadota bacterium | reverse complement strand
CAACCCGCATCGTGACGGAGTACTCGCTGCCGTCTAGCGGCACGACCTCATAGTCGACACGATACTCATCGACTGCAGCCGTTGTGGTCGCGGTGTCCCCACGGATGTCGGTTGCCGCGCCCATGATTAGCACGACCGCCGCGACAATAAGTGCAGGGCGTGATCGGGTTCCTGATAACGAAGTTGCCATAATGAGATGATAGAGGTCGTTCGGGGCCGGTTTCATCTTTGATTCAGCAAACCGTGCACAAACTCTCAGATGGAGGGTACAAATGTTGACGAGGACCATACTGATCATTTGGATGGCGGTGGCTGGAGGGTGTGCCTGGGAGTCGGAGCAGCCCGAGCAACCGGCGGCGACGAGCTTGGCGAAAACCTCTGATGTTGCCGGTGAAACGCAGCTGATCGGTGCTCGCGAACGCAGTCGGGATATCGGTTGGATTGTTGCCAGTTTGGCACAAGAGCAAGTCGGCGCACCTTATCGCTTTGGTGGCAGTACACCAGCGGGCTTCGACTGCAGTGGATTGGTCAATTTTGCTTACGGCCAGGCGGGGATGTCAGTGCCGCGAACGACCGAAACGTTGTGGCGTCGCGCGCGCCCGATCCCTTTGAACGAGGCCCAACCCGGGGATCTCGTTTTTTTCAATGTCGAAGGGAAGCCGGGCCATGTCGGTGTGTTTGTCGGTGATGGCTATTTCGTTCACGCGCCCTCAACCGGCCGTAGCGTCACCACCCAGTCTTTGAATGCGCCGTGGTATGCCGAACGTCTGTTGCGAGTCGGCAGGCTTATTGATTGAGCGCACGGAATTTTGCGCTAGACCAGCACACTGGTAAGCTCTCCTAGGGGACACGGGCCGGTTCGGCCACCGTCGTATATCTACCTGATTTGGGGGAAATTATGAGCGTTGCACGCGTAACGGAGATTATTGCTGGCTCGAGTAAGAGCTTCGAGGATGCTGTGAAGTCGGGCATCAAACGAGCAAATGAGACGCTGGATAACATCGAGGGCGCTTGGGTGAAAGACCAAAAAGTTATCTGCGAGGATGGAAAAATCAAAGAGTTCCGTGTTGTTTTGAAGGTTACCTTTGTCCTTAAGTAGGGCGGGTTGACCATAAGAGGGGGAAAACTCAGATGGACGTATTTGGTTTTGCAAAAGACATTGGACGCCGGATTTTCAATATGGAAGACGAGGCCGTTGGGAAAATCAAAGAGCTGATCGAACAAAACAACCCTGGCGTGAAGAACCTCGGCGTTGAATTCGAGAACGGTATTGTCAGTTTGTCAGGCGAGTGTGAATCGGCTGCTGCAATGCAGAAATGCGCTCTGATTGCCGGCAATGTTCAAGGCGTTGCTGATGTTTACACAAATAAAATGACATTCGCACCTGCGCCAGCACCGGCGCAAACGAACGATGCGGTAGAAGCGGGCGGTGCGTCCGCAGCGCCCGAGGTGGTTGAAGAGAAGATCGAGCTATATGTCATCGAAAGCGGTGATACGCTGGGCAAAATTGC
>JBCAZH010000100.1:0-6936 GCA_038533155.1 Pseudomonadota bacterium | reverse complement strand
ATCCTTGCACGCGGTAGCTCGAGTCCGCGCGAGCAACGGAATGGGAATGACGATAGCGGGCATGTATGACGTGCCGGATACTTGTGTCTCGACGCTGCCAGCTTCGCTGACATCTTCGATATCCCAGACTGCGGCGTCATACTCTGAATCGGATTCCCACCATGCGAAGCCGAAACAGCCGGCACCCCCAGGGCCTGCTGCACAGGACAAGCTACCCCCGCCGCCTGGACGCTCGGTGTTCCCATCTAGCCATACCAGGTAACGAACGCCGGTTTGCCGCAGCCGCTCGGCCACAACCGGGTTTTGCAGTAGTTTCGGCATATCCTGGATTTTGTTAGGCACTGTCCGCGGTTCAAACCAGGGATACATTATGTCAACGAACTCGTCGCCGGACAGGACGTTAATTTTGTTGTCACCGCGTTGGACGGATTTTACGACGCAGTCGGTAAACCCGGACTCAGTTTTGTTGCCCGAGTGATAGCTGCGTGCCATCACAACAACAGACTCTCCCGTGTAAGTCGGTAGATCTGTCGAGTCAACAAGGTCTGTTCGTGCCGTTGAACAACCGGTCAAGGTGGTAAGACAAGCCGCCGACACGACCAACGTCAGTCTGATTCGATTCATCACAAATAATGCTCCACCAAGTTGTTTCCCGTCGGCGGCTCCACCACAGGCTCATCGTCTTGCGCCGGTGCTGACTCAATGGTTCTAGTGGCATCCGATTGGTCGGCTACCTGCTGCACGGGTCGCAGCTGATTGCCGGACAGTTTCGCATCAGCAACAAATCGCGTGAGGAGTACGGTTGAAGCGTCGCGTAATGCGCGATCGGCTGCGACAGAAAGCGCAGCTTTTGCACCGCCCAACACAGAGTCCTTGGGTGCTTTGCCATACGCTGGAATCAAATAATCGGCTTGTAGTTTTCCTGAAGAATCAAATACTTTGATTTGGTACTTCATCCAAATCGCGTAGTCGCTACTAATGGTTTGAGAGGGTACAACGAACTCAAGCGCACTCAGCGTTGGTTCAATGACAATATCCGCGTCCGCGGTGGCGGCTTCGCCCTCTAGGAGAACCACGTTCTGGAATAGGTCATCAAAGGTGGTCGTCAGCATCGTTGCCGACGCGTCGCCGAGGTTGATCGAATATGTCCCACCAATGGCCAGTTTTTCTTCATACGAAAAATCAGTAATGGATTCGTTGAGTCGCACTGCGGCGGTGAGCGGGAGCTGTACGACAGCGGCATCCGGCATGACTGCAGATCGCACTTTGATAGCGGTGCCGCAGCCGGTGAGCAGCACACCAAGTGCGAAACCGGCGAAAACTCTGTGCAACATGCGTGACCTTGAAGCCCTCAATCCTCGCACAATTTACCTCCAGGTCGACTAAACCCTGTTCACCCGCTCTTCGACACTACCTTGCGCGAAGCCAGCCTTCAAGGCATCTCGTCTGTTGGAACGTACGACACTCATTAGACCTTCGGAAACTGCTAAACATTTCACAGCACACGCCGCTACCTCAGAACGGTAGAAAGGAATGTCTTGCCGCCCTGATTTCTTGAGAGGTACCTCCGCGGAAACCGTAAGGGCCAGCGAAAAGGACTCATGTTTCACAATTTACTACTGTTGGTTGAAGAAGGCGCGTCACGGCTTGCGCGAACGCTGGAATCTCAACTCGACATCGCAGGCACTTACACAGTCCGAAAGACCGCGGTCGATGGTTTCCAGGCTGTCGACGCGCCCTGTGATGGCGTGGTCCTAGTGGCATCCGACGTCAGTCGTTGGTTGAGCGGCAAACTCTCCCATGTTGTGGACCAAGCAGCGCCTTTGACGGTCGTTGTAGCGGGAACACATGTCGACCAGTACATGGCCGAGGTGTTGATGGCAGGCGCGGACGACGCCTTTGACCCTAACAACCTTGCCACGCCGAGCTTGCATCGCTTACTCCAACGAAGCATTGCCCGTCGTTATCAACGCGTTCACGTCTCCACTGCCCGCAAACAATACGAAGAGCTCTACGCCAACATGCCGGTTGCCGCTTTGACCGTCGACGACTCAGGAAACGTAACCCGCGCCAACCGCGCTTTGATGGGGTTGTTGGGCGTGAAGTCCGAAAGCGATGTTACCGACGAGTTTTTGAATGGCTTATTGTCCGGTCTTGCGCAATTGCAGCGAACAATGGGCAAAGAAACCCCGGAGTACCGGGATCGGCACATCATCACCGTGCCATCGGGAGACACACTGCATGTCGCAGTGTTTGCTCGTACGCATGCGACGGATGGCGTTCACGCGATGGATGTCTACCTTACGGACATTACCGAGCTTGAACTACAGGCAAGACGCGCTATGGAGGCGGAGAACTACCGAAGAGAAATTTACGATAGTTCCCCGGTCATGATGATCAGCCTCGATGTGCGCACACGAATTATCGACACGAATCGGATTTTTCTTCGAACTTTAGGCTTGGCCAGCGACGATGTTGTTGGCCAGACGATCTTGAAGTTCCTTGGTGAGGGCACCGATCGAACGGAGTTTGCTAGAAACGCCGCGCGAATTCAGCGAGGTGAGGTCATTCGGGAATTTCCGGTGACGCTGAGGATCGCCGATGGTCGTGAGTTGGAATGCGCCTACAGCGCATCTCCGCACATAGATGCCAACGGCATGGTTGTTGGCATGATCGCGATGCTGGTTGACGTGTCAGAGCGGAACAAGGCACAGCGAGAACGTGACGAGCTGCATGCGCAACTGCAGTTGACGCAGAAATTGGAATCGATCGGCGAGTTGGCCGCAGGCATTGCACATGAGATCAACACGCCCGCGCAATACGTCAGTGACAACCTGTCTTTTCTTCAGGAGTCTTTCTCAGACTTTGAATCGGTACTCGATGCGATGGCGCACCTATTAACGGTTGTGGTCGACAAGGGCGAGTCCGGCAGTGCTGCAGATGCGCTCACATCGGCGATCGAGACCGCGGATCTCGAGTATCTGCGTGAGGAAATACCCTCTGCTCTGGATCAGGGAAAGGCAGGAATAAGCAAGATCCGCGAGATCGTGTTGGCACTAAAAGACTTCTCGCATCCAGGTTCCGGCAACCCCGAGCCGACAGATATCAATCGATTGGTCGAGAGCACAGTGACCGTTGCCCGCAATGAATACAAGTACGTTGCGGATGTAGAGTTGGTATTGGACGGCAGTTTGCCAGCGGTCTCCTGCTTGGCATCGGCCGTAGCCCAAGTCGTGTTGAACATTGTCGTCAACGCAGCGCATGCAATCGGCGAGCAATCGGATCGCGAGGGTCGAGGGAAGATTTCGGTAACTACACGCCCCCTCGATGAAGCAAACGTGGAAATACAGATCAGTGACGATGGCCCCGGCGTTCCGGAGAGTATTCGAAACAAGATCTTCGATCCGTTCTTCACGACCAAAGAGGTGGGTCGTGGCACGGGCCAAGGGCTCGCCATTTCCCGCCGGGTGATTACAGAACAACATGCCGGTCAGCTACTTCTTGAGAGTGAGGCAGGTAAAGGCGCAACGTTCAGGATCGTGCTACCGATCAAAAGCGGCAAAGGGGACGGTGCATTGGAGGCGGTCGCATGATGCGGGTCATGTTCGTCGACGATGAGCCGAACATTCTCAACGGATTACGTCGAATGTTGAGGCCGCTTCGGCATGAGTGGGAGATGTCTTTCGCGGCAGGTGCACAGGAAGCGCTCACGATCATGGCGGATCAGCCAGTGGATATTGTGGTGAGTGATATGCGCATGCCTGACTATGATGGTGCGTATCTGCTGACTCAGGTGCGGGCGCTATATCCCGAAACCGCCCGAATCATTCTCTCGGGTCATTCCGAGCAAGAGCTGACCATTCGGTCGGTGTCGTGTGCGCATCAATTCCTCGCAAAGCCCTGCGATGCGGATACGTTGAAAGAAACCGTTTTGCGCACGGCCCAACTACGCAGCCTCATGGTCAACGACGAGTTACGGCGGCTGACTTCGGAAATTGGTCAACTGCCGAGCGTACCATCCGTCTACGCTGCGCTCACCGATGAGATGGGTAAAGACGACCCGAACATTACAGCCGTTGCGTCGATTGTCGCGGACGATATGGCGATGAGCGCGAAGATTCTTCAGCTGGTCAATTCTGCGTTCTTCGGTCTGCGCCGTAGTGTCAGCTCGATTGAGCATGCAGTGACGTATCTCGGGCTTGATGTGATTCGCTCTTTGGTGCTTTCTCAGTCGGCGTTTCGAATTTTCGAGCAGGACGCCAGCGCTGAATCTGCTGAAATTCTAACGCGACGCGGTCAGCGGATAGCGACGATCGCGCGATTGATTTCGAAAGACTTGACGGACAATCGCGTCAGCATCGAAGAAGCATTTCAAGCCGCGATGCTACACGAGCTTGGGAAGTTGATTCTCTCGAGCGAACTGCCAGAACAGTATTCGCAGATCGACACCGAAAGTGTCGGCGAAGAGTCGCGCTCAGCAACAGAGCGTCGCTTACTCGGTGTGACACACGGCGAGGTGGGTGCTTACCTGCTCGGGTTGTGGGGCCTGTCGGACGGCATCATCGAGGCGATCGCTTTTTCTAGCGAGCCGGCGAAGTCGAACGTCAGCGCATTCGCGCCGATCGTGGCGGTGCACGTTGCTCGAGCGCTCCACGATGAACACTACGACAAACCTGAAGTGGTCCTCGCTGCCGATTGGATCAGCGAGATTGGCTTCGAAGAGCATCTGAACGGCTGGCGGGAGCTGGCCCAAAAACACTTGAATACAAGGAATGCGGCATGAACAAGCGAGTTCTTTTTGTTGACGATGAATCGAATGTGCTGGACGCCATCAAACGGGCGATCCGCAAGGATTGCGATGTCGTTACAGCAGTTGGTCCTGAGGAAGGGCTGGCCGCGATCACCAACTCGGAACCGTTCGCACTGATCGTCTCGGATATGCGGATGCCGGGGATGGATGGCGTCGAGTTTTTGCGCGCCGCGAAACAGTTGTCGCCCGATGCCGTACGAATGATGCTGACTGGAAATGCTGATCAGCAAACGGCTGTGGCTGCTGTGAACGATGGTGAAGTGTACCGTTATCTCACCAAGCCTTGTGATGTGCAGGGACTTCGCACCGCTGTAGCGCAAGGGTTGGATCAGTACGCGTTGGTCACGGCGGAGCGATCTTTACTCGAGGGTACTCTGAGCGGGAGTATTCAGGTACTGACAGACTTGTTGTCACTCGCAAGACCAGATGTCTTTGGTCGTGCGAGCAAAGTCCTGCAGCGGGTCGAGTCTCTACTGGAAGCAATTCCGGAGCTCAGTTCTAAGGAGCTATGGTCGATTCGAACGGCAGCACGGCTTTCGCGCATTGGCTCCATCTCACTGAGGCCAAGCACGCTGGCCAAACTCAATGCGGGTGAACCTCTGGATGAAGGAGAACGGGAAGCCTACTTTTCGGGTGCGTGCAGAGCAGCTGATCTTTTGGATCAAATACCTCGCCTCGAAGAGGTTGCCGATATCATTCGCTATCAGCACAAGCACTATTCTGGTGCTGGATGGCCGGAGGACTCCCTTCGAGCGGAGTCGATTCCTGTCGGTTCCAGGGCGCTTTACCTCGCAGGAGCAGAAGAGAGTCTGAGAGCACGAGGGTACGGTGCCGATGAGCGCATCGAAGAGTTAAAGTCGCGTGAGGCAGAGTTTGATCCGCGTCTGCTGGCAATGTTGTTAGACGATCATGGACAAAACGCGGAGTCCTCACATAGGGAAGTGGCCCTTCAACACCTCGAAGTTGGTATGAAGCTCGCCGCGGACGTGACGTCAACGACCGGTAGTCTGCTGGTGTGTGCGGGACAGGTTGTGACCGACGCCGTAGCGGAGCATCTTCGCGAAATTGATCGAACAGGGGGTGTTCAGAAACCGATCCAGATCGTGGATGACGGCACACACCAGGAAGATGCGGTCGTCAACGGGTAGCCGCAGCTAGCCGGCCGGTGAATGTGCGCGCGTGACAAAACTCATGCCGCCACGTTCCTGGAGCGCATCGATCAAGTGTCGGCCTCCCGCAGTCGCTGGCGTCCTGAAGCCGGGTGCGATGTGTTTTGTCATTTTTCGTTGGCTCAGTAGGTACGCCGTTTCGCCTAACATACGGCTGGTTGCGCCGTACCCAGGATCGCGGTCGCCGGTGACGCGGACGGTGATGGACTCGCCTGCGTCCGTGAGTCCGACTAAATCAATCACGAAGCACCCGTTGGTGCGTGCTTTGTCGTCGGGCCCGTCGCCAGGCTTGGGTAGCGCCTTGGCGAGCAGCGCTCGAGTGGGCGGTAGTGCGGCACCGACAAACAGACTCGCCATCGCGGCGCTGACCGCTGCTGCTTTCATCGCTGCGGTCGCGCCGCTACCAGTGGTGACATACTCAGCGTAGCGAAACTGTGGGCCGTACAGTTCGCTGAGCAGGGCAGCACTGCGCCTCACTACGCGCGTGTTGATTGCCGCCATGAGGAACGGCGCGACCCATTCGCCGCTGAGTTCGTCGCGTCCGAAGCCAAGCGAGTCGGTTTTGTCGTCGCCCGTTGTGCCTTTTGGGTTGAGCGAGTACGGATCGCGAAGGAGTTGACGCGTACGTGCACTGCTTTGCGCTTCCGATGCGATTTCCAGCATGCTGCTCACAGTGCCGCCACTGACCCCACCATCTGCTTTCTTCAAGAGAAAGTGGACGCGTTGCGCAGGCCTTCCGAATATCGATTGACTTTCCAGCTGAAGGTACAACACCCCGAGATCCGACGGGATAGAGTCAAAACCGCTGCAAGGGATCAGAATGGCGCCGGAGTCTTCCGCGGTCTTCTCATGTGCATCAATCATCCGTCGAACCCACGGCACCTCGCCCGCGAGGTCGCAGTAGTGCGTTCCCGCGCGTGCACAGGCAGCGACCAACCCACCGCCATACTTGGTGTA
>JBCAZH010000099.1:0-8810 GCA_038533155.1 Pseudomonadota bacterium | reverse complement strand
GCAGAGGTTTCCTATCCGAGCTATTTTGACGTCGACCCCCACGCCCTGGGAGTTTCAATAACCGATGCTGAGGGGCGCTATGAGATCGACACTCAACGCGCGACTATCTGGGCCGCTCGAAGAAAAAACCACCCGACATTGTGGTTTGACCGCGTGGGTTACTGCGTCACAGGCTCAGGGGGCAGCTATAACCTGCCAGAAAATGCAGATGAGCGAGAGCGCATTTTAGAGGACAGGGTATTCGAGATTACACCCTTCTACGAGGGATGCGTGCAGGGCACATTCGAGGTGCGGCCTTGAGCACAGGCGCACGCCCCTAGAGACTGATTACGACTAAAGTCGAACAAACGACTGAAAGCAGCGCGGCAATCATCGCTAGTGGCAATTGCGTGCGCACGTGCGCCATGACGTCAGCCCCGCATGCCAAAGACGACAAGATCGTCGTGTCGGAAATCGGTGAGCAGTTGTCACCGAACACACCACCGCCCAGCAGCGCACCAAAACACACTGCGGCATAGACAGGATCGGCAGACACCGTGAACGCAATCGGCATCGCAAGTGGGAACATCACTGCATACGTGCCCCACGCAGAGCCGAGAGAAAAAGCAATGAACATGGATACAACGGTCAACAATCCGGGTAACGCGGCCGGGTAAGCCGTGAACAAGTCAGCAGTCTGCGAGACCACGTACTCGGCTGTACCCAGCGCACTCGATACGGTCGCGAGTGTGACGGCCAAAGCGAGCACTAATGCGCCGACTGTCATGCTCTTCACGCCCGAAACAAAACCGTCTAGCGCGACCCCGACTTCGAGACCGCGCACTACGCTGACGAGCACCGCCACGACCACCGCCGCCGCGAATCCTTCGAAGACCATGGGTGAAGGACCCCACATTAGCGGCACAATACAAAATGCCATCAACGTCCCAATGGGTGCGAAAAAATCGATCAGACTGGCGTCGTAGCCCGATACCGGTTTCGTGTCGGACAGCTCGGAATCCAACAGAGGCGAATCGTCGGGATCATCCAGCTCACCGGTTTTAGCAACTCGCGCAATCGCTTTCGCCATCGGCGTTCCAAAAAGCGGCAACCGATCAACCGCGAGCAACAATGTCATCGAGACTGCAAAAATCGCATAAAAGTTGAAGGGTATCGCTGAGTAGAACAGCTGGAATGCCGACGCCTCATCGGGCACCCAGGCACGCATGGGCTCTATGAGAATTAATCCCGCGACGTAGATCGGCCAGACGTTAAGCGGAATGATCGTTGCGACAGGAGATGCCGTCGAGTCGACGATGTAGGCCAACTCCTCGTGGGACACTTTGTGTTTATCAGAGACCGGACGCACGGTCGTACCCGCCAAAACCGTGCTGATCGTGCCGCCCTGGAAAAACAGGATTCCTAGGAACCACGCGAAGACCTTTGCACTGATCCGCGACCGAATGGCGATGTCTCCCACACGCCGAGCAAAGTACTGAGCGCCGCCATTCACACTCCAGAGGCCAAGCAATCCACCTAACGCCCAGAGGTAGACGAGCAGGATTTGCGCGTAACTTTCGGTTCCGAGGCTCGGAACGAGATAAGCCCTGACGAGATTGTATTCACCAGCGATCAGCCCACCGCTGACCACGCCGAAAAACAACGCTAGCAAAACGTTCCTCGTGAGAAAGCACACCACAATGGTGATCAACGCCGGGGCGAGAGACCATACGCCGAATTGATCTTCGGGACTAAACCACACTAGCGCCGCGCCCACGGCGAAGAGCGCGAGAAGTGGTGGGAGACGCGAATTCAAAGAGTGCTCCGATTGGACCGTCGAAGCATCAGAGTACTATCGGCCGAGCGGCAAGTCGCGCAGCTAGGTTTAAGTCCCGGTCGCAAGGTTGGCAGAATCGACGACATGTCGATCCGTATGGCTCAAAACTCGGTCCCGGCCGGTGCGTTTAGCGGCATACAGCGCTTCATCTGCAGCGCCCAAGAACTCCGCTTCGGTGGAGAATGATGCATCCACCAAAGTAGCAACACCGACACTGATCGTCAGCGAGCCTTGCGCCAGCTCCAGCGCCGCTATCTGCTCGCGTTGTCGCTCGCCGAGTATGCGCGCCTCATCCTCTGTCGTGCCTGGCATCAACACAACGAACTCCTCACCACCATAGCGACACAGTCGATCGGAACGGCGAAGCGTCTTTTGCAGATGGTGTGCGATGGCCCGCAGCGCGTCATCGCCGAACTGGTGACCATGGGTATCGTTGTAGGCCTTGAAGTGATCGACGTCGATCAACATCAATGACAACGGCTGTCGATAACGAACGCTATGAGCGAAGGCATCGCGTAGATGCTCATCGAAACTGCGCCGGTTGAAGACGCCGGTCAGTCCGTCGGTGAAACTATGGCGTTGAAGTTCGCTGACTCGACTCGCGAGTGCCAGCGACAAAAGCACCATCTCTATCAGCGAACCGATCTGAAAGCCGTTGTGCGTGATGAAGTTATGCGGGAGCAGACCAAACGTTTTGAGCATGTACGCTGATACCCCGACCAGCAACATCGACCACGCGACCAAAAAGTACCGAGCAGCGGGATGACCGGCGAAAAAGCTCACCGCACCCATCCAAATAAGGATCGGTGGTGCCAGCGCGGAAAGGATCGCCAACGGCAAAATAATCTGCGAATACGGCAGCACGACAGCGCCTGCCAAACCCACCGCCGACAACCACTGATGCGCGGCAGCAACCTTATCGAGCCGTGGGCAAGTGCGATCACTGTTGAGGATACTGCGCGAGAAGCGCAGGCCCCACACCAAGGTCAACGCCAACAACACAACGAGACTCTTGTTGCCCCAGGCTGGGCTGTCGGGCCAAAAGTACTGGAACGTCAAGCCATTGTGGACGGCGAAATAGGTGCCGTAGGACGCGAGATACAGCAGATAGTGGAAAAATGCGCGGTCGCGAACAGCAACGAAAATAAACAGGTTGTAGAACAGAAGAACGAGGAATCCACCAAAGTAGATGCCATACCCCAATTGCTCACGCCCGATTCGGCTAATCAGTGTCGCCTCATCGGAGATCGACAACCCAATGTTGATCGGTCCACTCGAACCAAAGCGCAGGTACACCTGCCGACTATTTTGCGGCGGCACCTCGACTCGGAACACAAAGTCCCTGTGCTGTATGTCGCGGCTCGAGAACACCGTCTGGTCGCCTGTCGATACTTGCGACCACTCGCCATCCTCGGACTGTTGCCAAAAGTCCAGACGGTCGATCAGCGGGTAATCTTGCCGCAGCAATGCCTTCACGGAGGCATCAGACGAGTTACTCACTGTGATTCGGACCCACCATGCGGACTGCGTGAATCCAAAATTCGGCGATCCATTGCCGACCGTTGAGAACATTCCGGCGCCGTCGAGTTCAACGATATCGTCGATGGTCAGAACGCCGTCAACGTCTTCCAGCAACGCAATGGCGTCGGTGAGATCGACACTATCTTCGAGTGCGCCGATGTCTACGGTTTCGGACGAAGCATAGACGGCAGGTAGACACAGGGCGACCACCTGAACCAGGAACTTCAACGCCCCTTTCCAACGTTTCGGTGCCATGGCAAATGCCGGTTACTAGAGTTAGGACGAGTCTCCAGGTCAGCCATATACAAGTCAAATTGAACATAAAAGAACTGTGAACCACGCACAGAATCCGACGATCTTCGTTGCCACACTAAAAGCCGAGATGCCTTAGCGCGCGCTTCTCTCGAGCAGATCAGCTCTGCAAACGCCGCGGTAAGCGCTCGACACAGGACTAGGAGACTACGGAAGTGCAACGCCAAATGACTCGCTCGGCGACGTTTTTGTCCGCCATTGCGCTGAGCTTCGTATCGGCATGTGGGCACGACTCTGCCGAGCTGATTGCCGAGGGTGCCCCTGTCGAAGGTGCACCGACCGTGATCAATTTGGAGCAAGGTTGGAGCCGCGACGTGCAAGACCAAGCGTGGTTCATCTCGTTCGGCTCACGCTTGATGCCCTACGCCTGGTTCTTAAATCTGGAGCAATCTGACGGGACGCAAGACCTGCGGGCGGACGCCAATCTCGCGAGGCTCGGCTTCTTGACTCAAGCCCCGACTCGGCACAACCCTGACGGTCTGCCGGTCGGTTTCAGTCGGGATCAAGATGATGACGGCCAGGCATGGATCGGTCTCACTTGCGCTGCATGCCATACCGGAGAAGTTCACTTCGGTGACACCAAGATTCGAATCGACGGCGGCCAAAGCCTGTTAGATTTCGATCGCTTTGAGCAAAGCGTCGTCGACGCGATGTCGGCAACACTTGCGGACACCAAGAAGTTCAATCGATTCGCGCAACGCGTACTGATGGACCGGGCAACGGATATCAAGGCTAGCGGTGACCTTCGTGACGCGCTGGTTCAGCGCACCGAAGAATTGGCCGCGCGGCGCCGAATGAACGCGACCGACATCGACTACGGCCACGGCCGGCTAGATGCTTTCGGGCAGATCTTTAACGCTGCTGCGGTCGAGTTTATTCATGAACCCGACAACCGACGAGCGCCTGATGCTCCGGTCAGCTTCCCAGTCTTGTGGAGCGCACCGCATCTTGACGTCGTGCAGTGGAACGGCTCCGCACCGAATGCAAACCCAGGCCCGCTGGTTCAAAATGTGACAACCGCGCTGGCGGTCTACGGGCAGATCACCGTGAGGCCTGGTGACCACAAGTACGCGTCCTCGGTCGACATCGACAACTTGGCGCGTATTCAGAATTGGCTCTATGAGCTGAAATCGCCTCAATGGCCCGAGCACGTGCTGGGTGCATTGTCCGAGGACCGCGTTGCCCGCGGCCAAGTGCTCTATGAATCGCATTGCCAAGAATGCCATCAGCTTGCCGAGCGAGATGATCCGAAACGCAAACTCGAAACCAGACTCGTTACCGTCGCTGATATCGGTACCGATCCGCGTGCGGCGGAAAATTTTATCAACGCACAATCCTCCAGCGGGTTCCTAAACGGCGAAAAGGTTGCAGTACTCGCTGGTGAACCCATGGGTGAGACGACGGCAACGATCAACCTTGTGGTGCATGCCGCGATAGGCGCGATACTCAAGCACCCAATCGACGCCACTGAGGCGGCAATTTCGGATTATCACTCGGTGTTCAAAGCAAACATCGATGACCACCCGGACTACTACAAGGCGCGCCCGCTCGATGGGATTTGGTCGTCCGCTCCCTACCTTCACAACGGATCTGTCCCCACGATCTACGACTTACTCCTGCCCCCTGAAGAACGGCCAGCCCGTTTCTACGTCGGCAGTCGACAAATGGACATCGAGCGAGTTGGCCTTGCTAACGATCCGCAGGAAGCCGGCTTCGTGTTCGACACAAATCTGGTCGGTAACGGCAATGACGGCCATACGTATGGAACCGCCTTAGCCGAACAACAACGCCTAGACCTACTCGAATATCTGAAAACACTATGAAACGAACAGGCAAGCAATCCCGCACACATCGTTGGAGCTTTCGCACATGAACACCAAGCCTACCGCCCAACGTTCGACGCTGCGCAGGCTGTTGAAGATCTTTGTAGGTCTGATTGTCGGTGCCGGAGTGCTGCTCACGATTGGATTCGTGATTTTCGTCGCTTACCCGAATCATACGATCCCCGCGACCGAGCAAGTTGACGAGTATGTCTACCTCGATCAAGGCTGGGGAACGCACAGCGACGATGAAGCGCGGCAAACCTACTACTACACCGGTCAGGGTGCATCGATTCCGCAGGGAAATGCACGCCATCCATTGCGCTACGACTGGTTCGTCCACCTGGAGCAACCCATCGGTTCGGATCGCTTTGCCGACCCCGAACATCTTAGGGCCTATCGCTTTATCGTGGACCCAGAGCCTACCGCAGCGAATCCCGACCAACTACCAGTTGGGTTTGCCCGGCATTTCAATCCGGTTGTTGAGGACTATGTGCTCGACATTACGTGTGCAGCTTGTCATACGGGTCAACTTCACTACGCGAACGATGGGAAGCGATATGCGATTCGTATTGACGGCGGGCAAGCGATGCACGCCTTCACCGACGTCTCGCGAGGCAGCTTTGGCACTACCCTGCTCGCGTCGCTGACCGCGACGTACGCCAATCCATTGAAGTTCGATCGGTTTGCTCGCAAAGTTTTGGGCGAACGCTACCCAGACAGCAAATCGACGTTGCACGCGGAGCTTGGGGCAACTCTGAAAGCGCTCGCTGAGATCGGACAAGACAACCCGTTTCGGCATCTTTATCCGACGCAGGAAGGTTTCGGCCGAACCGACGCCCTGGGTCGTATTGCCAACACAGTCTTTGGCGATCACCTCGTACCGTCCAACTACCACGTGGGTTCGGCGCCGGTGAGCTACCCCTACGTCTGGAACATTTGGAAGTTCGACTGGGTTCAATACAACGGTTCGGTCGCACAACCGCTCGCACGCAACATCGGCGAGGCCATGGGTGTCGGCGCGGTAGTCGACCTGATCGATGAGTACGGCGCGCCGATTCCGCGTGAGCAACGGTATTCGAGCTCGGTCAGAATTCCTGAGCTGGTCGAAATCGAGCATACACTGCAGCGGTTGCAACCACCCGAATGGCCTGCGCAGATCTTCGGCCAAGTTGACCAAACGCTAGCTGCTGAGGGACGCCAGCTCTTCGAAACCCACTGCCAAGGTTGTCACGGCCCACACCCCGCCGACCAGCTACGCCAGGCGGCCGAAGCACCCGGAAAACGATGGGAAGGACTCGAATGGAAAATCGAGGTGATTCCCGTCGAACACATCGGGACAGACCCAAGCGCCGCTTCCGGTTTTGTCGAGCGCCGCTATGATCTGACCGCGACCGGCATTACAAACGAGGAAGTACGCGAACTCTTAGAGCCAATTCAAACCCGGCGACTGCTCCGAGACGTGCGTTACCGACTTCGGTCGCTGATTGAGATGTCAGATCGGTCAGACACTTGGGTGGCGCTTGGGGCTCGCGTTCCGGAGGACTCCGCCGCACCCCAAATTGACACGAGTCTGTTCAGCGAAATCGCCGACGAAATCGAGCACACGGTTGGCATTGAAATCGATCTGGGATCGGGTGAACCGCCACCTGACACCCGGTCTTGCGACGAGGACTGCCACCTCAGCTGGCTCTTATGGGACACGCGCTTTGGCGCGCCAGCAATTGACGACGCGTTGCAAGCGATTGACATCGGCAGCGTCAGCGAAGGTCAGGGTTTGAACATCATCGGGCTTCTAATCAAGAACAAGTATTACCGCGACTACGCTATCGGCTTTGAACAACAGCAGTGTTTGGAAGGGTTCGGCACGCTGGACTTACCGCAGCAGATCGCCGGCTATAAGCCGCGTCCGCTCGAAGGTGTCTGGGCGACGCCCCCCTTCCTTCACAACGGGTCGGTCCCCAGCATCTATCAAATGTTGCTGCCACCCGAATCACGAGACCGGAGTTTCATCGTGGGTCAGCGTGACTACGATCCCAAACATTTGGGCTATGTAACGCCCCCGGACGGTGCCGATGGCTTCGTATTCGACACCAGCATTGCCGGAAACCACAACACGGGCCATGCGTTTGTTGCCGATCCGGAAAGCTGGAATGCACATCGGCGAGACCCCAAAGCACACCCACTTCCGCCCGGGGTCATAGGACCGTTGCTGACGGACGCAGAACGATACGCCGTATTGGAATACCTGAAGATTCATCGTGACCAACCTGGCACGCCGGAACAGTTCCAACCTCCCGCTTGCAGCGCGGTGACAACGGCAACGCGATGAGCAGCACAGACTACACAACGGATTTTGAAACGGTAGCAGCTGTCGAGCGCGAGTGGATTCGAAAGCGCAGGATCGCCGCTGAGGTGCCAGAGTCTGACCGAACTACTGGGCTTGCGCTTTCGGGCGGCGGCATTCGTTCCGCTACGTTCTGCCTGGGTGTGCTGCAAGCACTAGCGGATCGTCGGATATTGAAAGACGTCGACTATTTGTCATCTGTGTCCGGCGGCGGTTTTATTGCCAGTTGCCTGACTTGGATCCGGTCGCGAGTGCCTGCAAGCGCCAACGATCAACCTTTCGACCTAGTCGTTGATGACGATGGTGAATCGGTGGTCGACTCGTTGCGCGCACATGGCAAGTATTTGATTGCCGAGCAAGGCTTTACCGGCTGGACGCTAGGTGCGTCCATCATCGCAGCGACGCTTTTGAACTTGTTGGTTGTGGTTCCACCACTGCTTCTGCTGCTCGGAATCGCGGCGGCCGATACCCTGCCAATCGAGTGGCCCGCTTGGGCGCACCTCCAGGTGGCAACGCCGGTGCGCGCCCACGACGGGTTCGTACTGGCGCTCTGGAGTGGGCTCGCAGCACTCGCACTCTACCCAATTGCAGTCTTGGTGTTCGCATGGTTGGCCGGAATCAAGACATCCTCAAGATCCGCCGTCATGCGTGTCCGCAAGTGTATGGGCGTTCTGCTCAGTGTTGGCATGGGCATGCTGATCGTCGGCCTTGTGCCGTTAGTCGTAAGCATCGAGCAATCGATCATCCAACGCTTTGGCGAAGAGTGGCTACAGCTACTCGTCAAAGCCGGCGTCGTGGCGTTCCACTTGCTCGGTGGCGTGTTCATACTCGGTCGCAGCGAACGGCGACGACGTGAGACTGGCAAGCAATCTCGCGGTCCAGCGGTACTTGGACTCACATTGATCTTATACGCGCTGCTGCTCACCGGCTATCACATCGTTGTCGACACACAAGCTCTGGACAGTCCATGGTTATGGCTCGGAGCAACGCTGTC
>JBCAZH010000098.1:0-8879 GCA_038533155.1 Pseudomonadota bacterium | reverse complement strand
CCACACCGGATTTCATGAGCGCTTTTTCCGAATCGCGAATCTCTCGCTCCCCTGGCAGGAACACAAGAATGTCCTGTGCATCTTTCGGCAATGCCTCGTCGATCAATCGACTGACACCGTCAGAAACCTGACGAGCAAGGCGTCGACTGTCATCTCGAGCTACCATGAGCCCTTCGTATTCCACCCGCACAGGAAAGCCGCGCCCTGACACTTCAACAATCGGTGCATCGGAAAAGAAGCGCGAGAATCGGGCAACATCGATCGTCGCTGACGTGATGATCACTCGCAGGTCCTTGCGGCGCTCGAGCACGCCCTTGAGCAGGCCGAGCAAACAGTCGATATTTAGACTGCGCTCGTGGGCCTCATCGATGATGATGACTTCGTAGCGTCGCAGTGCACGATCACGTTGCGCCTCGTTGAGCAATACACCGTCGGTCATTACCCGAACCAGCGTCTCTTCCGAACTCTTGTCGTCAAAACGGATCGAATAGCCGACACCCTGCCCCAACGGCAGCGCAGTCTCCTCGGAAATTCTCGCGGCCACCGATCGCGCGGCGATCCGCCGAGGCTGGGTATGCCCGATCATTCCGTTGCGACCCAATCCTGCCGCGAGCGCGAATCGCGGCAATTGGGTGGTCTTACCCGATCCCGTCTCCCCCGCTACTACAAGCACAGGATGGCGCTTCAACGCATCAACAATCGCATCGCGATGCGCATTGATCGGCAATTCTTGGTCGTGAACGCGTAGATCGGGCTTCAGTTGGTGACGGCGCTGCAACACCGCGTCGGAGAAACCGCTCATCCGCAAATTGTGGCACAACCGGTCAGAGAGATTCTATGTGCGCGGAAAGTAGAGATGGACCGCTGCACCACCAAGTTCGCTCCGGCGAATCTCGAGTTTGCCTTCATACTGTTTCACTAACTCTGCGACCACAGCGAGCCCAATCCCTGAGCCGGGAACTGTCTCGTCAAGGCGTGTGCCGCGTCGCAGCGCGGCCGCCACTGCTTCGGCGGGTACGCCAGGCCCATCGTCTTCGATGACGAGATGCAATCCGTTGTTTTCTGAACCGACAATCATTACGCGCTGGCGGCACCACTTGTAGGCGTTGTCGAGCAAATTGCCGAGCATTTCCACTAAGTCGCCTTTATCGCCATGGAACATCACGTCCGAAGGCATATCGATTTCACCTCGGACACTCTTACTCCGGTAGACCTTGTCCAAAGCGCCTAGCATTTGACTGACTTCATCGAACACGAGCACTCGCGTTTTGCCGACCGTTCGCCCGGTGGCAATCGCTGGGCGAGCCAATTGATATCGAACAATCTGCTCCATTCGCTGCAATTGCTCCTGCACAGATTGCGCACTCTGGCCGTCCCCAAGGTTGGCTTGGGCTGCGGCTAACGGTGTCTTCAAGCTATGGGCAAGATTCGCGAGCGTCTGCTGATAGCGTTCCGTTCGGCGTTGCTCGCTGCGCATCAACGTATTCAGATTTCGCGCGACGCCGGACAACTCACTGGGATACTCCTCCGACAGAGTCTCTCGATGCCCTGACTCAACAGCAGCGATTTCGCCAGCAATCTGCCCGAGTGGGCGTAGCAACCAGGACAGCACCAACCCCATACCAACTAACAGTGTGATTGCGACCAGAGCGAACGCGGCAAACATTTGACCGCGAAACCGTGCCAACGGGGCGATGATCGCCCTTTCGCTCTCCGCCGCACTCAGGGCGAAGTAGCGCTCCGTGCCATCGTCGAACGCCCAGACGACACCCAGTGTCAGCGTCAGGAGTTGATCGCCGTTACTCGTTTGTTGACGAACGAACACCTGCTCTCCCGGTGCGGGCAGCGGTGTATCGGGATCAAACGACAACCCAAGCGCCGACTCCGAGCGCCACAGAAACGCACCACTGCGGTCACGCACCTTGCCGTAAAGACCCGATCCCGGGTTGTTGAATCGCTGTTCCGGCAGGTCCGGCGGAAACTTTAGAGACTGTTCCGAGCTCGGCTCCGCGACCGCCAACAGCATGATGATCTTCGAATCAAGCAACTCGCGTTGCTCCTCATCGAGGGCGGCACGCACGCTCTCGTCCAGGATGACACCGACGACCGCCAGCGCCCCTGCCAAAAGCACGCTCGTTACCAATAGGAGCCGCGCTCGTAGAGAACGCATGGTGGCGGGTTACTCCTGTACGTTGCGCTCAAGCGCAAATCGATAACCACGCCCTCGCAACGTCTCAATAGGTTTAATCGAGTTGTCCGGATCGAGTTTCTTCCTCAAACGCCCGATAAAGACCTCGATGACATTGCTGTCGCGCTCATAATCCTGATCGTACAGACGCTCGGTCAGTTCAGTCTTTGAGACAACCTCGCCGGCACGCATCATGAGGTATTCAAGAAGCTGATACTCGAACGAGGTCAAATCCGTTTCTTCACCGTTCACCGACAGCACCTGCGCTGACGTGTCCAACCGGACATGCCCACAGTCCAGCACAGCAGAGCCCCAGCCGCCCGCACGACGCAGCAACGCGTTGATTCGCGCTGACACCTCCGGAAAATGGAAGGGCTTGGCCACGTAGTCGTCGGCACCTGCCTGCAAACCGTCTACCTTGTCCTGCCAGCCATCCCGTGCCGTAAGAATCAACACGGGGTAGTTGTGACCCGATGCACGCAATTGTTTGATCAAGTCGATGCCGGGTAGCCCGGGCAAACCAAGATCGATAATGGCAAGATCGATGGGATACTCGCGCGCAAAATACAAGCCTTCCTCACCATCTGCCGCGGACTCGACACGGTAACCCTCCGCCAGCAGTTGCTGGGTCAGGGACTCACGAAGCGCGTCGTCATCCTCAACCACGAGTAAACGCATGTTGCTCTACTCCGCCGATACGCGCACGGTATGGACCCGCCCGCTATCGGTTAACACTTTGATAACGTGCACGCGATTCCCCGGCCGACCCCGTGTCTCTGCGCTGACGATCTTGCCGCCGTACTGTCGACGCACCCGTCGCACAGCCTCTTCCAGAGAGACCTTGTCGGCCAATGGCGCGTCCGGCGCGGCTGTGACAGCTTCGACGCCAAGCAAATCGCCTGTTGTCGCCGACGCGGGCGCACTGAGCGCCAGCATCCCGACTGTCAAAATTGTGAGCCAAAACCGCATCATGCAAATTCTCTTTATTAGCGAGCTTGAATGCAACGACTAGAGTCGCGATTAGCGTGCCGCCGGCGCCACGCTAATCCGGACGCGAATTCGATTACCCGGATCGTTGCGCGTTCTCGTAACGTAGGTCTCGCCGCGATACACATAAGTCACACGAAAACCGTCGACGCGCTCACGCGTCTCGAACTCGTAACGGGTTTCACAGACACGCTGCGTACGCACTTCTGCGACATCTGGACGATCATTGGCCGCCGCCGCACCAATCAATGTGCCGACGACAGTTGCCGCGTCACGTCCACTGCCGCCGCCAAACTGGCTGCCGATCACGCCACCGATGATGCCACCTGCAATGGTCCGACCCACTCGCGGCCGTCTCTCGACGACAACCTCGCGATCGAAACACTCACGAACCGGCACCTCGACCTGGACCCTACGAATCAAAGGCTTCACATCAAGCACCTTGGCGTAGTCGAACCGAACCTCGTCGGCCCCGCGATAACCCTCTCGAACTCGGTCCGCTTGGGCAGAGTCAGCGAAAACCCATCCGGTGCTCACGGCCAAAACCAGCAAAATACTTTTACGAAACATGCTCCTACACTCCGTTATCGGCTGACCCTCTCGTCAGCAACGACTCGAACGATAGTGCAGTGCAACTGAACTCGGCCTGAATAAGATCTAGGTGACTTTCTTGGCCGCCTGCCAAGCCGCCTCCAGCGCATCGAGATCGAGGTCGTTGAGATCCGAGTGGACCTGCTCCATATGTTCGAAACGACCCATGAACTTTCGATTCGCCGCTCGAAGCGCCTCTTCAGCATCGATACCGAGATGACGTCCGGCCTGGGCCACTGAAAACAGGAGATCGCCAAACTCCTCCTGGCGCGTCGCATCCGACTGCGCGGCCGCCAACTCGTCCAGCTCCTCCGTCACTTTATTAAGCACGCCTTGAATATTGGGCCAATCGAAACCGACACGAGCCGCGCGTTTGCCCAGTTTTTGGGCCCGCTGGAGCGCGGGCAATGCATTGGCGACGCCAGCCAACGCGCTCTGAGGTTTGTCGGCAGTCGCACGCTCCGCCGCTTTGATGTCCTCCCAGCGAGCAAGCTGCAAATCCGCGTCACCACGTTGCTGCTCGTCACCAAATACGTGGGGATGCCTTCGAATCATCTTCTCGCAGATCGATTGAACGACATCGGAAAACGTAAACTCAGATTGTTCTTCTGCCATCCGTGCGTGAAAAACGACTTGGAGCAGTAAGTCGCCAAGCTCGTCTCGCAAGTCGCTCAAGTCGCCGCGAGCCACGGCGTCCGCAACTTCATACGCTTCCTCAATCGTGTACGGCGCAATCGTCTCGAAGCTCTGTTCAATGTCCCATGGACAGCCTGACTCCGGATCTCGCAGACGCGCCATAATCTCCAGTAATTTCTCGATTTTCATCTTATTTATCTGAAATTGCTTTTGAAATTAAAGCTATCACTCGCGCGGTGACGCCCCAGATCGTCTGCCCCTCCCAATCGATTTCCACATTCGCATACCGCTTCCCCTCAATCTCCCGCGTGCCGACCTTGTGGTTACCGGGATCGAACAAAAACGCCGATGGCACCACGAAAGCACTAGCGACCTCCCCAGGGTCCAGCTCCCAACGCCAGGCATCACCGCTTGCTGGAATGTGCGCCACGACAGGCGTCATCGCATAGCCACTCACCGTCCACTGGGTCGGCAGATACCCAAGCACCCTCGCGTTCGACGCATCAAGGCCAACCTCTTCGGACGCCTCCCGCATGGCCGTTGCCGCGAGACTGTCGTCGTACATCTCTACTCGACCGCCAGGAAAACTGATTTGCCCAGGGTGATGCTCGAGGTGATGCGCACGCTCGGTCAGCAGAACATCCGGCGCCTCAAGATCACCCAGCAAAGCCACCAAGACGGCAGCCGCTCGCAGACCTTGCCGGTGTCGTGCCTGCCATGCAGCCGGCAATTGATCGATCGGTAGAGGGGGCTTCACATCCAGCGGGTCGGCCGGTGGCTGTCGCGACCCTGTTAGTGCCTGATCGACCCGTGCCACGCTGACCATGGCTAATGCCGGATACCACCCTCAGTGAGTCCCGCCGGATCTAGAAGGCGGTCCAACTCTTCGCTCGTCAGGTCCGTGAGTTCCAGTGCGACATCTTTGACAGGCCGCCCTTCGGCATAGGCCTGTTTCGCAACTTTGGCACCAAGTTCGTAGCCGATCACCGGATTCAATGCGGTGACCAGGATGGGGTTTCTACCGAGCGCGGTCTGCAAGTTATCGTGATTCACGGTAAATCCAGCGATGGCCTTATCGCCCAGAGCCACTGAGACATTTGCAAGAATTTCAATCGATTCCAGAACATTTCTCGCAATCACTGGGAGCATGACATTCAATTGAAAGTTACCCGCTTGGCCGGCAACGGTGATACAGCTGTCGTTGCCGATCACTTGGGCTGCGACCATCGCCGCCGCCTCGGGAATCACGGGATTGACCTTGCCCGGCATGATGCTCGACCCCGGCTGCAAGGCAGGCAAGGCGATTTCTCCGAGACCCGCCAGCGGCCCTGAATTCATCCATCGAAGATCATTTGCGATCTTCATGATCGCAACAGCTGCGACCTTAAGCTGGCCGGACAGCTCAACCATCGTGTCCTGGCACGAAAGCGCCTCGAACAGGGAATCCGCCGATGCGAACTCGAGCTCGGTTTGCTCAGCCAGCAACGTCGCGACTTTTGCGCCGAACTTCGGGTGCGCATTGATGCCACTGCCGACCGCTGTACCGCCTTGGGCGAGTCGCAACACACGCGGCAACGTATCGCGGATCCGAGCCGCTGCGTTGGTGATTTGGGATTCCCACGCGCCGAGTTCCTGGCTCATGCGAACCGGCATTGCGTCCATCAAGTGGGTGCGACCGGTCTTGACGACATCGTCCACAGATTCACGTTTCTCCGCGATGGTTTTTGCCAACTGGTCGAGCGCCGGCAAAAGCTGGCGTGTGACCCCTAGCGCCGCGCTGACGTGGATGCTGGTCGGGATGACGTCGTTGCTACTCTGGCTCATGTTGACGTCATCGTTTGGATGTACCGAAACGCCGCTGGCCTCGCTCGCGAGCTTCGCGATGACCTCATTCGCGTTCATATTCGAGCTTGTTCCAGACCCAGTCTGAAACACATCGATAGGAAAATGCTCTCGATGCGCGCCCTCGGCAATTTCTATCGCCGTCTGTTGAATGGCCGCTGCGGTGTTCGACGGCAGCAAGCCGAGTTCCCCGTTTGCGCCAGCTGCTGCCCATTTGACCCGGGCCAACGCTTCGATGAACAGTCCGGGCATCGGACGGCCACTGATCTGAAAATTATTGATCGCGCGCTGCGTCTGCGCTCCCCAGTGCGCTGACTCCGGCACTTCCAGCTCGCCCATGCTGTCTTTTTCAATCCGAAATTTCTGGTCTGTCATTGCCCCATTTCCAATCCGCTGAGTTGGTCACGACCGCTGCGTCGCGCGTGTATCATTAGAGGTTTGCAGCGCATTGTCCAGCGACTGGCAGGGCGCTTGCAAACTATCGAAGATACAGCGAGGGGAATTGTAATGAGCGACGCGACACTGCTCGCCATTTCGCCGCTTGACGGCCGTTACGCCAGCAAGACCGAAAGCTTGCGCGAGTTCGTCAGTGAGTACGGATTGATCCGGTTTCGACTGGCCGTAGAGGTCGCCTGGCTTCATCTACTGGTCGACACCGGTTGGTTCGACGCATCGCTCCCACCTGCTGTGTCAGACCGGCTGTCGTCCGTCGTTGATCATTTTTCGGTCGATGACGCGCAAGCGGTGAAGCAAATTGAGCGGGAAACCAACCACGACGTGAAAGCGTGTGAGTATTACCTCGCCAATCTGGCGCGCGAGCACGGAGCGGATGACAAACTGATCGCCCTGCTCCACTTTGGCTGCACGTCCGAGGACATCAACAATTTGGCCTACGCCATGATGCTCAAGCGCGCTCGCGACGACGTCGCCGCGCCCGAATTGGAATCACTGGCAGGCCTGATCGCGGACCGGGCAGCGGATTGGGCAGCCCTGCCTATGCTATCGCGCACCCACGGTCAGACCGCATCCCCAACAACTATGGGTAAGGAGTTTGCGAACGTTCTCGCAAGACTCGATCGGGAGATCGCGACGCTAAAGTCCGCGCCAGTCCTTGGGAAGTTCAACGGGGCGGTTGGCAATTTCAACGCCCATATGAGCGCCATTGATGACGTCGACTGGCCCGCACTGTCAAAGAAATTGATTCAGGCGGTGGGCGTGGACTACAACGCGATGACGACCCAAATCGAGCCGCACGACTGGATCGCTGAGTACCTGCAAGTTATTAGTCGGATCGCCACGATCCTCATCGACTTCAGCCGTGACTGTTGGACCTACATCAGTCTCGGCTACTTTCGACAAAAAACGGTTGCTGGTGAGGTGGGCTCGTCGACGATGCCGCACAAAGTCAATCCGATAGACTTTGAAAACGCTGAAGGTAACCTTGGCATGGTGGTCGCGTTGTCCAATCACCTGGCGAACAAGTTGCCATGCTCGCGCCTCCAGCGCGATCTCACGGACTCCACCACGCTCCGTAACCTCGGCACGGTGCTCGGCTATTTGAGCATCGCGACGGCCTCATTGGCCAAGGGCATCGGCAAACTCCAAATTGTTGAAGCCGCGCTTGAGCATGATCTTGAGCAAAGCTGGGAAGTCTTAGCCGAACCTCTACAAACCGTGATGCGTCGCTATGGTGTCGCCGACGCCTACGACCAGCTCAAGGCGCTGACTCGCGGCCAGGTCATCGACGCGTCTCGACTGCAGGAGATACTAGCGAACATTGATCTACCCGCCGAGGCACGATCAAAACTTGCTGAGTTATCGCCGCGAACCTACGTCGGGCTCGCAGCGCAGCTAACGCACGAGTACCTGTCAAAACGCGGCGGTTGATGGGGCTATGGCAGCACCAGCAGGATTGGCGAACGCCTGGCAGCGCGAACCTTGGTGGACAAACAACCAAGAAGCGCCGTTCGAGCCGCCCATGGACCTGGACGAGATCGCCGGACTAGCGACCTACGCCGACGTCGAATCGCTGTTGATCGCCACGAGCCACGCAAACGGACGAACTGAATACAGAATTCAGCACGGGCCGTTTACGCCGTCGACGTTGGCATCGCTCGGCGATCGCGACTGGACGCTGTTGGTCCGTGACATCGATCGCCACCTCCCCGAGCTCACAGGACTCTGGCAACAGTTCGACTGGCTGGCGGACTACCGTCGGGCCGATATCATGGTGAGTGTTGCCGCGCCGGGCGGCTCTGTGGGTCCGCATTCAGATAGCTATGACGTTTTTTTGGTCCAGGGACACGGACGACGTATTTGGCAACTTGCCCCTGGAGACACTGCTGAAGTGGTCCCGGACCATCCCTTACGATTGGCCTATCCGGCGCACTTCGAACAGGAAATCGTCGCTGACCCTGGGGCCACCCTGTACGTGCCTCCCGGGTACATCCATCACGGTGTCGCCCAAACACTCTGCACGACGTGGTCGTTTGGACTGCAAGCGCCCCTGTTAGCGGATCTCGCGGCAGTGGCCGGCATCGACATACCCTCGAGCGAGGGCCAACGCCTCGCCGATCAAAAGTTGCCTGTCAGAGAGCGATCAGGAGAGATTCCAAACGATGCGATTCGAACGCTG
>JBCAZH010000097.1:5968-8921 GCA_038533155.1 Pseudomonadota bacterium | reverse complement strand
TCCGGTGAGAGTCCGCCGCGTGAGTGTTCCGGATCAACAACGCCCCATTCGTTCAGCCATTCGTCCAAATCCAATGTCGAGGATTCCCCGTCGTTGTGGACGAGATACTCGGCAACATCGAACCCAATGCCACCGGCACCGATGATGGCCACGCGTTTCCCAACTGGGCGTTTATCACGCAACACGTCGATATAGCTAAGCACCATTGGGTGATCTTGGCCTGGAATCGCAGGGTCGCGAGGCACGACGCCCGTTGCAACAATGACCCCGTTGTAGCCCTGGTCAATCAGGTCTTCTTGTTGCACGTGCGTTCCCAACCGTAGGTTGATGTCGCTCAGTTCCAATTGGCGCGTAAAGTAGCGAATCATCTCATGGAACTCTTCTTTGCCCGGGATGACCTTCGCCATGTTCAGCTGCCCACCAATCTGGGCCGCCTGGTCGAACAGATCCACTCGATGGCCCCGTTCGCTGAGAACGAGCGCCGTGGCCAGACCGGCGGGGCCAGCGCCAATCACGGCGAATTTCTTACGAGTCGGTGTTTTTGCGTAGTTCAGTTCGGTTTCGTGACAAGCGCGTGGATTGACGAGACAGCTACTCGTCTTGTTCGAAAACGTGTGATCCAAGCAAGCTTGGTTGCAGGCGATGCAGACGTTGATTTCGTCCGCGCGACCCTCACGTGCTTTTTTCGCGAATTCCGGATCGGCCAGCAATGGCCGCGCGAGCGACACAAGGTCGGCGTCGCCGGTGGCAAGGATATCCTCTGCCACGCTCGGTAAATTAATTCGATTCGATGTCACGAGCGGTACATTGACCGCTTCCTTCATTTTGCGGGTGACCCAGGTAAACGCTTTTCTAGGCACTGACGTCGCAATCGTCGGAACGCGCGCCTCGTGCCAGCCAATACCGGTATTGATGATGGTCGCGCCGGCTTGTTCGATGGCCTTGGCGAGCGTGACTGTTTCTTCCCAAGTGCTCCCTTCTGGGATCAGGTCGATCATCGACAGTCGGTAGATAATGATGAAGTCATCGCCAACGGCTTCTCGCGTTCTCGAGACGATCTCTACGGGTAGCCGCATTCGGTTCTCGTAGCTGCCGCCCCATTGGTCTTCACGATGATTGGTATGACTGACTAAGAATTCGTTGATGAAATAGCCTTCCGACCCCATGATCTCCACGCCGTCATAACCGGCCTCTCGAGCCCGCCGTGCACAGTTGACGAAGTCACGGATCTGACGTTCGACGCCGTTAGTCGACAGTTCGCGAGGTGTGAATGGTGTGATCGGAGAGCGAATACGTGATGGCGCCACCGCCAAAGGATGATAGGCATAACGACCAGCATGGAGGATCTGTAGCGCGATCTTTCCTCCTTCCTGGTGGACCGCCTCGGTCACCGTACGATGTTTGGCAGCCTCACCGCGCGTGGTGAGTTTTCCCGCAAACGGCTTCACCCACCCCGCACGATTTGGCGCGTAACCTCCGGTCACGATGAGCCCGACTTCGCCGCGTGCGCGCTCGCGGAAGTAAGCGGCCAACCGATCATGCTGGTTGCCATCTTCCAGTCCGGTATGCATCGAACCCATTAGGATTCGGTTCTTTAACTGCGTGAATCCGAGATCCAATGGTGAGAGCAGGGTGGGGTAGTGATTCAAGTTGGATACTCCAAGCGGCCGTTGACGCCACTCACGGTTTCAAAAAATCAGCGCCGCGATGCAGCCGCCCATCAAAGTCAAACAGTGTGGCATTTTCCCAGTGCGAGCCTTTGCCCCATCGGGTTGAGCACCCTGTGGATACCCACGCAGGCTCCCAATACACCACACCCAGTCCGCCGCTTCCTGCGACTTGTTCTTGCAATGCCAGCAACTGCTCGCGTTGCCCATCAATGGTCGCGGGGAACCCATCAACCAAGCTGTCGGTGCCAAGCAGGTTGGTCGCGGCATCTTGCCCTTTCGTGGTCCACGGGTACGCAGTTTCGACAATCACAACGTCGGCTGCAAACTCCGCTCGCCATTCAGCGATCATGCCGCCAATTTGATCGAACGACGTGGACGACCATTTGGGGTAGTAGCTGATTCCAATCAGGTCATAGTTATGCAGCCCGGCGGACGCACCGGCGCGAAACCATGCGGAGACATTTTCTGGTTGAGCGATATGCAGCATCACGGCGATATCGGACGCGGTTTCCAAACTGACCCGCCGCACTGCATCGATTCCGGCGTTTAGGAGTTGCACGTTACGCGACCAGTTGATCGGTGCATCCTCGGCAACTTCTTTTGTGATTAATAGGTCGGTATTGGTTTCGTTACCGACTTGCACCGCGTCCGGTAGCAATTTGGCATCGGCCAACTGCGTCAACGTGTCATACGTGTACTGCCCCAGCAGCTGGGCAAGCGAATCCGTATCCCCAACGTGCGTGGTCCAGGCACGAGGCACAAGCTGCTTGCCGGGGTGTACCCAGTCATCGGAATAGTGAAAATCGAGAAGCACTTTCATTCCGGCGCGTCTCGCGCGCCGAATACTGCGTTGGACATCTTCCAAGGTGCTGTAGTCAGTCCAGTCGGGTGAGTGCCACAGCCTCAACCGAACCCAATTGGCACCCGCCGCTGCAAAAATCTCAAAAGGATCTGTCCGACCATTCGAGTCGGAGTAATGTGCACCGCAGTGCTCTAGCTCGTTGACATACGAAAGGTCCACTCCGCGCCACGGCGCTCGCCAATGATCGGCTTTCCGGTCTGTCGTTACCTGCGGCGCGCAACCCAGTCCGGCTGCGATGCACAGCAATGCAACCCACGACCCCTTATGCATCGTTCGATTGCTGCAGTGGTGCAATGACGTCGCGGTATGTCACTGTGTCAGCCCGTTTGGCGTTTTCGTTAGGAGAGCATCGCATCGACCAACATTTCGATCAACGCAGCCCCGGCCCAGGTTAACGGCACAATGATCGCGTAGCTGATGA
>JBCAZH010000097.1:4147-5868 GCA_038533155.1 Pseudomonadota bacterium | reverse complement strand
ATTCGGCGCAATGGCCAAACGGGAATCAACAGCAGCAATACCAAAAGCGGCGTAAAGAAAGACAGCGCGGGTAGGGTGGTCCACCAGTTCACAGGACCGCCCAACCACATGATGGACAGCAACCCGAGTGCGCCGAGCACAACCAGCGTCGACGTTACGGCCATCGTTCCCACAGGCATATAGCTTTCGGGTTCCAAGATTTCTACGTCGAGCCGCGTTGCCAGTTGCCGAAACAGTAACGCGTTGCCGAACAGCGCACCCATTGCGACACTCATTGTGACCCACACGGGCAATGGGCCAATTGCCATCAAGAAGCTGTACGGGTTGTTGGTGAGGCTCTCGAGCATCGTGAGCCAGCTACCGGCGAGTATTCGACTTTGTAGCAGCCAAAGTGCTGTGGCTAACAACACCGTGCGTATGGACCACTGCACGGTCCGTCGCTCTACTTGCGATCGAGTTTGTTCGGCATCCGCGTCCGTCAGAAATGGCGCGAGACGCTGAATCGTCCGCGTCGCGCGTGATGTGATGTAGTGGAACACTGGGACGATGTAAGCCACAGCGCACACGAAAAATGCCGCAACGGACCAACTGCCGAACTCTAAGTATTCGTCGAAACTCGGGAACCGGGCTAACGCGGCGGCGCCATACGCTGTAAGCCCGATCAGCAGAATGGCACCGGCGCACAACCAGCGACCAAAGCGGCCGTTCGGCACCAACTTCAACATCCAGATCGTGATCGCATGGGTCACCGGGTGGCAACCTGCGATTCAAATTGTGTGTCGATCAAGGCTGCTCCGGCTGCTGCGCTACTTTACGCAACTGATGCTACACGAAGTGTCCCACGGAACTTAACGCCAAGACGCAATCTGTCGTCATGCATTCACTCGCCAATCATTCGACCGGTCCCGCCACTCAGTGACTAGGGCATGGCTTTGATTCGTGGTGGGTCCACAATGACCTAGAAAATGACGAGCGGCGTGACCTCCGTTCTTGCGGGTCGTTGCAATGAACGGCGCATCTTTGATCTAGAATCAGCCGAGTTGCTGGTTTTGTACCGAGACCTTGCGACACTCGTCGTGATCCGATGGCATCGTGAAACTCGCATGTACCGGCACAAATCTAGTGACTCTTGCAGAGCAAGACGCTAATTGTCTTGTCCCCCTGTGGTTGCTATCCAATTCGACTTCAGTATCGTAAGCGTGGCTACGGAAGCACCGCTTGTTCTGGGCTTGTGAGGTCGACGGTTAATGTCCCTAGGGACAAAGATAGGGTGCTCGACGGGGCGAGTGGACCTGCGACAAGCGCAAATTCTGAACCCAAAAAACATGCCGCGAACGTGGACGGGAGAGATCGGTGAAAATTGGATTGATTATTGAAAACAGTCAGGCAGCAAAGAGTGAGATCGTTCATTCGGCACTCAAGAACGTTGCAGAACCGCTCGGCCACGAAGTGCACCACTATGGCATGTACGGACCTGACGATTCCGCCAGCTTGACGTATGTCATGAACGGCATCCTCGCTGGCATCTTGCACAACACGAACGCAGTCGATTTCGTGATCACCGGGTGCGGCACTGGCATGGGCTCTATGCTCGCCTGCAACGCGATGCCCGGCGTTGTTTGTGGACTTGTGATCGATCCTACGGATGCGTTTCTGTTTGGACAGATCAACGACGGCAATACAATGTCCATGCCGTACGCCAAAGGATTCGGCTGGGCTGC
>JBCAZH010000097.1:0-4047 GCA_038533155.1 Pseudomonadota bacterium | reverse complement strand
GCGAGCTAGCCTGCCGCGTGCGTCCGCGAGCTTAGTTGGAGGCGAGCTCGATCAAGGCAGATCGTCCTCGATATGCAGCCGCGTGGCAAAGTACGAACGATCACCGGTGATTTGCACTGCGGCTCGTGCCAACTGACTCCAGAATGCCTCGGGGAGCGACACGTTAGACGCTACACAGAAATCGAATAGCTGTTCCAAAGCGGTAAGCAGCGCCCCTGTTGCAATGTTTTGGCTGATTCTGTTCTTGGTAATGTTATCGACGTAGCGGTGCACCGATAGGTAGCGCAGTAGATCTGTCAAATCTTTCTGTGCATTAAGCTGGATGCGTACTGGCATCGAAAACGTTCGCCCGTGCGGCCCACTTTAGCGGGCGTCAAACAGATACCGCATCGCTTCGTCGAAGGTCTTGTCCCACACATCTAACTCGTGGTCACCATCGATGATACGCAGTTCGACCGATTCCGGCTGATGCGCACGTAGTTTCTGATAAAGCACAGCTGCGTGGTAGGCGATGTCTAAGTAGTCGTGATCGCCGGAGTTGATGTAGAGCGGTACGGCGATCGGCTGCGAGAAGTAAGTGTCTAGCAGCGCGGGATAGTTCACCGAATGCCATAGTGCTGCATCGAACTGCTCATCATCGTCCAAAAACGCCGGATGACGATAGGAAGAAGAGTCTTCAGGTGGCAGTCCGTCGTAGGAGGCGGGCGACATCGCCGCGCCTGCGCCGAACATCTCGGGATATTTCAACACGAAATTCACCGTCCCGAAGCCGCCGGCGGATATTCCTCCGACGAAACGATTTTCTCTCGACGTCGACAGATGCCATTGACTTTCCGCATGCGGAATCAGGTCAGCAAAAAAAGCGGTTTCGGCTTTTTCGTTCCGTCCATCGATCCACCAACTCTCCGAGTTCGGCATGATGACGACGGTGGGAGGAATCGCTGCATCTGCAATCAGTGCGTCCAGTTTCGCTTCGATGCCGAGACCCTCAGTCCACATTTCGGCACTGACGAATGATCCATGCAGCAGGTATACGGACGGATATGCCACTTCGCGTTCCGGGTCGTATCCGTCCGGCAGGTAGATCAGGAACGAGTACTCACGATCCAAGGTCTTAGACGCGAATGTCTGCATTTCCACCGTGCCCGCTGTCGCGCATTCGCCAACAAGCAAGACGGCGGCTACGATCACACCAAGTAGTTTCACAGGCTGCTCCGTCTCGTACTTACCGGGGCTAGGACAGTATCACAGGCGGTGACAGCTTGATGGCGAGCCTAGGTGTGGCACAACACCCACCAACGAGTACACTCTGTCAGCCATCGAGCATTCATCTATCGGAGCATTCAATGCGTCTTCGAATTCTTATTTTGCTATTGCTGTGCCAGGCCGCGACGGCACAGTCGGACTGGCCCGAACTCAATGGGCCTTACCTGGGTCAAACCCCGCCTGGAATGACGCCCGTGGTCTTCGCACCGGATCTTGTCTCTCTCAGTGATAGTCGAGAGTTGAATTCCGTGTTTTCGCCAAAGAACAAGATCTTCATGTTCTCGCGTGTGATCGACGGACAGTTCAAGATGTTCTTCAGTTCGATGTCGAATGACGGCACATGGTCCGAACCTCGAATGGCCGGTCCATCACGAACGTATCCAGGTCATTCCGACGTTGACATGACATTCTCGCCCGATGGTGATTGGCTGTACTTCATCTCGACGCGTCCGCTGCCCGGGTATTCGCTCGATCGGCACAATATCTGGCGTAGCAAAATTTCGAGATATGGACTTGAAACACCAGAACCTCTTGGTCCAGAAATCAACGGCCCCGACCATGAGCTCTATCCATGGCTCGCCGCCGATGGCAGCTTGTATTTTTCCTCAACTCGGGCGGACGGCGATGGCAGTCGAGATACCTATCGCGCGCAGTATAAAGACAGTGCTTTCGAGGAGCCCGTTAACTTAGGCCCAGCGATCAACACGGACAATGACGAAGGCGATATCTTTGTAAGTCCTGATGAATCATTCTTGATTCATGTGTCGTCGGGACGTGAGGACAGTTTGGGGGAAGGGGACTTGTACATCAGTTTCCGCGCTCCCGACGGCCACTGGGGTGACGATATTCACCTCGGGGACACCATCAACTCGGAGTTAATGGACTACTGTCCCGTCGTATCCCCCGACGGCAAATTTTTCTTCTTTACGCGTGGCGACGACATCATGTGGGTCGATGCCAAGATTCTCGATGCTTTTCGCCCGTCGTCTTAACCGCAAACGAACGGTCCGCACACATGTATGAAGCGAAGCACTTTGCTGAGGACAGGATCGATGTTCAGCACGCCTTGATTCGGCAGCACCCGCTGGGTTTGCTCATCTGCAATGGTGCAGACGGACGTATCAACGCAAACCCAGTACCATTTCTCTTGTTACCTGATCGCGGCGAACTTGGTGTTCTTAGAGCGCATGTGGCTCGCGAAAATCCACAGTGGCGTCAGATTCACGAGGCCGACGACTGTCTGGTCGTGTTCCAGGGTCCCGAAGCGTACGTCTCACCGAACTGGTATCCCAGCAAACAGGGACATGGTCGAGTCGTACCTACTTGGAATTATGTGACCGTGCATGTGCGTGGCGTGCCGAGTGTGTCGGAAAACGCGCAGTGGCTGCATGAACAAGTAGAGCGGATGACTGACCAACAAGAAGCGACTCAGTCGTCTCCCTGGGAAGTCACTGACGCGCCGCAAAACTATACGCGGGCGCTACTCAAAGCCATCGTGGGCATTGAGATTCGAATCACCGAAATCCAAGGCAAATGGAAACTCAGCCAAAATCGCAAGACCCAAGATATCGTCGGGGTGCACGAGGGACTGACGGGCGAGGGGCATACCGCTCTAGCTGATCAAGTAGCCGATCACATACATCGAAGTTAAGTAAAGCCGGCTAAAAAAGGTTGTCTCCGTGTCAACCTAATCGCCGATGTCGCGTTGAATCGATTAAGCGCGCCATAGCGCAGATTGTGTGGAGTCGGTGTTATGTCTAGGGTCGGTCAGTTTTGTTTCTTCGCTGCATTTTTTTGTTTACTGCAAGGCTGTAGCTCAGGCGGGTCGGGTAGTCCGCAGCCCGACAACAGCGCTGACGACTCGAGTCCAACCGGCGAAGGACAGGTGTTCCGCAATCCCGAATTTGGCATCGAGATCGAATACGATGTCGTTTACGCCCAAGGACAGTCTCATTCCGATTGGAATGCGCCGGACTCCGTGCCCGTCGATCTACTGCTGGATATCTACACGCCGGTGAGCAATGCGGTCGAGCGCCCCGCAATGGTATTTATTCATGGCGGGGGGTTCATCGGTGGTGACAAAGGAACGGATGCCCCAGTCGAGTTCGCAAGGTATTTCGCAGAACGCGGTTTCGTGAGCCTTTCGATCAACTATCGACTCTTGGGTGACTACGGGACTGTTCCAACGAGTTTCATCGAAACGATCGATGCGGTTCCGTTGGTAAGTGACGATGACCGCGATCAGGCAAAAGCGATGTATCCGGCCGTACGTGACGCAAAAGCGGCACTGCGCTGGTTGGTCGCCAACGCGAACGAGTATGGCGTGAATCCCGATCAGATTAGCGTCATTGGTGGTTCGGCGGGTTCATTTATCTCTATCGCATTAGGCGCAAGTGAAATCGAAGATTTCTCGGGCGAGCTCAGCATTGATGTTGATCCGACGTTGGCGTCCACCCATCGCGGCAACGACCCGATCGTCGCTAGTGTCGTTAATCATTGGGGTGGCCCGTTTACCGTCGATTTACTGGAGCTAGTCGACTCACAGTCTCGATGGGACACGCTCGACGCACCGATTAGCATTGTTCATGGCACCGAAGATCTCACCGTCCCTTATGACAGCGCACAGGCGCTCGTCGAGATCTACTCTCAGACGGGCGCGTATTTCGAACTGTCGACGCTGCAAGGCGCCGGGCACGCGGCGTGGAACACAACGCTGAACGGCCAAACACTGACCGAGCTCGGTTTCGACTTTGTTGCTCGGATGCTTGAACTCGACATCCA
>JBCAZH010000096.1:0-8974 GCA_038533155.1 Pseudomonadota bacterium | reverse complement strand
AGTTGGCAACCGGATGGATCGCTTTGCTGATCTTCCTGGTACTCGCGGCGACAAGTAACGACGCCTCCGTCAAGAAACTGAAAACGAAATGGAAAATGCTCCACCGTTCGGTTCATCCGGCTACAGCGCTCGTTTTCGCGCACTGGATTTTGACAGCCGCCAGGCCGATGACCGCGTGGATCGGGTTTGCGGTCTACATTGCAGTGAGCACAAGACGATCGAAATCTATGTTCCGATAGGAACAGTTTTCCGGTTTGTGGGATAAAACCCTAACGAGGGACACTAGCTCAATAGATAGGGAGAGGCTCGATGAAGAAGCGAGAACGTATCAAGCCCGATTGCGGCAAGTGTACTCATGAATGACAAGTTCCCATTCGGCAATCCTGAGGGCGCGCGATCTAGCCTCGCAGAACTTGAAGACAGCTACATTCCATTTAGTGAGAGCCCGCAGCAAGGGACCTTTCGTAGCACCAATAGCGACCTTTCGGTACGAATTATCGTCGGCGCCAAAGGTTCCGGAAAGACCGTTTATTTGCGCAGACTACATGCACAGGCGACGGTGGAACCAAGTGTTTTTGCCTCTGAAATCGAGACCGAGCCGCTATCGACAGAAAGCACGGTTGCGTTTTGCAGCTCATTTCGCGAGAAACTACTAACTGAGAAATGGTCTCAGTTATGGCACTTGGCTATTCTGAGATCTATCGTATCGCTGTTATGTTTTGCCAAAGAATTTACTGACTACGTACCTGAGGAACTCCGAGAAAACCTCCTGAGTTATAAGTCGTTTTTAGGCTTGAACAAAGCCCCGGTGCAAATCTATGCAAGCGCGACCTACTTCGCCCGGCTGGAACGAAGCAGCTACAAAATCACTCAGATCCTTGAGAATCCACTGCTGGATGAAGTCGAGTATTTCGCCGCACAAGCACTACGCGATACGCCACCAATCTACTATTTTCTCGACGGCATTGACGAAAATTTTCGACGTGCACCGATGCATTGGCTTCGATGCCAAAAAGGGCTGGTACTCCGAACGATGCAGTTGCTCCGCGATCAACGCTTTGGTGGTCGGTTACACGTAATCACTACCTGTCGCGACCACGTCCTGGCGTCACTCTATCGAGGTGAACACCAAAATCGTTTTCGCGGCGAACCGCACATCAAATTACTTACTTGGAATTATCGAGCAGTCGAGCACTTTCTCAATCAGAAAGTGGAGCAGCTACCTGCAGAGATGTTCATCGATTCCGAGAATAGAACAATTGCAAGCTGGCTGGGTCACGAGACGATCAAGAATGGTGGTCGATCGCTGAGGGAGCCAATTGGTCGTTACCTGATCCGGCACACTAGGTTGCTGCCAAGAGATATCGTGCAAATAGGCAACGCGCTGGCTAGAGAGGTGGTTAGGGCGAGAGCGCTACGGGAAGAACGGATCGGCGAGAAAGTAATCAGACGAGTAACTGCGCAGGCGGCTGCAACTTTTGGCAACGAACAACTCGACATTTGCGTCAGCCAAATGCGTTCCAGCGCAATGCCTGCGATCGCAGGGCAGCAAGGATTCAGTGATTTCTACACAGGGGACGATGAGTTTCGGGAATCGGAGGTTAAGCAACTCAAAGAGCTTATTAGGCTTATCGGAGTGGACGAGTTCCATAGCGGTGAACTGGAAGTCGTTAAGGACGAGGCAAGAGATGTCTTTGGCCGAAATACGGATGTTTTCTCTGTTCTCTGGCAGAACCGTCTGCTTGGGTGTCGCCGACTTCTTGGAGGTGAGGAGCGGATCTTCTTTTACTCGGAGGAATACTTGGACTCCTTCGCCCTGCCGGACGATGCGATCAGCTACGTGTTTCACCCGTGCGTCATCGATAGCGTTGGGATCAAGTCAGTTGTTAAGGAGCCGCTTGGCTCAGAGGATTTCTCGTGACTGCCGTACGCTACGACGAAATAACCAACTGGGATCACTTTGCCACGTTCGTATCGGACGTGTTCGGACCGGCCCCGTCGCGAGGCCGATTCTTGTTTCGGGGTCAGAGTAGTAGCGATTGGAGACTCGAGTCGTCGTTCGACCGGATTTTCCCAAACCTGTTACCCGCCGACCGCATGCGTTCGAGTCAAACCCTTGTGAGGAGTTTTATTGAGGAATGTAAAGTCGGCGGGTACCTTCCATCCGAGCTGCACCAGCTTGAAACGGACGAAGCTAGATTTGATATCAACTGTACGGCATTTGCGCAACATCATGGGTTGCCTACTCGACTTCTTGATTGGAGCTTGTCGCCTTGGATTGCAGCATTTTTTGCCTACTCTTCGGGAGCTCGTACGACACCGCAAAATGGAACCCCTGCTCTATGGGTCCTTGATACCCATAGTGACGTGTGGTCTGACGATAGCGTCGCTATCGTTAACTCTAACCTCCTGCGATTCCCGCGGATCCAGGCTCAAAGCGGTTGTTTTACATTCAACAGGTCAACCGCCAAGACTATTGATGAGTATGCCGATGAACTCGGCGCAGAACCTGCCACTCTGATTCAAGTTGAGTTACCAAGTTTGGATGCTCAACGAGCACTTGCGCATCTAGAGATCATGGGTTTAAGCCCTAGCTCCCTATTTCCCGATATCGAGGGTGCTTGTCGCGCAGCCATGCAATCGCATGCGCTCTCAAATCAAAAAGCCACGTCGCGCAGCTGAGCAACTCAATCGTGCCTACTGACTATCCCTTCGGAGATCCGCACGTTCAAGTGTACAACCTGCCGCAAAAGGATAGCCAAGAGAACGATAATTTTCTGCGTCTAATGACTCCACTAATAGATACCGAGACCTCAGGGCTTCAAGGTTGCCAGATCATCGTTGCACCCTGTGGCGGAGGGCGAACTCGACTGATGGCAGAGCTGATTCGGCATTGGCAAAGCTCAGCTAGCTTGGTTGTAGAAGATTACGCGCCTGAACTGTCTTCCGACCATCTTCGCCGCTTGTCGCGTCACTTCTCTCGTCGTTCTGAAAGATCGGAGAGATGGCGAAATCTATGGTGGGCTGCGACACTCGGGTCGCTCTGCTCACAGATGTTTTCTTCCGATGGCTCGGCGATCGACGCGATGACTAGAAAGGCGTTGGTCAGTTTTGCTACGGAGAAGTTCGACCTCCGTATTCCTAGCAGTCCAACCGGTGTGCTTCGACGACTACTCCATCAAAAGCGCGGCGGTGAATTCAAACGAACCGTTGAATCGTGGACAGATGATCAAGAGTTGGAGGATATCGTTAACATCTTGAACGAGAGCATCCCTTCAGATGCGCCAGTCGTAATCGCTGTGGAGGAGCCAGCAACGGTAAATGACGATGATCGCCCTCATTGGCATCACTGCGTCGCTGGAATGATGTACTGCGCTCAGAGACTGGCAGATTCAAAACTTGGTCAAAAAGTATGGTTCATTTGCGCTATCGAAGATACCGTGTATCGCCTTGAACTTCTGGGAAATTGCGCACTGAAGAGTTTTGCAGGACGCCCATTCGTAAGAAAGCTCAAGTGGAAAAAAGATGGAGCGCTAGAGTTTCTGGATAAGAAGCTTAGAGGCCTGAAGCCGGAGCATCTTATCAATCCGATTACATCCGATGCAGAAGCGTCTATCGATAAACTTTGCGAGCACTGGCTCGGCGTCGAGTGCCATGAGTACTCGGATGACGAGGAAATCTCAGCATTGTTGATCCGACACACGCGCTACCTACCTCGTGATATTGTCTATCTGTGCAACGAGCTCGCAGCGAGTGTCGCCAACGCCGTCAAACAAAATCAAAATAGTGTTAGCACTGAGGCTTTCTTTCATACGCTTACCTCATGCTCGCGGACGTTCGCGGAAGAACAAGTCGCACGCGCAGCAAATGATCTAGTGTGTCGGAGAACTCGCCAAAAGTTCGGCCAGTCCGGTTCCTCTCAATACTTGGGCGAGGGCGACCAATTCTCATTCATTTTAGATGCGCTAAAAATCCTCTTGCGTGATTGCTTTCAGGACACTGGGTCTTGTGACAGCGAGAGACTCCGAACTTTGGTGACTGGTGTGTGTACTAACATCGATTTGAAGGAGTACGAGTTACTCCGCGTTCTTTGGCAATATCGGGTAGTAGGTATAGTAGACAAAAAAGGAATACGGTTTTCAGAGACCTATGAGCTCACTCAGTTCCCCGATGGCGATTCTACTCTTTTGCCAAATTCTTACATTCGAAGGGCGTACGATTTCCCGGAGTTTGTTGCTACGCAAGAATAATGTCTGACAACTCCAAAAAAGGGTCTCAGCCAATTTCACTGAAGTGTGTAACCCATTCGCCGTCTAACTCTTAAGACGTATCGCGCAACGCTCCTCCTATCGCGCAACGTCGTTCGCAACTATGCAATTGCAAAGTGTCCGAGCCCAATTGGATAGCGGCACCTGCGTTGACAATGAGGGAAGTGCTTTCGCAAGTATTCTCTAAGCAATAGCATCCATTACGACGGAACTGTCGGATCAGAGTCAAATTGAAGCTAACTGGTCATATGTCGGCAGATACCAACAACCACGCAATTCTCTCCACGATGCACCGCTGAACATGTTCACGCTAGCTACCAAAAGTTCCGTAGTAGCCTGTCCGTATTCTGCGACTCGACGAAGGCTAGTCGCACCAAGGCACGATCGACGCTGAGGAACCAACGTGTCGCAATCCACAAACAATACCCATCCTTCTTACCGCCCTTATGTGTAACTCACAGCTGTAGAGCTTCTCCAAATCAGGTACTTGCAGACCTTGGCAAGGCTCTTGCTCCGAGACGAGTGCGGGAATTACCCCGTCTACGATAGGAGAGCGATCATGAAGTTTCCGAAAACCGCCGCCTTGTTACTCACGGCGATGACCGCAAGCGCATTCGCGCAAGGTGAATCTCAAGGAAAGACCTTCGGCGAACTCGACTTGGACAAAGACCTCCGCGTCAGTCTCAACGAAGCCGAGGCTGATCCCGTTGTCGCTGGACAGTTTGCACAACTCGACCAGGATGCCGACGGTTACCTGGATACTCAGGAATTCGCGCGAGTAGATCGTCGCGACCGTGACTACTGAGGGATCATTCGGGAGGTCGCGCCAAGCGCGACCTCCTCTTTCTCAGTATGGCCGCTAAAGCTCGTCCTCAGCGACAACGATCAAACTGTCATCTGGAGCGAGCTGAAATTTCCGATGCTTCTCCGGAATCAGCGTCACCCCATTGTTCGCTTCCTTGCTCTGTTCAAACGCCTTGATCTTGACGCCGATCGCCACTTCATCGCGCTTTTGCGCAATTCCGATCATGTCAGCAAAGCTAACCTCGACAGGTAGCGATTCGAAATACAGGTACGCCGGCTTCAGATAAATCTCTGAGCCATCTTCTTGGAAGATGTCATCGTAGACTTTTTCGATGTCTCGACTCTCGGAAATCTGTGCCATCATCATGCTGACCAAACGGTTAGAAATAATGACGTCCTGCACCCCTGCCCTTGCCACTAAGTCATAGTTCTGTGAATCAAGAATTTCCGTAATCAATTTAGTGTTGGCGCTCTCGTCAGGATACTGACTGAAAATTCGCCGCAGCAGCAACAACGCAACGATATTCTCTGAGTCGACCCGACTCGAATCGACGCCCTTCGAGGCACCATCTTCACTCGCGAGAATGATGATGTTGTCGTAAGTAAACGGCCTGACCGACATCAGCTCTCCGAGATTCAGGCAGTCTTTCTCGACCAAGTTCACTGCGATATCCGGTAACTCTGCATCCAGCGCGGAGATCTCATTTCGCTGATCGTCGGTTGGCGCTTTGAGCATGACGTCGATCTGGCTACCTTCGATGATGTAGTCAGCAAACTCGCGAACAATGCAGGAAGACTTAAAGTTCCAACCGATCATGAGTTCGCGCTCGATGCCCTGTTCACCTCGACCGCCGGCCAACGGTAAATCGCGAGCAGATGCTACCGCCGCTTCCTGATAATCGATGGTCGAGTCATCGTCAGCGATGATCAGTACCTCATCGCCATCCTCCAGGGTTCGATCGCTCGGCGGATTCATTAGAATCTCGCCGTCGGTTGTGCGGATACCGATAGGCACTCCATCCGGAAAGTGAAACGCTGCGCCACCGAAACTGGCACCTTTCCAATCGGCGCCGTAGAAGTACATCTCGCATCCATCAAACGACAGTATTTCGTTGTAGACGACGGATAGACCGACAGACCGCGAGGTTTGCACCAGCAGTTTCGCGAGGACGTCGCTGGTGTTCACCGTCACGACGTTGGCCGGGAAGCTGGATCGAACGATATCTCTGTGCGTCGGGTTGAATATCTCAACGACGACATTGAAGTCTTCTTCCGCTGCAGCACGTCCCATTGTCGCCAATACTGTCTGAATGGCCTTGGCATCACTCGCGGCCTTCTCTTCGGCAGGATCGGTATCGTCACAGTTCGCGAGAATGATCACGGACTTCGCCGACTCGATAGAGACCATATTGAGATTAACTATCGACGCGACGTCACCACTGCGGGTTACGATCCGCGTGGTCTTTCTGTCCTTGACGCGCAGCCGCAGCACATCATCAATCTCCTCTTTATCGCGATTGGCAAGAATCACCACACACGCATCGTCCTCACTCTCGTTGGCAATGATCAGCTCATTGAGAATCTCGACGATCCGTTGTTCGTTCCAGCCGAGAATGAGCGTGTGTTCTTCTTCGATGACCTTCGATCGACCGCGTTTGAGTTCGTGCAGCTTCTGATCCAGCGCCGTTGTGATGAAAGCGATGAGTGCGGACAACATCACGATGCCGACGATGCCGGCAATCACGGCCAACGCCTTGTACCAAACCGATGACTCGAGATCCTGCACCATGTTGCCGGGATCAGTGAGCTCCAAGAACGTCACGTAAAGATTGCCCCACACGCCAAGTTGACCGTGTTGCAAAGCGAGGTCTGGTGCGAAGTACATCAGAAGCGCGCGGGCGAGACCCATGATCAGGAAAGCCGCAACGAATACAGCCGTCAACATCTTGAATATCGACATACCGCCACGCGCCATGAACGTATCGAAGCGGTAGCGCCAACGCTGCGAGCGTGCAATCTCCGGCGCATCCGCCTCCGAAGTTCCGGGATCCAAGATCTGGCCTAGGTGTCGCACTTTAGCCGTCGACGACAGCGTCGCAACGCCCTCTAGACTGGCCTCGTCCGGCATCTTCGCAACTGGTTTAGAGACCGTAGCGGCCGAAGGAGGTTCGCGGCGGCTCGGCAACTTCGGCGACTCGGAATCGACGACGTAGGCGACTGCGCCCATTTGCTTAAGTGAGTTCGCAAGCGTGTTGGCGTGCTTGAATTCAATGTTGCTCGCCAACGTATGAACTTGACCGTCGAACAGTCGATCGACCACTTCGGCCGACTTCTTGAACCGTCTTTCAAACTCGGCTCTGACCTCGCCCGGCGTACAGCCGGCAATCACCTCACCCTGAAAAACCACGCTGAACTGATCTGTCACGTGTCGAAAGCTCCCCTGTTTTTTGCTGACGCGTAGACATGCGCGTCGCGCTTTTTCAGTCGGATGCTAACGGGTTTGATGGGCTTGAGCTAGTAACGATCAGACCGTGATCTGGATGCGATTCTCATCTTGACCACCGATCGAATAAGCGGAAATTGCGTCGCGCGAAACCGAAGGCGCTTGCTGGTCAGTCTCTGTCTCACCTCCTTGCGACTGAGATCGTGCCTGAATTGCCGCTGCGACTGATTCGCGCGTTTCGGCAGCAATATCTCTGGACGCCTCAGCCGCCATCCGCGACATTTGGGCTGCAACGGCACGATCCTGACGGGAAGGTTCGGCAGGCGCCAACGCGGCGCGCCGTAAAGTCTGCGCTTTTCTCAATGTCGCCTGCGGGTCATCCGGAATCTCCGACGTGTCGACAGACACTTGTCCGCCTACTGCGTAGAGCCGCCCGTCAGGTCCACGTTGGAATGTGTATTGGATGCCGCCTTTGGCGTAGGGTCCCGCAGCCGCGAGATGCGCTTGTTCATGAGCGCGCACCTCACGATCACGTGCCTGTAGCTCTTCGACCTGCGCTCGTTCTTGTTCTGACAAACCATCGACGCTGGATGTCTCACTCGCGGCTCGCTGCTCGTCTGACGAATCACCGGCATTGGCAGCCGTCTCCGTTCCCGACGCAGGCGCAACCACATCACCTGCGCGCGCCGAATCGCTCACCGACCCATCCTGCCCGAGCAGCTCTGCAGCATCCGGGCGCAGAGGTCCCTGCGGGTCTAATGCCTGCTGGGATTGCACACGCGCAGTGGTGTACACGGCCGGATTGAATGAAATACCCGTCATCGAAAACCAAGAATATGTAATGTTCCGCAGGGGCTAGCGACAGGCTACGGGATTCGCTTTAGCGTTTTTTTTGGCGGCGCGCGCTCTGTTGGTAGTCATAGAGCGAAGGGACGGCTTCGAGTTCAACATTGAGCAGCTCAACGTAGGGTGCGGGGCGATAGTCGAGCTCAAAATGACGGTTGCCATGCAGACCGACGATCCGAGCCATCGGCCCCTCATCAAGCCCCTGGATGGTTACCGTCTCACCGGGAAGCGCCCCACCGGTGATTCGAACGTTGAGGTTCCAAGTCGTGTTGAAACCACCGTGACCGGGCTGCCAGTACGGCGCGCCGCTGCCGTCGAATACAGGTGCGACTGGGCCGGCCTTCGTAGGTCGAGCCGGCATGTGCAAAGTAACATCGTCATAAAGATTTTGGTGGTTTGCACCCGCATGTTGATCCAGGGTTGGCGTCGTGAACACCTCGGCGTGCTTGTAGACACACTTTGTCGATTGAGTGTTAAACGTCAGCGAGTGCAAGACAGGATTGAGCACCGTCACATGTTCCGCTAGCACGTTATGCACGTTCCCCATATGGACTGCGTAATGAGCGCGCCGACTGCCATCGGAAACGATGTTCTTAAAGGTGAGGTTGGCGCT
>JBCAZH010000095.1:0-9375 GCA_038533155.1 Pseudomonadota bacterium | reverse complement strand
TTCGACGACAGATCTTCAACGTATGCCCATCAACCGATGAATAGAGGATCAGAATATTCACAATAGTCGATGTATCTCGCTGAGCAATGTACCCACGCACCGCTAGTCGGTGCGAAAGCCGATCGAACCACTCAATGCTAATGTCTTATCGACGAGTAGGTGTGGTAGCCCAGTACTTTGTAACCATTCAGCGGCACCTTCCCGCATCAGCATCGCCAACGTCGAAAACGAGCCAGCTAGCAGGCAACTATCCGCGAGCACCGACACACTAGCGAACTCTGGCTCTAGGCTATGCCCGGTTTTAGGGTCAAGTAAATGACAATAGCGCCGACCGTCGATCAACATGAAACGCTCATAGTCCCCGCTGGTTGCCACAGCCCCACCGTGCAAGTCGATAATCGCGATTGTCTTGCCATGAGCTCTTGGATGCTGAATACCGATTCGCCACGACGCACCATCGGGATGAGGACCAATGACGCGTACATCCCCGCCCAAGTTGACCATGCCATGCTGGATATCGTTGTCGACGCAGCGACTCGCCAACAGGTCAACCGCGTACTCCTTGCCGAAACCACCGAAGTCGACTTGCATGCCTTCGCGAGGAAGATAGACGTGACCATCGTCTCGTTCCACGTAGTGCCAGCCAATCAGCGGTAGGACGGCTTCGATGTCCGATTCGCTCGGCAAGTCGGCCGATCTGAAGTCCCAAACCTCTCGAAGAACACCTGAGGTGATATCAAACAAACCGTCGCTCTGCTGGTACAGCGCGTCCGCATAGTCAAACAGCTTGGCCGCCTCTGCGTCGATCGGCACCACCGTGCCCGATCCAGCGCTCGCATTAATTTGGGAAATGACACTGTTGGACTTGTAACGCGAGTACTTGTCCTCGAATCGCACAACCTCGCCGATCAGATCCTGGAAGATCGCGTCTGGGTCAGTCCCCTCTTTGATGTAGAGCTGCAGTTCGCACGGGCTGCCCATAGCCTTAAAAGAACGGGTTACGCGCATAAGCACTCTGCGAGGCTCGAATTGCTGACGACTACTCGAGGCTATTTGATTGAGAAGTCGATGCCAAGTGAGACCAACTGAAAGTCCACCAGACCAGGATTCGGCGTATCGCCATCACCGCTACTCTCGTAACTCTCATAGTTTAGACGCACCGCACCAAAGCCAAACTCTTTCTTGATACCCGCGCTATAACTCAGCGCTTGAAAATCGGAAAGACGGTAATCGCTCGAGTAGAATCCGTCCGCACGCGAGACCTCGAAGAAGTTGCGATGAAAATTCGCCGAGTCCTGGATGTACCATCTTGCGGTTGCAGAGAATTGCCAGGACCCCAAGTTTTTGAAAGCACCAAGTTTCAGCGTGTTCGAAACGACACCGAAACTGTCCCCGTAATGGCGGTAATCGACATGCAAGGCTGTATCTACGCTAGGAAAATAGTTTCGCAACCTTGCATCGAACGCCGCCTGACGCTTTTCTGATGGCCGCGAATCTGCCAACAGATCACCTTCGACCCAGACCAACTTGTAGGGATCTGACAAGAAACCTTCGAAAACGGAATAGCTACCACTGACACCGATCAGCAGTGTTTTGGTGAATGCGTGCGAGAAACCGACTGAGCCGTAGACGCTGTTTTTCCCTTCATTCTCCACGCGAACGATACCCGGTTCTTGGGTAGGCGTGATCGTATCGACCGAGCCGCCGATAGCAAAATCGAGCGTGGAATTTTTGTCGTCCGAGTACGAAGAATGGTTCAGTCGGAATCCAAGCGACTCATAGTCATTTTCCGTCGAATACGAAACGCCCATACCTGTTCTCGCGTGCGCGCCATAGATATTCGCAGCGATGTTGATTTCATCGCGCTGCTCATCGATTGTCGCACCGCTTAGCGTTTGAACCGGCTCGCCATCGACGTCGGGAGTAATGAACCAGGGCGACGCTCCGGTTAGCGTTTCGGAGACCAAGTCGACACTGATCGCGGCATTGCCGAGCATGGGCGTCTGAAGGCGCAGTTGATGAATATCGATATTGAATCGCTCAACTGCCCCTTCCGACGACAACGACGCGGGCTGCTCACCTTCTGCATACTGCGAGTAGCGATAGCTCGCCGAAAATCCTTCTGGCTGGGTTTGCGCCCGCGCTGTCTTCGGTGTCATCGCCGGCAATCCCAGTGATGCCGCCGTCAGTGCTAACAATGCTTTGTGGCCGGTGGGTTTCATCGTCACGTCTCAATTGCAGCCGCAACCACTACCCGACGCTTGTGAACCCGAGGTTGAAGCTTCTTTCGAGAAAAAAACGTGATCACTTAGTGTAGCGGCGAGTGGGTCAGGCGTAAGCATCATCTCCTCTCGGGCGAGATACCCTTTTTCCCATGGCTGAACCGGTGTGCAACCTGCCTGCAACAAAACACCGGCGACAGAAAGGTAAAAAACGACCGAACGACGTTTCATAGATTTACTCCGGCAAGAACGACTCGATCGTTGTTCTGATTTCTTCGATGTCGGACTTTTTGAACCCAGTGTGTTTGTACAGCACGACGCCGTCCGGTCCGATTAGGTATGAGGTTGGCATTCCCACCAACGAAAACTTACGCGGTAGTTTCGCTTTCGGGTCTAACAGTACTGGATAGCTCACTGGGGTCTTTCTCAAGAACTTCAGGGCATCCGGTAGCTGTTCATCAACGTTGACGGCAACAACCTCGAATCCTCGCTGCGAAAACTCCGTTCGCCACTGGTCGAGAATGGGCATCGACTGGCGACACGGTGCGCACCACGATGCCCAGACATCGAGGTAGATAAGTCTGCCGCGGAAGGACGCCAAGCTAACAGAGTCCCCCGCCTGACCTTCCACCAGTTGGGGAAAACTCAAACCTGGCAGTGTGTCTCCGACCTCGATCGCGAAACTGACCCTGGGGCTAAACAACATCCCAAACAACAGACAAACCAAACCGAAGACTCTACGTTGATCGTAGAGCGGATCTTTCAAGCGTCGATGTTGCACGCTGTTATTTTCGGTAGTCATCTTCATTGACGCCCCCTAACCCAGGGTCACCGCGGGAACATCTGGAACGCGAACGTCGAGTCGGTCCTGCGGTACACCGGCCGCTTGAAGCACCGACTTGGCGTAACACGCAAAGGAATCCTGTTCAGTAACGTTGGCGTTTTCCGTGCCGCCGGTGTTTGCGTTGATAGGTAGACTGACGCCGCGAGGCTGCGTGGGATCGATACCGCCGACGACTTGGCGACTCAGGTGCCCGCCAAACAACAGGCCGGTTGATAGACTGCCGTTGTGGCCGCGCCCGTTGCCGGTCTCGTTCATCGAGCGGCCGAATACGCTCAGCGTTGCGTAGAGCAGCTCATCCCACACGCCGTTGCCAACCGCGAAATCGTAAAACTCGCGGTAGTCGGCCATCATATTCAACGTGTCCTCCGCTTCAACGGTCATGCCATTCGACACGTGGTTGTCGCCCGTGAAGCGATACCCGACAACTACCGCAGGCGCCAACCGAAGCTTGACGATGATGGCTGCCATCTTCATTTGATTCGCGAGGCCATTATCGTCAATGACGTCCACTTCGCTCACAAGACGCTCGGCTACATCGGTAGCCTGATTTTGACTGATCACAAATTCGTCGAGGAATCGACGCTGATTCGGATCGCCAGACTCGCGTGTGTTTCGGTACACCTCGTCCACGATGAAGTTTCGCGTCGCGCCGAACATATCTGCTGGCACCTCGCTTCCTACGGCGCTCATCACCAATTCCCGGAGCGCCGTCGGAGAATAGGTGCCAAGGGGTGCATCCCGAAAGGTTGCATTGCCACTCAGCACGACGGGCTGGTCCATCAGCGTACCCAGCGCCACAGCGTTTTCCTGCGCAATAGCAGACGCCAGATGTTCTTGTCCGCGGCCTGTATCGCCACGCAACCGCCCATCGATTTTTTGCGCACGTTGGAACTGCGGGTGAATGCCGAACCCAGTGCGATGGTGAAAGAAGGCCATGTTGTCCTGCATCGGACCTAGCGCTTCAAACACTCGAGCAATACGTACTGGGCGAGGACCGCCGATAAAGGTCGTGGTTTCCGACAAATCAGCCGCTGTGAACTCACGACCATCAACAACTCGGGTCAAATCGGTCGACCCTGCGCCAGCATGAATAAAGTCGGGCGAATCAAACGATCCAGGCCCGCCACCGTTGACCGACTCTCCAGCCCCAGACTGGGCGATGATCGCGAACTTACGCCCCGAATCCTGAGCTCGGACTTGACCCGTCAACAGGAATGCGGGTGGAAGCCCTGTCAGCAACGATCGAATAGACAAACCGAGAAACGAGCTAGTCGATCCCTTCAAGAAGTGTCTTCTGTTCATGGTGTTACAGTCCTAATGCAGTCAATGCAGGGCTTTGGCAGGCCAAGGAAACAATGCTCTCCATCGAATCGCGGTCTGAGAGTGCCAACCCACAAACGGGCCCAGAGCCGTCCAATGCGCTGCGCAACGAGCTCGGATTGGCGCATTGCGGGGTGGATCGACGGTAAAGGTCGTACACCTGAGTCAGGCTCGCGATCGTGTCGTCGTACTGCTGAGTTCGCTCCGGGAAGCCGTACATTTTGGATACGATAAGCTCGATCATCTCGGCTGCATTGTCGCTGTTGTCGCTGAACGTTCGCGATCCACCTCCAACCAGTGCCGACAGATTCGAGCTGCACAAGTTGGCCACCGAAATGCTCGAGAACGGCGTGTTGCTGGTCGGCAAGTTGAATCCGGTCGCGCCACGTTGAACGGATGCTTCGGGTACTGCCTCGGAAAGGCTGCGATTGCTGGCGCACAAATCGGTGTTCTGATTGATGTTGCCGTCGGTCCGGTCTTGGGCGCGCCGCACCTCTCGGAGCCGTACCTTAATTGCCTGGCAGAAGTGATCCCGTCGCGCGATGCTCACCTGCGAACCCGGGAACTTACTCTCTTCGAGTTTGTAGGAGTGTGTTGCAAGTTTGGAAGTGAAGAAGGCATGGAACAACCGATCCAGTTGGTACCCTGAATTAGCAAACTCCGTGGCAATTCGAGCAATCTCCGGATCTCTTCGACTACAGGGAACGCTACTTGCCCAAGAGCACACCTTCAGCGCCCACCCTTCTGCGAAGTCCTCATGCTCAGCCATCTGGCGGACCAAGGAGAACAGGTTGGTTCCAGGTTCGTTCACGCCTTGGTAGCTGAAATATGGCAACGGAAACGACTCGAACGGAAAGTAATTTCGCCGTGACGCCGGATCGTAGTTGTAGTACTCGCCACTCAGCTCACGATAGAAGTTCGCGTCTTCCTGGCTGCGAGGTCGGTAGCGTTGATGGTCATAGTCAAAATGTGCCTCAAACGCACTGAGCATAGGATCCATGTTCTTGTGGCAGCCCATGCATTCCGTCCCTTCCGGAATCTGCTCTGTGTCGACACCTGGGAATGGATGGACGTCGGGGACTGTTGGGTCGCCGGTCGCGAAACTCGCACCGACCGCCATAATCAGGCACTGGTTGACCAACGCACGGAAACGATTGTCACGGTTGGTCTGCCACATCTGAAGAATCGATGGTGTGCTACACAAAACCCGAGGCGTACGAAGTGTCACGACCCCTTCATCGCCTATGCCTCGCAAAATCTCTAGATTGGAACCACCGGAAAAACCGTCTGGCTCGCGCATGTCTGTCGACTCGGGCGCGTAGCGCAGCTCTACGGTACGCCAATCGGATTGATCAGACTGAAAAAGAGGATCATTCCGGCCTTCGTAGTTTTCTCGGATTGCTTCCGCCAGACTATTGATCGGGTTACCCTTATCGAAGCTACCGGTCCTTGGCCGCATGATTGGGTTGTCCAGCATTTTGTAGACCATCAGAGTTGCGGTCGTCACCTCGTGGCGCGTCGTCCAGAACAGCGAGCGAAAATCCTCTCCATCGGAGTAGATTCTTTCGGCCGTACGAATGAGGCTCGCCTCAAGATTCCTAACAACATCACCTGGCATAAGGTTGCGCGAGTTTCTTAGCTGCTGAACATAGTTCTTATCTGCAGGGTTCTGCTGCAGTGCGAGTTCAAAAAAGCTCTGGCGTTTAGATGTGAAGTCTTCACTGGCGAGCCAGTCTTCGACTAAGGTATTAAATCCTGACGCGTCCAAGACTCCGGCACCGTTGGTCGCCGCGTCGAGCTCATCGCGAGTCACGGCAGTACCGGTCACGAGATACTTGACTCGCATCAAGACCTCCAGCGGATCAGCTGGCGTCGCAACCTCTGAAGTCACTATGCCGGACGTGTTGTCGTCATCGCCGCCACCCACATCGAAGTCGTCGTCATCTTGCTCGCGGTAGGTAGCAATCAGGTTATCAACCCACTCTCTCAAGACTTGGTAGTTCTCAGCTGAAACACCGTTGCTGCCAAGCGGCATTTTCGCGATGCACGCCGGTGTGCTAATCGTCGGTGAGACCAGATGCAGGAACAGCGAGCTATCGGGGTTGTCCGCATCAATTAGCAACTCGTCCGTGCAATTGTCGGACGCTGACCTACGCATCACTAACCGTGCGGCTAGCTCCTCAAGCGTTCCTGTTTCCAGATTGAGATTACCGCGTTGCCCGTCGGATGCGCTGTGACAGTTCGCGCAACCGAGTTCGCTGGAAGCCATTAAGCTCATCGTGAGTTCGTGTTGCGCTTGCCTGTCGATAGGCGGTTCATCTCCACCCATGTTGTCATCGCCGCCACCAGAACTGCCGCCATCGTCGGACCCATCATCATCGGATCCTCCGTCGCCCGGATCGCCGCCAGGACCAGAAACATCTGGGCCATCCGCCGGGCCTCCGCCATCCTCGGACGGCGCACCACCGCAGGCGGCCAATATTGCGCTGATTAAAACAACGAGTACGAGGTGGTAAATCGAGCCCCACTGATCTCGTACGGCAGTAGCAACTTCACGACCAGTCCGATTGGATCTGGGGTCCAAGCAAAGTATTTTTTGAAGACTCAATTACTTGCCTCCTAGCTGGCGCCTTAACTGGGCGGCTTTGGTACGAGATACGGGAATGCGGATATCCGTTTCAGCGATTTCCAAGAAGTTTCGGCGGTCTTTCAAAACAAGCGCCGAGGCTTTCGCCCAATTGACGACGTAGCTGCGATGAACGCGAAGGAACCCGAATGCTCGGAGCTGCATCTCGAAATCATCAAGCGTCGTGTCCGATACGATGGTCGAGGTGTTGTGAGCGCGAATTCCCTCAGAACCTAAGTGCACTCGGCGATGGCGGCCCCGCCCTTCGATAAAGCAAACATGGGCAGGATCAACGACGCGAGTCACTCGGCCATCCGAGAGCACGAGAGCGTCAGGATTGGCGCCCCGTTGTTGGAGCGCCTCAAGAATCAGCTCCTCTTGGTGAAGCATCTTCTGAACGCACTTCTCAACTAAAGACGGCCGGACCGGTTTTAGGAGATAGTCCAGTGCATTGGTGTCGAACGCGTCGAGGGCGTACTGCGAGTAGGCTGTGACGAAAACCAGTTGATAAGACAAATCCGCCGTTTGCCTTGCCACCTCAAACCCATTGACGCCTGGCATCTCAATATCCAGGAATACGATGTCGGGGCGAGTCTCGGAAATCACCTGGACAGCGGAGTTTCCATCGCGCGCCTCGGCAACGACTTCCAAACGTTCGAAGCCGTCCAGTACGTTGCGCAGGTTGATAATCGCCGCATGCTCATCATCGACCAAAACAACACGCTGCTTGCTAGCCGACGGCTCAATCACGCATCTGCTCCAGAGGCTTGTAAGGCAGGTTGATCGTGAATACGCCACCTTCAGATGTCGATCTAAGACTCACTTTGTGGTCATCGCGATACTCTCGCTCCAGCGTGCCACGCAGGATTCGAAAACCATCGCCCTCAACCACTCGCGCTTCGTCGAATGGAGGACCGTTATCCGTCACGACAATTTCCAAGCGATTTCCCAGCCGAAGTGTGCTCACTGAGATGCTTGCAGCCCCGGCGTGCGGAGCAACTGCCCACTTGATCGTATTCTCGATGACGGGTTGCAACAGAAGTGCCGGAATCTGCGAATCTTCCGTCTCTGGATCCGTATCGATTCGGTAGGTCAGACGTTCATTGAACCGCTTTTTCTGCAAACGCAAGTACAGATCGACGACGCCCAGTTCTTCCGAAACACTGACCCTCCGTCGTTCGCCCAGTTGGACACTCACTCGCAACAGATCAGCAAGATCGAAAATCGTCTCAGTCGCCTGTTCGGGATCGACCGAAATCTCAGCAGTGATCAGATTCAGCGTGTTGAACAGAAAATGCGGATTGCTCTGCATTTTCAGCAGGTGAAGTTCTGTGTCGTTCAGTCTCTCAGCTGTCTCAAACCGCAGCTCTTTCTGTCGCAACATCCACAGCACAGCGACGTAAACAATGATCTCTAGGATCAGAAACACACGAAGCATCAACAGGCTCTCGGTCGGAGGCAGGAACACGCGCTCCCCGAAGACAAGATTCGTGATAGCTCCGCAACCGAGAATTACCACAGTGTTGCCGACCAACTGCGGCCAAAATCGGTCTTGATCGAAGTGTGTCGGAAACGCCGCTTGTAGCGCCCGAATAACCAGTAGCGAGACCCCAAACAAGAGCCACAAACGCAGCGCAGTTTTGCCAGCGACGGCCCAGGAAAAAGCACCCATATCGAAAAGGGTTGTCGAAATGAACACCCAGTTCATGGCGGGCAAAATCGCCAAGAAAACTAAGCTCTGAAGCTGGCCACGAGTCAGCCGGCTAACGTGACTGACTCGCATATCATCAGATAGCGTGGTGGTGGCGCTCCGACCATCGACGGGACGCACCACGCTCTTGCAAGTTTGTTCCATCAACAGTCTCCCCAGTCCTGCAGCCACGCGCCCAGCGCATCGTGCCGACCACCCATTTCGCAGCGCAATGAGTACCCGAACACACCAAATCGTGGCAAGGAAGCAGGGTTTGCGATCGACCAAGCGGTGAGCCCGCAGGTTAGTCGTGCTATCGGACACCGCCGTAACGAAACGCATGAAATGCGCTGAAATCGGTATGAATGGTGCTTTGAGTGACGGCCTGACGAGTTCACCAAGCCGAAGCGATTAACTATGTTAAATTCGTGGCAGAGGTTCGTCGCCGATTACAGACACTTCAAAGAGACAAAAATGTGACGTCGCTCTCATTGCGTTCTGGACCTTACGACGACAAATGCGCGAGTCACAGGAAGACGGAAACCACGGTCCGAGTAAATTGCTGGATCAAATTTGCACGACACCGCTGGACGGACACGAAAACGGCGCCGAGGCTTGATGCCTCGACGCAGAACGTTCGTGCTAGGGCTGATAGCCGTCCAATCCACCGAGC
>JBCAZH010000094.1:0-9375 GCA_038533155.1 Pseudomonadota bacterium | reverse complement strand
GCTCGGGTGTATCGGCGTTCGACTCCACGCTATGGTCAGCGATACTGAGGTGGAACTGGTTATGGGGCAGCGCTCGGTGCCGCGAGTGAATGACTGAAACGCTGACGATCACCAAGGGGCTTGCTGAAGACTCGATTCAAGTGACGCGAGCGGATGGATCGATAGACGCCTCTCGTTTCCCGAAAAAGGGAGTCGCCCCACACGATGCAGTTCACTGGATTGTCGAACAAGAACTCGGCATGACGGCGGGGTTCTGGGGAACCGTGTTGTCTGGCGCGAGTATCGAGTCAGTAGCTGTCCTGGCAAAGGCGGGCGGTCACGCGAGTTCGAAGCGAGCTGCAGTGCCCGCTCAAGACGTTGTCGAACTGATTCAAGCCGAACGGGTCGTCGAGTGTTTTGAAGCGGAAATGTGGAGTGAGGTGGTGCCTCACGCTGTATTCCAGGATGTGTTGACCGCCGCATGCGCGCAGTCGCATGTCTCAGCGCCAGAGATTAGCGAAAATCAGCTGGCTCTTATCCGCGAAGCTTTGGTGGGGTTGCATCGAGAATGGCAGCAGGTTGCACCGGGTGGCTCTATGGCGCTGAATGGCTGGCATCCAAAGCAAACCGTCTGACGAACACGGTCAATATGAATATTCAATCGGAGCGTTTGCGATGACCTTTGGACGCTGCGCCACGTTAGTGGTGTTCTCACTCGTACTGTTTTCTGGCTGTAGCACGACATCGTTTGCGCCGATTCGTACCGAATCCAACGTGGATCTTGAACGTTTCATGGGTGATTGGTTCGTCATCGCGGCGATTCCCACCTTTATCGAGAAGCAGGCGTACAACGCAACGGAAAGCTATGCGCTGCGCGAGTCCGGCGTCATCGACACAACGTTCTCGTTCCGCAAAGGCGCATTCGATGGGAAGCAGAAAACCTATACCCCAGTCGGATTTGTTCGTGACGATGGGTCCAACGCGGTATGGGGCATGCGATTTGTTTGGCCATTCAAAGCTGAATACCGAATCGTCTATTTGAACAGCGATTACACTCAGACGGTGATCGGGCGAAGCAAGCGCGACTATGTTTGGATCATGGCACGCACGCCCGAGATGCCTGCAGCGGACTTAGACAGCATCAAATCGATGTTGGTCGCGGAGGGTTATGACTTGACCAAGCTTCGCATGGTGCCGCACCAATACGAAAACTCGCGTTAGGTGACGCCTCGGAAGAACGTGTCCGTTGAATCGTCGTTTGGGTAAAAGGACTCAATCCGAATCTCGTCGGTGGTTACATCTTGTGGCGTGCCCAACGTGGAAATCACGCTGAAGAGGCTGAGCCGCACACCGTGTAGGTCCAGCTCTAGCGGTAGCACCGGTAGCAGTGGTGCTGAAGCGCTCGACTCCATCGATGGGTCCACGAGCTTCGCAAGCGCTCGATACTGCTCGATTCTCTCCTCATCGCCAGACGATTCTGACTCGGCTCTGAGTCGCTGCAGGAACGCGGGAGCGGCTTGTTCGAAGTTCGTGATGAATCGGCGCAGACCGGCTTCGTGGAGCGTCAAAAAAGCCAAGTTCACGGTGTTGCTTGAGCCTAGATTCTGGCTCATGGCTTGGAGATCTCCGACTGCACCGAACATTCGTGTGGCCGCGTCGTTTTGCATCAACACGTTCCAAAATCGGTCGACAACGAGGGACGGAAACGGGTCGTGGTGTGAGAGTATCCGAGTGACTGCCTGGAGCACGGGAGCCATGTCGGTATCGTCCAAAGCAGACTCTTTGTAAATCGGCGCGAAGCCTGCGGCCTGAAGCATCAGGTTGCGTGCACGAAGCGGCATGTCCATCGCTTCTGATAGGCGTATCACCATAGATCGGCTGGGTTGGCTCTTGCCGCGCTCGAGCCAACTCACATGCCGTTGGGACACATCGGCACGTAGCGACAACTCCAGCTGCGAGAGTTTTCGCCTTTGGCGCCAGTCTCGGCAAACTTGCGGAAAAGCTGAGCGGTGTGTCATCGCGGGTTCCTTGCCTTTTCGTTAGGAGACGCTATCTCGGTCGCGGTCGCAATAACCTCGGAGGTCATTGCCTGACGTCGCAGGTCGTTTCAGGATTTCTCGGACTAATCGTCCTTGGGAGATATTCGATGTCACGAAAGAATTTAGCAATCGCGCTACTCGTTCCTTTCCTTGTACTCACAGGCTATGCGGTCTGGAAAGTCGGCTATGTCGGCATTTTCGACTACCATCGCCATAGCCCCGCCGGTTGGCAAGTCTTCACCGATCTCGTTATCGCGTTGATACTCGTCTTGATGTTCATCGTACCCGAAGCAAAGGCTAAGGGGCGGGCGGTGTGGCTGTGGATTCTGCTCACGCTCACATTGGGTTCGATCGGCCCTTTGCTGTTCCTCGCGACATCCAAGCCTCGGGTGGAGGGCGAGCGGTCGGCGGCTTAATTGGCTTACTTGTTGCGCCATCATCGACACTCGCGCGGTCGCGCCGCATGAGCGATACTTCGGGATATGGCTCACGCGAATGAAAGCAACCAATCGGGGATCCGCAGTTTTAGCATGCGTGCCTTCTGTTGGATTGCGTTATCCCTAATGGCCGGGTGTGCGACCGGCCCAGGTGATGATCGACCGCTTCAGAAGATGGAATGGTTGTTGGGCGACTGGCATCAGGTTCGCCAAGAGACGGTTCGGTCAGAGTCGTGGATTCGAGTGGCACCCGGCGTGTATCGAGGTTTAGGTCAGCTGCTCGAACGTGACGGTGGTGAGGTGCGCTTCTCCGAGGCACTACTCATTTACGAAATTGATGGTGCGATCACCTATATGGCGCACGTTGCGGAGAATGATCTGCCGGTTCCGTTCAAGCTGACAACGTTGAACGAATCACGCGCCGTGTTCGAGAACCCAACGCATGATTTCCCGCGACGTTTGGACTACCAATTGGTTGATGATTGTCGACTAACGGTTTCCGTGAGTGACGGTGCGGACCAAGGATTTAGTCTGAATTTTACGCGCATGGATAGCGCTTGCCGGAACCGTCCGGCGGAGTCCGACTAGTACTGCCAGCGAAATCCGACGGTCGTCAACATTCCTTCTTCTTGATCACCACCGTCATACCAACGTTGGTCAAATCGGACGGCCCAGTTCTTGTTGAGTGCATAATCTACACCGGCGCCGAATGAGTTAGCATCACCATTGAAAGGAATGATCACGCTGGTCGAAAAACCATTGGCTTCTGTTTCATAGGCGAAGCGCCCAAGCGTGGCGTGCAGTGTCCAGCGTTCGTTAAGCGGCAAGTAGCCCCGCGCATAGAAGCCAAAACCATAGACTTCTAGCGTTGTGTCTTCACCATTGAAGAAGTCGGTATCTTCGCCAAAGTTTGCGATGTTCATCCCGAGTGCGAAGTTCTCGATAAAGCGCCACTCGAAGTCAAAATTGTAGCCTTTGTCGCGCCCATCAAACGTGTCATCTGGGGCGTCTTCATCTTGGATTCGGCTTCGACCGATCGTGCCCGCGACCACGAACCCTGTTGGGTTCTCCATCTGAGCGCCGGCATCGGTGATGAATAGAATTAGGCAGACGATAGCGCACAGCGGTCTCGTAATTGTGCCATTTCGGTTTGTCATGTCGCGCTCCTTGATGGGGGGTAGTCCGGTTATGAGTAGAGCCTTGAGCGTGGCAATGTGTGCGGCGCTGAGAGTGCTGTCAGGAATGGCCGCCGGGCAATTGCTTGATACGACCTTCGAGCAAATCACCGACCAGTGCGAACAGGTACGCAGTGCTGGCTCCAAAGAGTATAAACCCGCTCATCGCTTCGAAAGTACCAAGCAATTGCCACTGTTCGGACAATACGACATCTCCGTAGCCTACGGTTGTGGCGGTTGCGACCGAGAAATACAAGGCTCGTGTCAGAGAGTCGAATTCGCCGAGTCCTTGGTAAAGCAGTGCCCAGGCCCAAAACTCCGCGGTATGAAGAAAGATAATCCACAATACCGCGCCAACGACCAAAACGAACGTGGCCCGCGAGCGGCGTAAACGACTCTGCACAGTCGGCGCGATCCGATTGAGCCAGTCGAGCAACATGATCAGGCCACCGATGTGAAACATCACACAGGCGACGGTGACCGCTGTCCCGAGAGTAAGCTGCGTCAGCATTGTTCGAGTGTCTGGTATCTTGGCGACTACCGCAAGCGATTCGCTGGCGCTGGGCAAACACAGTTTAGGGACGCGATAACTTGGGATCGATAGACAAAGTAGCTGTGCCGGACAGCTCATTTTTGGCGCGTTTTGCGGTTCAAGGCCATTTCGCCGATTGCTACACGACGAGCGTATCGAGTCATGTTGACCTCAAGGCGTTCGTTACAGCGTTCTATTCGACACGTCTGTTCTCCGTTGAGCGTTGGATATTGAAAGTGATCGCCCGACGGCCATCCTCCCAAGCGGACATCGATGCATTGGCGTCAGGAGCTAGTGATCGGTTCGCGGCGTGGGATGTCGAGGACAGGTCCGCGACTCAGCTTCTGCTGCGTGACATGTCCGGACTAACGCGCTCGTGGTTGATGGTACGACCCGATCGTGCATCGAATACGACAATCTTGAATTTCGGCTCGGCGGTCTTGGGTTCTCAGTCTGCCTCGGCAAGTAAGCCAAAACTATCGCCACTGATTCGAATGACACTGCCGTTTCATCATTGGTACTCGCGAGCGCTGTTTCGCGCGGCGAAAAAGGCGCTCGAGCGCGAACGATGACTGGGATCATGTGCTGATCGTCGTTCGATGTTCGGCGCTTTGCTATCGACCTTGGAACGTTTAATCTAGTCGACATCGAACTTTGGGGGCTTGCCATGACTGATCAACTGCAAAAAATCACCGACCATCAGTGTGAGGCGCCGCCAGCGAAATACGATGACCTCAAGGCGCTGTTCTTGAACTGCACGCTGAATCGTACGCCGGTCTTGTCGCACACGGAGGGGCTTATCGGCGTTGCGGATGGGATTTTCAAAGCGAACGGTGTCGCGACCGAGATCATTCGCCCGGTTGACTACGAGATCGCAGCGGGCCTTGGAAAAAATATGGCCGAGACAGATGAATGGGTTCGTGATGATTGGCCCGAGTTGCAAGCTAAGGTTGATGCGTGCGACATCCTGATCGTGTGCACGTCGGTCTGGCTCGGTGAAAAGAGCTCGGTTTGCAACCGAGTTCTGGAGCGCATGTACGGTTACACGCATGACTTCAACGACAAGGGGCAGTATCGCGATTACGGCAAAGTCGGAGCGACGCTAATCACCGGCAATGAAGACGGCGTGAAGCATTGTGCGATGAATATTCTGTTTTCGCTCTCGCATATCGGCTACACGGTACCGCCTCAGGCGGATGCCGGTTGGATGGGCGAGGCCGGTCCGGGTCCGTCGTATCGCGATGCAGGTTCGGGTGGCCCGGAGAATGATTTCACCAACCGCAACACAACCTTTCTCGTATGGAACTGCCTACACCTCGCCAGAATGCTGAAGGATGCCGGCGGCATCCCGGCCCATGGCAATCAGCCGGATGTCTGGGAGGCAGGATGCCACACCGATTTCCAAAGCCCCGAACACAAGCGCTAGTCGGTTTGGGCATTTTGAATCGAGTCGTTTGGATCACAGCGATTTTGGCTGTTTTTGTGGTCGGCGTTTCGCCCGGGATGGGCGATGAAACAGACCCGCAGTTAACGGATGTGCAGCAGCGACTGGCTACCAAGATCGCTGAGGTTCGAGATGACTTTGCGGATGTTCAACATCTCACTGCGGACGAAATTCAGTCTCTCGATGCATCGCCGTTCCTCATCGATGTTCGACGGGAATCCGAGTATGCCGTCAGCCGAATTCCTGGTGCGTACCATGCGGCTGATGAAATTCAGTTGTTGGCGCTGGCGCAGCGGGCGGGTGATCGACCGATTGTCGTGTATTGCTCGCTAGGGGTACGTTCGTCGATCGCTGTTCGCAAGCTTCAGGAGCAGGGCTTCGAGAACGCTGCTAATCTCGACGGGTCATTGTTTGCGTGGGCGAACGACGGGCGCCCTCTGGAAAACGATGACGGCGCAACCGACAAGGCGCACCCGTTCAACGCGTGGTGGGGGCGCTATCTTCTGAAGGCTCTGCATGCGTACGAGCCTTAGCCCGCAAAGTTGAATCCTAGGACTGGGTTCTCCCGCTCATTGGGTTGTCATCGTTTCGTCATCTTCTAGTCATCGTACTGTCGTCGCTTCGTCATAATCTGCCGCCGAGTTTTGATCTTGGTGGAGTAGGTTATGAGGATGACGAGAGTGGTTGCCGCGTCGGCGATGGTGGCATGTATTCTTCTGGCAGGCTGTGAAGGCGACGATGGTGCGCAAGGTGCAGTCGGACCGGAGGGCCCCACTGGGCCGATTGGTGAGGATGGCAATAACGGGGTCACCTCAATCACACTCAATCTCGTAGGACGCTACGAGAGCGGTCTGTTCGACGAAGGCGCGTCCGAGATCGTTGCGTATGATCCGACGACCAATCAACTCTTTCAGGTCAATGCCGCGTCAGGGCAAGTCGACGTTGTCGATGTTTCCGCTCCGAGCGCGCCGGTTCTCGCCGGATCGATCGACGTGGCGGCGGAAATCGCCGCTAATACTACGGTGACGCGAGCGCTGAATTCTGTGAACAGCGTCGCCGTAAGTGGCGGAAACGTCTACGCGGCAATTGAGGCAGATGCGGTCGACGAGAACGGTTATGTGGCCAGTTTCCAAACGTCGGACCTGAGCTTCCTCGGCGCAAAGGAAGTAGGCGTGTTGCCGGATTCCATTGCAGCATCACCCGACGGGAACCTTCTTGTCGTGGCCAACGAAGGCGAGCCCTCGGACGACTACACGGTTGATCCCGAAGGCTCGATATCGGTCATCAATATTGCGGATTTCAGCACGACCGTGGTTATTCCGCCGGCGACGTTCACGAATTTCAACGTGGGCGGGTCGCGCGCTGCCGAACTGAGCCCGGATGTTCGCATCTATGGTCCAGGTGCGACGGTCGCCCAAGACCTCGAACCAGAGTTTGTTGCGTTCGCGCCGGACTCGTCGGTTGCCTACGTCAGCCTCCAGGAAAACAACGCGATTGCCGTCGTCGGCTCCCTTGCGACTCAGCCAACGATTGTGTCCATCCTGCCGCTTGGCACCAAAGATCACAGCATCATCGGCAATGAACTCGACGCGAGTGATCGCGATGGCGGCATCAACATCCGCAACTGGCCGGTCAAAGGGTTTTATATGCCGGATACGATTGCGACCTACGAGTTTCAAGGCGAGACGCTAATCGTTACCGCCAACGAAGGTGATACGCGCGACTACGATGGTTTCTCAGAAGAGTTGCGTATGGATGATCTGACGTTGGATCCGACGGCGTTTCCCGATGCGGCAACGCTGCAGTCCGATGAGAACCTGGGTCGTCTTTTGACAACCTCAGTCAACGGCGACACGGATGGTGATAGTGACGTTGATGAATTGTTCTCTATCGGCGCGCGGTCATTCACGATTTGGGACACAAACGGGACTGTCTTGTTCGACAGCGGTAACGACTTTGAGCGGATCACAGCGCAAAGAATCCCTAACAACTTCAACGCCGACAACGATGAGAATGATGCGGACACGCGCAGCGATGCGAAAGGTCCTGAGCCCGAGGCTTTGGCCATCGGTACAATCGGTGGCGCGACGTTCGCGTTCATTGGATTGGAGCGTGTGGGCGGTTTGATGGTCTACAACATCTCTAACCCGCAGAGCGCCCGATTCGTTGAATATGTCATCGACCGCGATTTCTCAGAGGAGCCCAGTCTTGGTGATACCGATGGGGATGGCGTGGACGAATCAAATCCAGCAGCGGGTGATCTTGGTCCGGAGAGCATCATCTTTGTGCCTGCTGCGGACAGTCCGAATGGTGAAGACTTGTTGATCGTCGGGAACGAGGTCTCAGGTACAACAGCGATCTATCAGATTTCTGTCGTTCAGGAATAATCGGTTGTCTTGAGCAAGGGCCCGGCGCGGAAACGCGCCGGGCCTTTTTCGTTCCCATGTATCGTGCTTCGTGTGCGAAAACTTGACCCGGTCACCCGTCGTTGGCTAGCGTGTCGTCACTGATCCGCAAACCAATATGCGTTTGGCGAATCGGGATACGGTCATCCCGGAAAAGAAAAAGAAAGTCGATGCTGCCATTCCGCTGGACTCTATGAAAGTACTCATTGCAGATGATCATCAGCTGTTTCTAGATGGGCTCAGCGCGTTGCTATCCCAGCAGGATGTCGTATCTGACGTGGTAGCTGTGACTTCGCTGGATGCGATGCGCAAGGCATTGGACGCGAGTGTGCAGCTGGTGATAACCGATTTGCGCATGCCGGGTATGAAAGGTGTTAAACACATTACCGACCTGATGCGCCAGCATGCGAACACACCCTTCATTGTTATGTCAGCGACGGAAAGCCAGGCGGACGTCGATCAACTGATGCAGGCCGGGGCGATGGCCTTTATTCCGAAAACAACCGACAGTAACCACATCATGGAGAAAATCTCTATGGTGATGAAAGGTGAGCGTTACCACCCGGAATTGTCGCCGCTCACGGATCAATCGCGCGGTGGCAACTTCAAGTCCGAAGTGGCGGCCTACAGTTCTATGAGCGGAAGACAATTCGAGGTGTTGAAGGCCTTAGCCGATGGCCACGGTAATCAGGCCATCGCGACTGAGCTTGGGATCAGTCAAAACACCGTCAAGACACATTTGCGCAAGTTGTTTCGGCTGTTCAACGCGAATACACGCGTTGAGGTAGTCATGAAAGCGAAGTCGATGGGGCTGGTCTAGACACGCGCTCGTCTCAGGTTGTTTTCGATCGCGAGCCGCAACTGCGGTGGAAATACGGGTTTGTGGAGCAACGTGATGTCACTTTGTTCCATCTGCTTGATCGTTTCCGAATCGGTGTTTCCTGTGACAATGATGATCGGAACCTTCTTCGTTAACATTTCTTGCAGTCTCTGGCATAGAGCCAATCCATTTTCTTTGTCATCCAACTGATAGTCGCTGATCAGAAGATCAATGTCGTGTTCCGAGTGTTCGGCAATAGAGAATGCTTGCGCAGAATCCTCGGCGGTCAGCACGGTGTATCCCCACGCGCTCAGCAAGACGGTCATCGCCTCACTAATATCAACTTCATTCTCGATTGTCAGTATGACCTTCTGTGATTCGGCAGACGTTTCCGCGACGTCGGTCGTTGTCGACGATGTGCGCTCGGGGCACGACGCCGCCGGTATTGTGATACTGAATTTACTGCCTTCGTTCGGGGTACTCGATAAGCCAATCTGATGATCCTGCAATTCAGAAAGGCGCTTGACTATGGACAAGCCCAAAC
>JBCAZH010000093.1:0-9487 GCA_038533155.1 Pseudomonadota bacterium | reverse complement strand
TTAAGCCCAAGTCGCGCGAACGGTTTGCATGCAATGCTGCAACGCATTCGTGCATTAGCCGCAGCGAGTACCACGGCCTGATGAATCTAGGGCAACGAGCAGTGCTCGCGGTATTGAGGGTATATAAGCGCTGGATTTCGCCGTTGCTGGGATCAAATTGTCGATACCAACCTACATGCTCTCAATACTGCGAAGAGGCAGTCACCCGGTTCGGCGTGCTGCGCGGAGGTTGGTTGTCTTGCCGTCGAATCTGTCGGTGTCACCCGTGGGGTGGGCACGGATACGACCCTGTTCCTGAGCGTGACTAACACTAAAACCCAACCGCTTTCGAACAAGGTATTCTTCGCCACGCTGGCCGAGGTCGTTTTGGATTTCGGTGTGTTGTTGTTTGCGGCACTGATGTCCGTGCTCGCGACATTCGGACTTATGGCGTTGTCGTCGTTCGCGCTTATGGTTCCGGGTCTCATTGTCCTGTTGGTTTCGACGAGCGCTGTAATCAAGTATGCGGCGATCGTTTCTCGCGCGATTGCATTCGGTTTACCGATACCGAGTGCGCCGGGTTCCGTGCTGGAGCATTTCAGTGAATTGTGGGCCTTTCTGCCGTGGCTCGCCATGCTGCTTTACACAGGGGTTTTGGTTGCGATCGCAGAGTCGGTGTCTGTTGTCGCGGCGTCGTTCATCGCCGTCTTGTTAATCCCGTTGGTTCCGGCGGCGGTCGGTGCCATCATCGTTAATCGAAGCATCGCGCCAATGTTCCGTGTCGCTGGATTGATTCACATCATTAGGGTCACCGGCGTTGACTACCTCAAGGTTCTTTTGGTCTGGCTGACACTGGGGGCGCTGGCGTGGTGGCTGCGTGGCGAGGTCAGCGGAATGACGAGCGCTTTCTTGGCGGTTCTGGTGGGCACGTTACAGGTGTTCGCGTTGTTTGCAGCCTGTGGGATCGTTTTGTTTCACCACCATCGGGCGCTAGGTCTACCGGTCAGACGAGATACAAAAGAAGCCCGCCAACAAGCGAATGCGGCAAAGGAGCAAGAGCGGGAACGACGTGCGGTGCTCGATCAGGCGTACGGGTTTTTCAGTCGGGAGAACAGTGTCGGTGGTCTACAACGAATCAAGTCCTACGTCGACACGCATCCGGAGGACTCCGATGCGATCGAGTGGTTTCTTGGGCGGATGCAGACTTGGGAGCAACTGACCCCGGCGCTGATGCTCGCGCGAAACTACATCACGCTGTTGTTGGCGAGTGGGGATACCACTCGCGATGCTGTTCGAGTCCTTCGCTGGTGCTTGAAAACCGACCAGCGATTCATGCCGCACGAGTCTGACCGACAACGCGCGGCCGAACTGCTCGAGCCCTACCCGGAGTTCGAACGCGCCAAGCGCTGGCCGGGTGTGACCGCAGTCTAAGATCTGATTCGGCCCTGGGTTCGGACGCGTCGCCGGCAGAGCCGACGCCAATGGATCCCCGGTTTGTCGTGTTCTGCTTTGGCTTATTGGGCCCTGCGCTGCGGATGCGCAACCGTCATCGGGAGCGTACTATGGGGGGTAGATCGAGGCGCCACGATGCTGTGGCTAGCCAAAGAAGCTCATTGTCAGGACAATGCGGGCATGAATGAGAAACTCTTGGATATCGTCTGCTGCCCACTGACGCATCAGGCGTTGCGCAAGGCCCGTAGTGACGAGTTGAGCGCGGTCAATGATGCAATCGGCGCCGAGACACTACTCGATGCCTCAGGAGCTGTTGTCGGTGAGGCGCTGCTCGCGGGGTTGGTCACGATGGACGGTACACGCATGTACCCGCTAAAAGACGGCTTGGTGTCGTTGTTGCCTGAGACTGCGATCTCATTGACCGAACTTGAAAATAGCGACTGACAGATTAGCGGCAACCCTGGCGCGTGGGCTTGCGCCCATCTATCTCATTAGTGGAGACGAGCCGCTGCTGGTTTCGGAGGCGCGCGATGCGATCCTCGCAGAGGCCAGATCGAAAGGCTGGGATCAGCGCGAGTTATTCGTCGCCGAATCGGGCTTTAGCTGGGACGATCTATACGCCTCAACCCAATCTCTTGGGCTTTTTGCGGAGCAGCGGTTGATCGACCTTAGGCTGCCCACCGGGAAGCCAGGTGACAAAGGCAGTCGAGTCCTTTGCGAGATCGCTGAGTCGCCACCCGAGCTGACTATGATTGTGGTGACCGCGCCGAAGCTCTCTGGGTCCGCAATGAATGGGAAGTGGGTGAAATCTATCGACGCGGCGGGCGGTGTGATTCGTGTGTGGCCATTGCAGGCCCGTGAACTACCCGCTTGGCTGCAGCGACGACTGGAGTTGGCTGGGCTTAGCGCGGATCGAGACGCTGTGTTACAGATGGCGCGGCGTGTCGAGGGCAACCTATTGGCTGCCAAGCAGGAGATCGACAAGTTGGCGTTGTTGTATCCAGGGCAGAACCTGACCGCCGAGCAGATTGCCGAGGCGATGGGCGAAAGCGCCAGATTCGATGTCTTCCTCCTCGCGGATGAGGTGCTCGCTGGCAGAGCACAACGCGCACTACGGATGCTGGAGAACCTGCGAGTGGAGGGCGTAGTTCCGGTGCTCGTGCTGTGGTCATTGGTGCGTGAGGTACGCACGCTGGCTCTACTGCGCGAGGCTGTGGATTCTGGCCAGAGTTTTTCGAATGCGGCAGGTGCTGTTCGGATTTGGAAGACGCGACAGTCACTCATGCGTGCGGCGCTCGATCGCCATAACGCCGCGTCATTGCACAAGCTAGTGGAGCTCAGTGCCCGTGCCGACGCTGCGGCCAAAGGTCGTGCCAAAGAGGACCCTTGGGGGCTTCTAACCGAGATCATCTACCGTCTGGCCACAGGGCGCGCACTCATGGGAGCGGCTTGAGGTGAGCCGATTGCAGCGTCCGATTGGAATTTTCGGCGGCACTTTCGATCCGATACATTTTGGTCATCTGCGGTCAGCGTTCGAGTTGCTTCAGGCATTGAGGCTACGCGAGGTTCGTTTTATGCCTTGCGGCAATCCACCCCATCGTGCTGCGCCGATCGCCGATGCTGGCCTCCGCGTAGAATGGGTTCGTGCAGCGATTGAAGGACAGCAGGGTTTTGTTCTGGACGACCGGGAAGTCCAGCGAGAGGGGTTGTCATATACGGTGGATTCGCTCGCGTCACTGCGTGAAGAGTTTCCAGAGACACCGCTTTGCTTACTTTTGGGGATGGACTCTTTTTTGAGCCTGCCGAAATGGTACCGGTGGCGCGAGATACTGAAATTGGCACACGTGGTCGTCGCCCATCGCCCAGGTTGGAAAGCGCCGGACCGCGGCGCTTTGGGTACGCTTATCGTTGACCGTGGCACAGAGCTAGTAGACGATCTACACGGTTCGGGCGCTGGCGCCATTTTTATCCATGAAGTGACCCAGCTCGAAATTTCATCGAGCAACATCCGCCGTCTCATTCGTAAGGGAGTCGACCCCAGGTTTTTACTGCCGGAGCGGGTCCGCGCCCGCGTGAGTCGAGCAGGGTGCTACAGTGCCCAACGGGGCGTTAGCGGATCAGGCGAGAAAAACGGAGGGACCGACCCATAGTGACCATTGATACTTCAGCAATCGCAGACCAGATTGTGGCCGCGCTTGAGGATGCGAAAGCGCAGGACATCCGTAAAATCGATGTCCGAGAGCTCACCAGCATGACCGACTATATGGTTATCGCCAGCGGGACATCGAATCGCCACGTTAAATCCGTGGCACAGAATCTTGTCGAGACCATGAAGCGCGCTGGCCAAAGGCCGTTGGGTGTCGAGGGAGAGAGCGACGGCGAGTGGGTGCTGGTCGATCTTCAGGATGCTCTGGTGCATGTGATGCTGCCGCGGGTCCGCGAGTTCTACAATCTAGAGAAGCTTTGGGATATCCCTCAGGGTATGGTCCGCGAGCAGGACGACGGCTGACGGTGCATGTGTCCATCGTCGCCGTCGCGGGTAAACCGGCCGCATGGCTTGAGCATGCTGAGCAGCAGTACTTAAAGCGGATGCCGCGTGGCTGGCGAGTGCGGGTCGATCGGATCGCGCCTTCGCGCAAGGGTGCGAATGCGGCGGTCCGTCAATCGGACGAATGGGCCCGTCTAAGAAAGAGGTTTGATCCCGCGGCGCGTGTTGTCCTACTGGATGAGCGTGGACAGAAGTTTCGCAGCCGAGACTTCGCTTCACAGGTAGGCTCGATTCGGGATCGAGGACACGATCTAGCCTTGGTTTTGGGTGGGCCTGATGGGTTTGGGGATGTAGTGCGCCAGAACGCGGAGGCGTTGTGGTCGCTCTCATCGTTGACCATGCCGCATGAACTGGCGCGACTCGTTCTGGTCGAACAACTGTACAGGGCGCATACGATTTTGGAAGGACACCCCTACCATAGGGATTGATCCGGCCATGACCGGAGAATTGGAAAACATGGATAACTTGACCGTCGCTTTAGCATCAGCATCGCCGCGGCGAAAGGCGTTACTGCAACAGTTGGGGCTGTCTGTCGTGCGGGTTGGCACAGAGATCGACGAGTCGCGGCAATCCGGTGAGGCGATCGTCCAGTATGTGGCCCGATTGGCTCGCGAGAAGGCAGCGGCGGGGCGGCAAGATGCTCGCTCGCAGGGCTTGCCTGTAATCGGCGGGGATACCGTTGTCGCCGTCGGCGAGACTCGATTCGATAAACCCTCAGGTTACGAGGACGCGATGGAAACACTCAAGTTTTTGGGTGGGCGGACCCACGATGTGCATAGCGCTGTCGCCATTGCGTTCGCGGATCAGGTGCCGACGGTGTCAGTTGTGTCTTCCCGGGTAACCTTCCGAGCATTGAAAGATGCAGAAATCGATGCGTATTGGGCGTCGGGTGAGCCGCGCGGCAAGGCGGGTGCCTATGCGATCCAGGGTTTGGGTGCCGCGTTCGTCGAACATCTGGAAGGCAGTCACTCGGCTGTCATGGGCTTGCCGGTGTTTGAGGTCGCGAAGATGCTCCGCGATGGCGGTCTTGATGTCCTTGACGGTTCGAGGTGGGCGGCATGACGCAAGCGACCATTTCAGAAGAAATATTGTTGAATGTGACACCGCGGGAACAACGCGCGGCGGTGCTTGAGAATGGTGTGTTGCAAGAGGTCTTCATTGATCGTCAGTCGCGGCGCGGTTTGGTCGGCAACATCTACAAAGGTCGCGTTGAACGGGTACTGCCTGGCATGCAGGCTGCGTTCATCGACATAGGACTTGAGCGAACCGCGTTCTTACACGCATCAGATATCTCTAAGCCACAGGAGACAGAGGCGGGCGAGCAAACGATCTCGGTAAGCATCGAGCAACCCTCGATCGGCGATTTGGTCACCGAGGGCGGTGAAATTTTGGTGCAGGTACTCAAGGATCCTATGGGTACCAAAGGTGCTCGCCTCACCACGTTCGTCACACTGCCATCGCGCTACTTGGTTTTGCTGCCCGGAAACGAAAGCTGTGGCGTATCCGCCAGAATCGACGACGAAGCCGAACGCGAGAGGCTTCGCGAAATCTTGTCGGACTTGGTTCCAGATGACTCAGCCGATGGCTACATTGTTCGAACGGCTGCGGAAGGTGCCAGCTACGATGCGCTGCGCGCAGACATGATTTTCCTCAACCGGCTTTGGGAAGGCATTCGCCAAAAGGCTGGCAGCACAAGCGCGGGTCGCGTTGTGCATGAAGACCTGCCGCTCACCGTCCGAATTATCCGAGACCGGGTTCAACACGATGTCGAACGGATCCTTGTCGATTCCGAATCAGAGTACGATCGAATGATCGCATTCTGTGACAGTTTCTTGCCGGAGATCTCCCCAAAGATTGAGCGCTACACTGGACGACGTCCGATTTTCGATTTGCATGGCGTTGAAGAGGAAATATCTCGCGCGCTCGATCGGAAGGTGCCATTGAAATCCGGCGGGTACCTGATTTTCGATCAAACCGAGGCGATGACCACTGTCGACGTGAATACGGGCGGTTTCGTTGGCAGTCGAACTCAAGAAGAGACGCTGTACAGGACCAACCTCGAAGCAACCGTCGCGATCGCTCGACAACTGCGTCTGCGCAACCTCGGCGGTATCGTTATCATCGATTTCATCGATATGGTCGAGGCGAGTCATCGTGAAAATGTCCTCCAAGCCTTGGAGCGGGCACTCGCGCAGGATCACGCGAAACACCAGGTGATGCCGCTTTCACCGCTGGGCTTGGTCGAAATGACGCGCAAACGCACTCGCGAGAGCCTGGAACATATCCTGTGTGACGCTTGTCCAACCTGTGATGGTCGAGGGTCGCTAAAGACGCCTCAGACCGTGTGTTACGAGATTTTTCGGGAAATTCTCAGACAACATCGCCAATTCAGTTTCAAGGAGTTACTGATTCTTGCGCACCAAGATGTCATCGAACTACTACTCGACGAGGAGTCGGGTGGTCTTGCGGAACTGTCTGGAGCCATCGACAAGACGGTTCGGCTGCAGGCCGAAGGTCTGTTTGCGCAAGATCAGTATGACGTCGTCTTGATGTAACCGCTGATGTTGCGAAGACTTCGCAAAGCGCTGTTCTACCTTGTCGCAACCGGACTGGTGTTGGTCGCACTCGTGGTGGGTGCGATGCGTTTGGCGATGCCGCAGTTACCTGAGTATCGCGACGAGATCCAAGCAAGAATCGCCGAGGCGCTCGATACGGAAGTCACTTTCGAGAGAATCGACGCGCGCTGGCGTTGGCGCGGCCCCGAAATTTTACTCGACAATCTTGTCATCGGCCCACGCGTTCGAGATCAAGAGATTGAGCCCCTACAAATCAGCTCTATCGCCGTTGGAGTGTCGTTCTCGGCGCTCGCATTTCGCCGCGACGTTGTGATTCGACATATCGCGCTCGAAGGAGTCGTTATCGCACTGGAACGCGATGAAGATGGTTGGGCCGTTCAGGACTTTCGGTTCGCCGACTGGCAGTCGACAACAGAGGATGAGCCTGTTGAGTCCACGACATTACCGATCGATGATGATGTCGATATTCGCGTGTCTGACGTCAGTGTGGTCTACACCGATCGTTGGACGGACCGAGACCCTATGGTCATCGATCTCATCAAGAGTCGATTCAAACTCGACGGGTTAGCGTTATCGGTTGATGCTTCTTTGCGTCGGAGAGATGGCTTTCAAAGCCGCGTGGATTTTTTCGCGACCGGCGAACTACAGGGGCTCGATTTCGCGGGCTTGTTGGGTGGTAGCTGGCGCGCGCACGCAGACTTGTCGGGGATCTCCGCCGAGCTCGCCCGAGCGTTTCTACCGCCATCATGGCGGTTGCCTTTGGGCGGTAATGCCAACGTCGCCGCGGATGTGAGTTGGGAGAATGCGCAACTGCAGGATGCCTCATTGTCTCTCGACGCCGCGGCGCTGCAACCTCCCGACGGTGGTGAGCGAGCCAGCGTGGCGGGTCGCGCGGAGTTGACGCGGACAGATGCCGGATGGCTGTGCGCAGTAGATGATTTCGTTGTCGGCGTCGCCGATCGGGAATGGCCCGCTGCTTCCATGCGGCTGACGCTCGATGAGACGGATGTTCGGACACTGGTCAGTTTCGATGTTGCGAATATGACCGTGTATGACCTGCCGTATCTCGCATCTTTTTTGCCGGAGCAGGCTGCCAATGCGGTGCTGGGTTCAAGACTGTCCGGCACCATTGTCAAAGGGGACGGTTTTCTGCAGTTTGATCGTGCGGTCGATGGTGTGACGGGAGCGCCCGGCGCCTTGGATGACTACGAGGTCAACCTCGAGTACGTTGGTCTTTCGGTTGCCTCCCTGTATGGCTTACCCGGCTTTACCAATTTGACCGGCACGCTGCGCATGACGGACGAGACCGGGAGTTTGACGCTCGATTCCGAGGGCGCGGCGCTTGTCTTGCCCAGTTTGTTTGCCAACGACGTCAACATCGACGAGATCGCTGGGACTTTGATATGGCGCCAACCGGGCGATGTTGTGAATGTCGTCTCAGATGCGATTCGGTTTCGATCTCGGAGCTTGGAAGCGACCGGCACTCTGGAGTTGGTGATCCAGCCGGAGTCAGGTGTCGAGTCAGCCGACATATCGGGAAGCTGGTCTTTGGGTGATGTGAATGACGCCAAAGCGCTCCTGCCCACGGCGATTCTCAAACCAAAGCTTACGCAGTGGCTGCAAAAGGCGCTGAGTGCGGGCCGGATTACCCGCGGTGATTTCGCGTTGAAAGGAGATCTTGCCGACTTCCCGTTCGACAATGGCAGCGGCGTGTTTCGTGCGAACGCCAGTGCAGAAGATGTCGTCATGCAATACGCGACGCAGTGGCCGACGCTCAGCGAGGTCAGCGCCGAAGTTTCGCTTGATGGCCTGTCGTTGTCGACTCGAACGAACCGAGGCTTGTCTGGTGAAATCCCGTTCCGGAACTCCAACGTGCGTTTCGAGAACATCCTGACAGGGGAGCTTCTGATCGACACGAAGGGCAGTGCGCCTCTCGATCAGTTGCGACGGTTCGCTGCGTCCTCGCCGATCGCGAAGGTGCTCGGCGGGCAGGTTGATAAGATGTCGCTTGGTGGAAGCGCGGCCTATGACGTGAGCTTGAGGGTGCCACTCAAGCGCGTGAAAGAGTTTGCGTTCACGGCGGAGCTTGATACCAACGATGGGTCTTTCGCACTTGACTATCTTCCGTTCGATTTGACGGATATCCAAGGTTTGGTGCGGTTTGATCGCGGCGGAGCCTATGCGACAGGCATTTCGGCGCAGTTGCTCGGCGGTCCCACCAGCATTGATGTGTCGCCGGCATCCGACTTGTCGTCTTTGTTGATCGAGGCAGACGGTGAGATGTCAGCCGAGGTCGCTGTGCAAACGCTTGAGCTCCCGCTGCAAGACAAGGCGCGCGGTAGTGCCCAGTACCGTGCCCGCCTTAAGTTACCGCGCAGAAAACTGGATGCACCGGAGGACGAAACGCGACAGCCGATAACAGTGAGTTTGGCATCGGATCTCGAAGGCATTGAGATCGATATGCCGTATCCGGTGGGTAAGTCGGCAGAATCGGTAGCGGATTTAACGATGTCGATGTCGATCGGTGATGTCATTGACAGCCGTGTCCGATTAGCACCTTTGATTGATGTGGTGGCGGAGTTCTCACGACCTCGTGCGGAAATTCCTCAATTCGATCGCGCGACGCTCCATCTCGGTGAGGGTGAGGCGCTACGGTCGTCAGTACCGGGGCTGTTCATCGATGGCGTGATCGATCGATTGCGACTGGGTGACTGGCTTGCGCTGCGGACCGAAGGATCCACCGGGATCACAGATTTGTTGCAATCCATTGCGGTTGAAGTCGACGATCTTTATGTTTTCGGGCAGCGGGTGCGGTCGGTCAGTGGCACGCTACAACGATCCGGCGAGAATTGGTTGATCGACGTCCAAGGGCCGTCAGTTTCCGGAACAATATCATTGCCAAGAACGTTAACCGGTTCAGCACCTGTCGTCC
>JBCAZH010000092.1:0-9611 GCA_038533155.1 Pseudomonadota bacterium | reverse complement strand
CGCTGATCTCCACGCCATGGTGCACTTCGTAGCGTTCTTTCAAGCCGCGCAGAATACCCACCGTGTCCTCGACACTTGGCTCCTCGACCAACACTTTTTGGAAGCGCCGCTCAAGTGCTGCATCTTTCTCAAGGTACTCGCGGTACTCGTCCAGTGTTGTCGCACCGACACAATGCAACTCGCCACGAGCTAGCGCCGGCTTGAGCATGTTACCTGCATCCATCGCGCCGTCGGCCTTGCCGGCACCAACCATCGTGTGCAACTCATCGATGAACAGAATGACCTGGCCTTCTTGTTTCGCCAAATCGTTCAAAACCGCCTTCAGGCGTTCCTCGAATTCGCCGCGAAATTTTGCTCCGGCAATCAACGCGCCGAGATCTAGGGACAACAAACGCTTGTTGCGCATGCCCTCGGGGACTTCGCCGTTCACAATGCGTTGTGCCAATCCTTCGACAATCGCCGTCTTGCCGACGCCGGGTTCACCGATCAAAACAGGATTGTTCTTCGTGCGCCGCTGAAGAATCTGAATCGTCCGACGAATCTCTTCGTCGCGGCCGATGATCGGATCGATCTTGCCCTGCAGCGCGCGCTCAGTCAGATCGATCGTGTATTTGTCGAGCGCTTGACGCTGCTCTTCCGCATTCGCATCGTCCACGGTCTCACCGCCGCGGATATCATCAATCGCCTTCTCAACGGCAGCGCGCGTGAAACCGGCAGACGCAAGCGCCTGCCCAGCAGGCCCTTGATCTTCGGTGGTTGCGAGAACGAACAACTCGGACGAGAGGAATTGATCACCGCGCGATTGCGCGTGTTTGTCGGTTACGTTCACAAGACGCGCAGTATCTTTGCCGAGGTGCACGTCACCGGGTGCCCCTTGCACTTGTGGCAACCGTTCGATGGCTTCGCCTAGCGCCGCACGTAGCCGGTTGAGATTGCCGCCTGACTGCGTCAACAGTCCGCGAACCGTGCCGCCGTCCTGCTCCATCATGGCGAGCAGGACATGGACTGGCTCAATAAATTGATGGTCTCGTCCAACGGCGAGCGATTGCGCATCCGCCAACGCGAGCTGGAACTTCGCTGTGAGTTTATCCATTCGCATGTGGATACCCCCCGGGAACACTTTTTAACTGGGGGAGATATGTGTCCGGTGGTGGGCTTTTTCAAGCCGGCGGTGCACGTCAGCGCGCGATTTGAATCACACTCGCCATGCGGCCACAGGGCGCTTCCCGGCGGTGCGAGAAAAAGCGGTCTGCCAATTGGTAGGTGCACAGGTTGGCGTCGGTGACACGCCGCACGCTTGCGCTGCGCAACGCAATCACCGCGAGTGTTTTCAGATCTGCGAACCAGCGACCGCGTGCATTTGGCAAGAAACAATTGGTCGCCCGATGGTCGTTTGCAACGAATGCATCGCGCACCGTTTCGTCGACCTCGTAGTTCGGCTGCGAAATCGAAGGTCCGATCCAGGCGACAAGATCTTGCGGTGGCGTTTGAAGCATTGCCACGGTGTTGGCAACAACACCGTCGGCAAGACCTCGCCAACCCGCATGGATGGCCGCGACTTCGGAACCCTGTCTTGACGCCAGCAGAATCGGCAGACAATCGGCGGTCATGATGACAAGCGGTTGCTGCGGTTTATCCGAAACGATGGCATCGGCCTCAACACCCGGTTTCCAGTCGTCTGCATGGATCACTTGCGTGCCATGCACCTGCTCCAGCCAAAGCAAAGGCCGCGTAATCTCCGCTTGGTCGGTCAGCAGCGCGCGATTGCGGTCAACCAGATCGGGTGCGTCGCCCACGTGGTTGCCGAGATTAAGACTCGCGTATTCACCCGCACTGACACCACCGGTTCGAGCGGTGGTAAATGCGGTCACTTTTCTTGCCAACAAGCCGCCGGGCGCGGCCCAACCTGGCTTAACCAATTGCATCGTTCAGGACTCCAAGCCCGACAGCGCGCGTTCGAGCTGAACCATATCATCGGGTAGTGGCGCTTGAACCGTAACGGGTTCACCCTTTACGGGATGCTCGAATTCCAAGGTTGCGGCATGCAACGCCTGCCGAGGGAAGTCTGCGAGTATCTGATTGAGCGCTTGGTCCCCTCCTGGTGGGATTCGGCGGCGCCCGCCATACAACGCATCCCCGACCAACGGGTGGCGTAAGTGTGCGAAGTGCACTCGAATCTGGTGAGTACGACCAGTCTCCAACTGAACATCCACTGCGGTGTTGTGGGCAAACCGTGTCGAGATCCGGTAGTGGGTCGTTGACTCGCGCCCATCCGAGCGCACACTCATTCGCAGACGGTCTTTGGGATGCCGTCCAATCGGTGCGTTGATAGTCCCGCCACCCGTCAAGCAACCATGGCAGACCGCACGGTAGGTTCGCGAGATTCGACGCTCCGCCAGCGCGCGAACGAGTTCGGTATGGCTTTCCAAGGTGCGAGCGACCATCAACAGTCCGCTCGTATCCTTGTCGATGCGATGTACAAGACCTGCACGCTGTAGCACCGATAGCTCTGGATAGCGGTACAACAAACCATTGACGAGCGTGCCATCGGGATTTCCGGCACCCGGGTGTACGACCAACCCAGCGGGCTTGTCGATCACAATGACCGCGTCGTCTTCATACACGACGTCGAATGCGATGACCTCAGGCGCATCTCGCTCGACGGCCGTTAGAACGACATCGATTTGGACGTGCTCGCCGCCCTCGACTCGGACGCGAGGTTTACAGGTGCGGCCATCCACGAGGACATCGCCTGCCTTCAACCACGCGGTCAATCGAGAACGGGAGTGCTCTGGAAACAGCTCAGCGAGCGCCTGATCCAGTCGCAAGCCCGTCAAACGGTCCGGAATGGTCGTGGAAAGTTCGATTTTGGGCATGAAAAGGGAACAAAAGCGGCCAGAATTGTCGGATACGGTATACTCGCGCGCGGTCCGCCGCCATGGCGATCGACTGAGCATCAGGAAAACTAACGAAAAACAATGACTTTGTTCACGCGCCCTCCCCAATTCGCCGGACTGATTATCACCTTAGGGTTTGTGCTCGCAGGATGCGCGAGCGATCCGGAGGTCACTCAGGATTTCGGTAGCGCCAGCGAGATTTATGCGCGTGCGCAAAAATCGATGGAGAGTGGCAACTTCCGCAACGCCATTTTTGTCTTCGAACAACTGGAATCTCGCTATCCGTTTAGCGCTGTGGGCAAGCAATCGCAGCTGGATTTGCTGTATTGCTACTACAAAAGCGGCAGCACCGAGCAGGCAATCGATGCTGCCGACCAGTTTATGCGCGAGAATCCGACTCACCCACGGGTTGATTATGCGCTCTACATCAAAGGCTTAGCACTGTTCGACCCTGAGCCGGGCGTGCTGTCAAAACTCAGTGTGTTCCGAGTAGACCGAGCAACGCGGCCACCCAACGACTCTCGGCGCTCGTTCTCCGTGTTCCGCCAGCTGGTAGAACGGTATCCGGCCAGCGACTACGCGGAAGATGCCGTTCTTAGAATGCGATTCATCAAGAACAACCTCGCCCGTTACGAAAACCAAGTCGCCGACTATTACTTGCGTCGCGGCGCCAACGTCGCAGCGCTGAAACGAGCGCGAGAGGCACTGATGACCTACAACGGCACGCCGGCCAACGAGCGCTCGCTGGAAATCATGATCGAAGCTTACGAGAACCTCGGCATGACGGATCTCGCGTCAGCCACCCAAGAAGTTCTAGACATCAACTTCCCTTCAAGCTGATCAATCGCCCGGAAAGTGGTAGCCCGATGTGATCGGGTAGCGCCAATCTCTGCCGAAAGCACGACCACTGACCCGCACACCCGGCGGTGCTTGGCGGCGCTTGTACTCGTTGCGCCGAACCATGGATAAGATCCGCACAACCACGTCTCTGTCGAAACCAAGCTCGACCAGCTCGCGCACAGACAGGTCCCGCTCGATAAATCCCTCGAGGATCGGGTCCAGCACATCGTACGGCGGCAGAGAGTCTGTATCTTCTTGATCCGGACGCAGCTCAGCAGAGGGCGGCCGGTCGATGACACGCTGCGGGATCGGCGGGTTGTCTGGCGACTGTGCGTTGCGCCATCGCGCCAACGCAAACACCTGCGACTTGCTACAGTCTTTGATCGGCGCGAAGCCCCCCGCCATATCGCCGTACAACGTCGCGTAGCCGACCGCCATTTCGCTCTTGTTGCCGGTCGTCAGTAGCATCCGCCCGGTCTTGTTGGACAACGCCATCAAAACGATACAGCGCGCACGCGATTGAATATTCTCTTCACTCGCATCGGGCTCGGTATCACGAAACGCCGCCTCTAATTGATGCATACAGGCGGTCACTATCGGTTCGATAGAAATGACGTCGTAGTCAACGTCGAGACGGCGCGCCTGCTCGGCAGCATCGGTGCGGCTCATTTCAGAGGTGTAGTGATAGGGCATCATTACGGCGCGCACGACATCGGCGCCGAGCGCATCCACTGCAATGCACAGCGTCAACGCCGAATCGATTCCTCCCGATAGACCGAGCAGCACGCCAGGAAACCCATTCTTGCGCACATAGTCACGCGTACCAGCCACCAGCACTTCGTAGATACTCTCAAGATCGTCCGCGATCGGCGCGTTTGCTTGCGTCTCGACCACACACTTCGAGTCGCCCGCGTACTGAACCGACACCGGAATCACAGCTTCAACGCAGGCTGGCGCTCGGCCAATGACTTCCCCACTCGCATCCATGGCGAAAGAACCACCATCGAAAACGAGCTCGTCCTGACCACCGACCATATTGACGTAAATGTGGGGTTTACCCGTCGATCGCGCGCGGGCTGCCACAACAGACTCGCGGCGAGACTGAGCACCGAGCGCATAAGGCGAGCCGTTCAACGCAACGATGACCTCAGCACCCGCGGCAGCCGACGACTCGCAGGGTCCTGCCTCCCAAACGTCCTCGCAAATCGTAACGCCAAGTGGGACGCCGTCGATGTCAACAACGCAAGGTTCTGAGCCGGCCGTGAAGTAACGCTTTTCGTCAAACACCTGGTAGTTCGGCAGCAGGTGTTTGTGGTAACGCGCCCGCTCAACCCCATCGTCGAAAACAAACGCCGCGTTGTACAAATTGTCAGCCGCATAGTCGGGCGCGCCGACGATGATCGCGATACCTTTCGAAGCAACCCGTAACGCCTCGAGTGCATCGCCGATACGCCGTTCGAGGTCGCGATGAAACAACAAATCTTCGGGCGGATACCCGCACAGAATGAGCTCGGGCAGGACCACCACCCGAGCGCCGTGTTCTTCACGCGCGGTATTGACCGCCTCGATACACCGCTCCAGATTGCCCCGCACGTCGCCGACCAGCGGGTTGATCTGGGCCATACACAACGTCAGCTCGCTCGCCATTACGACTCCGGAGCTTCGGCTGTCTTGTTAGTCACCAAGTGCCGAGACCATCGCATCGCCGAGATCTGCAGGCGAACGGACCGTCGTGACCCCGGCTGCCTCCAACGCTTCGAACTTGGCGGCAGCGGTGCCTTTGCCACCCGCTACAATCGCGCCCGCATGACCCATCCGTTTGCCCGGAGGCGCAGTCACGCCGGCGATGTAAGACACCACCGGTTTGCTGACGTGGTCGGCGATATACGCCGCCGCAGCTTCTTCATCGGCACCACCAATTTCACCGACCATGATTATGCCAGCCGTGTCTGGATCCGCCTCGAACAGCTCCAGGCAATCGATGAAATTCATGCCACGAATCGGATCACCACCGATGCCAACGCACGTGCTTTGGCCCAGTTTCGCTTGCGTAGTTTGGAAAACCGCTTCGTAGGTTAGTGTGCCGGATCGCGACACGACGCCGATTTTTCCAGGCATGTGAATAAAGCCCGGCATGATGCCAATCTTGGCTTCACCGGGCGTGATAATGCCCGGGCAGTTGGGACCAATGAGACGACAGTCATAGTCCGCAAGCGCCGCTCGCACTTTGACCATGTCCAACACCGGAATCCCCTCCGTGATGCAGACTATGGTCTTGATACCGCCCGCGGCAGCTTCCAAGATCGCATCGGCTGCGAACGGTGGCGGCACGTAGATCATGCTCACGTCAGCCTGCGTTTCTGCAACCGCATCGGCGACGGTGTTGAACACCGAAACGCCCAAGTGTTGTTCGCCACCGCGTCCAGGCGTCACACCGCCAACCACTTGTGTGCCGTACTCGATGCACTGCTCGGTGTGAAACGACCCTTGTTTCCCAGTGATCCCCTGGCAAAGGACACGGCTTGATTGATTTACAAGAATACTCATTGTTCTGTCCCGTCAGGCCGCAACCGCAGCCACTGCTTTTTTGGCTGCGTCGGTCAGATCCTCGGCAGTGATGATGGTCAAACCGCTGTCCGCGAGCTTCTGGCGGCCCTGCTCGACGTTCGTGCCTTCCAGGCGGACGACAACCGGCACCTCGACGCCGACTTCTTTGACCGCCGTGATGATGCCCTCGGCGATCAGATCGCAACGCACGATGCCACCGAAGATATTCACGAGGATCGCCTTGACTCGATCGTTGGACAAGATCAGCTTGAACGCCTCGGATACCCTTTCCGCCGTGGCGCCACCGCCAACGTCCAAGAAATTCGCCGGCTCTCCGCCGTGGACGTTGATGACGTCCATTGTGGCCATCGCCAGCCCAGCGCCGTTCACCATGCAAGCGATGTCGCCATCCAGCGAAACGTAGTTCAGGTCATGCTCAGCTGCGCGTGCTTCTTTCTCGTCTTCCTGACTCGGATCGCGCAGCTCGGCAATTGCCGGCTGACGGTATAGCGCGTTCTCTTCGATGTTGATCTTCGCATCGAGCGCGACGATGTCGCCGTCGCCGGTTGTGATCAGCGGATTGATCTCGACCTGACTCGCATCAATATCGCCAAACATTTTGTACAACGCTTTGGCGACCTTCGCGAACGCCTTCATTTGCGGCTTGGTCAGCTCCAGCGCGTAGGCCATGTCGCGAACTTGGTAGTCAGCCAACCCAACCTCAGGCGCAATATCCACAGTCATAATGCGCTCCGGCGTTTTCTCTGCGACCTCTTCAATGTCCATCCCGCCGTCCGCAGAAACGATAAAGGCCACTTTCCGCGCGTCTCGATTGACGACCATCGAGAGGTACAGTTCGCGGTCAATACTCGAGCCAGACTCGATATAGACTTTCTCGATCGGCAGACCTTCAGAATCCGTTTGCGGGGTGACCAACCGCTGACCCAGCATGGCGGCGGCGTGGGTTCTCACCTCGTCCAGCGTCTTGGCGAGCTTCACGCCCCCGGCTTTGCCGCGCCCACCCGCGTGGACCTGCGCTTTCACCACCCAAAGATCACCACCCAGTGATTCAGCTGCTGCCACTGCGGCGTCGGCACTGTCGGCCACCTGCCCGCTCGGCACCTGAATGCCGTAGTCCGCGAAGATCTTCTTGGACTGATATTCATGCAAATTCATGCTTGTCCCTACCTGTTGTGAGTCGCGACGAGCGTCGCGGCCTATCCCGGCGCGTATTGTGGAGCAAAGGCACACACGGCGCAAAAACTGCGACCGGTTCCTCGTCATTGGCCGCCGGCCGGTTACACTGCCTCTGATGACCGGAGACACAATCCACAAACTGGTATCCCAACCGCTGGTTGCAACGCCGGACTTGGCCACCGCGACGCAACGGCCAGAATCCGACATCCGGTGGCGGGCCCTCGGCGCACTCGCCGTATTCCGGCTCTTGATCGCTCTGCTGCTCGCAGCGGTGTTTCTGTCGAGCGACTCACCACGGTTTTTTGGCGATTTGTACCCACAGGCGTTCTTGGTCACTGCGCTGATCTGGTTCGTCGCTGCGGTCGTCGGCGCGATCGCGAGCGCGACCCGCGCTTTGCCCGTCGATACTCAAATGGAAATGCTGCTATTAATCGACATCACGGCAATCGTCATTCTGTCGCTCGCCAGTGGTGGCGCAAGCAGCGGTGTCGCTGGCCTGTTGATCGTTTTCATGGCCGCAGGCGCGTTCGTTTTGTCGGGGCTTTCGGCATTGTTTTTTGCAGCCCTGGCAACCATGGGTGTGTTGGGCGTGCAGGCCTATCTCAACGTCTCGGGCGCGGCAGGTCTATTGCAGTATCCAGCGGCTGGTTTGTTGTCGGCCGTCATGTTCGTGGCCGTCTTAGCGGTTCGACCCCTGGCACGGCGGCTGGCGGAAAGTGAAGCGTTGGCGCGCCAGCAGACCGCTGACATCGCCAATCTGGCAGAACTCAACCGTTACGTCGTTCAGCACCTGCGCGAAGCGATCATTGTGGTGGATGGCGAAGACACGATTCGGCTATTGAATGACGCGGCGGCCAGTCACCTCGGGGTTGGTCGGGCCGTGGCTGCCGGACCACTCAACGTACAGTCTCCAGAGCTTGGCGCGCTCGTCACCCGATGGCGACGCGCGGGCGCTATTCCTGCGTTGGGGACCCAAACCACGATGCCCGGCGAGGACGGGTCACGCCTGCAGGTGCACATCGCACAGTTTGGTGACGCCGAGCGAGGATCGGCGCCACTTCTGATCTTTCTTGAGGACATCAGCGTGCTTGCCGAGCGAATTCAGCAGGGCAAGCTCGCATCGCTCGGTCGCCTGTCGGCGAGTATTGCCCACGAGATTCGCAACCCGCTGGGTGCGGTAAGTCACGCGGCGCAACTGCTGGGTGAGCAAGAAACTGCCCCGCATCTCGCGAAACTGACCCAAATCATCGAGCGCAACACGGTGCGAATCTCGAGCATCATCGAAGACATCATGCATATGTCGCGTCGCGACACGGGCCGCCCGCAACGGCTGAAACTGGGCGAATGGCTATCCGAGTTCGCACAAGACTATTGCGCGACCACTGACATATCGACCAGCTCGCTAGCGATGACCGGCGAAGAGGCCATCATGGAGGTCATTTTTGATCCGGACCACTTGCGACAGGTGCTCACCAACCTTATCGACAACGCACGACTACATGCCCAGGCGGACGCTGACTCACCGGTGCGTCTCGATTGGGCGCGAGTGACCGGGTCACGCCGTCCTTATTTGGACGTTATAGATACTGGGCCAGGCATCGATGCCGCACTGCACGAGCAGATTTTCGAGCCGTTTTTCACGAACCATGAGCAAGGCACGGGCCTTGGCTTGTTCTTGTGTCAGGAATTATGCGAACTGAATCGCGCCACGTTAAGCTATCGGGCGGGAACACCGACAGGTAGCGTGTTGCGGATCGTTTTCGCAGACCCTAGCCGATGGACCGGCATAAGCTAGACGAGAAACGTATTGAACAGCCACAACAAACACGTGCTGATCGTCGACGATGAGCCGGATATCCGAGACCTGCTGGACATGACCGTCAGCAGCATGGGCCTTAGAACCAGCACCGCAGGCTCCATCGCGCAAGCGCACGATGCACTGGAGGGCAGTCGTTTTGACCTTTGCTTGACGGATATGAGACTGCCGGATGGCGATGGGCTGGACCTCGTGCAACATATCGCCGCACAGTTTGCGTCCTTGCCGGTCGCTGTCATCACCGCTCATGGCAGCGTGGAGGCCGCGGTCACGGCTTTGAAACATGGTGCGTTCGACTTCCTGTCGAAACCGCT
>JBCAZH010000091.1:5393-10490 GCA_038533155.1 Pseudomonadota bacterium | reverse complement strand
TTATCTCAACGAGGTGGAAGCGGGCGGTCAGACGAACTTCCTCGTCGAGCCTGAGCTCTCCATCGAACCGAAAGCGGGGCTTGGTGTGATTTTCCAACACCCGATTCCGCACGAAGGCGCCATCGTCACGAATGGCGTTAAGTATGTGCTGCGTACGGATGTGATGTACGCCGGTTGAAGCCATGGAGGTCCAGGTCACGGGGGCGGTGCGGTTGCGATATCGACTATCTAGATCAAGCAATATGAACAGAGCAACGCAGGAGTAGAGCCGTGCGTCGAATTTCAGTCTATCGACCAAAACAAAAAGTGAGAGGGGCCGAGCGGAGGTTGCGGGCGCTCGAGCGGTGGGCGGACACATTCAAAGGAGAGTTTCCTCTCAGGCGCGCCGAAGAGTCATACGTCGGGTTTAAGATGCCTACTCTAGATCGACTTGTGGACCCGCCAACAACCAAGCGCCGGTATCAACGCCGTGCGCTGCAGTCGTTCTTTAAGGCTGCGAATCATATGTCCGCGGCACGCCCAGGAGAATTTGCAGATACACCGATCGAAGTCATACTCTTCTGGCCCTATTTGTGGACGTCAGAGATCACAATCTTTTTTGACCTAGATTACCGCGAGGAACTTTTTAGTTTGTGTAATCAGTGGGTGGAAAGAATGCCCATTGAAAAGGGCTGGCGTGAGCTTCCGTTGGATTTTTTAACCGAAGCGGATCACCGTGCGTATCGATTTCGGAATCGCGAAGGAGAGTCAGAGCCATGGTGGGAGTCGGAGGTTCACGTGTTCTCTGTATGATCGTCTCTTTTATGACCAGTCGACTCTATGCATTGGGGGCAAGGGGTAGCACCATGAAAATCGAACTAGGCTCAAGTTGCACGCTCGATATCCCTAGCCCTAAGGACTTACTTCAGCTTGTCCCAGAAGGCATCTCCGGGGAGGTTCTTAACTACGGCCAGTCGGGAGGGCAAGTCAGGATCGGCGAGACTGTTTGGGGTGCCTACCTAGATCAAAACAACGAGTACTACTTGCAGTTCGAAGAGGGCAAACTCACGTGGTCTGAGCTGGCTGCGCTGGTAGAAAAGATTTTAGAGCACCTTCGGGTCAATTATCGCGTGCTCGATCCAAGAGTGATTGGCGTACACCATGGTTTGACCGACGTTTAGTTGTGTATTCGCTGTTCCTCGAAGACTCAGGTTGGAACAGTGCACCGGAACACTTCGCCGAGCTAAGGATCTGTCGTTGGGAACTTAGCGCCAGTCAATGCGTCCCAATACGAGTCATGCGTTCGATTTCTAGTCTTGGGGAGACTTCAATGAACCGTCTTGTGTCGCACTTTCTCGTACTCGTCCTGTCAGCTGTTGTCGTTGGTTGCAATCCAAGTGATTCCGAGCGCGCGCCAAGCGAACAAGCAGACTACTCTCTCGTCGAAGTCACCCTTGAGGACTACAACGACTCCTATTCAGAGTCGTTTCGAGATGTTCCGCAATTGGAGCAGGTCTTCTACGCTACCCGTCCTGCGAACCGTGGCGATGGCGTCCCGGTGGGTGACTTAAGGCAGCAGGGTGGAGATTCAGGCGCCCTGATCCAACTTGTTACCGAAATCGCGGAGAGCAACGAGGAAAACTACGACAGTTTGTTGATCGCAAGGAATGGCGAGCTGGTCTTCGAGGCGTACTTCAAACGCGGGCGGGTCAACTTGCCTCACCCGCAGGCATCTGCAACAAAGACTTACACCAGTTTGTTGCTGGGTCGTGCGATCCAGCTCGGCCATCTGACGATGGATGACTTGGACAAACCTATCGTCAGTTTCTTTGAGGCGCTCGACCGCACATCGCTTGTAGAGGGTGCGGAGCGCATCACCCTGCGCGAAGCGGTGACGATGACCACAGGAATCCGCTTAGACGATGCGCAATGGGGCGTGATGCGAGACAACCCGGATCGGATGCAGGGGCAGCGCCAAGTTCAGTACATGCTCGAAACCAGCCAACCGATTGGTGCGGATTCAAAGACGTTCAAGTATGGAACGGGCCCTGACCTAGTCATGCAAATTCTTGAGGTCTCAGTGCCAGGGGGAGCGAGGGCTTTCATCAAAAATGAGTTTCTCAACAAGTTAGGAATCACGGAGTACGAGTGCCTTACCGAGGTGAACGGCTTGCCGGTTGCGGGTTGGCTAACAAGTTTCACGTCCCGCGATATGACGAAGTTCGGCCATCTCGTGATGAACGAAGGGCGCTGGAACGGTGAGCAGTTCGTGCCTGTGAAGTATCTGGAAGCCTCGATGGTGTCGAGTGTGCTCACTGGCGACGAGGATATTTACGGTGGTGGTCCCGATGTGTCGAATATCGGCTACGGATATTTTTGGTGGACAGCAGACCTTCGCTCCGAAGGCAAGACCTACTCGGTTGCAAATGCCCAAGGGGGCGGCGGGCAGTACATTATTCCGGTTGATGAACTCGACTTACTGATCGTGGTGACGGGTCATAGCAACGACAACACGACGCTGCAGCGAGTGGCAGAGCGAATTATTCCGGCTTTTCGTCATTGATCCCTTTAGCGCTGGCGGGTCGTTAGTCGTAGTAGCGCCGGAAGCGTGTTTGCGACGGGATTGATAACGCGCTCATAAGCGTTTGCAGGATTCGCAGCGCCTCGTCTTCGGCTTTTTCCGATGGCGGGTTGTTGGAAATAGGTATCAACAGCTCAAACCGATCCATCGAGCTCCCGTCGAGATAAGTGATTTCTGAAGTCGCGAGCTCGTTCCGAATGTTTGCATAGTCATTCTCGCGGAATCCGATCCGAGGAACGCCAAGCACCCAATTTCCCTGTTTGTCTTCCATCGGTTTTGAGATCACGAACCGATAGGAGAAATTCTCGAAGCGGATGACGATCCCGCCGCGCGGACTCGAAAACCCGCTTTCCGAAATTCGGTCGCGCATCTCCGCTGCTGATCGCCACTTGCTGGTCGTTCTCCGAAAGAAAACCTCGTAGCCCAGAGCGAGCGCGATAAGCGCGCCAAAGAAATACTTCATTACGTTTGCTCAAGTCTGGAGTACACAGGATTATGATCTGGTAAACGCCGGTCCAGACCGGACTTCAACTGAGCATCGGCCATGTGTCGCTCATTCGATACCCTTGCGGGAAGGGATCTCGATCGTCTAGCGTCAGAAACCGCCGTTCGGTGATCCAAGCACGACCGGTCACCGAAGGTCGCACACCGGTGATGGAGCCCACTTTCTGCGTGTCCTCGATCCGCCCAACGAATTGCGACCCGATGATCGAGCGGGTCATCATCTGATCGCCGACTTGCATTTCGCCGCGTGCGTGTGCGATCGCCATTCGTGCAGAGAGTCCGGTCCCAGTGGGTGACCGATCAATTTTGCCAGGACGAATCACTACGGCATTTGAACTCTCATATCGACCGCCGACACGCTCTGTGGGGCCTGCGAGCAAGCAGAAGGAGATGCCAGTGATGCCTGCGTTCTCGGGATGCTCGAATCCAAGCTGCTCGTTGGCGGCCGAAGTGATGCGTACGCCCGTCTCACAGAGTTCGCGCGCCTCGCTTGGGTGCAGTTCGAAGCCCAACGCGGTCGCGTCGACAACAACGAAGGTGTCGCCACCGTACGCGGTGTCTACGGTAAGTGTGCCAAGGCCATCGACCTCCAGGTCAGCGCCTAACTTGTCGGCGAACGAGGCGACATTGGTGGTTGTAATCGACTCAACGCGACCATTGCTGCAGCGGGCCAAGATACTGACTAACCCGCCCGGTGCTTCGAGAAAGAACCGAGTCTCCGGTTCGACCATGGGCACGATGCCTTCTTCGAGCAGGACCGTCGCGACACACATCGAGTTCGAGCCGGACATCGGTGGTGTATCTGCCGGCTCCATGATGATCCAACCAGAAGCAGCCCGAGGGTTGATTGCAGGAACCAGGAGATTTACATGGCGAAACACGCCACCGCGAGGTTCGTTCAGTACGTAGTTGCGTAGGCCTTCGTCTTCCGCGATCCACCGCGACTGTTCCCAAATCGTATCGCCCGGTGGCGTCTCAACCCCTCCCACGATCACATCGCCCACTTCGCCTTCTGCGTGGCAGCCGACAATTTCAATAGTCTGTCTGGGGGTCCAGGTCACGATGTACTCAACTCGCGGAAATAGAAAGCGCTTCGTCGCTCATGCTAGCGAAAAATGACAACTACTCGCTAGGTCGTTCAATCGTCAGGCGCGCGCGATCGCTCAACGTAGTTGATTGTCTGGATTGCCGAGCTGTGTCAAGACGTGGTGCGCCGCATAGAGATCCTGGACTGCGAGTCCCAGCGACTTGAAAATCGTGATGTCCGTAGCACTCCGAGTAAGGTGGTCGGTTTTCGCGAGCAGCTCGCCGATTTCGGGTAATGACGCTGGGTCACCGTGACCATCCTCATGAAAAGGTATCAAAAAGTCACCCGCCTCTGTCTTTGCGCCTTCACGGCTGTCGACAACCAGTAACACGGCTCGCCGTACTCCGGCTGAGTCGATCTCACGGCAATCAATGGTGTGACTGCCCACCAGGTTGATGTGAGCGCCAGGCTGCAGGTCCTGACCGAAAAGGACTGGTTCACTTGCTGCGGTGACGGTCGATATGATGTCGCATCGTGCAGCCTCGGCGGAGGTCGCAGCGGCATGTGCTTCGATCCCAAGACGCGCTTCAACCGTTTTGGCGACCACTTCGGCTTTTTCTCGGTCACGTCCCCAAATTCGAATCTCCCGGATCGGGCGAACGCACGCGACGCTCTCGGCGTGAGCGATTGCTTGTACGCCAGTGCCGAGAATACCGTGTGTTACGGCGTCGGCCTTGGCCATCAATCGCGTCGCCAGGGCGGACATCGCAGCCGTACGGATCGCGGTGATCGAGGGTGCGTCGATAGTGCTCAGCGGTTGACCGGTTGTCGCATCGAACAGCTGGATAACTCCCTGGATGGACGGTAAGTCTCGCGCACAGTTCTTGAGATTCTGCACAATTGTCTTGCAGCCAAACACGCCGAGATCGTTGTCTCCCGCCGGCATCAAAAATAGTGTGTTGCCCGACTCGCCCATCGGGATTTTGGTGCGCGGCGGACAGTCACA
>JBCAZH010000091.1:0-5293 GCA_038533155.1 Pseudomonadota bacterium | reverse complement strand
AACGAGCGCTCGAAAGGCTGTTCGTGGTCGTGGGGATGCGCCAACACACGTGTTGCAAGAACTTCCCCATCAGGCGACAGCACCTCCCACCGATCAGCGTAGTGATCCCATCCTTGATCATTGTGTTCTACGGTCACGCTGAATCGGCAGACCCGCGCTTCGTTGCAGGATACGCGAACCTCTAGCACGTCGGCCTCGTTCGCCGACGCGATAATCGGTACAAAAACGGCCAAAGGTAGTAGCCGGCTAAGCGGTTTGGATCGTAGACTCATGATCAATCTCTCAAGTTCGGCTTCGACGAAAGCGTCGCAGCAGCAAGTGTTTCAGAGCAGTCATTCCTCGGAGTCGCTGACATCGACCTGCCGACCCAGCGCGGGCAAGGCGATCTCGCGTTGCGCCTTAAAGCTGTCGAAAAACAGGGTGGCCATGTCCAATTCATCTGCGACAACGGTGCCGTCTGAAAACATGCCGTAGCCGTCGCCGCCGTTGGCGACGAACGCGCTCGTTGCGACAGAGTAGCGTTGTGAGTGGTTCAACGGTTCGCCGTTGTGGGACACGGCAATAAGACGCTGGTTCGCTTCTCGACTGCCGTCATAAACGATCTCAAGTCCTGAGAACTGTGCGATGCCATAAGGGAGCGTCAAACTATAGGAGACGAATTCTCGAATCTGAGCGCCCGTCAGTTCGACGACGGTCAGTGAATCGACAAACGGATACACGTTGATCAGATGCTCGCGAGTGACAGTGCCGGCGCGAAGGTCCGCACGAATCGCCCCGGAGTTCAACATCGCGATATCACTGTCGCCTGCGACGCGCATGACGTCCGTGAGCAGGTTGCCAATCGTCGATTCCCGGTTGTAACGCCGCATCGCCGTTGCATCGAGTGTTGCTGCGTGTTCCGAGAGCATCGGGTGTGCTGCGCGTGCTTCGGTGATCAATTGGCTTGTGCGCGGATCGGGTGGAAGTTCGTCCGCATCCACGGGTATGAGCTTGCCACCCAAGAACTCGACACTGCGAAGATCGGTATCGACGGCGAAACGCGTGTAACCGAGGTGCATGCCTTGGCCGAAGGTCAGGCCGATGACGGTGCCAGTGTCGGGATGAACCACAGGCTGCGGTAGACCGTTGTCCGAGTGACCGCCGAAAATCACATCAACGCCGGTTAACGCACCGGCCATGGCGTAGTCCTCATCAAAGCCGCGCTGTACGGTGGGGTCAGCTTCCTTGTTGGTTTGCATCGGTGCGGTTTTGTTCTGATGAGTCAGCACGACGACCACGTCCACATCGTCGCGAATCTTGTCGACCCAAAACTGCGCGGTCGCTACTGGGTCCAGAATGGTCAGCTCGGCTCGATGAAACTTCGCGGTCGTGTTGTGAAATGCGTCGAGCCCCATAACCCCCACAACGCCGATTCGGATGCCATCGCGCTCCAAGATGGTGTAGGGCTGAGCAATGCGTGTGCCGGATTCCCGATGAACAATGTTGGCGTTCAGTACTGGAAAACTGGCGCGTGGTAGCTGCTCGAGCAACGTTTCCCAGCCATACTCGAATTCGTGATTGCCCAGCGTCAAGACGTCGTAGCCCATGGCGCTGTACAGATCGAACGGCAGCTTGCCTTGGGTCTTCTTCGACAGTGCACCGGTGAAGATATCGCCGGCGTCCAATAGAAAGCTCGTCGCCTCATTGGCCCGAACCTGATGGATTAGGGTGGCGAGATGTGGGATACCGCCGATCCACTCGATGTCGTCCCGCCACACGGCTGGCAATGGATCGTAAACGCTCTCGATGTCATTGGTATGCAGTAACACCACTTCTTTGATCTCGGCTTGCAGCTGCGTGAAGACCGATAGTCCGATCAAAATCAGCGTTGCTGTGGTCGTGTGCAATCGTCGCATCATGGTTTTCAAAGCGGTACCGAAACTCACGGGTACTATAGCAATCGGTGTTGCAGAAGGGGTCTGCTTAACCGTCGCATGACCTCCGACTAGGGTCAGGAAGAACTTCTCGTTGCGCACGTGGCGGTGTCAGGATGGTTGCGACTAACGACCACCGGTCAGCGTGTTGGTGCGCGGATCAATAATTTGACCGTTCGCTAGAATACCGAGCGGTCCGCGGGGAATGTCGAGTACGACGGGGTCGCCGTCTCGAATAATCTCCACGCTGATGTTCTCGCCAGCGTCGCCGGTACTACGCAGGTTCAAGAGTTCGTTGTTTGAAAACACGGAAACACCATCGTAGCGAACGATGACATCCCCCTGTCGAAAACCCGCGGCCTCCGCTGGCGATGACGGTACGACATTGTTCACAACCAGTCGATTGGGTTGCCCCGTGGCGTACAAAAACTCATCGTAACGCGCATCGCCGAGTTCCTCACGTACGGGATTGTTTTCGAGCGCCAGTGCGCGAAACTCATCTTGATAACGCGCCGTTCCATGCCAGCCTTCGCGTCGGGCACGATCGTCGAGTTCGATGGCCTTGAATTGTGCTGCAGCCTGCATGCGCTGATAGTCCTCGCGCTCAGCCGGTGTGAAGCCAAACTCGGTCAGACGGTTTTCGCGAGCTTCGATCAACTGCGCCACACGTTCTTCAGCCTGTGATGCTGTTGGAGCTTCTGAGGCGCCGGCTCGCAGCGCCACGACCTCCACACGCAGTGCCTCAAGCTCGCTCTCCAGTGCTCGGCGCTGGTCAATTTCCGCATTCAATGTGCTGTAGAGGGAGTCGATCGCTTGGCGCATCGCGTCGTCATCGATTGGCGCTTCGCTAGGGTTTGCACTTGACAGAGTTGATGTGTTCGCTGCGAAATTCGCAGGTTCGTCGAATTGCGTTCGGCTTGCGTGCAACGTAGACACCATCCACGCCGCGGCTCCACCGGATGCCGCTGACAGCAGCACGACCAAAACGTGTTGTTTAGAGATCACGGTGTCGGCTCTTCCTTGTCAAATTTCCCTATCGATCGGTAGACCGTCCATCCTCAGGGTTTATGACCGCGATTGTCTGTCGGGGGTTCCTTAGTCTTTACGAGCTTGTGTTGATGCTTGTGAAATTGGCAGGGTCAAGGCGTCAAGACTAGCTGGATATCGCCGAATCGGACACGCCCAGTCACCGAGTTTTGCCCATCGCCGTCCCACTCGATCTTGGAACCAACCAATAGCGGTCGTCGGCCTTCCTGTTCGCCTTGGTCGGTCCGCACCGAAGATTCGCCAAAGGTTGCGCCCAACTCCGCACGACCGACAGAGCGCTCCGGTAGGCTGAGGTCGATGTCGCCGGCCGTCATACGAACACTTAGGTCTTGCTCCAAGTTCTCGATATTCAACTCGCCATATTTCATGCGCACAACGAGAGGCCGATCGACCGGTACTTGAACTTCCGTGTTCACCTCAGCGCCGGATCCTAGAGATCCATCGAACTCAAATCGGACGCTGTCGCGAGTCGTGCCGCTTGTGAGTGCGACCTTGCTTGCTCGGTCGCGGCAACGCGTTGAGCTTTCCGGGCAACGGATATCGACGGTGACGCTGACGTGATCCACGCTTGCTGCCACGACCGTAGCCTCGCCGTTCGCGAGGTTGAGCTCAATGGTGCGTGCCGGCGGAACCTCAACGCGAAGCGGCTCCGGTCCGGGTACGGAGACTCGCGGAGAGTTTCCGGACCAGCTCACGCAGCCTGCTAGTCCGCTCAATGCCAACAATGCGATCGTTGCTCTCATGTCAATTCTCCCAAGCACGGTATGGCCGTTTCTCACTATGCTCCGATTATGACGCAAGTTGCCCGCCGAAGGTTTACTCGCGATTGCGTCTAAACCAATATGGAGCGAGTCCCGTCTAAGCTTCGAGCAAAACTACTGCTAGTGGCTTCGATCAGGGAACAGGAGTCTTCGGTGTTATCCAATGTATTTGAGCAGCCGACGTCGGCTCGGTGGCCTCGAGCGCGTGCCGGTAGCCAATGGCTGGTTCGCGTTCTGCATGTTTGGCTAGGGTGCCTTGTTTGTGTCTGGCTCATCGCCGGATGCTCGCGAACCCCCGTTCCGGACGCGTCGCAAATAGTTGCGACGGCACCGGAAGCTATCGATGACGGCTGGGAGACAGCAGCGCTGTCGGATGAGGGTATCGATAGCGACGTCATCCGCGATATGTTGGTGCGGATCCAGTCAGGGCAATACGAAGGCGTTAGCAGTGTATTGCTTGCGAGTGGCGGTAAGCTGGTGCTTGAAGCCTATTTCGGCGATTGGGCCCGCGATGATCTGCACTCGACACGATCGGCTGCGAAGGCGATTACATCGGTGCTGGTCGGTATCGCTATCGATCAGGGGTTCATCGGCTCTGCAGACGATCTTGTGTTGCCGTTTTTTCCGGAGTACGACGGGGAAACCGATAACTGGGACTCTCGAAAAGGCGAGATTACGCTGGCGCACATTCTCAGCATGACGTCGGGCGTTCGTGGGAACGAGGATGCGATGTATCCAGAGTCCGATTGGATCAAGTTCTATCTCGATCAACCCCTCGTGGCGGATCCTGGCACGAAGTTCTCGTATGCGACCAGCGGTGTTGTCACGTTGGGCAATGTCATCACTCGCGCATCGGACCTTCGGATTCCAGCATTCACTGACAAATATTTGTTCGGCCCGCTTGGCATCACGGAGTATCGTTGGCCAATTACTAACTCCAAAGGCAATCAAGGCCTCGCGATGACGGGTGGCGGTCTAAACCTTCGTCCTCGCGACATGCTGAAGTTTGGTCAACTCATGCTGAACGACGGTGTTTGGAACGGCGAACGAATCGTCTCGAGCGAGTGGATCGAAGTATCCACTCGTAAACACGCCACCAGCGACCTGCACGGCGAGGACTTCGGCTATTTGTGGCGCATGATTGATCGCGAGGTGTCTGGGCACGCGATTCGATCGTTCGAAGCGTGGGGCAACGGTGGCCAGTTCATTATGGTGTTCCCGACAATCGATCTGGTCGCGGTGTTCACGGGCGAGAACTACGGCCAGTTTCCCGAAATGGAGCGTCCGTTCGAGCTTATCGACCGTTTTATTCTGCCGGCGGTGGTTTCCGATCGGCGTAGGACGCTCCGATCTGAGTAACATAGGGTAATCCATGAAATCGGTGGTTTCCGGTTCCGAATCGGTACAATAGGCGAATCGATATTCATTTACCCAATTCACGGAGCAACCTTCATGATTCGGTGTTCTTTAGTTTCAGGCTTTTTCGGGCTGACGGTCTGCGCAAGTGGTTTCGCGAATGAGCTTCCACCGATCGAGAAGCTCTCGGTGCCCCCGGGTTTTGAGGTGTCGGTC
>JBCAZH010000090.1:0-10515 GCA_038533155.1 Pseudomonadota bacterium | reverse complement strand
AAGCTGTGGGTCGATATGCCGAAGACCTTCACCCACTTCCATCCTTTGGGCTACGTCTTGGTCGTCATGTTGGGCGCTGGTATCGCCGAGCGCTCTGGCCTGTTCGGCACCGCGATGCGCGGTGCGGTCCGCAACGCCCCACAGTTCTTGTTGACGCCGATGGTCGCTCTCGTCGCGATGATCGGTAACCTTGCGGCCGACGCCGCCTATGTCGTTCTGATCCCGCTCGCTGGGGTATTGTACGCCGCCGCAGGAAGACACCCGATTGCGGGCATCGCCGCTGCGTTTGCTGGTGTCTCTGGCGGATTCTCGGCAAACCTGCTGCCGGGCCAACTCGATGCGTTGCTCTTCGGTATCACCGAAGCGGCAGCAGAGAGCCTAGTGCCGAGCTGGGATGCGAACATCGCAGGCAACTGGTATTTCATCGCCGCGATGACCTTCATATTTTTGCCGGTGATTTGGTATGTCACCGACAAGATCATCGAACCCCGCCTCGGCAGCTTCAAAGCCGAAGGCAGCCTCGCCAGCATCACCGAAGACGGCGACAAACCTTTGACCGGTAAGGAGCGCCGTGGCTTGCGGTTCGCCGGCTTTGCAGCACTCGGTATTGTGGCACTGTGGATCGGGTTCACAATCGGCCCGGGCACCCCGTTGATCGACGAGACGGCATCACCCGAAGCACGCATGAGTCCCTTCTACAAATCTCTGGTAGCTGGCTTCTTCATTTTGTTTTTAGCGTGCGGCTGGGCCTACGGCACGGCTGTCGGCACTGTGAAAAACCATCGGGATATCGTCAAGATGATGACCGACTCGATGGGTGATCTCGCGTATTACATGGTCCTGGCCTTCGCTGCGGCGCATTTTGTCGCGATGTTCAACTGGTCAGAGCTCGGTCTGATTTTCGCGATCATGGGCGCAGCAGCACTCAATGCCGCTGATCTACCGATGCCCATTTTGTTGGGCCTGTTGGTGTTGTTCTCAGGCCTGATCAATCTGTTCGTCGGATCGGCCAGTGCGAAGTGGGCGTTACTTGCACCCGTTATGGTGCCGATGATGATGTTGCTGAACGTCAGCCCAGAAATGACAACGGCCGCTTACCGCGTCGGGGACTCGGCCACCAACATCATCACGCCCTTGATGGTCTACTTCCCGTTGATCCTGACGTTCTGCCAGCGATGGCAAAAAGACTATGGTCTCGGCAGTCTGACGGCAACGATGATTCCGTACTCGATTTTCTTGCTGATCACAGGTCTAGTGATGACGATGATCTGGATCGCGCTGGGCCTCCCACTCGGTCCCGCAACCACCGTCGAGTACGCCTTGCCGAGCGCCTGATTCATGGCGTTTCGTGCGCTGCTATTGGTTGTGGCGCTGCTCGGTAGCGGCACACCGCTGCACGCCGAAGCGCCACCGGCTGATGCCTACGCGCATCTGCCAGAGTTTACGGATCTCGAAATCGCGCCGGGCGGACGCTACCTTGCCGCCCGGGTCAACGTCAGGAACGTCTATCGTTTGGTTGTGCTCGATCTATCAACCCAACCGATGAGTGTGGCGTACGGCATGAGCGAGGACGACAAGTACCATGCCGCCTGGTTCGAGTGGGCAAGCGAAGATCGACTGTTGATCAGCATCGGATTCGTCGGCAATCGCGGGTTTGGCGGGCAGACCGAGACTCAGGAACGCCGACTGTTTTCCGTCAAAATGGGCGACGGTGACCTCGTGCCGTTGTTCCGTCCGAAGCGCGATGAAGTACCGCTGCAGTTCCAGGATGACATCGTGTCGTTCTTGCATGACGACCCGGACCACATTCTGGTCCAGTACAGTCGCACGGACCCCTCCGAGCCGTTGGTGTACCAGGTCAATGTCGCCGGCATGCAACGCCACCGTCGCATCGAGCGGCCGCGTCGCACGGTCAGGGATTGGAGCGCAGATCACAAGGGCAACGTAAGAATTGGCCGTGGGCTGACATCGAACCGACAACGAACCCTGTTTTTTAAACCGGATGGCGAGAAGAAATGGCGAGACTTCTCGCACCGCGTCGAGAACGCCGACGCCGTCTTTCGTCCCGTCGGGTTTAGCGAAGAACCGAACGTCGCCTACGTCATATCGAACCACGAGGTCGATCCCGCCGGTCTCTATCGATTCGACATCGAGGCCGATGCGTTCGGCGAGCTGATCTTCAACCATGACAGCGTCGACATTGCTGGCGTCAATATAGACCCGCAGACGCAAGGTATCCGCAGCATCAATTTCGTTGACAAAGATGTTGAGACCGTTTGGTTTTCGGATCGCCAGACTGAAGGCCTAGAGGGTGTGCAGGAACTCTTCCCCGACAAGAGTCTCACCATTCATTCAATTTCGACGGATGGGCGCTATTACGTGCTCCACGTCAGCGGGCCACAAGAACCCGGTCAGTACCTCACATTCGATAGCGAATCGCGCAAAGCACAATTGTTGCCGGCGCAATACCCAGGCGTCGGCGCAGAGAATATCGGGCAAACCATCGCGACCGAGTACGAAGCACGCGACGGGCTCGTGATCCCGGCATTCGTAACGCTACCGGTTGGAGTCGATTCACTGGAAGCTGCCGAAAACCTGCCATTCGTGATTCATCCGCACGGCGGTCCGACTGCACGAGACCTTTTGCAGTTCAGTTTCGATGTGCAGTTCTGGGCATCCCGCGGATACGGCGTGCTGCAGATGAACTTCCGTGGCTCCAGCGGCTATGGCAAAGCATTTGAGCTCGCCGGCAACCGCGCATGGGGGCAGGCCATGCAGGATGATATTACCGACGGCGTGAATTGGTTGATCGAGAGTGGTATTGCCGATCCCGATCGAATCGCCATCGCCGGCGGGTCATACGGTGGCTATGCCGCGTTGATGGGGGTCGTGAAGGAACCCGAATTGTTCCAGTGCGCGATCAGTTTCGCGGGCGTCTCGGACTTACCCAAACTGATTCAGCGCGAACGCCGTTTCATCGACGGTGAGTACCGCACTCGATTCATCGGACGGCTTTGGGGTGATCGTAAGATGCTGGCCGAGAACTCGCCCGCCAAACGAGCGGACGAGATCCGAGTCCCCGTTCTACTCCTTCATGGTGACCGCGACACAGTCGTGGACATCGGTCAGTCCGAGCTGATGGCCAAGCGGCTCAAGAAAAACGATGTGCCGCATGAGTACATTGTGTTCGAGGATGGTGACCACCACCTCAGCATGTATCCGCACCGGCTGGAGTACCTGCAGGCGACCGGGCAGTTCCTAAAAGACTGCATCGGGACCAACACAGTCGCGAACACCGCGATCGACTAGTCAGTCCGCCTCCTCCGGCGCTTGTGCAAGCGCCATCGCGTGCTCCATAACATGATCGCGATGCGAGACGATATCGACACCCGTCGGAACCACAATCTCATCCGGCATTACCCCCCGACCGATCTTGGCGACGTAGGAGTAGCTCGCGTCAAAACGCTCTAGCGGAATCGTGATTCGCATTTTGGTTCGCGGCAGTACCAACGTCTGGCGAACCATCGACGTCTTGCCGTGGTAGGCACCAGCGGACTCCTCGCCGAGGATCATGATCGCGCGTTCTTGATGGAGTCGCGACGCAAGGTCGGATGCCACCGCATCCGTACTGCCATCGATCAGCACGATCACACGACCGGTTTGGATATCACCATCGCCCGAGACGAAGCCTGACATCAATGATCGGATTCGGTCGAATGGCGTGCCATTGATGGATGCCACTTCACGACCGACGAGCGCGTCACCGTCCGCATAGTAGTCGTGCAAAATATTGGTGTGTTCGTCCGTATGCCTAAACCGCAAACCCAGATACATCGGTTGACGATCGTAGAACCGCTCTGCAGCCTCCGATAGCCGAATCTCTGTATGGCCATTGCCGATCAGAACAATCATCCTAGACAGCGCCACTAAGAACCCGGTTTCCGTCGATGTCTTCTTGAGCTCGCCAGACGCAAACCGCACTGCATTTTCGAACGCTTCATACGAAGCGCCGCGTTCTAGGTCGGGATGCATTTCGCGCAATGCACCCTCGACCATTCCAAGATCTCCGGCCAATTGCCTGTCGGTGTAACGCGCCGGGTACGGCAGGAGCTCGTCAGCCAGTGCATTCACGCCGACGAACGCAAGCAAAATTGCAACACAACGTTGAAACACGTTAATCGACCTCATTCCTAGCGGGCTCCCGCAGCAACGTTACAAACCCGAACTGAAAGTGACGACAAACCGGTTTAGGATGGGACACATGCAAGACGAATCCGAAGCCGAACGCGAACGAGAAGCTCGCAGTCGGCTAAAACCGCTGGCTGCTCTGTGGCCTTTTATCCGGCCGTACCGTGGAACACTAATCGCAGCGCTCGCTGCTTTGCTGTTTGCCGCGGCCGCCATGTTGGTGTTACCGATTGCGCTCCGGTTTGTCATCGACAAGGGGTTCAGTGGCGGTGATTTCACGACGATCAATCGATACTTTGCCGGCTTTCTGATAGCGGCGGTTGTATTCGGCGCGTTTGCCGCCATGCGATTCTATCTGGTCACCTGGCTCGGAGAGCGCGTCGTTGCGGACTTGCGACGTGCGGTCTACGACAACGTCATCGGCATGGACCCACCGTTTTTCGAGATCACCCGCACTGGCGAGGTGTTGTCGCGCCTGACCGCAGACACGACACTCGTACAGAGCATCTCCGGGGTGAGCCTGTCGATCGCACTGCGCTCCATGATCTCATTCGTCGGTGCTTTCGTACTGTTGCTGGCAACCGATCTCGCGTTGGCAGCCTACATGTTGCTGTTGATTCCGGTAGTCGTCGTGCCATTGGTCGCGATCGGCCGCCGTATTCGAAATTTGTCGAGGCGAGCGCAAGACCGAATTGCTGACACGACGGGTCGCGCAGAAGAGACGTTCAACGCCATCCGCACGGTTCAAGCCTTCACACTCGAGGGCGTCCAGAAAGCCCGCTACGCTGAGAGTGTTGAAGACAGTTTCGATGCGGGCATTCAACGGACCCGCGTCCGCGCTTTGATCAGCGCGTTAGGCGTGATCTTGGTATTCGGTGCGATGACGTTTGTGTTGTGGCTAGGCGCACGGAAAGTCATCGCCGGCACGATGACGGGCGGCGAGTTGGGACAGTTTTTGTTGTATGCAGCAATCGTCGGTGGATCCGCCGCCAACCTCTCTGAAGTTTGGGGAGAGATCCAGCGCGGCGCAGGTGCCATGGAGCGACTGGCAGAGTTATTGGCCGCACGACCCGCCATCGAAGCACCGAAAAACCCACAACCGATGCCTTCGCCGTGCCGAGGACGCGTAACCTTCGACCGCGTGAAATTTGCCTACCCCTCGCGGCCTGATGTTCCTGCGATGGACGAGGTGAGTCTGACCGTCGAACCTGGAGAAATGGTCGCATTGGTGGGTCCGTCCGGCGCGGGAAAATCAACGACCTTGCAGTTGCTGCTTCGATTCTACGATCCTCAAAGTGGCCGGATCCTAATCGACGAGACCAATATCAATGCCGTGGAGCCTCGAGACTTGCGACAACACATCGCATTGGTCCCTCAAGAAACGGTCTTGTTCGGTACCAGCGCGATAGAGAACATTCGATTCGGTCGACCGGATGCGGACGATGATGCGGTTTATGCCGCCGCGCGAGCGGCAGCTGCAGACGATTTCATTCGTGAGTTACCTGATGGATATGACAGTTTTCTCGGAGAGCGTGGATTGCGTCTATCGGGCGGTCAGCGCCAACGGATCGCCATCGCGCGCGCGATCCTCAAAGATGCGCCGATTCTGTTGCTCGATGAGGCCACCAGCGCTCTCGATGCGGAAAGCGAGCGGTTGGTGCAATCCGCGCTAGAGGCGCTCATGGTCAACCGTACGACGCTTGTGATCGCTCATCGACTCGCCACCGTAAAGCAAGCGGACAAAATTGTTGTTATGGATCACGGACGAGTCGTCGCCAGCGGCACCCATACCTCATTGGTTCAGGACAACGAACTGTATGCGCATCTTGCTGAACTCCAATTCGGAATTAGCGATACCGCCGCATGAGATCGGCTCTACTCGCGTTCGACTCACACCTGACTGACAATACGCATCGCAACAGTTTGCGTGGCGTGCGCCGCTTTATTGCCGAGTTCTGGTATTTCGGCATCAAAGAGGCGCGTGCCTGTTTGTTCGCAGGTTTGTTCTTCGCATCGGTGATGTTGGTTCCCAGTGAGGGGGTACTCGGTATTCCGCGGTACGACGTTCTCTTGCTCGTAGCGCTCGCAATCCAAGGGTGGATGCTGTGGGCCGGGCTCGAAACTTGGGATGAGCTCAAGGCAATTACTTTGTTCCATTTGATTGGGTTTGCCCTCGAAGTTTTCAAAACTTCGGATGCCATTGGCTCGTGGTCGTACCCAGATTTCGGCTATTCGAAAGTCCTTGGCGTTCCTTTGTTTTCGGGATTTATGTACGCGGCGGTCGCAAGTTACATGATCCAAGCATGGCGCTTGCTCGACTTGAGAATCGTTAACCACCCACCGCATTGGATGGCAGGACTTATTGCGACCTTGATCTATGCCAATTTCTTTACCCACCACTTCATAGGCGATTACCGGTGGTATCTCGCCGCCTGTGCGCTTGGCCTCTACGCTCGATCCGTGGTCGTTTTTCGTCCACTCGATGTCGACCGGAGAATGCCACTGATGCTCGCATTCATCCTGATCGGGTTCTTTATCTGGATTGCCGAGAACATCAGTACATTTCTCGATTTGTGGAAGTACCCCGATCAACTCGGGGCGTGGTCAGTCGTGCATGTACAAAAATGGAGCTCATGGTCTTTGCTGGTCATCATGACTTTCACGATTGTCGCGAATCTCAAGCACATCAAGAAAACAGTCGGAGTCTAACTACCGAATCAGCTCGGCCTGCCAAGACGACCCGGTATTGGTTGAACCTTGTACATGATCTTCTTTTTGTGACCTGAGTCCCGAAGCAAATTAGGAACGTGCCGATAGGATCAGAGTGGCGTTGCTAGTAAGGAGACCCACCATGGTTCAAAGACGAACACTGTCTATTCGCGCGAGCATTGCCGCAGCACTCATCGGTACTCTGTTCTCCGGGTGCGCCCATCAACCGGCCGAGGTCAGGGAAAAACCCGTCGCCGATCCGCAAGGCGCGATTCTCTTCGTCAGCATGAGTGATGGGTCGATCATTCAGCAAACCGTGCCGTTGGATGCCGATTTCTGTATGAAATCTGTCAGGGCGCCGGAAACCACCTGCTTCAAACAAGGACCGGCAATCCATGATGCCGATGGCATCGTGGTCGGCCATCGAATGATTCGCTCCGAAATCAATTTATACGCAGCGCGAACGACATCAATGTAGTGGGCGTCGCGCTTTGACGGTGCTACAGAAAAACGCTGCTTTTATCCAATACCAACAACGGTTATCGTGCGTGGATGGCGACGCAAACCGCTCTACTTATTATCGACGCTCAAATTGGTATCGATGAGCCGGCTTGGGGTTCACGAAACAACCCAGACGCCGAGGCATCGATAGCCGCCTTGCTGCAGGCGTTTCGGGATGCTGAACTACCGGTGTTACACGTGCAGCATGACTCAACAAGCCCCGCTTCGCCGCTACGCCCCGGTCTTCCCGGTCATGCGTTCAAACCTGAGGCACTTCCACTGCCCGCCGAGCCCATCTTCAACAAGTCGGTGAACAGTGCGTTTATCGGCACTGACCTCGAGGCCTACCTTCGGCAACACGATCTTTCGTCATTGATCGTTGCAGGGTTTACGACCGACCACTGCGTCTCGACGTCGGTAAGGATGGCAGCCAACCTTGGGTTTGAGGTCACGGTGATCTCTGATGCAACCGCGACACACGAACGCCGAGATTCACAAGGAAACCATTTTCCAGCACAAACGATGCACGACACGGCATTGGCCAGTCTGCAGAGTGAGTTTGCGCATGTGACGCAGGCCGCCGAGATCGTTCGACAGATCAAAGCTCGATAGAACGAAACTTTCGCCCTCTTGCCATGGACTAAACCTCTGGGTGGAGTCATTGCGCGGCTGCGCAAGGGGAATTGAATGAAACAGCTTTTTCTTGGTCTCGTCGTCGCGGGCGTGCTCAGCGGCTGCGTGTCGTACACAACACCGGGTGGCCCGGCCGTAATCAGCGAACTGGCCAGCGCAAACATTAATGAGCTTATGGCGACGGAACCGGCAGCCAACTTCCCCGCTCGGATCGCCGTTGTTCGAGTTCAAGCCCCAGGCTACGAGTCTTTTGAGAATCAGGGATTCGGCCAGGGTCGCTACAGCGTGATGCTGACGCGCGACGTCGAATCGGACGACGATTTCTCGAAACTCGCATCGTTCGACGGTGTAGCCGGTGTTGGTACGTTGAATCGTCTACTGCTTCCAACGCGCTTGGACTCCATCGAATCATTGCGCGAAGCTGCAGCGCGATTGAAAGCAGATGTGTTGCTCCTGTACACGTTCGACACAACGTTTCAGGCGGGTGAACAACGCTTCCTGCCACTCAACACGGTCGCACTAGGTTTCCTCAAGAACAAAAAGGTCACCGTGACCACCACGGCATCTGCCGCTATGTTCGATGTCCGCACCGAATTCTTGTACGGATTGGCCGAAGCAACGGCGCAAGAATACAAACAAGCGAGTGTTTGGGGCGAAGCGCAAACAGTCGACGACCTTCGTGTGGTCACGGAGCGCACCGCATTTGGTAAGCTCGTCGGAGAAATTGAAAAAAGCTGGAACGGCGTACTGCGAGAACACGCCTATTCGGCGATGGCAAACGACACTTTGAAGTGAGGCCACTATGGCGCGGTCAGACGACAACACCGTTATCAGTCAACACAGCGGGTGGCTTGCGACCGGCTTGGTCATCGGCCTGATCGGGCTGGGCGCGCTTCTGCGGATGGCAGCACTCGAATACAAATCGTTCGAGCGTACCGTCAACGTGAAAGGACTGGCAGAACGCGAATACCCGGCTGACGTTGTGATCTGGCCGATTCAGTTCACGGCCGCCGACAACGACCTAGCGCGACTCTATGCCACCGTCGATGAGTCGACGAATCGCATTCGCGCGTTTTTGATGGAACGCGGCATCGGCGCGGAAGAAATTTCATCCAGCTCGCCGGCTATCACCGACAAGTCAGCGCAGTCGTATGGCGGTGGATCGCCCGCCCCGTTCCGTTACAGCGCGGTGCAGACGGTGACTGTGTACTCCGGCAATGTCGATACGGTGCGCGCGGCCATGCCATCGCTATCGGATCTCGGTCGGACGGGTATCGTGTTCTCGGGCGACCAATATCAAACGCAAGTCGAGTACGTATTCACGCGGTTAAACGAAATCAAACCCGACATGGTCGAAGAAGCAACTCGCAACGCGCGGGAAGTGGCGGAGAAGTTCGCCGAGGACTCAGAGAGTCGACTGGGCAAGATCAAACGCGCTTCTCAGGGTCAATTTTCAATCTATGCGCGCGATCGCAACAACCCGCAAATCAAAAAAGTTCGCGTTGTATCGACTGTCGAGTACTACCTAGCCGACTGATCATTGCCGAAATTCCATAGCGCCTCCCCGGCATGAATTGCGACAATCATAGAACGCCTACTGACAACACGAACGGTAGGCGAGCATCCCTAGTTGAATCGGCCAAACAACGAGGAACGACCGCGTAGACCACAAACATATGCTAGCGTCGGCGCTTCCAACGAGTAAGAAGCACCGAGTGGGGGCCTGATGGTTATGTTTGTAATGCGAGTGCTAGCAACGTGCGCACTGGTTCTGAGCATCACGATGTCTTCACCGGCCAGTGCTCAACAAAAACCGGCCGGCGGAATGCCGCCATCTCTCGCGGTTGCAAAGTCCTTCGATAGTGCCGCGCTCGAACAGACGGTGCCGTTCCATCTGTATCTGCCGACCGCCTATAACGAGAGCTCGGAACAACGTTTTCCCGTCGTGTATTGGCTACATGGGTCCAATGGCAATTCCCGAGTCGCTAGTACGATCGTGTCGAGAATGTACGACCGTGCGATCGCGAGCGGTAAGCTCCCGCCCACCATCGTCGTGTTCCCGGATGGCATGAAGCACAGCATGTGGGTCGACTCCGAATCTGGCGACGTTAAGATGGAGACGTTCTTGGTCAAGGAACTGGTGCCGTACATTGATGCACAACTCCGAACCATTGCAGCTCCGAACGCGCGGCTCCTCGAAGGGGGCAGCATGGGCGGTTACGGCGCCGCCCGTCTTGGTTTTCGATATCCCGAGTTGTTCGGCGCGATATCGATGCTCAGCGCCGGACCTCTGCAACTCGATTTAGACCCAGAGGAAGCACCGATTGTCGGACGAGCTCACGCGAGTCAGGTCTTGGACAGAACATATGGTGGCGACCGCAGCGTCTTTTCTCAGCAAAGTCCGTGGCAATTGGCGACCGAGTTGTCCGACCCGGCGCGCGCCGCTATCCACCTTCGCATGATTGTTGGTGCTGCCGACCCCGT
>JBCAZH010000089.1:7108-10634 GCA_038533155.1 Pseudomonadota bacterium | reverse complement strand
GTATCAACCAATACGATCACGCCCTGACCACACTGCGCAATGCGTTCTCTGTGCGCGACATTGATGGGGATGGCGCCGAGGATCAATTGGTGCCGGCCGGCATCGTATGGATGCAAGGTGAGGCTGATGCATACGACAGTCAGAAGTCTGCCGATGAGTACGAGGCGAACCTCACTCGAATGATGCATCTTCTGCGTGCAGCGCTCCGCGTCGACGACCTACCGGTGGTCATTGGCAAAATCACCGATTCCGGGATGTCGGACGACGGCACGGTGATGGACTACATCGAGACCGTGCAAAAAGCTCAGCAAGCGTTTGTCGACTCCGATGCTTGTGCAGCCTACGTCACCGTGACTGATGAGCTGGGCTACATTGAGGACGGCTGGCACTACGATTCCGACGGCTTTATCCAAATGGGAACGGCTTTCGCCGAAGCGATGCTCAAGCTAGAGCAGCGGTGTGGGTTTGATTAGCGCCTCACACGACGCTCATTCATTTGACAACAAGTTCAAGTTTTGCAGTAACGCACGCTCTCCAGTGCCAATAGCTTATCGAGATCGAACTGCTCTACCCCAAACAGCATCGGATATTGCGCATGACGAAGGTAAGCGTGGTAGTCGCGCGCGCAGGACTCGTAGTTCTGAAAAGCGGTGATATCCGTTCGCGCCAAGCGCGAGAATCGTCGCTCGACGAACAAGGGTGGTGACAACCAGGCGACTTTCGCCATGACTTGATCACGCGCCCGAACACCATCACGAAGTTCGCGACTCAAATCTGCGACGGATTCATCGCCGAGCTGCTGGAAGGCGTAGTACCACTTCCAGTCAAACCCGTCGTCGAGCTTTGTGTGAGCCTGCCACTCTGGGTGCGATGCAGCAAACGCATTCATTGTCTGCGTGTGAGGGAGGTCCCAAGCATCGTTGACCGTCTCCCTTTGTTGCAGAAGGATCTGACCGCCCTCAGGAACCGGATACTGCCGTTCGGCGTAGGTGGCACCTCCGAGTGGAATGAGTAGCGTCAGTGTGACCCAAATACACAACAGCGTTGTCGCGACGGTCGCGGCAGATTCGATTCTGTGTGCGACGAAAAGAACGACGTATCCCCAAGCGGTGACGTAGGCTGCACTGATCAGGGAAAGCTGTATCACGTCGTCAGGGGCGGCTCCCGTTAGCAATGCCGCGAACATAAGCGGCAGTACCAACGCGAGTGACAACATTGCCGTTCGGATCAACACCCGACGCGATGCCCAAGACGACGCTACCCCAGCGGTGGCGGTCAGAAGATCCAACCGCTTATGACGACGCTCACCGTCAACGACGTCGTGTAGCAACAGGATCACGAGCAGCGGCGCAAGGACGGAGATCAAGAAAGCAAAATCGATTCGTCCGGTCTGTTCCAACTCCGGGTTGCCCGCATCGCTCTCATAAATCTGTCCCTCGAGCGCCAGGATTCTCAGTCGATGTTTCCATGGCAATTCTTCGCGAACTCCCCGGGCAGCGAAGGTCAATTCATTCGGCGGCGCTAGTGCCATACGGAACCCATAATACGCCGCACTGCCGGCATCGCCCTGATGTGCCAGCGCTGTTTCAAGTTCGGACTGGGTCGTTGCGCTTAGGAATGCGATTTCGTCTCGTTGGGCTGCAACATCCGCAAGACCCAGCCACACGACGCCAACGGCCAGAATCGCAGCGGTGACTATCGTCGCAACGGCTTGGCGATCACGACAGAAAAACCACCACTCTCGTTTAAGATCATGAAGCATGAAGTTGCTTCGTCAAGTCGCCCGCACGTCCGCGGCCGAGCACACTCACAACGAGGATCCAAAGCGCAAGCCAACCAACAGCGGTCGATGCGGCCGCAACGCGCTCTGGAGCGGGCGCTGGACGGAAATCGAACGACTGCAACACTCGCCAGTTGTCCGCGCTGATGCGAGCGCGTTCCCATCCGGCGTCACCATTATTGCGGTTGATATCCGCTTCGTAGGAGAGACGCTCCGCATGTGCTTTGTTCAGACCTTGCACGAACTCATATCGCGCGGTTTCCGCTTCGCGGAGAAAACGATGGTGGTTTACGAGGTCACTCCCTGCAATGCGCATTGACGCGCTACGGATAGCAAGCGCTGGCGAGACGACACTTCCTAGACCGACAAATCCCGCCTGTTGTTGTTCCTGAGCCATCCGCTCGTCGGCGTAGCGGTTCAAAATCTCCGTCTGTTTTTCCTCGCCGACAACGGCGACCACGCCACGAAAATTCACGGGGAGCGCTTCCACCGTCTCGACGTTGTACTGCTCCAGGAGTTCCGCACGTAGCCTTTGGAAATTGGGGTCTGTGGCATCGTGCACGTCACCGGCAGCTCGCAATTCATCCAGCAATGCCAAGTCGGACGCAATCTTGCCGCGAACGTCAACGAGCGAATCGGCCGCATCGCTAGAAACCCGAGGAATGACGACGGTCATCGCGACCCACGCGACGCAGCACCACAGTAGGGACAGTGCCGAGCTCGACGTCCACGTCGACACGGCGAGAACCAGTTGTGACCAAAACGCGAGATACAAGTAGTAGACGACGATGATCGCAATGGCTGCAAGGACCGACTCACCATGCGCCGCTGTAGCGATTGCGCCGATGGCGAGCGGCAGCAGGAAGAGGGCACTGAGACCCAACAAAGCGACTGACTTGCCAGCCCAGAGGGTTTTCCCGTCTAGGCCCTGCGCGAGCAGTTGCATTTCCGTACGCAACTCTCGTTCACGTGAGAATACGGAAAACCCGACGACAATCAGAACGAGCGGGACCAACACCTGGTAGGCGAAGGCCGGAGTCAGGTAAGAAAAACCTGCGACTCTGGGCGTTGTGTAGGAGGCTGGGAAGGTCGCGGAATTTTGCCGATGTCCCTCGAGGAACATCACTGTGCCGGTCAGCGGATCGACGCCCGGGTCTATGGCTGCCAACGGCGTCGGTTTTCGAAACACATAGTGGCCATAATGCACCATGCGATGAGGATGGCGATCCGGCTGAGACAGAAACGTCTCTTCGGCCGCTTGCTGCATCGCGATCTGAGATGCCGCTGCAGACTGGATTCTTGAGTAGGTGCTAACCACAGCGGTGATGATGACGATCATCAACAGCATTGCGGCACTGATCGCCAAGCGCGACCGCAGCCAATAGCGCCATTCTTCTTTAGCGACGCGAAACACACCGTCCATAGCTAACTCTGTCCTGCGAATGCGCGATGCAGTTGCTCCGGATCGAACTGGTCGCCTTCGGGTGCATCGAATAGCTCCACGAGTTTGCCTTTTCGAAGCAATCCGACCCGCCGCGCCACTTTGCAGGCACCATAAACGTCATGCGTCACCATTACGACCGTCGTGCCTTGCGACGCAAGATCGGCAACCAGGGCGTTGAACTCGTCGATGGCCACAGGGTCGAGTCCTGACGTGGGCTCATCAAGTAGCAACAGTGGTGCGCTGCGCAATATCGCGAGTGCGATGGCCACTTTTTGGCGCATGCCTTTCGAGTAGCTTGCGAG
>JBCAZH010000089.1:0-7008 GCA_038533155.1 Pseudomonadota bacterium | reverse complement strand
AGGATATTACTTTGATCCACTTGGAACGCAGTGACGGTGACGGCGCCGTCGATACCGTCGTAGAAGTAACCGAGATCCGCTTTAAAGCCGATTTCGGCTGACTCGGTCAAGTTCGGATCGAACTGGTTGCCTTCAAAGTCTGAACCCGTTTGCTGGCGGAAGCCTTCCCCGTAAGAGCCGTACAAACTGAAGCCTTCGTTGACCGCGAACACAGCACCGAACTGCGGCGACACCCGATCGTCTTCCGACGTTGTCGTGGTCACTGGATCTGCTCGGAGGTTGGTTAAGTCTTGCTCGAAGTCGTCAAAGCGCAGTCCGACACGCACCTGAAGTCGGTCGGTAATGTCGATCTGATCCTGGATGTAGATTCCGTAGCCCGTCAAATCTTCGGAGCGGTCTGTGTTCGGACCGGGCACCGGCGTTGGGAACTGCCCGTAGACCGGATTGAACGCATCAAGCAACAAGTAATCTGCGGCGTTCAAGTCAGCGATCGGCGTGTCGCCGATGCCGCCAGGACGGAAGCGCAAGATAAAGAGGTTGTTCTCGAAGCGATCGTAGTCAGCGCCAAACAGCAGTCTGTGTCGCAGTCCACCGGTTTCAAACTGACCGGCGATTTCTGCACGCAGCACCGTGTAATCCGAGTCAAAATCACGGAAGCGGAAGAATCGGGAAATTGTCTGACCATCAATAAAGTAAGTCTGACGGCCGCCGAAGTTGTTCTCCGATGCGTTGCCTTCGAGTGAAGTTTCGCGATAGCCGAAACCGCCCAAGATGCTCCAGTTTTCCGAGAAGTTGTGTTGAATCTCGATCTGGTGCCCAACAACCTCGGTCTCAATGGGGCCGTCTCCAGGCTCGCCGGTGAATGTGTCACGCGGCGTGAAACCGAACTCTTCGGAGAACAGCACGCCGCGATCAAACGGAATGTCCTGGCGCGTGTACTCAAGCTCATAGGTCGCGGTCGTCGCGTCCGACATACGCCAACTGATCGACGGGTAGAATCCGACTCGCTCAGTTTCTACCGTTTCGCGGAAGCTCTCAGCATCTTCAAAAAAACCGACCAACCGAATGCCGACGTTCTCGTCCACACCCAGTGTCGTCTGGTAGTCGCCTTCCAATCGCAGTTGTGACCAACTGCCTAGCGTGACACGCACATCACCGCCAGTTTCGAATTTCGGACGTTTGGTTACGAGATTGACGGTTCCGCCAGGCTCACCTCGACCAAACAAAGCAGCCCTTGGGCCTTTCAGAACCTCAACGGATTCGATGCCGACAATGTCACGGGGTCCACCGAATCCACGGCCGGCGTTGAATCCATTGACCAGAAACCCGCTGGGCAGGTTGATATCGCCCGAAAACCCTCGGATGGAGAAGCTGTTCCAGAGGCCGCCGAAGTTGTTCTGGCGTGCAACGCTGGCTGAAAGGTCAAGCGCATCGTTGAGATTCAGCGCGCCGACGTCTCGAAGTAGCTCAAGGTCGATCGACTGGTCTGCAGTCGGGGTCTCAAGATCATCGAAGTTCCCCTGGTACGCACGCCGGTCGCCGAGGACAAAGATCTCCTCAAGTTCACTCGAATTGTCCTGCGCCATGGCTGGAACGGAAGTCATAGATCCGCCCACAACAGCGGCTGCCACTGCCGCACGCAGCGCAGCCTTTCTCAACGTATTCACTTTTCGCCTCTCCCAACAGTACTTAGGCGGCGCCGGATGCCGCCACCGCGAGCTGAGTATTGTTATGTCATTACATTTGTGACGCAAGTCACATTTTGACTGTTTTGCATAACGCCAGTCGGAACGACGCCCGAAACCGCGAGCAGCGCGAACACTGTTCTCGAATTCGAGAAACCGAGAGTTCTTAAGGTTTACTGGCGTTGTCGGGGCGGCAAACCACCGCCTGTGCTGCCGCCCGGGCACGAAATCATGATCAAGTCACCGTTCCCGTCAAAGTCTACGAATTCGCGACCGGCTGCTGCACTTGAGCCCCACGGGTCACGCAGGAGATTGCATTCATCTGGTCTGCCGATCTGTCGGAACGTCAACTGACGTTCCCGCGAAAGCAGTCTGTATCCCATGCACACAGCATCTGCAGCGCCAACTGCGCCGTCACCGTCGCAATCTGCAATAGTGTCGGGGGCAACGCCCTGGACCATGAAAGCTTTCAGTGTCACGTCATAGTTGTCGAGATTCGCATCAGCAGCGGGCATAGGAGGCCCGCCCTCGACACGGCGGTAAGTCGCACAGACACCCGGTGTGTCTTCGAAGCACTGATCTTCCAGAAATCTGCGCTCTGTTAGATGTCTCGGCACCATTAGGCTGGTCGTTATCGTGGTCCTTTGCCGTTCATCGTTCAGTTCGAACCCAACTGAAGTCATGAACCCTGCAAGGTTCCGACGTACCGCCGGCTCTAGAACTTCCCATCCTTCGGTGAGTGTGACCCCATCCTCGACACGAGTCTCAAGATCAGACAGCACGACACCGATACCTTCTTCGGCTAATAGCACGAAACCCGGTAGATCGTCATTCGCACCGTAGCCCAACCCATCAAAAGTGCCGGAGACTCGTGGTCCGAACGTGTGAGTGCGGTCTTGATACGTAATCATGGACCGTCGCTCTACCGCTTTCATTGCCGCGCGAAGGTCCGAGAACCCATATTCGTCTTCAATTCCTGGATAGTCTTCATCGGGAGTGAATTCGACCCATAATTCATCTCCGGGTACGACGGGGCAGAAAGGCGTACCATCTGCACCGGTAACTCGACCGTCCGCCGCAGGGCATCCGTCAAGATCCTGGAGCATTAAAAAGCTGGTCGCGCCCAATTCCGGCCATGCCGATGGCGATCCACCGGGAACCGCGGGGACGATCAGAGGAACATCGAGCTTCGAGCTGATCCGAAACGTTAGTGGCCAACCTGAGTGGTGCTGAATCGATGTATCACGCGGTCGGAGCGGGGATACCACGGTCACTTTCAATGGAAACTTTGGAGCAATGCCGTTTGGGCTCGTGTCGCTAGCTGGATCGCCCGCATGACTGTTGCTGGCAATCACGCAGACGTAAAGCAGGGCGGAGGCCAAAGTGATCAAGCGTCGGTTTATTGAAGTCATCATAAGGATTACTCGGCTAATCGAACGACACCCAGCGAGTGTCGCATAACAAAAGTGGTGGTGCTTATGCGGCGCATCGACTTCGACAACATCGATGAAGCACTTCGGAGGCATGGCGAGCTAAGATAGTCGGTATATGTCAAGTCACGGCAAATGACCCTGTGGAGAAAGTGCGTGGCGCGTAGAAAACACATTGACTCTCGGACGGTGCGATGTGACTGACGATTTTTTTCTTGAGGATCGATGGTCTGAAGTGGAGTCGCTGTTTCAAAAAGCGATCGATCTTCCGCGCGATGAAATCGAGGATTTTATCCAACAGGCATGCGGCGACGATGAAGCTTTGCGGCAACTGCTTTCGCAACTTGTTGAGGCTGATCTCGATGATGGTCGTATTCGAAACTCGGTAATGGCGTTGTCCGAAGGCCTTGGTCAAGAGATCTGCCTGATTGGCAAGCGCATCGGCGCGTATCGCGTCGATTCTCTGATTGGTGCTGGCGGGATGGGCGAGGTGTACAACGCGTCGCGTGCTGACGGGCAATTCCAAAAACGTGTAGCGATCAAAGTCGTTCAACAGCAATTGAATCAAGATCAATTCCTCGATCACTTCCAAACCGAATTGCAAGCGTTGGCAACGCTCCAACACCCATTTATTCCAACGCTTCTCGATTCGGGACAGCTCGAAGACGGTCGTTTGTATTTTGTGGCGGAATTTGTCGACGGCATTCGGATCGATCACTTCTGCGAACGGCACTCGTTCTCTACACACCGGAAGATTTTGCTCTTCGAGAAGCTCTGCGATGCCGTGAGGCATGCGCATAGCAACCTTATTCTTCATCTCGACATAAAGCCTGCAAATGTGCTCGTCGAGGCTAGCGGAAACCCATGCCTCCTTGATTTCGGAATCACACGTTTGATGAGTGATCCTGAAAGAGGACTTCGCGCATTCACAGCCGACTATGCCAGTCCTGAACAAATCGCGGGTCAACCACCGACCGCTGCGAGTGACGTTTACTCTCTCGGTGTTTTGCTCTACCAACTTTTGACGCGGCAGAAACCGTTCGGTGACTCGGAACTTGATACTGTACCGATGGAGACGCGACTCGCGGCCCGTGAGGCACTTGCCAGTGAATCGACTTTGAGTGCAGCGCCTGGCGTCGACGATGATTTGTTGGCCATTCTGCAAAAAGCATTGGCATTTTCTGTGATGGACCGTTACCGGACGGTCGAGTCGTTGCTTGCGGATCTCCGTCGCTATCGGAATCACTTGCCGGTTCGCGCGCGTAAGCGCACAGCTGCTTACGTGGCGACAAAGTACCTCCGTCGGAATGCGGTTGGTTTGTCGATTAGCGGCTCTGTCATCTTTTTGCTTCTGGCCTTTGGCACACGCGAGATACAACTGCGTTCGGCTGCCCAAACAGCGCGTGATGAGGCGCAGGCTGCCTATGCACAAGCGGAGCTCGAAGCTGAGACGTTGCGCCAAGTGTCCGATTTCCTTGTTGGATTGTTCAGGGTCTCGAATCCGGGCGAAGCTCGTGGCAATTCTGTTACCGCCAGAGAGTTGCTTGATCGCGGTGCGTCGCGAATCGAAAGCTCGCTGGGCGACCGACCTGCTGTACGAACCCGGATGATGCGTACGATGGCCGATGTTTACAGTAGTCTCGGTTTGTACAACGCGGCGGCTGAACTGGATGAGCAGGCACTTGACGCTAGTCTTGCGGCATTTGGTTCTCATCATCCCGATGTCGCCGATACGCTTTCGGCGCTTGGTTCGCTGTATCGCTTGCAGGCACGGTATGCCGATTCCGAACAAGCGCATCGGCGGGCATTGGCGATTCGCGAATCGATGTACGGGTCCAATGATCCAAGTGTCGCAGAGAGTCTGAATGGATTGGCCCAGGCACAGTGGTACCTCGGCGAATCGGAAGCGGCAGAATCCAATTATCGACGCGCTTTGCAGATTCGCGAAGATGCATTTGGTGGTGAAGCGGTTGAGGTCGCCAACAGTCTGGTGCATCTCGGATGGCTTCTCGAACGTGAGGAGCGTTTCGACGAGGCATATGAACTGTTGTCGCGGAGTCTCGAGATTCGTGACCGTGAGCTTGGTGACGATCACTTCCTCGTCGCTGAAAACCTCGATCTGCTCGCACAGATCAACGTGGCACGACAGTCGTTCACCGACGCCGAGACTCAACTGTCTCGGGCGTTGACGATCAGACGACGAGTGCTCGAATCGAACCATCCCGATATCGGAATGAGCTTGTTGTCGCTCGGCAGGCTGTACCGGGCCCAGGGACGATATGAGGATGCCCTTGAGTTTTTGAAACAGGCTGAATCGCATTTCTCGAATGCCCTCGGCGCTGATCATTATCAAGTTGCTGCAACGCTCGAGGACCTGGGGCTCGTACTTGCTGGTATGCAGGACTGGGCTTCGGCCGAAACCGCGTACCGGCGCCAACTTGCGATCCTCGAACGGACAGTAACGCACGAGCACCTGCTTGTTGGTGCAGCATTGAATAACCTGGGTTGGGTGTTGAGCGACGGGTTGCGCGACTATGACGAGGGTGAGGCTGTGTTGAAACGTGCCGTAGCGCTGTTTGATCAAGCGGAGCGGCGTGATGACTACTGGCGGGCGCTCAGTCGTTGGAGCCTTGCGAACAACTTGCGAGATCAAGGGCGATTCTCGGCGGCCGACCCTTACTATCTGCAAGCAAAAGCCATACTTGAACAAACCGGCGGATCCGAGCGAGCGGACAACCCCAGTCTGGACGACTTGTTGAAGGACTACGCCCTTATGCTGGAGGCCAAACGGCGTTAGAGCGACGCTCACTTCCAATAACCGCTGCTGTCAACGCACCTTACGCGGCGGACTGCTCTCGGAGTGTCACGACGTTGCCCGTGGTCTTGGTCCGTTCCGCTTCGACATGTGCGTGCATGTTTTTGATGAACTCGCGGACGTCTGCGACGGTCATCCCGTGTTCGATAACGTCGATGGTTTCGTCGCCCGTGAATTCTAAGACCTCACCGACGGGAGTGGACTTTGCTGAGGATTTGCCGGTCCGAGATTCGTTGTATTCGAAGTAGTTCATCGTATCGCTCCTGTTGCGGTGGGCGAAATGCCTGACCACCGATTTGATGCTGTTACTGACTAATTCGAAAAAACGTCTCCAATTCCCTCAAAAAAAATCGAAAAACTCTTAAAGATTATTGAAAACAGTCACTTATGTGTCGCGCTGTGGAGTGTTGAGCGAGAGCTGGCGAGCAAGCAGGGCCTTCAGCAGCCGTAATTCTCTGTGCAACGTTGCCTCAGAGATAGCCATCGCCGCTGCCGTTTCGGCGTAAGTCGCACCGCAAAAGAAGTAAATCTCAGCAATTTGCACCTTGCGTGGATCCTTCTTGGCCAGTTTTTCGAGAACTGACTCTAGCGCTAGTACATCCACCGAGGGTTCGGAAAAGGGTCCTGCGATCTCCATTTCCTCAAGCGACTGATGTCGAATATTACCGCCACGCTTCTGACTGAACTTCGCCCGCGCGTGCTCAACCAGAATTTGTCGCATCACGTTGGCGACAATGCCTACAAAGTGTCCTCGATCATTGAGCTCAGCCTTAATGTCTCCGATTCGCAAAAAAGCTTCGTTGACGAGTGCGGTTGCCTGGAGCGTGTGATTTTCTGGTTGGCCGCGCATGTAAGCATTGGCAACACGGTGAAGCTCATCGTAGACCGCCGGGATGATGTGCTGGAGATGCTCCGCATCGCCGGTTCGCCATTCATTCAGCATACGTGTGATCTCTGTTTCGCGGCTCATGATTGCTCCCTCTCGCTCACCGTTGCACGAGATTCCCCTATGCGGAGTGTGCGCCGACCATCGGATTGATCTCGATCTCTGCTATCCGAGCGTGAGCGGGCAGATTCA
>JBCAZH010000088.1:0-10736 GCA_038533155.1 Pseudomonadota bacterium | reverse complement strand
AGAAACGTCCGATGTTGTCGTAGATACCCGATGCACCACCGTTACCGAAAACGGGTACCGGAGGATCTTCATCCGTGACGTTGTCGATCAAAACGCTGACGTCCAAACCGAAGTCAAAGTTGTAGGTCGCACCAAAGTCGACATACAGGATGTCATCCAACGTTGTAATGCTAGATACATCAGGGTTCGGATCACGGTTGGTCGTTGAACCAAGCAACAACTCTTGCTCCTCACGGAATTGCTCGTCGATCCAACGCAGCTGCAGGAATGTCGACCAGTTTTCGAAGTTCAACTGTCCGCGGTAGTTCAACTGCAAGCGTGGATCGCCCAGCTCACCTTCCACGTCATCAACATCGTCATCCGAGTCGAGGAAGAACGTACGACGATCTAGGTACGAGCCTACCAAGCGGTTTTGCAACGTTGCGAAACCGACGTCTGTGACATAGCCGATCTCGAAGTCGACACCGTTCGTTTCCAGAGTATTGAGGTTCAGTGGGAACTGGTTCACCAGCGTGATGTTGCCGATGTTGTCCCGTGTCACCAACGAACAAAACTGGTTATTGATGCCACCCGGATCATCTACACAACGATCAAGAATCGCTTGCACACCGGTGTTCGCAATCGCGTTCGTGATTTTGATGTCCCAGAAGTCAACTGAGATCTGCAGACCATCGATCTGGCTTGGCTCATAGACAAAACCCCAGGTCAACGTTTCCGCATCCTCTTCACCGATCGCTGGGTTACCGCCCGCTAGAAGCGTGACGCTTTCCTCATCTAGAGAATCGAAATTCTCAGGATCTGCGATGCCCAAGGCTTGGCAGTTGGCGATACGAACATTCCGACCGTTGCGACCTTCGTTGATGTTCTCGAAATCGCATGGGTCATTAATGTTCGCAAAGCTCTCGCCCGCCGGTGCGAACAGGTCGTCAATCGTCGGCGCACGGAGTGCCTCACCCGTGCTAGCACGGAAACGAAGGTCCTCGAAAGGCTGCCAGTTCAAACGCGCTTCCCAAGTTGTAGCGCTTCCGATCGTTGAGTAATCGGATGCGCGTACCGCGGCCTCCAAAGAGAGATCCTTCGCGAACGGCACATCGTTCAACAGCGGCACGCCGACCTCAGCGAAGAATTCCGTCACGTCGAACTCACCGTTCGTGTCGGCAAGCGCATTGAAGAACGTCGGTACGATTTGCGAGAAAGTATCGCCCTGGGTGTTGCTCTGCTCTTCGCGGTACTCAAACCCGACGACACCACCGATCGGTCCCGCCCATCCAGTGACCAACTCAGGGTTGGACAAAACACCAGAGATCTGGGTCTGGCGCAACTCTGTAGACGACTGTGCGGTTGTGTTCACGAAATCACGCGACGCTTGTGACATTTGGTTGAAGCCAATGACATTAACGGGCACACAACCGACATAACCGAGCTCGGAGAATCCGCTGTCTTCACCTTGCGCTTCCTGCAAAGTGGAGCGGCAGACGATGTCACCCGCTTGTGCGTTCGGATTGATGCCCGCGTCGCGGAACGCCTGTGCACCGGCGGCGTCTAGAGCAACCGCATCCTGTGCTGCAGCCCAACGCTCGTCAATCCGGTTGTTGAAGTTCAGACGCTCGATAGTCGTGCGGCCGAAGTTCGCGAACACGTCGTAGCTGAATCCAGACTCACCGATATCACCGCGCAAGCCGCTGACAACGCGGAACGTTTCACGCGTGTTGCGCTCCTGACGCAAACCGAGGTCAACATTGAACCGACGGAGGTCGGTGGACGTCACACCCGCTGCATCCATAGCTGCCGCAAGCGAAGGCGTTACGAATGGGTTATCCCGTTGGACGATCACCGGGGCACCGAAATCGAAGCTTGGCTGACCTTGTTGGCGGGCTTCTACGTTCGAGTACTTGGACTCAAGATACCACTCTACGTTATCGGTAACGTCATAGGTCAGGTTCGCATCCAGAGTGTAGCGCTCAAACTTCGCCTGCAGTACCTGGAAAGTATCGAGGTCCAGGAATGGGCAGTTGGCACCACCACACTGCAAACCGTTCGAGAACTCGAAAGAGCCCTGGTCGAGCGGCACGAACGAGCCGTCATTAGCGAGCTGACCGTTCAGGCCCAAAGATGTACCCGCGTTCGAGATGGCCCAGAAGCCCTGGTTCGGTACAAAAATGTTGTCCGGAATGCCATCGTCGATCTGAAACCCGTTCGCGTCGATCGTATCGCCGTCTTCCGGGTTCGGCACCTCACCGATCGACTGCGTGAAAATACCTCCACGCTCGCCGGCAGTTAATAGGTCCTGTGACTCATAACCGAGTCCAAAAATTGCATTACCGCGGCCTTCGGCAAAGTTCTGACCCAGCGTCAGTGCCACCGACGATCGCCCGAAATCCGAGTCCGCTGCGTCACCACCTGAGAGGCGTAAGCTGGCGCCCTCAAAATCGTCCTTGAGAATGAAGTTAACAACACCGGCAACAGCGTCAGCGCCATACACCGCTGAGTTCGCACCCGTAATGATTTCTACCCGCTCGATCATGTCTTGCGGAATGCTGTTGACGTCAACGCTCTGACTACCATCACTCGCCGACACGTGGCGTCGACCGTTGACCAGCACAAGCGTCCGAGCTGCCCCCAAACCACGAAGGTCGAGCTGTCCAATACCCGCTGTGCCGATGAAACGGCTTGAGTTGTTCAGACCAAAGGTCGTGCGCAGTTGAGGTAATTGGTTCAGGAGATCACCGAGTGCGGGCGACGAGTTCGAAGCAATCTGCTCGATCCCGACTACCGTAACGGGCGACGGCGTGTCGAAGCCGGTCCGTTCCAGACGGGACCCTGTAATCGTGATTTCCTCAATGGATTCCCCTTCCTCGCTCTGTGCGAACAAAGGCCCTGTGGTCGCGATCGATCCGATCGCAAGTGCTCCGACAAGCAGGCGCCGATATCGGCCGCTGAGTCGATGGTTTAGCGGTGAAGTCATTTTCTACCCTCCCAGGAAGTCTTGACCTTTTCCCCGAATTCCTGCGCAACGCGTTACCGCGTGGTGCAGCCAAAAAATTGCGTGGCATCGAGTCACCGGCAATTGCACTTCTACAACAGAATTAGAATGTTGCAAAAAAACAAATCTCATTAACAAGAATCGGTTTTGGTGGTGACAAGCCACGAATTTCCCTGAGGAAATCTGAGATTATCGAATTGTTCCGCTCGTTACAAGTGAGCACCGATGTGTGTCGAACTTCCGACGGGTGCAGACGCGTTGCAAATTCGCAACAAAATAGAAGTCGATTTTCACTGCATCCGTCCATTTGACACAGGCAAAAAAATACCCGCAGCAAGCTGCGGGTATTTTTAGGAACTACCCGGCACAAGACCGGGTATTCCATTGCCGTTTCCGGCTCCTAGCTCAACTTAGAACTGGAAGCGGAAGGCAGCGACGAACACACGGCTCGTGTCGAACACGGTCGGGTACGTATTACCGTTACCCAACGCAGGTCCAGCACTGGTGAAGACCGGTGGATCTTCGCCAAGCACGTTCAGGATAGAACCGCGAATGCTGATGTCATCAGTGATGTACCAGTTTGCGGCCAGATCCAGGTAGTGGATGTCGTCGAAACGCGGCTCAACCGGATCGGTGATGTCGTTGATCGTGGAGTTAAAGAAACGCCACGTACCGGTGACATCAACATCCCAAGGCGTTACCCAGGTCGCAACCGCACGATGGCGGAAATGCGGGTTCGGGCTGCCACAGGTGCTACCGAAGTCGCCTGCGCACTGAATCGGATCGCCACCCGGGAACGGAACGCTGTCCAACTGGTCGATGTAGGTTGCCGCGTAGTCAAGGTTGACCGTGTGGCTACCGATTTCCCAGTTGTAAGTGACCTGCAGGTCGTAACCGGTGGTTTCGAGCTCAGCAATGTTCAGGTTGGTTTGCTGGAAGCCAACACCGAACGTACCGGCCGCGAGTGAACCGACAGACGAACGCGTGATCAGGTCGCAGAACGCAGCGTCGCCGGAAGCGAGGCAGTTGTCCAGCGTGACCTGAGCGGAGATGCCCGCAGCGATGGTGTCTTCAACCAAGATGTTGAAGTAGTCCAAGCTGATGGACAGTTCCGGCAGGAACGAAGGTTGGTACACGATACCGAACGTCGTGGTGTCAGCACTCTCAGGATCGAGCTGCGGGTTACCGCCGGTCAATGACTGAGTCTGACCCGAGATGACGTCAAGAATCGTACCGTACTGAGCTGCCGTCACGCCGGTGTTTTGGCAATCTGCCAAAGAGGCGATCGGCGCATCCGAAGCACATGGGTCAAACAGCTGCACGCCGTTCGCGTTGGTGCCCGCGGAGCTCAGGTTCGGAAGACCCGTGTTTTGACCCGTGAACAGTTCGATGACGTTCGGTGCACGGACCGAGCGCTGGAACTGAGCACGAACACGCAAGTCTTCGTACGGTGCGTAGGTCAAAGACAGACCGTAAGCGTTCGCGTCAAAGCTGTTGGACGTACCGTTACCGTCGGTCGAGTAGTCAGAGTAGCGGTACTGACCAGCAAAGGTTAGCTCTTCCGCACCGGCTACACCCGCCAGAATCGGCACCTGGAATTCACTGTAGAATTCCGTGACTTCAATCTCACCTTCAACCGGCAACGTTGCGCCACCGACACCGGTGAAGCCGCCGCCAGGTACCTGGCTGATTTCGTCCGGGTTCGAGAACAACTCGTCCTTACGATATTCCCAACCTACCAAGAAGCCGATGCCATCGTCTGAAGTCGGCAGCTTGATGCCGTACTCGCCGAGGTCAGCCTGCAAGTTGCCGCCAAACACCGTCTGTGCGGTTGAACCGTTTACAAGACCGACGCCCTGGATGAAGTCGAGCATGTCTTGTGTAACGAGGCTCTCGCCGTTCGGTCCACGCTGGAAGATGTTGTAAGGCACACAGCCGCCGCTTTGGTCCTGACATACAACGTTGCCGTCTGCGTCAGTCGTTGCGAACAGTGCTTGCTGAAGGTTTGCTACAACAAAGTCGTTGGTCGAAACGCTTTGGTCACGTGTCTCAGACACCTGAGCGAAAGCTTCCCAACCCCAGACGTCGTCAGCAAACGTGCCACGCAGGCCGCTGATCACGCGCCACGCGCTGTTTTCCAGACGCGAGTTACGCGGGCCACCTTCAACGTTACGGTGCGACGCGGTGATGCCACTGACGATCGTGCCGTCAGTCACGTCTTGCGCCGAACAACCGAAGATGTCGGTGAACGCGATGCCCGTGTTGCCTTGGATCAGCGGGTTGTCGCAGTTAATGCTGTAAGCACCAATACCGAACGACGCGGTCGGCGCGATCTGAGCATCAGAGAAGTTGTTCGTGTACGAGAAGTCCGTAAACGCTTCAATGTTGTCAGTCAGCGAGTAGAAGCCTTTTGCGTAAATGTTGTAACGCTCAGACGGACGCTGGAAGAAGTTGAACGGTCCGAAGTTGAACGTACGCTGCGGGCCAGGTGTCGTGAAGAAATTGTCGATTTGACCATTTTCTTGCTGGAAACCAAAGCCGCCAGGGCCGCCGAACAAACGGAAGTTCGCAGAACCTACGCAACCAAAGCCGCCGAAGCTAAAGTCACTAGAATCCTGACCCAGGGCACAGCCTGAGAATACGCGGTTATCCTGCGTGATCTCTTGGCGATCTTCGTACGAAGCATAGATGGTGATGTTACCGCGACCATCCGGTGCGTTAAGACCCATCATCGCGTAGATCAGAGCTTCTTCACCATCGCTGGCGCTGCCTGGTACTGGCTGGTCGCCAGCGCGCAAGATGTTCGCATAGAAGTCATCGTCGTTGTCGTTGGTCGACAAGCCGTACTGACCACCGAACTCGAAACCTTCGAAATCACGTTTCAGGATGAAGTTAGCAACACCGCCGATAGCGTCCGAGCCGTATACGGCCGAAGCACCACCCGTCACGATGTCTACTCGCTCCACCATCTGAATCGGCACGAGGTCAACGTTAGCTGCGATCGTGCCCGAAGAGCCGTAAGGCAGGCGACGGCCGTCGATCATGACCAGCGTACGTTGTGCACCGAGACCACGAAGGTTCAGCGTTGCAGTACCGGACGCGCCGTTTGAGACCTCAGACGCCTGGCCCGCAAAAACCTGCGGCAGTACGTTGATGAAATCTTCGACGCGGACGTTACCGCGAATCAGCGCTTCGTCACCGGATACACTAAGTACCGGCGTTGCGCCTGCGAGGTTCGGGTTCGTCGTCAGACGAGAACCGGTAACGACGATTTCATCGACGCTCTCCGCTTCGTCGTCGGTCGACTGACCGAGTGCTGCTGATGGCGCGAGGCCCGTCAGAGCAAGAGCGGCGATTGATGCAAAACCGGTTCTGCATTTCCGCCGCCACGCGCTATCCGCGCGACTTGGTTGATACAACATTTTGGAATAGCTCCCTGTGTTTTCAAGTGAGTCCTGTAAAAGGACTGCCCCCTGGTTGAGCTCAAAACTCTCGAGACATGTCGTTGGTTGAGTTGTGTTGTTTTTACAACACTGGTCGCACAACGGCTTCGGAGTGTGGCAAATAGTCGATTCGATTGCAACAAAGCGACAGTTGTGTGGTGTACGCAACACGCTGTCTCAAGGTGTTTTTCCCATAATCTGTTGCAAACGGACGACGGATAAAGGCGCGCATCGCCCTGTGTGGCTTGAAAACACCGGCCTTGCGAGCACTCAACGGTCATAGACACTGAAATTGGCGGTTCCGAATGGCTTAGCGATCCCTGCCGACCGACGAATCGGGTAAAGACAGGATCGTCATGGAGCCGCGCAAGTGAATCTCTTCAGGGAGGGTCCGCTTTGGGGAGTGCCTGGCGGGACGAATGAGCGCACCTTAGGCCGACGTAAGACACCCGCGACCTCAGGTCACATCACAAGTAATGCATGGCCAATGGGCGGAATCAGTTCATCACCCGATCGGCACCATTCAGGGTTTCGCTACGACAGCCTTTATCCACGCAGCGGCTGTCTCGAAGGTTGCCCCGACGTTATTGTGGCCGACACCCGAAAACAACACGTATTGATAGTCGTGTCCGGCGTCCTGCAGTTTTCGTAACTTGCGAATCGATAGGTCAACCGGGACGCTGCCGTCGTTTTCGCCAAAGATCCAAAAGCCCGGGATGTCGAGTCCTGCTAAATCTGCGGCGGCATCGGTATCGCGACCTAGAAACTCTGGCCATTCATAAGGCGAAGTTCGCGCGGCAAGCGCCTCATCGTAGCTTGGGATTCGAGCCGCGTCGGAGTTGCGAGTGTATTTGCTGAAGATGTCTTCCTCGCTGATCTTGCAAACCGGTCCACTCCATAGCAGTACAAAGTCTGCATCGCTGTCCTGGGCTGCCAGTGGCACAATCCAGCCCGCTTGGCTAAGACCAGTAAAACCTCGCGGTACGCCTTCGAGACGCTCTACACCGTCGAGCACGTTCAATGCTGCACGCGCGTCGGCTGCAAGCAGGTCGAGGTTGGTCTCGCTGACGGGCTGATCCCCTTCGAAGTGGCCCGCGGATTTGCCCACCCCACGCTTGTCGTACACGAATGCGGCGATACCTGTCTCTGCAAAGACACGCCCGAGTGGCAGGCTCCGCGACTGACGGCCCGATCCGTGTACAAACACCACAGCCGCTGTCGGTGCGCTTGCGGTCGGCAACACGAGTGTGCCCTCAAGTAAGACTCCTCGACTTTCGAACCTCAGGACCCGCTCTTCCAATGTTTCGGCTGCGGTGGCGAACCCCGAGTTCAGCGCCACAACAACAAACAAAAACCTGACGACCCCGACAACTTGTTTCACGATCAACTGCTCCGCAATTGGAAATTGCAGATAGGACGTCAATAGAGCAAACAAGGTTTAACTAACAGTCTCTGAAGTAAAGTTCGAATGTCGTCGGACGCTAGTCAGTCAATAGAGAAATCGTTGTGTAGGACAAATACGTCGCGCTTTAACACTGAAAGAACACGTCGGTCCGTATCCACGTACATGCTGCCGCACGGAGCCTATCTCCGAACTTCAATGGTCGAATTCTCATGATGTTCTCGGACAAGCGGACGCCTCGCGAGGCACTCCTTCACGGACTTGAAGTCGTCGTGTTCGCAGCGTTGTCGACCAGCGTGATTCTCGGTTTCGCGGCAGCCTTCGACGACGTACACGTTTGGCACGCGCTCTTGTTCTTCGCGCTGGCCGTCAGCAACGCATTGGTTACTGCCGCCATCGAGGCCTCCGAAAGATATCGTTTCATCGCGGTGCCAATGACCAAATTGATCACGAATGCTTCCATTCACATTGGCATGGCCCTGCTAGTCCCGGATGCTGCTTGGTACTTTCTGTTCGGAACGATTTTCGGAGTAATACGAGTTGCGCTCGCTATGCAGAAAAAGCATGCAGTGCCCGCCTTGCTGCTTGTAGCAACCATGTTCGCTGGTGTCGTGTTCAGTCCGGGATTTGGTTTTCCTGTTGTAGACACATTGGGCCAAAAACTGGCGGTTCTCTATGGCTGCGTGTTAGTGATCGCCTCGTCGCTCGCGATCGGAGTGGCCGGCGCTGCAGTTCGTCGCGCGTTGCAAGAGGCGCTCGACAAGCTATCGGAAAAAGAACAAGAACTAGCGATTCAAAACACACAACTTGAATCGATTGTGCAATCGCGGACTCAAGACCTTCGAACGGCCAAAGATCAGGCGGAAGCCGCCAACGCAGCAAAGAGTCGGTTCCTAGCGAACATGTCACATGAAATTCGCACACCGCTCAATGGCATTCTTGGTATGGCGGAAGTGCTTCGCGATTCGCCGATCAATCCAAAGATTGCAGAGTTCGTCGGAATCATCACTCAAAGCGGCGAGTCGTTGTTGACCATCGTCAACGACATCCTTGATGTATCGAAAATACGCGACGGACACATCGAGTTAGCGTCACGGTCCCACTCACCGCTCGAAGTCGCACAGCAGACGATTCGTCTGTTCGAACCCTTGGCACAAAGAAAAGGCATCGCACTGACGTTGGCAAATGAAGGCGAAATCGAACGGGTTACACTCGGCGATCCCGTTAGGTTGCGACAGGTATTGTCGAATCTGATTTCTAACGCGATTAAGTTTACCGACTCCGGTAGCGTCTGCCTGTCAATTTGTGCACCACACGCTCCATCCAATAAATGGTCGTTCGAGGTTACGGATACGGGCATTGGGATCGCCGAGGGCAAGCTCGACAGAATTTTCGAAGCGTTCTCACAAGTTGATGATGGCAGTGATCGCCGATACGACGGCACCGGACTTGGCCTAACGATCTCGTCGGAACTATGTCGACTCATGGGCGGTGGACTCACCGTCGAAAGCCGTGAAGGGGTAGGAAGCACCTTCAGCGTCAGCCTCCCGCATCGTGACGCACCGCCGGATGCCAGGATCGCGGGAGTAGAATCGAGCACCAAGTGCGATGCCACCGTTAACAATGGCAGCCGGCACGAAATTCTCGTGGCCGAAGACAACCCCATCAACCAACGCGTCATCTGCGTCATGTTAGAAAAACTTGGTTATGACGCACTCGTTGTGTCGAGTGGCGATGCACTCCTCGGTCAACTCGAGCAACACACCCCCGCATTGATTCTCATGGACTGCCAAATGCCAGGCATGGATGGCTTCGAAGCAACCCGTCAAATCCGCCAAGCGGATGGGGCACCCTACCGCGATATCCCGGTTGTCGCATTAACCGCAAACGCCGTGATTGGTGATCGGGAACGCTGCCTCGAAGTGGGTATGACCGATTACTTGTCGAAGCCCGTCAAGATGCAGGAACTGGACGCTGTGCTAGGCCGGTATCTGATTAGTACCAGTAAAGCGCGAGCGTCGGCTTAGCCGAAAACGTGGCGTTGCAGCGTGGTAGTATCGAGACATCGATGCACGGAGAAATGCATGCCATGCGTGAACGTCTAAAAGTCATCGCCACACTGTCAATCGGGGCGCTTCTGCTGGCCGGTTGCGCCACCACATCCACACGCGACGCGAGCAACACTGCGGCGGAACAGCCTCCAAGTTTGGGTAGCCAAATCGGTCTCGCGTTTTTAGCGGCTGTGCTCGACGCCGCCGCCGATTCGAATCGAGAAATTGAGCCAGAGTGTCGACGCGAAGACGGACGACGACGCCAATGCACGTTGTATGAAGTTGCGAATCGCGAGCACGAGCGGGATCAGCGCCGGCAGCAACAGATCGACGAGGCGTCTCAACAAAAGGCCGACGCATTGCTGACTGCGATACAGACCAGTGACGACCGCATTGTCGTAGCAGAGTCAGTTTTGCCGGACCGCCACAAGTCTCTTGTTCTTCTTCGTGAAACCGACACTATCGCATTCGGTGAGGATGTAAGTCTGCCCGGCTACGAGCAGTGATGGACGGAGACGTTTGAGACTCCCCGGCAGATCAGACCCACATGCAACTATCATCTCGGCGCCACATCTGACACCGACATTACAGAAGCGTCGTCTACCGTCTACGTAGGGCTCTGTCGATCACAAAGTTGCGGTTTCGTTCAACAGCCTTAACTTGCCCTTGTAGAACTCGCGGGTCGATGATCGGTTGGCATTGTCCAAAGCTTGCTCAAGCGCCTGCTCCGCTCTCACGGCGTTACCCATTTGCAGATAGGTTTTCGCAAGCCCGAAGTAACTTTCGTGCAGGTAAGGCGCAAGCGCTGCACTCTTCTCGAAGTAGTGAATGGCTTTACTAAACTCGCCATCGCGAAA
>JBCAZH010000087.1:0-10972 GCA_038533155.1 Pseudomonadota bacterium | reverse complement strand
AGGAAGATGCTTAATCAAGAAAGCCCGCGCAGATGGTGATCCTTAAGTCAGCATGCTGGCGACGGTCACCTTTCGACTGGGAGAGTGGTGAAAGCCACTCAGTGTTGTGACCGAAGCCAGGAGGAATCTATGGCGTTAAGACTCGAAGACAAGAAACGCTTTGTCGCCGAAGTCAAAGAGGTCGCTGGGGAAGCGCTCGCTGCCGTTGCGGCAGAATATCGAGGGCTGACCGTCGAAGAGATGACGGCGCTGAGAAAAGATGCACGCGAACAAGGCGTGTATTTGCGGGTAGTGAAAAACACACTAGCTCGCCGAGCGTTCGAGGGTACGGATCTTGAGTGCATGAATGACACTCTGAAAGGTCCTCTGATCCTTGCGTTGTCAAAAGACGACCCTGGTGCGGCCGCACGGTTGGTTAAGGGGTTCGCCAAAGAGAATGACGCACTGAAAGCGGTGTCATTGTCGGTCGGTGGTCAACTGCTAGAAGCAGGTGATCTCGGCAAAGTTGCGGATCTTCCCAACCTCGACCAGGCGAGAGCAATGTTGCTTGGCGTACTGCAGGCACCGGCATCCAAGCTGGTACGCACGATCGCCGAACCGTCCGCCATGCTGGCGCGCACCCTTTCGGCGCGTGGCAGTCAGGAAGCAGCGTGAAGTTGTTTACTGCGGACTTATTGAATTTTGAATTAGGACAGATTTAAGGAAACACCATCATGGCAATGTCTAACGAAGACCTTTTGAAAGAACTCAGCGCGAAGCCGATCATGGAAGTGGTCGAGCTCGTCAAGATGCTCGAAGACGAGTGGGGCGTATCGGCGGCGGCGCCGGTTGCTGTAGCTGCTGCAGCACCGGGTGCTGACGGCGGCGCGGGCGCGGCGGAAGAGAAAGATGAATTCGACGTCGTAATGACCAGCTTCGGCGGCAACAAAGTTGCGGTCATCAAGGCTGTTCGCGCCATCACCGGCTTGGGTCTGAAAGAAGCGAAAGATATGGTCGAAGGCGCTCCGGCGACGATCAAGGAAGGCGCTTCCAAAGACGAATCAGAAGAGTTCAAGAAGCAGCTCGAAGAGGCTGGCGCAAGCGTAGAGCTCAAGTAATCTCTACGGTTGAAATGAGAAACGGGTCGACGGTGTTTACCGACGCCGTCGACCACTTTAATCGCTGCCGACTTGTGTCGGTAGCAGGGTACCGGCTTGCCGAAAACGGCTTGCCGGTATTCGCGTTGAATACAGGACCGAGGTAAGAACATGGCCTACTCGTTTACCGAGAAGAAGCGCATTCGCAAGGACTTTGGCGAAAAGCACAGCATTCTTGATGTGCCGTACCTGTTGTCTATCCAGATCGACTCCTACCGCAAGTTTTTGCAGGAAGGGAAAGACGTCGAATCACGTGATGACATCGGGCTTCATGCGGCATTTCAGACAGTGTTCCCGATTGTTAGCTATTCGGGTAATGCCGCCCTTGAGTACGTCAGCTATCGGCTGGGCGAACCTGTATTTGATGTCAAGGAATGCCAGCTGCGCGGTTTGACCTACGCAGCGCCGTTGCGGGTCAAGGTCCGTCTGGTGATCTACGACAAAGAAGCCAGCGGTACGCCGAAGCCTGTTAAAGATATTCGCGAACAGGAAGTCTATCTCGGCGAAATGCCTTTGATGACCGACAACGGTACGTTTGTGATCAACGGCACCGAGCGCGTCATCGTGTCGCAATTGCACCGTTCGCCTGGCGTCTTCTTCGACCACGATAAGGGCAAGTCGCACTCCTCAGGGAAGTTGCTGTTCTCTGCACGGGTAATTCCGTATCGCGGTTCATGGCTGGACTTCGAGTTCGATGCCAAAGACTGTGTGTTTGCGCGGATTGATCGTCGTCGCAAGCTGCCGGTCAGCATCATCCTGCGTGCACTCGATATGTCGAACGAAGAAATGTTGCAGACGTTCTTCGAGATGATCGACTTCACACTTGGCGAAAAAGAAATTCGTATGGCGCTGGTCGCTTCGCGTTTGCGTGGTGAGACCGCTCAATTCGACATTAAAGCCGGCCGCAAGATGATTGTGGAAGAAGGCCGTCGAATCACCGCCAAGCACGTGCGTGACCTCGATAAAGCCGGCATCGACGAGCTGGTTGTGCCGAAGACCTACCTAGAAGGCTTGGTTCTGGGTCATGACATTGTTGACGAATCGACCGGCGAGCTGTTGGCGAACGCCAATGATGAGCTGACCGAAGAGTTGATCGATTCGTTGATCGAAAACGGAGTTACGTCGATTCGTACGCTTTACGTGAACGATCTCGATCGTGGTCCCTACATTTCGAACACCCTGCGAATCGATCCTTCGCAGACTCGTCTTGATGCGCTGGTAGAAATCTACCGGATGATGCGCCCGGGCGAGCCGCCGACCAAAGAAGCGGCAGAGAACCTGTTCCACAACCTGTTCTTTAATGCGGATCGTTACGACTTGTCAGCAGTAGGTCGCATGAAGTTCAACCGTCGGGTCGGACGCGACGAAATCACGGGCGAGGGCGTGCTGGACTCTGGCGACGTACTCGACGTTTTGAGAGTGTTGATCGACATTCGCAACGGCAATGGTTCTGTTGACGATATCGATCACCTGGGTAACCGTCGCATCCGCAGCGTCGGCGAGATGGCGGAGAACGCCTTCCGCATCGGTTTGGTGCGCGTCGAGCGGGCTGTCAAAGAGCGTCTGACTCAAGCCGAAGCTGAAGGTCTGATGCCGCAAGAGATGATCAACGCTAAGCCGGTAGCCGCGGCGGTCAAGGAGTTCTTCGGTTCCAGCCAGCTCTCGCAGTTCATGGATCAGAACAACCCGCTTTCGGAAGTCACGCACAAGCGTCGCGTCTCAGCGCTCGGTCCTGGCGGTCTGACACGTGAGCGTGCTGGTTTTGAAGTCCGTGACGTTCACCCGACGCACTACGGTCGGGTGTGCCCAATCGAAACGCCGGAAGGTCCGAACATCGGTTTGATTAACTCGCTCGCGGTGTACTCACGTACCAACGAGTATGGTTTCCTCGAGACGCCGTACCGCAAGGTCGAAAACGGTCGAGTCACCGATGACATCGAGTATCTGTCCGCGATTGAAGAAAGCCAGTACATCATCGCGCAGGCGAATGCTGCGGTTGATGCAAAAAACAACTTCACCGACGACTTGATTTCGGTTCGCCACCGCAACGAATTCACGTTGGCGGCGCCGGATGCCGTGAACTACATGGATGTCTCTCCGAAGCAGATTGTTTCGGTGGCGGCGTCTTTGATTCCGTTCCTGGAGCACGATGATGCCAACCGGGCATTGATGGGCTCGAACATGCAACGTCAGGCTGTGCCAACGCTACGCAGCGAAGCGCCTCTGGTCGGTACCGGAATGGAACGTGCGGTTGCCGTAGATTCTGGGGTAACGGTCGTCGCGAATCGCGGTGGTGTCGTCGACTCGGTTGATGCATCGCGAATTGTTGTACGAGTCAACGATGACGAGACCAATGACGTCGATCCAGGTGTCGATATTTACAATCTGACGAAATACACGCGTTCTAACCAAAACACTTGCATTAACCAGCGTCCGCTCGTGAAGATCGGCGATCAGATTGCTCGCGGCGACGTATTGGCCGATGGGCCGTCCACCAACCTCGGTGAACTCGCGCTGGGTCAAAACCTGCTGGTCGCGTTCATGCCTTGGAACGGCTACAACTTCGAAGATTCGATTTTGATCTCCGAGCGCGTCGTTAAGGAAGACCGCTTCACGACAATCCATATTGAAGAGCTGACCTGTGTTGCTCGCGACACGAAACTCGGTTCTGAAGAGGTCACGTCGGATATCCCGAATGTCGGGGATTCAGCGCTGGCGAAATTGGATGAAGCAGGTATTGCGTTCATCGGCGCTGAAGTCGGCGCCGGCGATATTCTGGTGGGTAAGGTTACGCCGAAGGGCGAGACTCAGCTGACGCCGGAAGAGAAGCTGCTGCGTGCGATCTTCGGTGAAAAAGCGTCCGACGTGAAGGACTCATCGCTGCGCGTGCCGCCCGGCATGGACGGTACGGTTATCGATGTCCGCGTGTTCACACGCGATGGCGTTGAGAAGGATAGCCGTGCGCTCGCGATCGAGCGTGCTGAGCTGCAGAGCGTGCGTAAGGACCTGGATGACCAACTTCGAATTCTCGAAGGCGATATTCTGGATCGAGTGCAGAAGCTCTTGCTTGGCAAGCAGGCGACAGGTGGTCCGTCCGGTCTGAAGTCCGGTGAGAAGATCACCAAGGCGTACCTTGAAAGCCTAGAGCCGATGAAATGGTTCGATATCGGTCTGAAAAACGACGAAGCCAACGCGCAATTGGAGCGCGCTCAAGAGCGATTGAAAGCGCAGCGTGAAGAATTCGACGCTCGCTTTGAAGCGAAGAAGAGCAAGATCACTGTCGGCGACGATCTGGCGCCGGGTGTTCTGAAGATGGTCAAAGTCTACCTCGCGGTGAAACGCCGGATTCAGCCGGGTGACAAGATGGCGGGTCGTCACGGTAACAAAGGTGTGATTTCCACCATCGTGCCGATAGAGGATATGCCGTACCTCGAAGACGGCACACCGGTCGACATCGTACTCAACCCGCTAGGGGTGCCGTCGCGCATGAATGTCGGGCAGGTGCTTGAGACGCACCTCGGTTGGGCCGCGAAAGGCGTCGGTCAACGCATTGAGAGGATGCTCAAGGCGCAGGCTGCCATGAAAGATCTTCGTGGGTTCCTGCATGACGTCTACAACACGACGGGTGGTCGTGCGGAGGACATCGATAGTCTGTCTGATGAGGAAGTCATTGAGTTGGCAGGTAACCTGTCGCGAGGTGTGCCGATGGCAACGCCGGTATTCGATGGCGCCGCTGAGACGCAGATCAAGCAGATGCTGCAACTCGCGGAGCTGCCGGAAACCGGTCAGGCGGAACTGCGTGACGGCCGTACAGGCGATCAATTCCTGCGTCCGGTGACAGTCGGCTATATGTACATGCTGAAACTGAACCACTTGGTGGATGACAAGATGCACGCCCGTTCAACAGGGCCGTACAGCCTGGTCACGCAACAACCGCTGGGTGGTAAAGCGCAGTTCGGTGGTCAGCGATTCGGTGAGATGGAGGTCTGGGCGCTCGAAGCCTACGGTGCTTCCTACACGCTGCAGGAGATGCTGACTGTGAAGTCCGATGACGTCCAGGGTCGAACGAAGATGTACAAAAACATCGTCGACGGAACGCATCAAATGCAAGCCGGTATGCCGGAGTCGTTCAACGTGCTCGTCAAAGAGATCCGTTCTCTTGGCATCAATATCGAGCTTGAAACGGAGTAAGGTGATTCATGAAAGATTTGCTTAAGCTATTTAAGTCGCAAACACCGGACGAAGACTTTGATGCGATCCGCATCGGTCTCGCGTCACCGGACATGATTCGCTCGTGGTCGTACGGTGAAGTCAAAAAGCCCGAGACAATCAACTATCGGACGTTCAAGCCCGAGCGCGATGGACTGTTCTGCGCGAAGATCTTTGGCCCGATCAAGGATTACGAGTGCCTGTGCGGCAAGTACAAGCGCCTGAAGCATCGCGGTGTCGTCTGTGAGAAGTGCGGCGTTGAAGTCACGCAGACTAAAGTTCGTCGCGAGCGCATGGCGCACATCGACTTGGCGAGCCCAGTTGCACATATCTGGTTCTTGAAATCGCTACCATCGCGCATCGGTTTGATGCTCGACATGACGCTGCGCGAGATCGAGCGCGTGTTGTACTTCGAGGCGTTCGTCGTGGTGGAGCCTGGCTTGACACCGCTAGAGCGTGGCCAGCTGCTGTCCGATGAGGGCTATCTTGAGGCGATCGAGCAATACGGCGACGAGTTCGATGCGCGTATGGGCGCGGAAGCGGTCCATGAGATGTTGCGCACGATGGAGTTGCAGACCGAAGTCGCTACCGTTCGTGAAGAGATCAACGGCACGAACTCTGAGACCAAGATCAAGCGTCTCTCGAAGCGTCTGAAGTTGCTCGAATCATTCATCGAGTCGGGCAATAAGCCCGAGTGGATGGTGTTGACGGTGCTGCCCGTGCTGCCGCCGGACCTGCGTCCGTTGGTCCCGCTCGACGGAGGCCGGTTCGCCACATCGGATCTCAACGATCTGTATCGTCGCGTTATCAACCGCAACAACCGTTTGCGTCGACTGCTGGAGCTGAATGCTCCGGACATCATCGTGCGCAACGAAAAGCGCATGCTGCAGGAGTCAGTGGACGCGTTGCTGGATAACGGTCGCCGCGGTCGTGCGATTACAGGCACCAACAAACGCCCACTGAAGTCTCTCGCGGACATGATTAAGGGTAAACAGGGTCGCTTCCGTCAGAACTTGCTCGGTAAGCGTGTTGATTACTCGGGTCGTTCGGTGATCGTTGTTGGGCCGACGTTGAAACTACACCAGTGTGGTTTGCCGAAGAAGATGGCGTTGGAGCTATTCAAGCCGTTCATTTTCTCCAAACTACAATTGCGTGGTGAAGCGGCAACCATCAAGGCGGCGAAGCGTCTGGTTGAGCGGGAAGGGCCTGAGGTCTGGGACATTCTCGAGGAAGTGATCCGTGAGCATCCGGTCATGTTGAACCGGGCGCCAACGCTTCATCGTCTCGGTATCCAGGCGTTCGAGCCTGTGCTGATTGAGGGTAAGGCGATTCAATTGCATCCGCTCGTCTGCACCGCGTTCAACGCCGACTTTGATGGTGACCAGATGGCGGTGCACGTGCCGCTGTCGATCGAGGCTCAGCTCGAAGCGCGCGCGTTGATGATGTCGTCGAACAACATTCTGTCGCCGGCGAACGGAGACCCGATCATCGTGCCGTCGCAAGACGTTGTCTTGGGTCTGTATTACATGACTCGGGAGCGTATCAACGCGAAGGGTGAAGGGCTTCAGTTCGCGGATGTTCAAGAAGTGCACCGCGCCTACGAGGCAGGCGTTTGCGATCTGCAGGCGCAGATCCAAGTACGCTTGAACGTCAGCACGGCCGAGGACTCGGAGCGGAGCATGCGCCGCGTCGAAACGACGGTCGGTCGAGCCTTGTTGTCTGAGATTTTGCCGGAGGGCGTACCGTTCGATTTGGTCAACCAACACATGACCAAGAAAGCGATTTCCAATGTGCTGAACCAGTGTTACCGGCACGTCGGATTGAAAGAGTCGGTCGTCTTTGCGGATCAGCTGATGTACACCGGCTTCCGCTACGCGACTCGTGCGGGTGTCTCCATCGGTGTGAACGACATGGAAGTGCCGCAGAGCAAAGAGGAAATCCTTGGTCGAGCGGAAACCGAAGTGAAAGAGATTCAGGACCAATACGCGTCCGGCTTGGTGACGGATGGCGAGCGCTACAACAAGGTTGTAGATATCTGGTCGCGCACAAATGACCAAGTCGCGAAAGCGATGATGGACAAGCTTGGTACCGACGCTGTGAAAAACAGCGACGGTGACGACGTTGTTCAGAAGTCCTTTAACTCGATCTTCATGATGGCCGATTCGGGTGCTCGTGGTTCTGCGGCGCAGATTCGCCAGTTGGCCGGAATGCGGGGTTTGATGGCGAAGCCGGATGGCTCGATCATCGAAACGCCGATCACGGCGAACTTCCGCGAAGGTCTGGACGTACTGCAGTACTTTATCTCGACTCACGGTGCTCGGAAGGGCCTCGCAGATACGGCGCTGAAAACGGCGAACTCCGGTTACCTGACCCGTCGATTGGTCGATGTCGCTCAGGATCTCGTAGTTACGGAAGATGATTGCGGAACCAGCGACGGATTGATCATGACGCCGCTCGTTGAAGGTGGCGACGTGGTCGAATCCCTGCGCGACCGCGTGCTTGGCCGAGTGCTTGCTGAGCCGGTGTTACATCCGGGTACCGACAAGGTCGCTTTGGATGCTGGCACACTGCTGACAGAAGCGCAGGTTCAACTGCTCGACGATCTGCAAGTGGACCAAGTGAAGGTGCGTTCGGCGATCACTTGTGAGACGCGCTACGGTGTGTGCTCACAGTGCTACGGTCGCGACTTGGCGCGCGGCCAACGGATCGCAATCGGTGAGGCGGTCGGTGTCATCGCGGCACAGTCGATCGGCGAGCCGGGCACGCAGCTGACGATGCGCACGTTCCACATCGGTGGTGCGGCGTCGAGATCGGCATCTGTGAACAGCATCGAGATCAAGAGCAACGGTCAAGTTCGGTTGTCGAACATCAAGACCGTTCGCCACGAGAAGGGCTACCTGGTCGCTGTGTCACGTTCCGGAGAAGTGATCGTGTCGAACGAAGCGGGCCGTGAGCGCGAGCGCTACAAGGTGCCGTATGGTGCGAACATCACCGTGGAAGATGGTGCAGCGGTCAGTGCTGGCGACGTGGTCGCAACTTGGGATCCGCATACCCACCCGGTTATCACAGAGGTGAGCGGTACGATTAAGTTCAAGGACTTCGTGGATGGTGTCACCGTCAACGAGCAGGTGGATGAGATCACCGGTCTTTCGAACATCGTGATTGCGGACCAAAGTCAGGCAGGTGGTGCGGCGAAGGATTTGCGTCCTGTGGCGATGCTTGTCGACGATAAGGGCAACGAAGTCTTCTTTGCGAACACAGAGATTCCAGCGGTCTACGCTTTGCCCGCCGGCGCTATCGTGAACCACGAAGATGGCGCGAAGGTCTCGGTCGGTGACGTCATTGCACGGATTCCGCAGGAATCCTCGAAAACGCGTGATATCACCGGTGGTCTGCCGCGGGTTGCTGACTTGTTCGAGGCGCGTCGCCCGAAAGAGTTTGCGATCATGGCCGAGCACACCGGTACCGTGAGCTTCGGCAAGGAAACCAAAGGCAAGCGACGTCTGGTCATCACGATGGAAGGCGGCGAATCTTACGAGGAGCTGATTCCGAAGTGGCGTCACTTGAATGTCTTCGAAGGCGAGCAAGTCACTCGTGGCGAAGTCATCGCCGACGGTGAGCCGAATCCGCACGACATCCTGCGTCTAAAAGGCGCGGAAGCGCTGGCGGATTATCTTGTCCGTGAGATCCAAGACGTCTATCGACTGCAAGGGGTGAAGATCAACGACAAGCACATCGAGGTGATCATTCGCCAGATGCTGCGGAAGGTCATCATTTCCGTGCCAGGCGACACGAACTACTTGCGCGGCGAGCAGGTCGATCGCTCGCGGGCTCTCGAGTCCGTTGAGCAGATGCAGGCGGCTGGCAAAGATGCGCCGGAGTTCGAGTCCGTGCTGCTTGGTATCACGAAGGCCTCTCTGGCAACCGAGTCGTTCATTTCGGCGGCGTCGTTCCAGGAGACCACTCGTGTCCTCACCGAGGCTGCAGTGCGTGGACTGCGCGATGATTTGCGCGGACTGAAAGAGAACGTGATCGTCGGCCGTTTGATTCCGGCGGGTACGGGCTTTGCGCATCACGCAGAGCGTCGCAGAACCCGCGAGCAGGAGTTGGCTGCAGAGCTTGCAAGCCTTGAGGCGGCTGGCGCGGAAGGCGATGGCGCTGAGGATGTGGCTGAGGCGGAAGCGCCGGAGACCGAAGAGGCCGAATAACGGGCCATTCGGTCACTTGACCGCGAGGGCGGGCATCCCTAAAATGCCCGCCCTCACTACCTCAGATGTCTCATTTCAAGACATCTCAGCCGGCACCTAGCGTCGGCTGGTACGGCGCCGAGCTCGCGCAGGCGCAGAGAGAAAAAGATTTCGGCCGGGGTTTAGCCCCCAGGCCCGGCGGCGTGCGCGTTTGCGTTTACGCCCTTTTGTTTTGAACCGGTCGTTAACCCGACTGCATTAATAAGGACACAGGGCCTATGGCCACGATCAACCAGCTCGTGCGTAAACCACGCTCGACCAAGCCTGAAAAGAGCAACGTACCGGCGTTGGAAGGCAGCCCGCAAAAGCGCGGTGTCTGCACGCGCGTGTACACCACCACCCCGAAAAAGCCGAACTCGGCTATGCGGAAAGTGGCACGTGTGCGCTTAACGAACGGTTTCGAGGTCACGAGCTACATCGGCGGTGAGGGTCATAACCTTCAGGAGCACAGCGTGGTGCTGATCCGCGGCGGTCGTGTAAAGGATTTGCCCGGGGTTCGCTACCACACCGTGCGTGGCACCTTGGATTGCGCGGGCGTCAACGATCGCCGTCAGGGCCGTTCGAAGTACGGCGCTAAGCGACCGAAGGGTTAATTGAACTGAGTCGGCAACACCGACTTATTGAACAGAGTAAAACGACCCTCACATAGCTGAGGACGAGTAAGTGGCACTGCCGCTGAAGCATTGAGAGCAGAAACACATGTCAAGAAGAAATCAGGCACCGAAGCGAAGCATCCTTCCGGATCCGAAGTACAAGAGCCAATTGCTGGCAAAGTTCATGAACATGGTGATGAACGACGGCAAGAAATCAGTGGCCGAACGGATCATCTATGGTGCACTGGATCGCATGACAGAGCGCAACGCAGCGACAGATGAGCAGTCGTTGGAATTGCTGGAGCAAGCGCTTGAGAACGTTAAGCCGGCGGTTGAGGTGAAATCCCGCCGCGTTGGTGGCGCAACCTACCAGGTGCCTGTTGAAGTGCGCCCGCAACGTCGCCAGACGCTGGCTATGCGTTGGGTGATCGACGCAGCGCGTCGGCGTAGCGAGAAGACCATGGCGCACCGATTGGCGCACGAGCTGATGGACGCTGCAGAAAACCGTGGCGCTGCCATCAAGAAGAAAGAGGATGTCCATCGGATGGCAGAGGCCAACAAGGCGTTCTCGCACTACCGCTGGTAAGACTCACACCACTGATCGAAGCGTCCCTAACCGGGGCGGCAGATCACTCGTTATACAGACATTTTTAAGGACCCGACCGTGGCACGCACTACCCCGATCGATCGTTACCGCAACATTGGCATCATGGCGCACATCGATGCCGGTAAAACGACGACTACAGAGCGCATCCTTTTTTACACCGGCGTTTCGCACAAAATCGGC
>JBCAZH010000086.1:0-11096 GCA_038533155.1 Pseudomonadota bacterium | reverse complement strand
CGTGTTTTCCGATTCTGATGGGTATCTAGGATTCTACGCCGGCTTCAATGACCTATCGGTATCAATGATCGGTTGTGATCTTGCGTTTGAAGAGAATGCTAACCGTGACAAAATCTCTTTTGTCGACGGTGTCCCACCAGCCCGAGCTTGGATCGATGGCGAGGTGTTCGATTTTATCGCTGCTGATAGCCCAGTTCCCAATGAACCGAATACCGAATAAATCATTTGGCAGGGCTCGCGATTCACGGCTATCAAGAACCAGCACTACTGTTAAGACACAATGAATACGCGAACCAGAGCGATCTCCAGACTGCTTGTGACACTTTCCATTGGCGCATTGGCCACGGCCACCTATGTCGCATTTGCAACTCTTGCCCCAAACGACCGGTCGCGATCGAACATTCCGTCTTTGCAGCTCAGTGATATAGAACCGAATAGTGTTTTTTTAATTGGCGGTGGACCCAGCCGCACGGTAATTGTCCGCAATGGCGCTGATCATATTGTGGTGCTTCATGCCGGCGTGGTCTACAACTCAGGTGATGCGGAATACGTGCTGTGGGGGACAGGTGTTCACAGAGTATCTATCCACTGTGACCGACTTCTCTATGAGCAAAGCGTCATTCGTTGTGAATCTGACGCGGCTCGAACCCTAGAGTGGAATACAGACGGTTCGGTAACCGGTGGGGAACCGAGCTGGCAGCCTGAACAGCAGATCATTCCGCACGAAATCGATCGAGGTGTTATTCGATACGGACGAGGAGTTTAGTATCTTCCAGTCCGCTTCACACGGTTCCATTCCCAATACCACTTGGCGTGTTCCCTAAAATGGCAACGTATCCGACGCTTGTTCTCCTCCCAGGCACTGATGGGACAGGCGCCCTCTTCCATCGTTTCCGTGACCGCTGTGAACTGGAGACCCAAGTCGTAAGCTATCCACCCGACGAGATACTCGGCTACGCGGACCTAGAAGATTTCGTTCGTAAGGCGTTACCGCGCAACAGGTCATTCATCCTTGTTGCAGAGTCCTTCTCGGGACCGATCGCAACATCGATCGCCAGCAAAGCTCCTGAGGGACTGGTTGGCTTGGTGCTGTGCGCATCGTTTATTGTCAGCCCTGTATCCTACCTGCGCCCCTTCTCCGCCGTGCTCGGCGTCTTGCCAACAGCGATCCCACCGTTCCTGCTGTCGACGTTTCTTATGGGGCGTTTCCGGTCGGATGACCTTCTCGCAGAAACACAGCGCTCCATCAACGAGGTACGTCCGGACGTGCTCCGGCACAGACTTCAGGAAGTCCTTCGCGTGGACTACCGAACGAGAATGCGAAAGGTCAAAGCCCCCGCTTTGTATTTGCGAGCAACCGAGGACCGTGTGGTCTCCCAGGCTGCCTCGCGCCACTTCCGGCAACACTGCTCACACGGCAAAGTTGTCGACATTAAGGCACCGCACTTCTTGCTCCAATGCTGTCCAAGACCAGCGGCGGCTCGAATTCAGCAGTTCGCAGAACACTTCGCTGCCAACCACTAGATACCGAATATTCGGTTCAACAATATGCGTTCGTTCGCCAAGCTCGTATAATGAGACGGCAGTGCAATTTCAACGTGGAGGTGCACCATGTCTCACACGAATTTCGAAGATCAAGCTCCCTTTCGAGCGGATTAGTAAACGTCGCCGCGGATTCCCATCGGAAACCCAGGTCAAGAAGGGCCAACGAATCGTTGGTGATGACAAGTACCTCGTCGAGAAGCTCGGTCGAAATGACCCGTGTCCGCGCGGATCGGGCCGTAGATTTCAAGAAGTGTTGCATTACGTCGCGCGGTCTTCAGGGATCAGCGAGAGACGACTACTTTTAGATAGCGCGAGCGACAAGATCAATCAATAGCGACAAATTGAAGTGCCTCGGGAAACCGGGGCACTTCAAACCTCCAACACCCATGAGCGAAGGCAAAGTGCATGGATAAGCAAACTGCATATCAAGTACTCGTCGAACAGCTGGAAGCACTTGCCGCTCAAGATAAAAAGATGTTTCCAGTCGAGAAAACCGTCCCAGGCGCAACCCACGAATTTTTTACCCTGACCGTACGTCTGGAGGAACGGTCCAAAGGCGCCGTTCTTATCGGTCAGATTCGAGGGTCCAATCCACACAAGTTTCAAATGATCGAGGAGAGGATCAGATGGCGTGGGGATCAACGTGGATCAAACTAACTTATTGGGTGATAGCGCATGTAGATCGCTCGCGCATCCACAAGTGCGCGCAGAGAGCTTACGGACGATTGTTCCAAAATGCCGGAGTTGTAGGTGACTCACAACTCAGGCGCAACACTGGGCGAACGTCTCGCGGCCTGGGACTCCTCTGCAAGAGCAAGGATACGTCGAATCCCTTTGATCGGGGGCGTACTCCATATGACGTTGAAGCTATTGGAGTGGATCATCAAAGTCGTAATTGTCTTGTATATCGCCGTCTTTACCTATCTCTGCGTCGCTTACTTAGGTGTGATGCTCTTCGAGTGGCCTGCGCAATCAGTCGCGTTGGTAGACGGATGATAACGGCGTAGCAACGGAAGCTGGTAGCGAGCACAATATCCTGAACGCACTCAATACAATGCCGTGTTCCACGTAGGCAAAAACAGATGTATGACTCGAACGCACACCCGATTGATGAAACGGTTAGAAAGGAAATCCTTGTTCGGTTGAGACGCGCCGAGGAAGAACACCAAGTCAAGATACTTCATGCCGTGGAATCGGGAAGTCGCGCTTGGGGTTTTGCTTCGCCCGATTCCGACTACGACGTCCGATTTATCTATGCGCACAAGGCGGAATGGTATCTATCCTTCGACGTCGAGCGAAGGAGGGATGTCATCGAATACCCAATTGTGGACGAAATCGATTGCGGCGGTTGGGATCTGAAGAAAGCGCTGTATTTGTTCACTCGAACGAACGGAGCTCTGCTCGAGTGGTTAGCCAGTCCTATCGTGTATATACAAAATGGCGGATTCGCGAAGCGACTCCGTGAACTGGCACCGAAGCATGTCAACTACACGGCGCTTTGTTATCACTACAGCCACATGGCCCGCGGAAATGCACGAGAGTATCTATTCAAGGACAAAGCACGGCTCAAAAAGTACATCTACGTACTACGTCCACTACTCGCCATTAGGTACATTCAAGCCGATCTTGGTGTTCCCCCGATGGAGTTCGAGATTCTGGTCGAGGCCGTGGCGCCAGATAGCATTCGGCCGGGCATCAAGAAGTTACTCATCGAGAAACGGCGAACATCAGAACTCGGCTATGGAGAGCCTATTCCAGAGATCAATGAATTTATTGGCAGTGAACTCGAACGGCACGGCGATGCGTTTAAAGGACAGGGTCGACCGGACCTTCTGACCAAAACAGAGCTACGCGACGAGCTGAATCGCATCTTCAAAGAGACTCTGCGCGAGGTGGGCTCTCTTGCCTCTTAACGACTTCGAGCTATCGCGCCTGTTTGCAGCCGCTGCATTAGGCATTCCGTTTTGGCTCGCGGTGTTGTTCACAAAAGGTGCAGCAGCAGTCTCGATCGTGCTCTTTCGGTCTGGGCAGGTCTTTGCATGAGGTTGATACACATGCTGAAAGCGAAGCGCGAGACCCGACCGGTCTTCTCGGTTGCAGTAGCACTGGTCGGCGCGCTGCTCTATGTTGGTATCTGCGTGACCAGTCTCGATACGTAACCAACGCTGAAGCTGAGGTTTTGCAGCAATAAGGAATGAACGGGGTATTCTATGGGTCGACATCGCATCAGCTGTTTCGCCGTTGCTCTATTGTTAGTTGGAACATTTAGCGCATTGGATGCGGCGGCAATGGATCCGCAGGAACTCGCGGAGATGTACGTTGAGAGTCTTTCCTCGAATCAAGTCGCAGACCTGCCTCTGTCTGATGACGTTCAATTTCATGGCCCACTGCTGGAGGAGCCCATCGAGGGACGCCAACAGGTACTGGCTTTCCTAAATCGAGTGGCACCCTCTCTGCTTCGAATTGAGGCAGCGGCGATTCACGTCAGCGACGATGGTGCTTGCATCGAAACCGTTGTCCAGTTCGCGGGCATGTCGGACCAAGAACTGATGGAAGTCGCCTGCCTTCGCGTGACAGACGGCAACATCACAGCGATACAGCTCTACTTCGATCCAAGCCCGTTTCTTGAGCAGCAACCAGGCGAAGAAAACGAGTAGTGGAACTACCCCCGCGCCATTTCAGCATTAGCCTAGCACGGCTTCCGGTGATCCTACGTCATTCTCGACAACTTCAACCAGACTCTCGCCGTCGACCTCTAAGGACAATGAGGTCTATGGTTATGAAGAGGACAACTGTGTCTTGCGTAGCAATGATGACACTCCTCGCGACCGCAAGCGTTCTCGCGAACGAAGAAATATATGGGTTTGTTGGGAGTTACATCGACTTGCAGGAAGTCGATTGCGCGATCAAGCCGTCTAGTGATCCAGAGACAGGCGAGACGGTACTCTCGATTTGCATGGATTCAATATTCAATGCGCGTTATCGCATTGAGCAAGCATTGTCGGATGAACTTACAACCGGCGCGGCGATCGAGTTTACGGTCGCAGATCACTATGGCACACCCGATTTTGCCGACTATCAAACTGCATTGCTTTTTGTGGTTAAGGACGACGATGCCTATTACCACCTGAAGTACACCTGGGCCAATGCTTTCCCGACAACCGAAGGACGATTCGCCGAATGCGGATGTCAACATAAAACTAACGACGAGACGCGCGGCTGCGAGGATATCGTGTTCGACCCCGCCGTGGTCATAGATCTCACCCATGCCTCGCGATTCGCGATCGATGAGTATGAGACAGACCCCGCGTTCGAAGTTCGAGGAGCTCAGGCAGTTTGTATTCGAGGGCAATACGCGGAAACAGTATTCGAAATCGAACTGGAGGGTCGCAAGAGCACAGCGGACGACGATGGCCAGTGACCATGCGCCCTAAAGCACGCCAAACACTGGAGGAGTATTTGGCATCCGTCTCTCACGCGCTCTTCCCGGAAGCAATGGGTAAGGCGACCGTATCAGTCAACTCGGTGGATTGTATGGGAGACACGCCTTTGCACGTCATCGTGCGTCGACGTGACCGCTACGGTGTTGCCCTGCTGCTGGAGCATGGCGCCGATCCGAATGCTGTGGGCGACATGGGAGAAACCCCACTGCATGTCGCCGCTGGCGCGCCGCAAGATTCTGAGATCATCGAGCTGTTACTTAAACACGGCGCTTCGAAAGACATCAGGTCGGAGTTTGGAGATACACCGCTGGAGAAGAGTCGCAAGTATGGCGGCGCCGACCCAGTTCTTTAGGAGTTCTGGCTTCCGCTTGTACTGCTGAGTCCCCGCAAAGATAATCAGCGCTTACACTGGGGAATTGCAACTGTAGTGCGTGACGAATAGATCTAATCACGCACTCGGTCAAGAGGGACACAATGAAGAACCGATTCGCTGCCAGGGCGCTAGCCTTAGTGCTGTTTGCATCGCTTATCACTGCCTGCACAACGTTCGAAGTCGAAGGCAGTGGTTCGATTGCGCCAAACTCGATCACCGGAAGCGAAACCGTCCATAGCTCCTTGTATGGCTTTCGTTGGGCGCCACACACCATCGAAAAGTGTGACACGGCCAATCTGTTCCGCGTTGAATATCATACCAATGCCGCCTTTCTTTTAGCATCGGTCGCAACACTGGGCTTGTACGTGCCACAGACCGTCGAATGGTGGTGTACTGCGCCCACCGACGACCAAGACGAAGAGGTCTGGGATCCGATGGAGAACGCGATCATGGACGGCGGACGATGAGTGCCACACGCAATGTGATCATTGGTCTTGACGGTACCTGGAACGAACCGGAGCGCAAACCCGACGGCACCGTCACCGGCACCAACGTCGTGAAGATGCTGTCCGCTTTGATCCAACGTGGGCAGTTGCAGCACTACGAGAGCGGTGCCGGCACACGCGCGTGGGAGCTGTTGCCGGGGGGTATCTATGGGCACGGCCTCGACAAACGCATACTCGGTGCGTATCGGTTTCTGCGTCGGACCTACAACGACGGTCACCCAATTGAAGACAACAAGCTTTTTCTGTTCGGCTTTAGCCGCGGCGCCTACGCTGCCCGGCGTTTAAGCGGTCTCTTATCGCATAGCGGAATACCGCGTAAGGCCGCCGACGTTGAACTTGGCTGGGAGTTGTACCTGAACCGGGACAGCGACAGCGCGCAAGCACTGAAGGAGCAGGGCCGCTTTTTCGATGTGTCGATTGAGATGCTGGGCGTCTGGGATACCGTCAAGGCAACCAACGACGCCGACTACAACGATGCGGAACTGAGTGAGAATGTTGTCGCCGGTTATCACGCGATGGCGGTCGATGAGCGGCGGCGCTTTTTCCCGGTATTGCGATGGGCCGAACATCCGCGCGTTCGCGAAATGTGGTTTGCGGGCAGTCATTCAGATGTGGGCGGCGGGTGTCTCGAAGCGGATCTGTCCGATATCGCGTTGATGTGGATGATTCACTGCGCCGCGCGACATGGTCTTAAGTTTAAGAAGCGCTATATCGAACGGCGCGTCAAACCCAAAATCCCCGGTCGCGTGCATGACGCCTTCACAGCGATGTGGAAACCGTACGGCGCAAATGACCGACCGATCACAACGCAGTGTCCCGTGCATCAATCGGTTGCGGAGCAACTGCGGGCGGATGACGCGTATCGACCGCACAACCTGCCGAAAAATCCAAAGTTCGTATCAGCCTAGGCGAGTCCGAAGTGTCATTGCTACCGGATTTGGATTCGCTACGCTCATGAACGCTGAATCCCCAACTTTTGATTTTCAGCCTACCCTAAATGACGACACCGTCACGCTGAGGTCTTTGTCGAACGAGGATTTTGAGTCTCTCTACGCCGTGGCGGCAGACCCGGCTATCTGGGCACAGCATCCTGTCAGAAACCGTCACGACTTGGCGGTATTCCAATCCTTCTTCGACGAATCGCTGAATTCCGGCGGCGCGCTGGTCGTGATCGATAACGCAACTGGCGAAGTTATCGGTTCATCGCGATTTCACGGCTACGACCAAACGAAGCGCGAAGTAGAAATCGGATGGTCGTTTCTCGCACGATCGCATTGGGGCGGTGCCTACAACAAACAAATGAAGCAACTGATGCTTGAACACGCGTTTCGCTTCGTCGATCAAGTCGTATTCCCGATCGCGATCGGCAACATTCGATCACAAAGAGCCATTGAGAAAATCGGCGCCATAAAAAGTGAAAATCGACCGGATGCGGGAGGGAATCCTAGCTTCGTCTATCGGATCGATGCTGACAGCTATGATCTTTGCAAAACTTCGTCGACCTAAAGTCAGAGCCCTCTATCTAGGTGCGATCACGGTGGTACCGAAGAGCGAACTGAATGAGCAGGAACAGGCTTTCGTATGGTCGAAACTCGACCCTGTCGCCATCATCGAATATGAAATTCGAGACATATTTCAGCTTCCACCGATAACCAATGCACAAGAACCCGGCAAGGGGGATATCGGGGTCGACGTATTTGTATCGGACTTCAGGTTGGGCGCACTGAACGACGTGTGGGCGTTCCCGCTTTCAATACCTCTCGTCTGGCGTCCACGAATTGAATTGAGGGCACGCCTGTTCAATCTGATGACATCAGAAACGGTGTCCGAATTTTCCGCGACGGCAAGAATGCCGCTTTCCCAGTTCATTAGGCGCACGCTTCATCCTGCGGCGCTTTTCCACATTAGACCAACAGCGACTCAGAATGACTTGATCCGCCTGACACAGGAGGCCAGCATTGCGGTTCTCGAGAAGATTCGAAAGTGGCACCCGTAAGCGATGCATACTGATTCGCATGGTGCGCCGAGAAAATGGCCATGGCGCTGAGCTAGGCGCAACGCTATATTGATTTCGGAGTTGCGAGGACAAGCTTCGCCAGGGCCGTGGGAGAATAGATGACGATCATCAAGAGCGATGATCTGATCGTTGATACAGCGCAACGATCCGTGCATCTCAACAAGATTCGAATCGACGTGGGCGGACTCACCTACGATCTGTTGCTGACCTTGCTCGACGCTGCGCCGGCTGCGATCAGTCATGACGATATTGCCGCACGAGTCTGGCCGAACCGAGTTCTGACACCTGACACGTTGAGCCAGCGCATCCGTTTGTTGCGCAACGCATTGGACGATCATGGCCGGCCGCCGAAGTTCGTTCGAAGCGTTCGTGGTTTTGGTTATCAGTGGATTCCTACGGTCGAGCAAGAGGAAACGGCGGCGCCCGCATGGTCGGACATTGCGTTTGGCGAGCCAAAGCCGCAAGACCTACGAACACACTCCCACCGTCACGCGCTCGCGGTCCTGCCCTTTGCAACGCGAAGCGACGAGCAGGCGACAAGCGATCGCGCGCTAGGTATCCAGCGTGACCTGATTGGTCGGCTGGCTCGCACCGGCGCGTTTCCCGTCACAGCGCTTGCCTCCACATTGATGTTCCAACCCGGCACCCACGCACCGACAGACGTTGCGACACGGCTCGGTGTTCGATTCCTGTTGCTCGGCGAACTCGTTAGCGACAAAAACAAAACAACGATCGCCATGGAACTGGTCGACGGACAGACTGGCGAGAGTTTGTGGCAAGACCAACTCACTGACTGGAATCGCAACACACTCGATCTCGGCGAGGCATTGTTTGCCCGAATCACCGCTGAAATCGAGTCCCGTATCGTGCGAATCGCACGACAAGACGCGATGCTCCCAACAGCCAATCTCGATGCATGGACCGCTTACCATCGCGGATGCTGGCACATGTATTGGTTCACGCCGGACGCACTGGATTCGGCTGAGCGCTGGTTTGAAGTTGCACGACAGCTTGATCCTGGCGCGTCGCGCCCGCTGGCCTGTCTATCCTGGGTCCATTGGCAGCGCGTTTTCCTAGGGGTCGCGGCAGACGCACAAAAGTCTATCGCGGTACTGACGCAGTTCGCGGAGGACAGTTTGTCGCTCAACGAAGTCGACCCACTCGCTCACTGGGCGCAGGGACGTGCAATGATGATGAACCGCGATCTCGACGCCGCGAACATCGCACTCAAGCGGTCAGTCGAATTGAATCCCAGCTTCTCAGTCGGACACTACACCGTCAGCTTTGCGCAACTTCAGCTGGGTGAGTTGGATGCATCAGAACATCACGCCACGCGCGCGGCAGAGCTCAGTCCATTCGATCCGTTGCTGTGTTTGATGCTGACCACCCAAGGTTTCGCGAGAACACTACGCGGCGAATTTGATGCGGGCGCTGAGAAGATTCGTGAGGCAATCAGGCAACCCAACGTACATTTCGCGGTACGTGCAAAAGCTGCCGTCGCTTTCTCTTTGGCCGGAAATGCCAATGAGGCGCGCGACCAACTCAGTCTTATCAGGCAATCGCGTCCAGACTTTGATGCCGCTGCTTTCGCAAGCACATTTCAGTATCGGGATCCCGAATACCTCGATCTCTTCAACCAGGCGTTCGACAAGATCGCGTGAATCGAAGCGCGACCCGCCAAGTAGACCGGTCGCGCCACGATCACGGACGCCGAGTTAGGGAAGGAAGATCTTCGGCAACCAGTAGCCTGGTCCACCACCCGGTGGCAGCAGCAACTGGTCCGGCAGCAGATCCTCGCGCAGAGCGCCGTGCGGACCGATCGCGATGTGAATCTCTGCGGTCTGCGTGTCTCCCAATGGCGCGCAACCAAACCCTGTGAGCGGTCCATCGCCGACACTTGCATAGCCGGATAGGTTCAGACGCCGTTTGTTGGTTGCACGACCGCCCAAACCGATCGCACCTGCACCGACATTCACACAGTTGGGACCCAAGACATCTCGTGCGCTACAACCGCCGGGCAAGCAGTTTTCCGGATGATTAAAGTAGATCAACCAAAGCGAAAATGCCTCGATCGCGCCCGGCACCGCGGGGCCGGCTTCAGGATTGGTGGCAAGCGTGGCTGGCGGGTAGCAATAAGAGCCTGGCTCAGGTGTCGGCATAGATGCAAAGGCCGCAATACCATCAGCCAATCGAAGCAGCTTGACAGAACTGCCGAGAATGCTGGTTCTCTCGCCATCAAATGGCAACGGCGCAGAGCAGTCTGTGCTGGACTGGCTAGATAGTCTTCCGCCCTTAACGTTGAGCTGACCAACAGTGACGTCGGGCTGGCCTGCCACCACAGTCGGGGCGAGCAACAGCAGACCAAGTGCCAGCGCGCCAGTTAAAAGTGTGTGCTTCATGTGATTCCTCTATAAGTTGTGGTTATCGAATCGCGACCGCGGACCCCTAACCGTGCGACTCGCGCGTTGCCCCCGAGCGGCAACACCGACACGTTAGCTCTCGATCAATCGTGAAACATGAAGCTATTCTGAAGAGTTTCTGAAATTCCCCTTTCCGAAAAAAAACGCCCGGGCCAAAGGCACCGGGCGTTTACCCCATTTCAGGCTGTAGCGTAAGACTCAGGGATCATCGTTGATGATCGCGCCTTTGCCGTTCGACTCGACCAAGCTACGAGCGCCCACTTCATCAGTCCACAGGAACCCGCGTGCCCAGACTTCTTCGTCCGTCCACAGGAACCCGCGTGCCCAGACGCCCTCATCGGTCCACAAGAATCCATTCGCACTGACATCGCTGCTGCCGATGTTCAACGTGCCGTCGGACCCCGCCTGTTGCCAGCTGGAAGCGCCCGCGTATAGAACGCTGGCCGCCCACTGGTTGTGCCCCCACAATTGCCCTGTGTCTTCAACGAGGATGCCATCGGAGTGTTCGTCGCGAATCATCAGCGGCGACAAAGCCGTGCGGTAAACATGGCCCGTGTCGTTCAACGCCGCATTGATGTTGAGCGTACCCGCCCCTACCGTGGTTGGCTCATCATCGAGCTTGCGCGCTGAGCGCATCAGACGTGCCTTGACCGTATCCGGTGTCAGGTTCGGTGACTTCTCGAGCATCAGTGCAACCGCTGCACTCACAACACCCGTCGCCATGCTCGTGCCTGACATCTCAAGATACATACTGTTGCACCCGTTGCGCTTGCAGCCCTTCTGGCGACCCGG
>JBCAZH010000085.1:4455-11131 GCA_038533155.1 Pseudomonadota bacterium | reverse complement strand
CGTGCTCTCGATCAACGAAGTATGGACGATTAACTCTGACCTCCAGCTCTTCTAGAGTGCGAAAGGACTGCTTTGCACTTGTGAACGAACTGCCGTAGTACGTCAAGCAGACGCACAAATTGTCTGAGTCTTTGAATATGTGTCGCGCTACGGTACTGACCCTGTGCAAGGCCGTATCGAACCTTTCTATTCGAGTATTGCCCAATGCAAGCTCAAAGCGAATGGCTGTCTTGTTGTTTGCGAAGAGATTATGGCCGAATGCAGATCTGCCAAAGATATCGAATGCTCGTTCGATCATAAATTTTCAGTGTGTGTTGACAGTCCGCTTTGGGTCATTAGCAGCCTCTCAGTATATCTCTATCGTTGTCGCTCTGGTGGCTGGTACCGGGCTCAGAGCGGCCTCTAGTCGCGATTAAATCTGACAATGACTGTCCGGTCGCATCTGAGTTATCACAGCTGGCAATCGGACGGTGTAATCCAAATTGGCGTGTGCTTGAAGGCAGGTGTCTTGGATCGTGCGTCGACCGCGGTTGCTGTCAGACAATTTGCTTCTGGAAAGAACGCCATCACATTGCCCGGTGGGAGGTCGTGCTCAAACACACGCACGCGCCTCATACAACCTTGCGCCGAACGAATATCCACCAAGTCCCCAACCGCAATTCCTAACTCGGCAATATCCGATTCTGCCAACAGCACCGCCCAGCGCGTGTCCGTCCCGCGGTAGCTATCGCGCTCTTCATAGATGATCGAGTTGAATTGCCCTTCGCTGCGAACTGTAGTCAATCGAAACGGCGCTTCCGAGGAATGCCGTGGTAGCGGAGCCACAGTGAATCGAGCACGACCCGATTCGGTTTGAAACACCGGTTGGTGCAGCAAGCGTTGCGCTATGTGAAACTCACGCTTGGCGACATCGATATCCTTTAGAGCGGACATCCCAGGCACGATCGCCGCAATGGCCTGGCGAATCTCTCTATGTTCAGCAAATGCGTTCCAATCGATCGGCGATTCCGGTAGCAACCGCTTTGCGATGGTCACCAAAATCTCAATTTCGGATCGCACGTTCGGATGACGCACAATCTGACCGTCGCTCAGTCGCACGAAATTGAACATGGACTCTTGCGTAGTCGCCTGAGGTTCCTCATCGCGCGCAGCGACCGGCAAGACCAAAACATCGCCCGAAACACCATGAATATGAGATTGGTTGAGTGTCGTCGTCAGAGCGATCCGAAACGGAATCTTGTCCAACGCCGCTGCCGCCCACTGGCTGTCCGGATTCGATGCGTAAAGGTTGCCGCCTAACAGCACTGCCGCGTCGACCTTGCCCTCGTGGGAGGCTTGCATCGCCGCCATCGTGTCCCAACCGCTGTCGCGGCTCAGCGCTAGGCCGAAATGGGTTTCCATCGCTTCAAAAACCGTTTCAGGCAACACCGGCTTCACGCCGATGGTCCCAACGCCTTGTACGTTGGAATGCCCGCGCAGCGGCAGCAACCCGACACCTGGCCGACCGACCATTCCGCGCATCAGCGCAAGATTCGCCAAACTCTCGATGTTCGCGACGCCATGCAGGTGGTGGGTCATGCCCATACCCCAAGCGAACACGGTGTGCGAGCTCCCGCAATACAGACGAGCAACGGTTTCGATCGCAGCCTGCGAAACGCCGGTCCGTGCCTCGATCGTCTCCCATGTCGTACATGCCACATCCTCGGCAAACGCCTCGAATCCGTCGCAGTGCTGCGCAATGAACGTGCGGTCAATCGCTGCCTGCTCGATGACTGCTTTGGCCAACCCCTTAAACAGCGCGATGTCTTCACCGATATTGGGTTGCAGATACGCAGATGCGATGTCGGTGCCACCGAGCAGCAATGACTTTGGACTTTTCGGCACAGCGAACCGCACCAGTCCTGATTCGCGCGCGGGGTTGATCACTATGACGTGTCCGCCACGCTCTCTGCAGGCTTTGAGCCGATGAATGAAGCGTGGGTGATTCGACGCCGGATTCGCGCCCACGACAAAGATCAAATCACTTCGATCTAGGTCATCGAGCTCGACGGTCGCGGTGCCAGTACCAATCGTTTGCGCCAGTGCCGCACTGGTCGCCTGATGGCAGTAGTACGAACAATTGTTGATATTGTTCGTTCCCCAAACCCTCGCCAACAACTGGAATACGAAACCCGCCTCGTTTGATGAACGCCCCGACGAATAAAAAAAGCTCCTACGCGGATCACTCTTGCGCAGACCATCCAGCGCCTGATCGAATGCTTGATCCCAAGTTATGGGCTGGTAGCTTTCCGCACCCGCAGGCTTCCAGAGCGGGTTGGCCAGACGGCCGAGATGCTCAAGCTCATGCGCGGAAAGCTCGCGCAAGTCTTCGAGCGAGTGCGTGAAAACCGCCTTAGGAATCGCAGGCTGAATGTCGGTCGATTGAGCTTGAACGCTTTTGTTGCACACCGACGGGAACTCACCCGCCTCGTTCGTCATGCCACCGAGTTGACCGCCCATCCCATACGCGCAGGCCTTGCAGGCATTCTTTGAGCGCAAGGCCTTGGCGGATTTTTTGATACCGATACGTTGCACGGTCGACAACGTGTACAGCACCTTTTTCATGCCGCCACCGACGGCGTGACGTTTCATCGATGCATCATCAAAGCGGGGAGTTTGGCCTTGAAGAGGACATGCTCGGTCAATCCACCGAATACCGTTTCACGCCAGCGCGCACGGCTATACGCGCCCATCACCATCAGGTCGCAGTTCTTGTCCTTGTAGATTTCGATCAGCTCATCGCGATCGTTGCGGCCGCGCGTTTGCGTCGTGCTCGCCTTGACGCCCCAACCTCTCAGATACTCCGCAACCGCCGTCGACTTCGGTCCGCTGCCATCCTGTTTTCCGGCGCTGACAATATGGACGGCGTCGGCAGTCTGAAGCATCGGAACCGCGGCGTGGACCATGGCGGCAGCCTCGACAGACTGATTCCAAGCCACCAAGATTGAGCGCCCCACGGTCTTAGCCTTGCGCTGGGGCAGCACTAGCACCGGCCGTGCGCTTTGCATCAATGCTGCAAGCAGGAACGCTCGCGCGCGCTTCGATGTCGATTTTTTCGGTCGAGACACGACAAGCATGTCGGCGAGTGGACCCACAATTGCGAATTGCCTTTGCGGGCTGCCGACCAGCTCACGCCAGATGGCTTGACCACCTACCTGATTCAGACCTACGCGTTTTTTGGACTCAAACCCATGAGACTCGCACAACGAACGGAACAACCGCGCCGCGGCTTTGCTATTCAATTCAACCTGTTTTTCGGTGAGTTCATCGAAAAAATCACCTAATCCAATCAGCCCGCGAGATAGGTCGAGAGACGGACGCGCTTTGGGTTTCTCTTCGCGGCGATGGGGGCGAATATGGAACCCGTGGACGTTGGCGTTCAAACGGTAAGCTAGGGAAAAAGCGGTTGTCAGAGCCTCAGCACACTCTGGACGATCCGCTACGGGGACAACAATAGAACGCATGAAAAGCTCCTCTTGCAACCCAAGGGTGGAGCTTTTTAGTATACGCCAATGCGACAACACGGTCGTACCGCGAAACTGCCGCAGCACAGCACCCCTTGGCGTGCGCTACGGCAGTCCCCGTCAATCAGAAAGGACCGTTCAAAACCTCCGGAAGGTTCCAGTTAGCGCTCCAGACTGTTTCGTCTCGCACCCAGAAAATGAACTCTTGGTCGATGAACGCACGACTGCTGAAAAAGTACTGATCGTCCTCCAGTGACGGGTCGATGCTCAATTCCCCGACTGCGCGAATCGACGCAAGCGATGGCGTCTCCTTGTCCGCAATCTCGAACAAACCTAGCGATGTTCGCGACGAAAATAGGTTGTCGGAAAGTTCGATACGCTCAATCGGTATCGTCAGTCGATCAGGGCCTGTTAGTGCGGCCAAGTAAGTGAACGCATGGCGGTTGTACAAAGCTTCACTGTAAGTCCGGTTGTCGCCGATTTCGATCGAGCCACGCGAGAGCGGCGACGCGAGGTTCTGCACATCGAACAATTCAAATTTCAAGGCACCGCTCTCCGCCCGGCCGAGCCCGAGTAGCAATTCATCGGAAACCGGATGCAAAAAGTCGGAGAAGCCCGTCACTGTGAGCTCGCCCGCAATTCTCGGATCGCTATTGTCGGACAGGTCAATGGCGTACAGCGGATCAATTCGTTCGAATGTCACGAGATAGGCTCGGTCGCCAAGAAACCGCACACCGTATAGTTGCTCGTTCGGTTTGCCGATCGGGGTTGGTCGGCTCGGATTCGGCAGCTGACCGACGACCTCCAGCGATGTCCCACCCGTGGCTTCTGCAATGACGTACAGAAAGTGATCGATCGAGTCACCAGACGTACTGGTGAACTCGGTGGTCACGACGCGCAGCGCGCCATCCAACTCACTCATACGGAAGTCAGCCTGACCACCGCGCCAAGAGACGCCGGCTACCTCAATCGATCCTCGATAGCTGGCTGCACTTCCGAACAGCGCGAACTTATGAATACGTGTACCGGTTCGCCCCAAGTCATCCAGTGCGACAACACGGGAGAAATACACGGCTGTCTGAGATACATAGGCACCGAAGGAATTGTCGTTGAAACAGACGTTACGAAACTCCGTCGGATCATCGACCGACACAGCAGTAATGTTCGTGAGAACGGGGTAACCGGTTTCAGTGACATCTCTGACGATCAAACACTGCTGCGGATCGACAAGCGAGCGCTGCACACCGTTGATCGTGATCGTCGGTGTGAGCTCGTCGAGCGAAACGTTTGCGAGGATGGCTTGATTGTTAGCGATCTCCGAATCGGTCTGTGGTGCAAAAATCAAACCGTCAATATCGGGCGCGTAGCGACTGATGATATAGACGGTATCGCCGATACGACGGCTCTCTACGAACACTCCGTCGATTTCAACCTCGGCAACGGTGTTTGGCATCGTGCGGTCAGTAAGATCGTAGACGCGATAGCCGAGCCGCTCGGGCACATACACCGATAGGTCTGCCCACGGTGAACCGTAGGAGCCGTAGTACGCTGTCGCTGTCAATGCAAAAAGAGATGAGGCATCCGTGTACATTCCTTGCACGGTCACGTTCTCTTCCAGCGGAATTGAACTGGTCACCTGAACGTCACCTGTCGTCGCATCCGTTGCCATGATTCGAATCGATGACTGTGCGGGTGTTCCCGTGTTTTCCGAGCCGTCGGTCGCGGGTTCATCCGCGAGAAAACAACAGCCAACGTATCGTCGTGGCGCAACGTACAAGTACTCGCCGTCGTACCGCACCGTATCGAACTCATCAACATTAGGCTCTTGGGTGTAAGTCGACGAAAATCCCGCTGCGGATGAATCCGTCGTCGGTGAAGGATCCGACGGACGAGGCGTTGTGAATGCAGACTTGATTGCTGCTTCAAGTTCGGCGCTACTGCTAACCGGCTGTAGAAACGCCTCACTGTTCTCGGGTTCATCGTTGACCGTCGACCCGCCGCCCCCACAGCCGCTCAGTAAGATCACCAGGCCGAATAAAATCCACTTCTGATCAAACGTCCGCATCGTCACTACTCCTGAGTTGGATGACGCCACACTAAGACCGAACGGGTTTCAATTCTGTAGGAAAATTGCGCAAACTCTGTCGAGAATTGTCGTTTCGCTTACACACTTTTTCACAATTTCGATACACGTTGACGTAGCTCCGCAGCCGTAATCCAATGAACATCTGCGCTGTATGCCAATTCCCTGGAGTCTGAGATGCACCGGAAGCTGTTTGTATGGGTCATGGTCGCTATGTCTGCGGGCGTTGCTGCAGACGACGGCCCATGGCGCATCGGTGTCGCGACCGGATACGGAGAGCGGCAGAATCCGCTAATCCTGTCTGACGACGTACCGATCGTCGTCGATCTGGATATCGCATGGTTCGGTGAACGGTGGTTCTTCGACAATGGCGATCTCGGCGTGACCCTGCACAACGGCGATAAAATCACGAGCAACCTCGTTGCGCGCGCGCGAAGCGACCGGCTCTTTTTTTCACGTACGGACACCCAGTTGATCAGTGTTTCCACCGGCACCGCACCCACAGATCCGCTAGATCCCGATGACGTCGCCGAAATCCTCGAGGTCCCGGATCGTGATTTCGCGATCGAAGTTGGCTTTGAGTTTTTGACAGACGGTGATTGGGGCTTCATGCAATTTGCCGTGTTTCAGGATGTTGCAGGCGTACATGATGGCTTCGAGGTAGCCGCTGAATATGGGATCGGCCAAGTCTGGAATCGGTGGTACGTGGAGACGGCTTTTCGAGCGACCTACAAGAGCGAGCAACTCAATGACTATTACTGGGGGATACGTTCCTCGGAAGCATCAGCGGTCCTGCCGGAATACACAGCGGCAGATGGCGTGAACTTCGGGGTGAGCTTGGGTGCCGCCTATCACCTGACGGAGCGCTGGGCGCTGCGCTTTGGGATTGATCTTGAGTACCTAAACGACGCGGTCCGCGACAGTCCGGTTGTCGATGACAATCAAGTGGCCGCGTACTTCGCCGGATTGAGCGTGTCCTTTTGACGATGAGCAAGCTTTGGCTACTGACGCTAGGGTGGACGGTGTCCGTGCTTGCGCTGGCCGACTCAGAGCGCCACGATCAGATCGAAGTGACTCCCAAACTGTGCAT
>JBCAZH010000085.1:0-4355 GCA_038533155.1 Pseudomonadota bacterium | reverse complement strand
GTCTTGGAGAAAGACACTGGCGATCGACGCCGCCGACGCCGCACGCGCTACGTGTGGGACGTGTTGTGAATTCGCGCCTTCTTCTCGTTGAAGATGACGTCCGGCTGGCGGAACTGACGGCAACTTACCTGGAACAGGCGGGCTTCGACGTCGTCACCGTTTGCCGCGGCGACGAGGCCGTAAACCAGTTTGACCAAGTTCGTCCGGATGCCGTTATCCTGGACTTGATGCTGCCAGGGCTCGATGGTGTCTCGGTTTGCCGCGAGATTCGGCAGCGCTCAGCGGTCCCAATTTTAATGTTCACTGCTAAGGACAGTGACTTGGATCAGGTGCTGGGGCTGGAGTCGGGTGCCGACGATTACGTCACAAAGCCGGTGGACCCCATCGTGCTACTTGCACGAATGCGAGCGCTGTTGCGCAGGAACCGAACCACAAGCACAAGCGGTCCCGCAGCCGATGATCTGGTTCTCGGTGGCCTACGGATCGGACAACGCTCTCAAAGTGTGTGGCTGAACGGCACCCTAGTCGACTTGACGACTCATGAGTTTGAATTGCTTCAGTTGCTCGCGTCGCATGCCGGGCAAGTACTGTCTCGCCAGGAGATATTTCAAAAAATACGCGGTATTGAGTACGACGGACTAGACCGATCCATCGATGGTCGAGTCTCCAAGCTGCGGCGCAAGTTGGGAGACGATCCGAGCACACCTCAACGCATCAAAACCATTTGGGGTAAAGGCTACCTCCTAGTGCCAGATGCCTGGGAGTCTGACGTTTAGATGGGAGTTCGACTCGGTGATCACAGACGATTTCTATTCCGGACCTATCTGATATTGCTAGTCGGTGTTGTACTTATCGCGGTATTGCTCGAAGTAGGTCTAAACCTGTTGGATCGTCCGCCAGATGAATCAATTGACCCATGGGTTGAAAAAACGCTTGCACTCATTGAGGACCATCTTGTGAAGGCCGAGTCCTACGACGACTCGGTAGCGGCCCTTGAGGACGTGATCGATGTGCCGATCACGATGCTGTCGCCCACCGACATTGCGAGCATGCCAGAGAGTACGACAGGAACCCGTCGTCTCGTCGACGACGCCGGTCGAATCGCGTTCTTGCACTTCTCGGACGACCTGCCGGAGGTGATTTACCTCGGCCCTGTAGATCCTGCGCCGAACAACTCGTTCTTCGATTGGGCACCCACCGTGTACTACCTTTTAGTGTTCGCACTGATCGGCTTCTGGATACATCCTCTGCTTAGGGATATCGAGACGATCAGCGTGGCCGCGGAAAGATTCTCTCAAGACTATCGGAGCCCAACACGAACCCAAGACAAAACGACGGAGCTGACAACCCTTGCCGCGCAAGTGGACGCGATGTCGCTACGTCTCAGCGGATTGATACAGAGTCAGAAAGAACTCATCGCAGCGATGTCGCACGAAATGCGCACGCCATTGACGCGGTTGCGTTTCGCGATCGCAATGCGACAGGAGCAAACCGACTCGGCAGCCTACCCATCGATCTCAAGTATCCAGCAAGATTTGGATGAGATTGAGGCACTCACTGCTGCCATGCTGGAATTCGCGCGACTGGACCATCCCGATCTAGCGTTGAATCGCGAGAGCATCACTGTGGATACGCTGCTCGCCGCCATCGACCTCCGACCAATCAACGACAACGTTGAGATTGACGTCGAATCTGATCCCGCGATGACGCTGCACATCGATGTCCGCCTGATGACGCTAGCCATCAGCAACCTGCTGACCAACGCCCAACGCCACGCGCGCTCGCGGGTCGTGGTTCGGTTGCGAAAACGACCCGATGCGTCGTTGATACAGATTGAAGATGACGGCGAAGGCATTCCGGAATCTGAACGTGAGACGGTCTTCAAGGCGTTCACGCGGCTGGATGAAAGTCGCACCAGAAACACCGGTGGATTTGGTTTGGGACTCGCCGTCGTAGCAAGGATCGCGTCGCTGCACGGCGGCAGCGCAAACGTGGATGCATCGCCTGAGTTAGGCGGTGCGCGGTTTACGATTCAGTGGTGATCGCTTTCCCACCCTGGGGTGAGAACAAGCGCAACAGGGTCCGGGCCAGCGATCTCACGCTGACCCGGACTCAGCCTTAGACTAGCGCCCTGGCGTCCACGGCACACCAGCGGCATCCATCGCCGCCTTCAGCGCATCGTGGTCGCGATCAATGGCATCCATCTTCGCGACGATGTCTTCGTACAACGCCTTACCGATGCGGTACGACTCACGCTGCGCGGGTGTTGGTCCATAAACATTGGTGCCCGGTGCAAAACGCGCATGCCACAACCGGTTTTGAACGCTCATCATCGTCCAATCGTGGTAAATCTCACGCGTCGGGTTGCCCGAGAGGCGCTCCATCTGGTCGTGCAACCGATCCTGCAACGCAACTGCCTGGTTGTACAGCGCAGCACCTGCCGTCGAGCGCTTCAACGCAGCTTTGGCAGCATCCAGTTCCGCATTGACGAAACTCATCGCGCTGTCGGTGCCATCAGCGACTCGGAGCAACTCATCGAGCTGCTGGCTGAAGATCACACGATCGACTTGGGAAGACCCTGGCAACACCGGCTCTGGGCGAATAGACGACACGGCAAACGTCTGCGTCTGGCCGAGTGATGTCGTGACGCCATCGACGCGCTGTGCCATCGAAACCGTGTACTGACCTGGGGCGATCATGACGCCAAGACCCGGGTCGAAGTCTTCCGAGGCCTCTTCCGGACTCCATGCTTGCAACGACGGATAGCGCAGATCCCAGGCGACGCGGTGGAAGCCAGCGCCAACCGGTCCTTCCACTTGGCGAATGACGTTGCCGTCGGCGTCGGTCACCGTAAAGACGATCGCCGGCGCATCCTCGCGCGCTTCATCCAACAACTCCGCCATGTCCGGGAACGATACGTTCTCGTTGTCCGCCTCAAGTTTTTTCTCGGCTTCGCGGCGCTGTTCCTTCGCAGTTTGAATGCCCTCCGCGAGGTAGTACGTGAACGTCGCACCAAACTCAGGGTTCTTCGCGACATACAACGCGTCGCCCTGCGACGCTTTACAGCCATTCTCCGAGCAGCCGAGGCCGCGCTTGGGCACATACCACGGCGCCGTGCGAACCGGGAACAAAGTCGCGCCCGACTCCAACGTCGAGTTAGTCACACTTCGCAGCGGAGAGTAATCGTCGAGAATGTAGAAGCCACGACCGAAGGTTGCACCCACCAGGTCGTTCTCACGTTTCTGAATCGCGAGATCGCGGAACGAGATATTCGGGACCGCACCTTTTAGCTTGGTCCAGTTATCGCCCGCATCGACACTGAAGAACACACCGAACTCACTGCCGACAAATAGCAATTCCGGTTTCACATGATCCTGGACTACCCGCCACAGGATGTGCTTCTCCGGCAAATTGTTCGTGATGCTGGTCCAGCGACGACCTCGATTCTCACTCTTCAGAATGTACGGTGCAAAGTCACCGTTCTTGTGATCGTCGACCACGACGTAAACGGTGTCTGCGTCATGCAGATCGGCCTTGATATCGTTCACGAAGAAGCGTTGCGGCACGCCCGGCAAGCGATCGATCTTGCGCCAAGTCTGACCACCATCTTCCGTGACTTGAATCAGCCCATCGTCCGTACCGGCGTAGATAATGTTCTCGTCGATCGGCGATTGCGAGATGTTCACGATGGTGTTGAACTCGGACATCGCGTACAGATCCCACGGTGCGTCGTAGCTCCACGTACGACCCATCAGCGGTGCGTCCACTCGACGCTCATCGCGGGTCAGATCGGGCGAAATCGCAGTCCACGAGTCTCCGTAGTCATCGCTGCGCCACACGCGTTGCGACGCGAAGAACACCGTTTTCGAATCGTGCGGGCTGATCAGGATCGGCGCGTCCCAGTTGTACCGATCCGGCGCTTCGCCTTCGCCCGCCTGCGGACGAATGTAGACCTGCTCGCCGGTGCGACGATCGTAGCGGACCAAATTGCCCTGCTGCCATTCCGCGTAAATGATATCCGGGTTGTTCGGATCGACCGCGGACTGGTGCCCATCGCCGAACAGCGTGACGAACCAATCACTGTTGGTGATGCCGTGCGCGTTCATCGTGCGGCTCGGACCGCCCTGGGAGTTGTTGTCCTGCGTTCCGCCGTACACGTTGTAGAACGGAGTATCGTAATCGACGGCCACTTTGTAGTACTGCGTCAGCGGCAGGTTGGCCGCGTACTTCCACTTCTTGCCGCCGTCGTAACTTTCGTAAATGCCGCCGTCGACCCCCACCAATAGATAGTCCGGATCGTTGGGATCAAACGCCATCGCGTGGTGGTCCGAGTGTTTGTGTTCACTATCAACTTG
>JBCAZH010000084.1:5414-11545 GCA_038533155.1 Pseudomonadota bacterium | reverse complement strand
TGGGGAAGGGCGGACTTCGGTTCGCCCTTTTTAGTGTCTGGGGTTTGTGAAAACTTGAGTCGAGACCTGCAATTCAAATCGTTTCTGACCAGTGTCGCTCGATTCGCCTGTTTTCATCGATCAATAGTCTGTTGCGATGCGATAGCTCTTCGCGCCACGACAGTGTTAACAGTGTGTGCGACAAATGACAGGGCGCGATCCTTTTTTTGAGAACCGCGTCTCGCCATCTGCAAATGGAGTAGTGAAATGGCAACTCATCGACTACTGGCACACAGCGTACTCGCTACGATTTTTCTAACACTCACGTCTTTGGCCGGGGCCGATGCATTTCTTGGAAGCTGCACCGGAACGCCACTAGACTTTAAGAATGCTAAGGCCGCCTGTGCCTCTGGCGAATTTCCAGGCCAAACAGTCGTCTCGTGCAGTGATTCGGGTCAATTCAGAAAGGCGCGACTCTGTAACTCCGACGGCGCACGTAAAGGCGTCTACTTAAACAACTGCTCCGGACTAGCAACCGGGTTCAAATCAGTAAACGCCGCTTGCGCAAACGGCGGTCTAGAGGGGCAACTCCTTGTTCAATGCGATCGAGGAGAAGAAAGCAAACGCAGGATGTGCGAACCCGCAGTAGGAGAAACACCGAAAACCCAGATCTTTCTGGAACGTTGCGGTAACGGTGCGCCTTTGGCGCAACGAAACCTGAAAAACGCCTGTCAGGTGAATGGTGGTTCCACGCTGGTCAAATGTAGGCGCCGAAGCTCCTCTTGGGTAGCAGAGGAGTCAATGGCTTGTGACGGTCGTCGGGATCGCTTGACCATCAAGAACTGCAGCTACTCCGAGCGCGATACGCTGATCGCCGACTACCGATGGGCCGAGTTGCGAGTTGATCGCGAGCTTGAGAATTTGGAAGGGTTGTTTCGTACCAACTACACAATGTCCGATACGACCCGCAACCGTATGGAGACAGTGCGTAGAAACCTCGAGAAACTTAGAAATCACATGGATCGAAAGCGAACTTTCTATTGCCGCTCTAATCGGAACAGGTGTGGTGGCCCGGTGACCGCCCACGCTATTGTTTTCCCAAACCGAATTATTCGCGGTAATCCACCGGAGGCTCGGTTCTGCAGTAACTACTTTTCCCAACCCGCAATTTCGGTCAGAGGATCCATAATTGTTCATGAGATCTCACACTATCTCCTCGAGACCAACGACAATGGAACAGAACATGGCGGTTGCACAGCACCAGTACTCGCACCGACAGACTCGAACTACCATCGGCAGGCGGAGTACTACGAACACATAGTAGAGTGCGGCTTGTACGTTCCGTGAAGGGAAAAGGGGTCGAACCGATTAACGCGTAAACGAGACCGATCTAACCTCTTCTCATGCCTACTCGTCATCGGAACCGTAGATATCGAGGGATAACTCAATACCTCGCTCTCCCAACATCCTCAAAGTACTCGGTGATACAGCGCATCCTTCGTTCCCCGATTGCAAAAAAAGACTGACAAACAGATCGACCTTGTAGCAATCCGCTAAGCCTTCCCACACTGCCATATCATCATTCAGCGGACCGAGGATTTGCATGACCTGACCATCGAGATTCGAGGGCGCATGCATCGTTGAGGTCAAGTGCCAGCTACCTGTGCGCGCGATGCGTTGGCGCCCCGACCGCTTGGCTATGAGCGTTTCACCTTTGGTTTTGTGACCCGATGGCGGATAACCGAGCAGTTCGGTGACTTCACAGGGATCGAGAGCGTCTCCGATTAGACGAAGCGTTGCCTGGGATTTCCATAACTGTGCCATGCCGCCCTCCTACACTTCGGAGCGCGCCCAGTTGCCACGCCGGAATAGGACGATGCCCCAGACTGTGAGGACAAGCTCGCTCGCAACGATGGTGATAAACACACCCGTCGGTCCAAGGTTCACGTGTTCAGCAAGCAGGTACGCGAGCGGGATCTGCAACAACCAAAAGCACACGAAGTTTAGAACCGTCGGTGTGCGCGTGTCACCAGCCCCGTTGAAGCCTTGGATTACCGTCATTCCGAATCCGTAGATAACGTATCCGACCGACATGATTTGCAAACACTGCACAGCATAAGCAGTCACTGCATCGCTGTCGGAGAACAAACCGACAATCACGGGTGCACCCAGACCAAAAACGAGCGCCATAACGCTGAGGAATACGGCCGAATAGCGCGCCGTCATCCAAACGCCCTGTGCTGCCCGTTCCGGCTGTTGGGCGCCAAGGTTTTGACCGACGAGCGTTGCCGCCGCATTGGCCAAACCCCATGCCGGCAGAATGCCGAAAATAATGATCCGAACTGCAAGCGTATAGCCTGCAACCGCATCACTGCCGTACGACGCAACGATCCGCATCAACACAATCCAACTGGCAGTACCGATCAAGAATTGCGCGACACCTCCGGATGCAATCGACAACAACCGACGCATGACTGCCAGATCCAACGCGAACGATGACGTCGAGATCGGTAACCGCTCGGATGACTGGAAGAGACGGTAGATCAAGTACGCCGCTCCAGTGCCACGGCCGAGTATCGAGGCAATGGCTGCACCTTCCACTCCCATGGCTTCGATTGGACCGAACCCGTAAATCAGGATCGGATCGAGCACGATGTTCAACCCGTTGCCAATCCAAAGCGCTTTCATCGCGATTGCAGGCTCACCCGCGCCACGGAATGCGGACCCGAGTAAGTACAAACAGACAATCGCGACGGAACCACCTAGCATGAGTCGTGTGAACCCAACACCGGTATCGATAACCGAATCGGTTGCACCCATGAATTGCAGAATGTCGCTGGCAAACAACATGCCGAAGCTGCCGAACGTCAAAGACAAGACCGCACCAACCCAAATGGCTTGGCCGGCGACTACCGCGGCGGCAGTATGCTCGCCTTCACCGGTACGTCTCGCAATCATTGCCGTGACAGCCATGCCAACACCGACGGCAACCGCCTCGATGAGCACGATCACCGCTTCTGTGAGTCCAACAACCGCCATAGCATCTGCGCCAAGCCCAGCGACCCAAAAGATGTCCGTAATCGCGAACAGCGATTCCATGAACATCTCGGCCACCATCGGAATCGCCAAAAACGCGATCGCACGACGCAATGGGATCGACGTGACATCGACCTCATCACCACGAAGGGCGCGACGGATGATATGTACACGACGTGACACGGATTCGCGCCACGACGAAAAAGAGTGAGTATTCAAAACAAGCTCCACGACGGATCGCCATGCCTAACAAGGCAAGCCGTCAAAAATTCAAACTGGAAGTTCGCGGGCCGTGAATCCGGCGCCGCGAAGGCGAGGGCTAACTAAGCCCGCCGCAACCGCCGTGAAGCAGTGGAGCGGATCAGTATGCCCAGGTCGCCGTGCCAGACGACGTTGTCGATCATTTGGGTCATCGGACTGATCTCGAAAAAAGGAGCGCGGAGAATAGGGGAAATTTTTGCGGAGTGCAACAATGCTTCGACGATGCAGTTCGTTTCATGGAGGGAACTGCAGCGAGAAAATCGGTTCGACCCCTTATTTTCCTTATTTTCACGAAAACGAGCGGAGAGAGTCTGCGAAGCAAAATGGGGAACCGACTAGCGTGTCCACGCAATTGGCCCGACCGGTTCTGTGCCTGACTTCCCCGCGTTGCCGAGGGGACAAAGATAGAAATATCGTCTACAGGTAGTATGAGAAAAATAGTCAGCTGCATCGCAGCGGAGATTTCAAAATATGAAGATTGCTGAATCCAAGAAGTTCGCGATGGCGGTAACACTAGCGTTCGCGCCAGCGCTTCTGTTGGCAGTAGTTTCCTCGAGCATCGACCAGAGATGGGCAGATGGAGTTCTCACAGGGGATGAAATGTATGGCTACGAAATTCCGGTGTTTGTTCTAGGTATCGGAGCCATCTTCGCGAACTTGGTGGCTGTGCTAGGCCACGCGTTTTCAACTGGCAACAAAGGATGGGGGTTACTCAGTCTGTTGTTCTGGCCGTTCTCTTTCGTCTACGTATGGATGTCAGCAACCGGAAAATTTAAGGAGAAGGTTTCACCGAGCGCTGCGTAACATCCTATTCCGCATGAACTCGAAAGCACCAGGCGGACAGCACCCTGCTGCCCGCCTGATCGTTCCTCATTGAATCCGTCGACGACGCCTGCCGAGATACAACGTAAGTAGCCCGATCACGAGCGGCATACCGGCACTGCCGCCACCACCGCCGCCGGAGCTACCACCGGACCCACCGCCAGAGCCGCCGCCGGATCCGCTACCAGCCCCCCCGCCGGAGCCACCGCCTGATCCGCCACCACCTCCTGGTGGCATAGCGGACTCAGCTGTGACAGTTCGCGGTGTTCCTGCGTCACCCGTCGCATTCACAAGGCTCAGCACAACCGAACTGGCGCCATCGGTTTGCAGTACCCCGACATCGCCATTGGCGTTGTCGAGCAACGCTCGATACGCCTCGCCGGACTCTCCGAATTGTCGTCGACCTTCCTCGGCGCCGGATGTCGGTGCGAGAACCGCGATCTCGCGATCACCGGCTGACGTTAGAGCAGCAACGGTCAAAAGCGTCTCGCCACCGTCCGTCGTGGTACTCGCTGAAAGCAACCCATACGTCGCATCGAACACATCGAAGCTGGCCGTCGCCGTGTCCGCACCATCCCACACAGTAACTTCAATACGGCCATCGAGATGCTGCGCCACGACGGCAGTCCCGCTCTGGACCATCGCGACAGTTGCGCTCAACCACTCATTGCCACCAACGCGAACACTATGATCCGCAAGTGCTGGCGTGCCATCACGGCGCTGCAACCACCAGTCGCCGATCTCATCATCTACAGACAAGACAACCGTCGTCTCGTCGCCCGCGCCTCCTGCCACTGCAACCACTCGATAACCATCAATCAACGGCCACGAATCCAGCGCCGCACCGGAGTTCACATCGAAACGATTCAGAACGGCAGCACCGCCCTCTTCGCTCGCGGCGATCTGGACCTCGGTTGCGGTCGTACGCATGACGGCAGCACTGATGTTCGCTTCCAGAACACTGCGATCGAACACGCGAGATCCGTCTTCGCCATCGAAGCGCGTCAGCCTGAACGTCGCGTCGGAGTTCTCAAGCAATGCCACGACGCCACCGTCCGAAGCAGCAACCGCTCGCACGCTTTGACTCGATGTCGTTGCCAGGTCGATGCGATCCGCACCGACGGACTCATCGTTATCGCCGTCTTTGATAAACGCAGAGATCATCGTCTCATCTGGCCGGATCAACGCGAACGTTGCTCCGCTCATGCCTGCAGCATCCGCTAGCGTCAGTACGCCAGCAAAGTAGTCCGGGTCACACGGATCACCAACACCATCGCCGTCCAAGTCGATCTGGACTCGGTTACTCTCCAGCGCGCAGTTGTCGCCGGCATCGTCGACGCCGTCGAGATCGCTGTCCGCGGCATCAGGACGTGACCCCGCAGCAAACTCCTCGGCGTTGGTGAGCGTGTCGCCATCGTCATCGCGACCGGCGTCTTGCGCATCGCGACTATTCAGCCCGTAGCGTGCTTCCCAAGCGTCGGACAATGTGTCGTTGTCATCGTCGAGATCGGCGTTATCTCCAATTCCATCGCCATCAAAGTCTGCCGATTCGCTGGGATCGCCCGGAAACGCATCGTCTTCGTTCGCAACGCCATCGCCGTCGGCATCACCCGTCGGGTCCACCAGAATACGATAGCTCCGAGACGAGCCCGTCATTTCGTTATGGTCGACTTCGGCTGAGGTCATCATTGCGACCACTGCAACGTCGCGGTCCTCGCTGGTCGTGCCGTCTCCACGAACGCGCAGCACAATCCTCTCCCTGCCTGCGACGGGCAATCGAGCAACGCTGCAATCGAGCGAACGTCGTCCGAACGAGCAACTGACGCCTTCCGCGTCTCCGGAGTTTCCGAGAATGCCGTCGTCACCGACCTCAAGCCCTTCGCCCAACATCACTTTGAATTCGATGTCGGTCGCATCAAACGAAGCGCCAGTATCGTTCGGCTCAAGGTTGTACAAATCAAACACTGCGGCGAACTCGTCACCATCGACAATCGGTGCGGTGAACTCATTGCCAAGCGCATCCTGTTCGGTCG
>JBCAZH010000084.1:0-5314 GCA_038533155.1 Pseudomonadota bacterium | reverse complement strand
CGATCCTGCATTTCACCGAACGCAATGGTCGGCACGTCGTTGACCGGCGCTACCTCAATCTCCGCCGCAACGACATCAGACTCCAAACCAGCGGGATCCATAACACTAAAACTAAACGTCTCGGTTCCGAAGAAATTTCGGTTCGGCGTATACGTGAAGTTGGGACCCGCACCTGACAGCGTGCCGTTCGATGGTTGCTGCTCGATGGTGTAGACGAGGTTCGGTTGGTCAGCAGCATCCGGATCGAACGCGCGCACACTGACGGTAGTTTCTGTGTCTTCTGTACCTTCAAAGCGCTGCCCTTCGGTCGCAACCGGCGGACGGAAGTTGCGGGTGACGTTGACCGATACGATCGCCTCCGAGCTAGTCGCCAAGCCGTCGTTTACGGTGAACCCGAATGTGTCCGTGCCCTGGAAGCCATCGTCCGACTGGTAGGTCACGCGAGCCGTTTGCAAGGGTGTTTGCGTCTCATCGTCGATGTCCGTGATCGGTGTAGTCTCGAACACGTGTAGAAGATCGCGTTCTTGATCGAGGACGTAGAAGAAATCCAGGTTGGCGGAGACATCCTCTGGACGCCCGAAATCACCGAGCACAAAGCAACTTCCGTCACACTCCGATTCGGCCTCCCCGGCAAAGTAACCTTCCGGCGTGAATCGCTGGACGCGGAAATTCTCATAGTCGGTGACGTACAGCACGTCCCGCGAATTGATCGCAATACCTCGCGGTGAGTTGAACTGCCCTGGCGCATTGCCTGAAGTGGTACTGACACTGCAGAGTTGATCCGTACAGGCATAGCCAAGACTGGTTTCATTGATCTCATCACAAGCACGCGTCGCGGTAAGGTTTTGCTCACACCGTCCGTTCCAGCCGATCAACTCACCTGGTGTGAACTCGACGCTACCATCATCGTTTCGCGTGATCGTGCTGGCGGCATATTTGTACACGCGATCATGCTCACCATCCGACAGGTAGAGGTTGCCCTCAGAATCCATTGCCAAGTCTTTGCGAGGACTGCCTCCTACAAGCAGTTCTCCCGCTTGCGCGATTGTCCCAACGAACTCCGGAAAGTTGTTGTCCACGCGTCGCAGATCGTAAACCGCCAACGACAGACGTCCATCGGTCAGTATCAGGAAGTCGTCTTCAGTTGCCGTCATCGACACCGGCTCGGCCGTTGGTCGCGTGCGATCAAGGTTGCTAAGCGAGGTGTCGATCGCAATCCGATAGACCTCGCAGTTTTCGAGGTTAGCGTCACAACCGCGGACAACGCCGGTCGAAGAGTCCACTCGGGTTCCTTGATAGTACACATTGCCATTCGCACCGATGTCGAGCGAGTCTGGTTGGTTGTTTCCGGTCGCTATTTGCGATTCCCACTGCAAGACGCCGTCCGCGTCGGTCACGAACTTGGCGATACGATTTCGATCCTGAATCCTTCCGCTTGAATTCGTGCAGGTTCGAAAATTGTCGATGACATACATAACGCCATCGTCATCGACATCCATGTAGACCGGATCCGCAACGTAGTCGACCTCCGGTTCAAAGTTCGACCTGTCTTCCTCACATCGACGATTGAGCTCTTCGATCAACTCAGGTTTCGTCAGACCAAACTCGTTCTCAATCCGGTAGTCTTCAATGAAATACGGAAACAGCGGTGCGACGAAAAACCCATTGTCGGGTTGATCGGTAATCGCAAAGTTCAGCTGATCGTAGCGACCCGACAGAAAATCGTTATCCAGCCCTGCTAGTTCAATCGTTGTCGACTCAAATGTCCGCGCGTCAGTGACCACAGGATTGGCGATCGGTACTGTGTTCGTGCCCGGCGTCTTCAACGTGACCCATTGATTGCGAGTCGTCGTGTTGCCCGAGGCATCCTCTGCAGTCCACGAGACCAATGTTCTCGTATCCGGTTCGAAGATGCTCGGCGCATCGCTGAACACGGTCGGCCGTACATCCGCCAGATCGAACACCGCCGGATATCCAATATCCACTGCTGTCGCGGCCGTGGACTCGACGATTCTCGCGGGTGGCGCGAGGACAATCGGTGGCAGAGTATCTTGCACGAATACGCGCTGCACGAACTGCTCGCTATTGAAGCCACCATTGATATTGGTGGGGCCGTTGTCCCTCGCCGTCCAGCGTACTTCAGTGACCTCGCCAACTGGCATGAACGAGCGCCCACTGTAGTTGACGATCGGCTGCACGTTGCACGTATCCGTAACGGTGAAACCGTCTCTCAGTCGCGCGATATGATCGCGCAGGTATTCGCCGCCGACTTGCGTCGCTTCAACGGTGATCTGATCGATGGCTACGTTGAACACGGGCGTGGTCAAGTCATAGACCTTCACGTTCTGAAACCGGTTGTTGACGATGCCGTCTGGGTTTGGGGTTGGGCTTGGCACACCATCGAGCACGAACCAGTCGAGCCCAAACGTGGCGCCTTCGATCCCGAGGTTGATAAAGAGCTCAACCACACCCCGCATCACAGCCTGGCGCGCCGCCGGCGTCTTCAGGCCAATGACGATGCGGCGTGAACTCGCTTCCACGGCTTTCGCGAGCAGCAGATACCATGGTGGAAAGTCCAGAATTGGTGTGACGAGCGTTTCGCCTTGCCAACGAATACTGTGACTGCCGATCGGCAACACGACGGTGCCTTCCAATAGGGAGTCGCCACGAAACGCCGACATACGAACATCCGTGTTCCAGTGATAGGCGTCCGGCCGACCGAGGAACGACCACTCGAAATTGTCCTCGTAGTCCTGGAGAATTGCCAGATAGTCCTGCCTTGTCTTTTGCGCAGCACCGGCGATAGAGAACACGTAGCTACAGTTATCCGCAGAATTTGGCTCTGTACCGACACCCGACGGCGGCAAAACCAGTGGCGGGATGTACTTCAACCCGAAATTGGTTGAGTACGTCGTCGATCCACCGACGATCGCAGAGATGGGTTCGGGCGACAGCGAGGGGGCAAACGCTAGATTGTGAGCTGCCCCGATGACGTCGATCTGGGTTCGCAGTTCATCGTTGTCGTATTGCGGCGGCTGTGTCGACTGCCCCATTAGTGGAACGCTGATCGTGGCCGCCATCACGGCGAGCAGCAGGCTTCGTAGTGTGTTTCTCATGATCCGGGTCCTCACGCCTTACGGCGCTTTTTGTTCTGTACCCGGTAATGCGACAACCGTGAGAAAACTGTAAAGCAATCATCTTGCGGACTGCTAAGATCTGAAGCGGAGGGGTTGATGACATAGGGTTTTATGTCGAACGATGAGATTACCGCGTTGCTGGGCCAATGGCAGGCCGGCGACGAATCGGCGTTCGCGGATGTGTTGCCGCATGTGCATAGCGAGCTCAGACAACTCGCGGCGCATTACCTGTCGTCGGAGCGTGCTGGACACACGCTGCAATCCACAGCGCTGGTCAACGAGGCCTATCTGCGTCTCATTAAGGTCGAGCTGCCGCTGAACAGTCGCAACCACTTCCTTGCCATCGCAGCGCGGGTGATGCGGCAGATCCTGGTCGATCACGCTCGCAGTAAGCAGCGACAGAAACGTGGCGACGGCGTCGAAGCCCTGTCCCTCGACGAATCCATCATGCTGGGCGAACAACCCGACCCTCGAATTCTCGAAGTGGATGAAGCGCTTTACAAATTGGCGGCATTCGACGCAAGAATGGCCAAGGCCGTCGAATTGGTTTTCTTCGGTGGACTGACAACGCAACAGGCGGCAGATGTGCTGGGGATTTCGAGAATGACCTTGTCGAAAGATCTTAAGCTCGCCAAGGCCTGGTTATACAACGAACTGCAATAGACAAAGGTTGGGACAATGGACACAGCACGCTGGCAACGGGTCAAAGCGCTCTTCGAGGCCGCCGGTGCGCTGCCGCCATCCGAGCGCAACGACTTTGTCCGACGTGAGTGCGAAGATGACCCTTCGATTGCCGAGGACGTATTGCGATTACTCGATGTACCGACAGAGAGTGGTGACGCCTTACAAGACGAAGTGCTGCGCGCCGGACGCACGGCCTCGGATGCATTCGAACAACGAAACCTCGGTCCGTACCGATTACTGCGATCAATCGGACGCGGCGGCATGGGCCAGGTGTTTCTCGCAAAGCGCGATGATGCCGAGTTCGAGCAGCAGGTTGCGATCAAGCTCGCCCATTGGTTGGGCAGCGATGACGAAACCGCCATTCGCTTTAAACAAGAACGCCAGATTCTCGCAGATCTCGATCACCCGAATATCGCAAGACTCCTAGACGGCGGTCGGACCGAGTCGGGTCAACCCTACATCGTCATGGAATACATCGACGGTGAATCGATTGCGACCTACTCGCGTCGTGAGACGCTCACGATGCGGCAAAGACTGGATTTGTTCGTCGCCGTCTGCGACGCGGTGCAGTACGCCCACAGTCAATTGGTTATCCACCGCGACATCAAACCGTCCAATGTGCTTGTGACGCAAGATGGGCAGCCGAAGCTGTTAGATTTCGGGATTGCCAAACTGCTCGATGATCCGTCGCAAGCCGGCCTCACTCGCGCCGACATGCGACCGATGACGCCAGAGTACGCCAGTCCCGAGCAGTTGACTGGCGCGCCGGTGACGACCGCGACCGATGTCTACGGCTTAGGGGTGTTGCTGTATCAAGTCCTGAGCGGTGAGCTGCCGTTTGATATGCGCAGCAAGACATCGCCACAGATCGTCGAGATGGTGTGTAGGACCGAACCCGCTGCGCCCAGCATTGCGGCGCGCCGTGCCGGTTTTCGTCAGCGCGCTAACAAAATGGCCGGTGACCTCGACAACATCGTATTGATGGCGATGCGCAAGGACCCAACGCGCCGCTACGCCACCGTGAAAGATCTCGCGGATGACGTTCGTGCCTACTTGATCAACCAACCGGTTGCAGCACGCGGTGACTCATGGGCCTATCGAACCGGAAAATTCCTGCAACGACATCGAGCTGCTGCGCTCGCGACGATCGCAGTCATCGTTGCTGGTTCTGTACAAACGGTTTTTTACACACAGCAGCTCGCGAAAGAGCGAGACATCGCGCTGCAAGAGCGGGAGGTCGCCGAGTCGACCACGGAGTTTCTCGTCGATCTGTTCAACGTATCTCGCCCAGGCGAATCGCTCGGCGAGACAATCACCGCCCGCGAAGTCCTCGATCAAGGTGCGGTACGCATTAGAGACGAGTTGACCGAGGATGATCGAATCCGTGCACGAATGCTGCAGACGATCGGCGCCGTCTATCAAAGACTTGGACTCTACGATGACGCGCAGACGCTCATGCAAGAGGCGGTGTCGCTCAATCGAGTGCACCGGTC
>JBCAZH010000083.1:0-11729 GCA_038533155.1 Pseudomonadota bacterium | reverse complement strand
AACGGCCTCGCGGTTGACCTCGTGAATGTTGGCGCTGGCATTGCCGGCATTCGCGTTCCGACGAAATCGGGCGAGATACCGGTTGTCCTCGGCTACGCCAATGCCGACGACTACCTCAATGACACCTACGCCATGGGCAGCACTTGTGGCAGGTTCGCCAATCGAATTCGACGAGGGCGCTTCCAGATCGACGGCGAAACATACCAAGTGGATGTTGACCCGGAAATCGGCCACAGCCTGCATGGTGGTCGTGACGGCTTTCAAAAGAAGCTCTGGACCCTGGCGGCATCGAGTCCAACTCACGCCCAGTATCGACTTACCTCACCTGACAATGACTGCGGATTTCCGGGCGAGCTCGCGGTTCAGGTCGACTACACGTTATCCGAGGCCGGCACGTTGAGCATTGAATTTGAGGCGACCACCGATGCGCCGACCATCGTCAATCTCGCGAATCACGCGTACTTCAATTTGCACGGTCCAGGCGAGACGATCGAGGGGCATCATCTTCACGTCGTCGCTGATCAATACACGGAGATCGATGACGACTTGGTACCGACGGGCACAATTGCATCCACCGCACCCGCGGGACTGGATCTGTCAAACGAGATGGAACTGCAACAACACCGGTTCGATCACAACTTTGTGATTACCGGTTACGACGGCTCGCTTCGTGAGGTCGCGCAGTTGTTTTCACCGAAAAGCAGCATTCGCCTGACGGTACGCTCAACGCTTCCTGGACTACAGGTCTATACAAGCGATAGCTTGGGCGCCCCATTCAGCCCACGCGAGGGCATCTGTCTCGAAGCGCAGCAGTTTCCCGATGCGCCGAATCATGCGAGCTTTCCTTCGACGATTGTTCGACCCGGTCACACCTATCGATCAACAGTTGAGTATACTTTTCACGCCTGACTCAGGATCAGGCAGATCCCTCAAGCCCGTTTTTCTGAGTGTCCTGGGCCGACGAAACTCTGAGTGATGCCTAATGAGACACACGACACGACGTAACCTTCTAAAGTCCACATTGGCACTAGGTTGTTCGGCCGCCCTACTCCCTGACTGGGCGCGTTCTGCGGCCACGAGCTCCGCAGACGTGAACTCACTTGCAGGTACGGAATTTGATTTAGCCGTGGATCAATTTCCCGTCCAGGTTGGCGGTATACGGGGCCGAGCAATCGGCGTGAACGGCACAGTCCCCGCACCACTGCTGCGATGGCGTGAGGGTGATCACATCACACTCAATGTCCGAAACAATCTGAAGACAGAAACGTCTATTCACTGGCATGGCATCTTGCTGCCATTTCATATGGACGGTGTGCCAGGTGTTAGCTTTCCAGGAATTTCTCCCGGCGAATCCTTTCGCTACCACTTTCCAGTCAAACAAGCGGGCACTTACTGGTACCACTCACATTCTGGACTACAAGAGCAAATCGGCCACTACGGTCCGATCATTATCGATCCGGCAGGCCGCGACCCCGTCGACTACGATCGGGAATATGTCGTCATGCTGAGTGATTGGACTTTCATGAGTCCGCACAAGCTGTTTCTGAAGCTCAAAAAAGACGCAGAAAGTCTAAATTTCAACCGACCGACGCTCGGTAAACCAGCGGGCCTTGGCGGTATGTGGGGCGCGATGAGAATGAGTCCGCGCGACGTCGCGGATGTCACGGGCGCGACCTATACGTACGTGATCAACGGCCACGCAACCGAAGACAACTTCGCAATGCACTATGAGCCGGGCGAACGAGTCAGACTGAGAATCATAAATTCGTCCGCGATGACGTTGTTCAATGTGCGAATTCCTGGACTACCGATGACCGTCGTACAGTCTGACGGACTCGATCTCGAGCCAGTTGAAACCGACGAATTCCAAATCGGTGTTGCAGAAACCTATGACGTCATCGTACAGCCCGAATCATCGGACACATTGGCATTTGTTGCAGAGAGCATCGACCGCTCCGGCCAAGTCGTTGCAACGCTATCGAGTCGCGCACGCGCTCGTGCTGCGGTACCACCGATTCGACCTCGCCCCATGCTGACGATGGCGGACATGGGTCACGGGCAGCACACGATGGACTCCCACGATGCGATGCACCCCGACGGTGAGACGCACACGCAACGCGCGTCGCATGCACAACATGCCGATATGGCACATGGCGCCGAACGACTTCAGTCCCACTCCACCGACGCTCACACCATGCACCGTGACATGGCGTCTGCCGACCGAGACCATTCGGAAATGCAAAGCGAGGGCACCCCGGGTCACGAGATGGCACATGCCGGACACAAACCTGATCCGCACGGACCCTCCGAACAACCGATCAAATACGAAGCCGCAGTTTCTCGGGGACCGGGCGTGGTCAATCTTGTGGAAGCACCCGCCAGCCGGTTAGACGAACCCGGCATAGGGCTCGAAGCGGTCGGTCACCGGGTCTTGCGTTACAGCCAACTCCGCAGCCTGACGCCGAATCCCGATGCGCGCACACCCGAGCGAGAAGTTGTACTTCATCTAACGTCGAACATGGAGCGCTACATGTGGTCTTTCGACGGTGTGAAGTTTTCTGAAGTCACGCAGTCGATTCAGTTTCAAGAAGGCGAGCGGGTACGGTTGACGTTGGTGAATGACACAATGATGCCGCATCCGATTCACCTCCACGGCATGTTCTTCGAAGTTGACAATGGCGCCGGCGCACATCGACCGCGCAAACACACGGTCATCGTCAAGCCCGCTGAAAAGTTGTCCGTTGACGTCACCGCCGAGCATGTTGGTGACTGGGCCTTCCACTGTCACCTGCTCTACCACATGCATGCCGGCATGATGCAAGTCGTAAGTATTCTGCCGAAGCCAGAGCACGTACCGCACGAGCACGACCAGCACGAAGCGTGACTTCATGCGCTTAGTGATGTGCATCTGGGCAGCATTCTGGGCAACCACGGTGGTAACTGTTGCCAATGCCGAGGCGCCCGAGGAGCCGCCGCCATGGAGTCAAGCGGACGAGATTTTCGGGGCGGATGCCATGCGCGACGCACGCGACAAAGTGTTGCGAAACAGTGGCGGTCAATCGTTCGGGTTTCTTCTGTTCAATCAATTTGAACACCAGTTTGGTGACGATGATCGCTTTAGCTGGAACGGACAAGCGAATTGGGGCGGCGACATCCACAAGCTCTGGTTCAAGAGCGAAGGACATATCGAGTCCGGCGATGATGAGGCGGAGCTTCAAGCACTATACTCCCGCGCAGTCGCCCCGTTTTGGAACCTGCAAGTCGGTCTGCGTCAGGATTTCGAACCCGACAATCTCACCCACTTCGTCGTGGCCGCCAACGGACTTGCACCCTATTGGTTTGAAGTTGACGCATCGCTGTTCGTCAGTGACGAAGGCGACGTAACGACACGAATCGAGTCAGAGTACGAGCTGTTGATCACGCAGCGCTGGATTCTTCAGCCACGGATCGAACTCAACGCGTCCGGTAGCGATATCGCTTCACGACAAGTGGCATCGGGTTTTACAGATATCGATGTCGGCCTTCGCTTGCGCTATGCCTTTCGCCGAGAGTTTGCGCCCTACCTCGGCGTCGAATGGCAATCGGCTCTCGGCGAGACTCGCGACATGCGATCGCAGGCTGGCGAAGATACGGCAGAGCTTAAGATCCTGCTCGGGCTGCGAGCCTGGTTCTGACTGGCCAAAGCGATATCAGGAACTGATCGTCACGCCCTTCCAGAAAGCGACGCGATCGCGGATCTGCTCAGCCGCTTGCTTTGGCGATGGGTAGTACCAAGCCGCATCTTCATTGCGTTGACCGTCAACGACGACCGTGTAGTAACTCGCATCGCCTTTCCAGGGGCAATGCGATGTCGTTGTGCTGCGCTCGAAAAACGACGGGTCCAGTGCGGCTGCCGGGAAATAGTGATTGCCTTCGACTACCACCGTATCGTCTGACTCCGCAATGATCGTTCCTTGCCACATAGCTTTCATTTCGACACTCCCGCGTTTCGATTTCACAACCACCGGAAATCCGTTGCGTCTAATTGCTGTTGAATTCCGAAGACGAAAGTGTAGCGCCATTAGGTGCATGATTCCCCGAATACCAATGGAGTGGGCGAAATGAGACCGACACTTTTTCTGATTCTTCTGGCGCTGAGCTCGCGGTTAGCCGCGGAACCCGAGCGTTGGTTCCCAGAGGCTTTGGGACAAGACGGCAGGATCACGCTGAGTCCTGGTTTCTCGCCGGACGGTAAATTCGCTGTGCTGACGCAATCCGAGTGCGGGCGCATCGAGCGTTGCCCACAGCGTATGAAGACCATCGTCCGTGATGCTTCCGGTTGGTCCGCACCGGAGGTGGTTGAGCAAACGGCGAACGGCCGTGTTGACTGGCCAAGTGTCTCCCCGGATGGCATGACGCTGTTGTTTTCATGGGCAGTCCGGCGCGACCGACACCAAGGACAAGGCGTCTATGAAGACTTCGACCTGTACTCGCTCAGCCTCTCGGACTCCGACGCAAAACCGGTTCCGTTCGATGAGCCTGACGTCAATCGTATTCGTGGCGGAAAACTGAGCACGTTGCGCTACTTCAATAACGAAACGGCGCCAGTGCTCACCGAATCTGGAGATCTTTACTTTTGGACAGAGCGCGAGGATGGCGTCGGTGAGCGCGACATCTACATTGCGACCGCGAACCCCGATGGCGGCTTTCAACAACCGACCGCGCTACCTGCCCCAATCAACACAGCCGAACGCGATGATCATGTCTGGGTCACGCCAGATGCCAGCTTGATGCTGTTGTCGCGGCGCGTGAACGGACGGTCCGACCTCTTCGTCAGCCGGAGACTCGGCGATGGGAGATGGGCCGAACCAGAAAACCTGGGGCCAATCGTCAACTCAGACAGCGACGATTTCGCCGCACGCATCACGCCAGACGGACAAACGCTGGTATTCACCTCCGACCGCGCCTTCGATGACACACCCGCCGGTCTGCTGCAGGTCTGGGCCGTTGCCGTGTCATCCGTACCCACATTAATGAAACAAAACTGACTCTGGGATCCTCTACAATTAAGACCACTGACGACACGGAAACCGTCGAGACCCCAATGTTAAGAAAGAGAATCCTCCGCTGGGCGGCCATGACGAGCCTGCTTGTTGTCTCAGGTTTGGGATTACTGTCTGGGTGCGCATCCATTTTGGCGAACCGAATCGTCACACCGCCGAACGCGGACGGGCCGCGAACGACGCCCAGCACGCGCGCGGCGCTGATCGAACGCATGGGTTTGCAACCAGGAAGCATCGAAACCACCACTGGCGATCTCGCCTTTCTCAAGATGCCGGCGAAACCGATGACGATCGGCCTGACCGCACAGTTCACGACGAGCAGCGACGGTGTACAAAGCGCCGAAATTCAGATGACGTTCGATCCAGATACTAGCCGCGCACCCTACGTGACACCGGCTGGAACGGTTGTCTCCCTGCATGGCTTTGGTTTGGAGAAGGAATCGATGCCGGGCTACGCGTCGATGTTCGCCGATGCGGGTTTCGACGTTTACATGGTTGATTTGCCAGGTCACGGTGAGTCCTCTGGCGAATACGTCACCTATGGACTTCGCGAATCGCAGGCCATCGCGACACTGATCGAAACGCTGCGCGAGCAACAAGTTGCGGAACCACTGATCGTGTTCGGCGTGTCATTCGGTGCCGCGACCGCGATTCGTGCGGCGGCAATTTCCAATGACGTCGACGCCGTACTCGCGATGCAGCCGTTTGAGAACCCACTGGAGGTCATCCCGAACTTCCGCCATCGCGCGCCCGCCTATCTGCGTTGGGCGATTAGCGAATACACGATGCAAAAGGCGATTGCCAAAGCAGAGCGCAAGGCGGGATTCGAATTCGAACAAGCCCGTATCCGCCCCCTGCTCGACAACTACGATACGCCAACGCTGTTGATGCACAGCGCGCAAGATCTGTTGGTGCCTGTCGATCAAAGCGAAGCACTCGCGACCACAACGGCGCCGGTATCACGGTTGCTGATCGACCCAGACGGCATGGGTCACCAAAGCTTCCCGGTTGACGTCGGTCAGCGGTGTCATGAAATGTTGCCATGGCTCGCTGAGACGCTTGGGATTCAACTGTTGGGCGATCCGTGCACGCAAATCGTGACGTTCGACGAGATTCGAGCGCGCGATCAGAACATTTGATTTTTGACGATCGAGGCGTTTTAGCTATGCTCTGTCTATGAGCGATAGCAAACTTGATGATTTCGTTGCGCAAGCACTAAAGGCTGGCGCGACACGCGACGAAACTGAGAACGCGTTGCGCGATGCTGGCTGGTCGTCGGATCAAATCAATGGCGCTTTGGAAAACTGGGCGCAGATCGACTTCCCGATTCCGGTACCTAAGCCGAAAGCGCACCTCTCGGCCAAAGACGCGTTCGTGTATCTGATCCTGTTCTCGGCTCTCTACGTCACGGCATACAACCTAGGCGCTCTGCTCTTTCAATTCATCGAAATTGCGTTTCCTGACCCCACCGAGCGTGCCTATATCATAGAGTATCGAGAATCTAGAATTCGTTGGGCGGTTGCCTCTTTGATCGTGGCATTCCCGGTTTTTTTCTACGCCGAACGATGGGTTCGAAAGACGATCGCTGCTGAACCGACACGCCGCAATTCACTGGTACGCAAATGGCTGACGTATCTGACAATGGCACTCGCCGTCGCGATCGTTGTCGGTGATTCTATCAGTCTGATTTATAGGCTCCTCGGCGGAGAGTTACAGACCCGGTTCTTCCTGAAGTCATTGGTGGTCGCCGGAATCGCAAGCGGTATTCTGGTGTTCTATCTGACTGCAATGCGATCTGATGACAACGCATTGAATCGATGAAGGCCACAAAGATCATCGCGATTCTCGCGACTGTTGCGGTTTTGGCAGCGATTGCCGGAGGGCTCTATTTGCTCGGCGGTCCTGGCAAGTGGCGTAATTACAAGGAAGATCGAATGCGCCTGTCGGATATACGCCGTATTCAAAATTCGATCAGCGGCCATTTCTACACCGCAGAAGCGCTACCAGAGTCACTGGAAGACACTGAGCTCTCGAACGAAATACTGAGGGACCCGGTTACCGGCAAGCGTTATGAGTATGAGGCGATTGATACTCGACGATATCGTCTGTGCGCTGTGTTTTCCGAAGCGAGTCGAGCCGGCGTTGATTCGACGAGCTGGCAGCACCCCAAAGGACGGCATTGCTTCAAGCTGGAAGCCCTGGACAACCGGTAAAACTTACTGGACCGACAGCAATTTTCACCACCAAAGCGCTTCAATTCTCGCTACACTCTCTCGCTGGGTGGGATTTCTTTACATGCGAGATTGCTATGCTGCACCGAGCACTAGTTGCCGTACTTCTGTGCGTATTTTCTTTTCCAGCTTTGGCCGACGATCCGGAAAAGCATCCGTTGGCAGACTTACCATTGCGACCGATCGGCCCTGGGCTGATATCCGGACGGATTGCGGATTTCGCGTTCCACCCCGATCAGAAGCACGTCTACTACGCAGCCATCGCTTCGGGCGGTCTGTTCAAAACCGATAACAACGGCACAACCTGGACGTCGTTGTTCGACAACCAGGGATCCTATGCTCTCGGTGTGGTTGAGCTTGATCCCAGCAACCCGAACACCGTGTGGGTTGGCTCCGGAGAGAACAACGCGCAGCGCAGCGTGGGCTACGGTGACGGTATTTACAAATCGCTCGACGGTGGCAAGACCTGGACCAACATGGGGTTGAAAGACTCAGGTCACGTCAGCCAAATCTGGATTGATCCGGAGGACTCCGACACGGTGCTCGCGGCGGCGCAAGGGCCGCTATGGAGCGATGGCGGTGACCGCGGCCTGTACAAAACGACCGACGGTGGTGCGACCTGGACACGAATCCTCGAGGTCGACGAGCATACTGGCATCAACGAGTTTGTCGTTGATCCGATGAACAGCGACCGCATCGTCGCATCCAGCTATCAACGGCGACGCCATGTGTGGACGCTGATCAACGGTGGGCCCGGCAGCGGGATTCACAGAAGCGAAGATGGCGGCGAGACCTGGACTGAGATCACAGCCGGTCTTCCGAAGGACAACATGGGCCGCATCGGCCTGGCGGGCGCCCCGACCGAACCGAACCGGATTTACGCCATCATCGAAGCCAGCGACAAAGAACGCGGCATCTACCACTCAAGCGACTTTGGCTTGAACTGGGAGAAGCGTTCCGACCACGCCACGACGAGCCCGCAGTACTACAACGAATTGGTCGTCGATCCGACAGACGCCGACCGCGTATTCTCACCGGATACCTTCACGTTTGTCTCCGAGGACGGCGGCCGATCATGGAGCCGACTGGGCGTCGAACATCGACACGTCGATGACCACGCCTTGTGGATCGATCCCGAAGTACCGACTCATATGATCATCGGCGGTGATGGCGGCATCTACGAGAGTTTCGACAACGGCTCGAATTGGCGCCATATCAGCAACCTGCCGATCGCGCAGTTCTATCGAATCCAGCCGGACTACGGCGTACCGTTCTACAACGTCTGCGGCGGCACGCAAGACAACAACTCCCTGTGCGGGCCTTCACGCACGTTGGTGCGCCACGGCATCACGAACGCAGACTGGAACCTGATTCTTGGTGGCGACGGCTATGAGCCGCAGTTTGACCCAGAAGATCCAGACATTATCTACACGCAATACCAATACGGCGGGCTGGCCCGTTACAACAAAGCGAGTGGCGAGCGCGTGTTTATCGCTCCGCACCCGGGCAGCGGCGAAAACAACTATAAGTGGAACTGGAACACTCCGCTGATCGTCAGCCCGCACAACAGCAAGCGGATCTACTACGCGGCGGAAAAGTTGTTCCGCTCGGATGACCGCGGCAATAGCTGGCGCGCCGTCAGCCCGGATCTCACTCGTCAAATCGATCGCAACGCGTTGGATGTTATGGGTCGCGTGTGGAGCATCGATACCATCGCGAAGAACGATTCAACCTCGATCTACGGCGCGGCTATCGGGTTATCCGAAAGCACTTTGCAAGAAGGCCTGATCTACGTTGGCACTGACGACGGCGTCATGAGCGTGACCGAAGACGGCGGCCAGACCTGGCGCCGCACGACGTCGTTCCGCGGCGTCCCGGACATGTCTTTGATCGAGGACGTGCAAACATCGATGCACGATCCAGATGTTGCTTACGCGACCATCGACAACCATAAGCGCGGCGACTACAAGCCCTACGTTCTCAAAACCGAGAACCGCGGACGCAGCTGGTCTTTGATCTCGAACAACCTGCCGGAGCGCGGCTCGGCGCACACGATCGTGGAAGATCATGTCGACCCGAACCTGTTGTTCGTCGGAACGGAATTCGGTGTGTTTTTCTCGCAGGACCGTGGCGAATCTTGGCACGCGTTGAAATCCAACTTCCCGACGATCGCCGTACGCGACCTTGAAATTCAACGTCGCGAGAATGATCTCGTGGTCGGCACTTTCGGTCGCGGCATTTATGTGTTGGATGACTACACCGCATTGCGCACGTCAGCGGATGACGTCGAACCGATGCACTTGTTCGGTGTTCGTGACGCCTGGTCATACATCGTCGGTGACAAGATCGGCTACGGTGAGAAAGGCTTCCGTGGCGCGGACTACTACAACGAGAAGAACCCGCCGTTCGGTGCTGTCTTCACCTACTACATTGAAGACGAGATCCAAACCGCGGCGGCGGCACGACGCGCCGCCGAAATCGAAACGGAGAAGGCCGGCGATGACACGCCCTATCCGTCTTGGGATGCACTGCGTGCCGAGGATCGCGAGGACGGTCCCAAGGTTATGCTGATCGTTCGCAATGAGGGCGGAGAAGTCGTTCGCTATGTCGAAGGCAAGACTTCCGCGGGACTGCATCGCACGGCGTGGGATCTGCGCTGGCCGAGCGTCGACCCGGTTAGCCTCGGCGGTTCGGACTTCACAGCGCCTTGGGCGAGTGACCCACAAGGACCGCTTGTTGCACCGGGCATTTACTCGGCGACACTCGCTGTTCAACGTAACGGCACGCTCGAAGAGATCGGCGAAGCACAGACGTTCCGCGTGAAGTCGTTGCCACAAGGCAAAGATACAAGCTCGGATCTCGCGGCCGTTGTGGCGTTCCAGCGCAAAGCGGGTGATCTTTATCGGGCGGTTACGGGTGCGGCTGCACTCGCTGGAGAGGTTGGACAGCGGATCGAGCATCTCAAAGCCGCGATTCCGTTGACGCCCGCCGCCAGTCCGGCACTCGCTGAACGACTCCGTGCAATCGAGGTGAGCCTCGACGATGCGGTCGTGGCCCTGAGCGGCGACTCAACCATTGCATCACGTAACGAACCAACGCCATGGTCGGTGTCGCGTCGCGCGGGGGCCGTTTACGGACTATTGCTGAGTGTCCGCCAAGACGTGCCGGCAATGTACGAGCAGTCGTACGACATCGCAGCGACCGAGTTCAACAAGGTGCTAGCCGATCTGAAGCGCATCAACTCAGATCTCGCCACATTGGAGAACGAATTGGAGGCGCTCGGCGCACCGCATACACCTGGGCGTGTACCGAACTGGCCCTAAGCCAGCAGTCGCTTTCACGGCAAACAAGAAAGCCACCGCGAAGTTATTCGCGGTGGCTTTTCTTTGTTCTCGAAACGGGTCGCGCTAGTTCGCGAAATCCAACGTCATCAGAAGTCGGTTGTCTCCGGCATAAACCGCAGGCGATCGATGGACGATCCCGGCATGCTCGTTGCCGAGCCAGCCAGCACCTTTGAGAATCGCGACATCGCCAGCCGACAACTGCTCGATATCCCGCTCATCCGAGTACGGCTTCGCCGTGTCATACGAACCATCATCGCCTGTCATCAATCGACTGCGATTCACACGCGCTTCCGGAATCCACTCGGACCCCACACCTTGATAGGTCGTGACCAAACGGCAGGGCAAATGATCCACGTGAAATTTCGGACACATCGCACGGCTGAGCGTAGTCAGTCGCAGACCTGCACGCTCGATTTCGAACAGAAAGCAGAACATCTCGATGAGTTCGACAATGTCGCTCACGAGCGCGTTGTCCTTGCCAGTTCCCATCGCTTCCGACAACGACCCTCGCGCACTCTCGGGCGACAGCATCATCGCGACCTTGAATTCTTTGCGCGCGACTAAGTCAGATTGTAGGTAGTCGGTCACAGCCTCCGGCACAGCTCGCTGCCAGATTGCTATGTTGACCTCATCTCGATAGATGTCGCCAAGAATCGTGCGATCTTGGCCAGCGACGGGAATTCGTTGTCCATCATCGCTGACAACTGTCGCCTCGCTGCCAGGCGTCATTGTTCCATGCTCCAAGCAGGGAACGGATCTTCAAGCGTGGCCCAGTAGTCTTTGCCTCGCAGCACGTCGTCCTCGCTCAAAAGGCAATCGTCAAGCGCCTTGCGAATTGCTGGCTCGTCGAGGCCTTGGCCGATGAAGACCAATTCTTGGCGCATGTCACCAAACGGCTCCTCCCACATCTTCTCGATGCTCGCGAGGTACTCCTCGTCTTCAGGCCAATTTGACCTCGGAACGGCCGCCCAAAACATTCCGGCAAACCCATATCGTGCGATGCCACCCGCCTGGCTCCATTGGCCCGCAAACTGCGGTCGACTCGCCAGCCAGAAATAACCTTTCGAGCGAATCAACTTACCGAAGCGATTGGTCCCGTGCAGAAAGTCGTA